>NZ_CP054856.1:3340924-3989566 GCF_018417475.1 Novosphingobium decolorationis
GGCATCGCCGATGTCCGAGGTCAGCGCGATGTCCTCCTGGTTGGCCGCGAACTGCGCCCAGGCCCTGTCGGGATCGATCACGATCAGTTCCAGCCCCGCGCGGTTGTAGGGGAGGGAATTGGTGCGCACCTCTCCCGCCTGCGCCAGGGTCAGATCGCGGTTGTCGGTGCTCCACGCGGCGTTGGCATAGCGGTAGTGATAGCGCGCGCGTTGCACGCCCGCCCCTGCGGCAAGGCCGAGCCCGCTGTCGCCGGGCGCCATGTTGCGTCGCCAGTCGAGGCGTGCGGTATCGAGGTCGGAGACCGCGCGGCGCGCCCGCTCGCGCCAATAGGCGGCAGGGTAGAGCGCCAGGTTCGTGTAGCTTGCGCGCGGCACGGTGAAACTGTGGTGGAGCGCGCTCGTGTCGTAGGTGACCGGGAAGGCCGCCGATCCGGTGACTTCACCCTCGGCATCGCGGCCCGAGGTGAATTTCACCATGGTGTAGTCTTCGTCCATGGTCGCCCGCGTGCGCGCACCGCGAACCGAGATGCGGTCCTTGTCCGTAGGCGACCAGGTGGCGTCGAACAGCGCAAGCCGGGTGGTGGTGCGGGTCACGCCGTCGCGGTAGCCCACCTGCACCGCGCCGCGCGCGAAGTAGCCCGAGGTGTCGCTTGTCCGGGTGATCGCGCCGCGTGGTTCGATCACGACCTCGTTGCGGATGAAGCCATCGCGGAAGGTGAAGCTGCCCAGGAACGTGGAGATCGCCAGATCGGGCAGATCGGCTTCGAAACGAGCCGAGAGGCCATGGCGGCGGCGATCCGAGCTGTTGATCCAGTACTTGTCCTGAACCGGCACCGGACGCCCCTGCGCGCGCGGGTCATCTTCGTCCACGCGCGTGCCGTCTGCAGCGTAGAATGCAAGGAACCCGCTGTCGCTGGTGCCGTGCATGTCGCTGTTGTTCTGGAGGCGGCGGGTGTCGGCCGAGAGCACGAGACCGAAACGGCGCTCCGGCCCGAAGGTCGTGGCAAAGGTGCCGCTGGCGTGGAGGCCGGGGGTAGACTGGGGCTGCACTTCGCCATGGCGGCTGGGCCGGGTCAGTCCGGCTTCGAGTGAGGCAAAGGGGGCGCCGCCGCGTGCAAGAGCGCTGCGCGTGCGGATGTCGATGGCGCCGCCGATGGCGTTGGGATCGCGCTCGGGCGTGAAGGTCTTGAGAACGACGAGCTCGCTGACCAGCGCGGTGGGCAGGATGTCGAGCCGTACACCCCGGCTGGCGCTGTTCACGCCCGCCTCGGGAATGCCCGTCGAGGCGATGGCGAGGCCGTTCACGGTGACGTTGTTGTAGGTCTGCATGAGCCCGCGCACGACCGGGGCGACGGGCACGTCGCGCGGGTGTTCGTTGTCGGCAATGGGGATCACCGAGATCCCGGGGATACGGCGCATGGCATCGACCACGCTGGTGTCGGGAAGGCGGCGCACCTCGTCGCTGGAGATGGCATCGGCAATGACGCGGGCCTCGCGCTTGGCCGCCCGCGCGCGGCGCTCGGACATGCGCAGGCCGATGACGTGGATGGGATCTCCGGTCAGCGGGGGCGGTGCGTAGGCGGGTGCTGCGCTGGACGGGGTACGCGCTGCAGCGCCAGTGCGGGCGGAGGCCGTCGCGCGGGGGCGGATGAGGACGGCTCCGGCCCGGCGCTGGGCGATGAGGCCGGTGCCCACAAGGATGCGTTCGAGCGCGTCTGTCTGGGACATCCGTCCGTGCGCACCTTGGCTGCGGCGACCTTCCAGCGTTTCGGGTGCGCTCAGGACCTGGACGCCGCTCTGCGCGGACCAGGCATTGAGCGCGTCGCCCAGCGCGCCTGCCGGAATGGCGAAGTCGCGCGTGCGGGCATCCGCCGGGGAGGCCACAAGCGCCGCCATCGCGGCAAGGCTGGCCGCAACCGCAAGGCGCATCACCGGGCGGTTTCCCCGCGGTCGAATGGGGTCGTACTAGATGCGGTCGAGCACCAGAGCATGACCGGTGTCCTTCACCGAGAAACCGTGGAGCAGGCCCAAGTTCTCCAGCACCGTGACCGGCTCGGCAAGGTGCAGGCGGCCCGCGACGCGCGTGCGCAGGAGGGCCGGATCCTCGACCAGGATCTGCCGGTCGGTCCAGCGCTCCAGCTGGGGGACGAGTTCGTCCAGCGGCATGTCGCGCACCTGCAGCCAGCCGCTGCGCCAGCTTTCGGCGTCCTCGCCCCGGATGCGCGCAAGCGGGGCGATCACACCATCGGCGAGGCGCGTTGTGTGACCGGCAGGAACCCTGACAGGGGCGATGCCCGGTGCATTGGCGGCAAAGCGCACCAGACCGCGCTCGACCTGCAGGTCCACGGCCTCGCCGTTGAGGGCAACGTCGAAGCGCGTGCCCAGCACGGTCACGGTGCTGTCCTGTGCGCTCACGGTAAAGGGGCGGGCCGGGTCGTGCGTCACGTCGAACAGCGCCTCGCCCGTCTCCAGCCGGACCTCGCGCCGGGTCTCCCCGATGCGGGCGAAAAGGCGGCTGTTGCCATTGAGATGGACCTGCGATCCGTCGGCCAGCGTGATCGCGCGCACTTCTCCGGGGCCGGTGCTCCAGCTGTTCTCGGGCGTGAGCTGAAAGCGCAGTTGCGGGAGGCCAAGGGCGAGTGCGCCCACGAGCAGGGCTCCGCCTGCGGCCAGCCCAAGCGCACGGCGACGCGAGGCACGCGGAGCCGTTCCCGCGTTGTCGTTGCCGGCGGGCCGCGGCGCGGTTTCGGCATGAAGGCGCAGGCCGTCGGTGACGGCCTCGTCCATGCAGGTCGCCCAGAGCGCTTCGAAGCGCGCACGCCGGTCTGGCGCGCCGGAAAGCCAGGCTGCGAAGGCGGTGGTATCGACCGCATGGCTGAGATGGCGGGCCACCCAGAGCGCGGCGGCCTCGTCCTCGTCGTCCGGCAGGGCGTCGTCGGGCGGCGTCATGCCGACTCGTCCTGGCTGGCCATGGCGCGGTGGAGCGAAAGCACTGCGCGCGCGACATGGGCGTCGACCGCGCTCGGGCTGATGTCGAGCTGGGCGGCGACGTCCTTGGCGGAAAGCCCGTGAAGGCGGCGCAGGATGAAGACCTCGCGGCGCTGGCGGGGCATGGCGGCAATGATGCCCGACACCGTGTTCATCCGTTCACGTTGCAGCATGGCGTGCTCCTGGGAGGGTTGCTCGCTGGGAATCTCGATTTCGCTGGCGGGCACGTCCTCGGCGCGGCGCAGGCCCAGGCGCGCGTGGTCGACGATGAGGTTGCGTGCGATCCGGCGCAGCATGGCGCCCACGTTGCGCACGGTATCGGGGGCGTAGTGAGCCAGGCGCACGAAGCTGTCCTGCACCACGTCCTCGCTCGCGGTGTGGTCGCCCAGCCGCCTATAGGCAAAGCCGTAGATGTCGGTGCGCAGTTTGCGGTACGCCGTTTCGTCGAAGTGCATCGTGACAGCCCCGTATCCCCTTGGGGACGCCGCCTATGGCCTTCGCGTGACAGCTTGAAGACGATGGAGCCGTCTTGCCTTTGCGCGGCTCAGAACGGCACGGCGTGGGCTCCGGCAAGGAGGTCGCGTACGAGCCTTGGCACCTCTTCGCTGGCCGGGCCCTCCAGGACATGGAGGATGTCTGCAGCGCCGGTTGGAGCCGGGTTGACCTCGATGGTGACGGCGCCGTTCGCGCGGGCAAGGCCGAGCAGTCGGGCGGCGGGATGGACGCTGGCGGATGTGCCGATGGCGATGAAGATGTCGGCCTTTGTGGCCAGAGCTTCGAGCGCGTGGCGATGGCGCGGGGTCTCGCCGAAGAGGACGACATCGGGGCGCAGCGCGGGCGCGTCGCAGGCCGGGCAGTCCTCGCGCACGGGGAGCTCGCCCTCCCAGCCCACGCGATTGCCGCATTCGGCGCACAGCGCGGCAAAGAGCGTGCCGTGAAGGTGCCGCACATCGCGGCTTCCTGCGCGTTCGTGCAGGTCATCGCCGTTCATGGTGGCGAGCGTGAAGGCTCCGCGTGCTTCGCTGGTCCAGCGCTCCTGCAACTGGGCAAGGGCGGCATGGGCCGGATTGGGAGCCACTTCGCGCAGCTGCGCCCGGCGCGCGTCGTAGAAGGCGTGGACCTTGCGGGGCTGGGCGGCGAGCCCCTCGGCCGAGCACAGCGCGCGGAGGTCCACATCCTCCCAAAGGCCCCCTTCGCCGCGGAAGGTGGCAAGGCCGCTTTCGGCAGAGATCCCTGCGCCGGTCAGGATGACGAGATCGGTCATGGCGTGTGTGGTCCTGTGGTTCACTCCCATCCTAACGCTTCCGGGGCAGGCGCAAAGGCAGTCCTGGAAAGAAAGACCGGGAAAATCAGGCGCGAAGGTGGGCTCTCCCGCGCAAGTGCGCGCAGATGGCAGGAGTGGTGGGTCGATCCGGGCAATCCGGCACAAAATCCCGGTTGGTTCGCGCTAGGGCCTGTGCTGTAAACGGGCAGTATGGGACGCACGGGCCTTGAGGCCCCACGGAGGACACGATGGCAATCCGCTTTACCCTCAATGGCGACGAGACGACGCTCGACGTCGATCCGGCCAAGCCGCTCCTGTGGACACTGCGTGAGGATATCGGCCTGCCCGGCACCAAGTTCGGCTGCGGGGCGGGCCTGTGCGGGGCCTGCACGGTCCACGTCGACGGGGTGGCGACGCGTTCGTGCATCACGCCAATTGGGCTCATCGAAGGCCAGAGCGTAACCACCATCGAGGCGGCCGGGGCCGACCCTGTGGGGCGCCATGTGGTCGCGGCTTGGTGCGCGCTCGACGTGCCCCAGTGTGGCTATTGCCAGGCCGGGCAGATCATGAACGCGACCGCCTTCCTCCACGAAGTGCCGGAACCTACCGATGCGGACATCGACGCGGCCATGGCGGGCAACCTGTGCCGCTGTGCAAGCTACACCCGCATCCGCGCCGCCATCAAGGACGCGGCGCACAAGGCGAAGGAGGCATGACCATGGCTCGGACCTCTCTCAGCCGCCGGGGTTTCATCGCCGCCAGCCTTCTTGCCGGTGGCGGCGTCGCGTTCGAGTTTGCGCTGCCGCTGGGGCGCGCCTCTGCGCAAGGGCTGGATGCCGCGCCGATCACCGCGTTCGTGCGCATCCTGCCCGACAACCGAGTCGTGATCGGGGGCAAGAACGCCGAGATCGGGCAGGGCGCCAAGACCATGCTGCCCATGCTCATCGCCGAGGAGCTTGACGTCGCCTGGGACAGCGTGACGGTGGAGCAGACCGACGCCGATGCCGGGATCTATGGCGCGCAATCGGCGGGCGGCAGCCGCACCACGGGGCGCGAGTGGCTGCCCATGCGCCAGGCAGGCGGGGCCGCGCGCGCGATGGTGCTGGCCGCCGCCGCGCAGGAATGGGGTGTGCCGGTCGCGTCACTGTCGAGTTCTGAGGGCCGGGTGCTCCACGAAGCGAGCGGGCGCGCGGCGCCCTATGCGACCTTCGCCGCAGGCGCCGCGCGTCAGACAGCGCCTGATCCCGCGACAGTGACCTTGAAGGACCCGTCCGCGTTCCGGATCGTGGGCACACGGGTCATGGGCGTCGATACGCCCGCGATCACGCAGGGCAAGCCGCTGTTCGGGATCGACGTGGACCGGCCGGGCATGCTCCACGCCGTGCTGGAAACCTGCCCGGCGGTGGGCGGACGTTTCGTTTCGGCCAACCTCGACGAGATCCGTGCGCTGCCCGGCATTGAACATGTCTTCGTGATCGAGGGGGACGGGCAGGCGGAATCGCTGCTCGACGGCGTCGCGATCCTCTCGAAAAGCTGGTGGAGCGCCGACCAGGCGCGCCTTGCACTCCAGGTTGAATGGGATACCCGCGCGGTGGAGGGCTACTCCACGCAAGGCTATGCGAAGTGCGCGGGTGAAGCCCTGGACCGCGCGCCCGAGAAGACCGTTCTGGACAAGGGCGATGTGGCCTCCGCGCTGGACGGTGCCAGCCAGCGGATCTCGGCGCGCTATGCGGTGCCGATCCTGGCGCATGGCACGCTGGAGCCGCAGAACACGACCGCGCTCTTCACCGGCGATGCCATCGAGATCTGGTCGCCCACGCAGAACCCGGAAAGCGGACGTGCGCTTGTCGCTGCTGCGCTCGGGCTGGAGAAAGAGGCGATCCGCATCCACTTCACCCGCATAGGCGGAGGCTTCGGGCGGCGCCTCATGGGCGATTACATGGTCCAGGCTGCGGCTATCGCGGCCAAGGTACCGGGCGTTCCGGTCAAGCTCCTCTACAGCCGCCAGGACGAGTTTCGCCGCGACTTCTTCCGGGCGGGCGCGTGGCATGAACTGGAAGCCGGGATCGACGCGGCAGGGCGCTTGACTGCCTTTCGCGACCACTACGTGACCTTCGGAGCGGGCGGAGAGCCCTCGCGCGGGGCCGAGGTCGCGGCGGGGATCGTCCCTGCGAACCTCCTTGCCGATGCACGGATCGAGCAGAGCCTGATCGCGACCAACCTGCCCACCGGCTGGCTGCGCGCACCGCGCTCGAATAGCCTGGGCTTCGTGCTGCTCTCCTTCCTGGACGAGGTGGCGCAGGCGGGTGGACGCGATCTCCCGGCGCTTCTTCTGGAATTGCTTGGCGAGGAGGCCCGTACGATCCCGGGGAGTGGTCCGCGCGAGGCCGATTTCCAGACTGGTCGCGCGCGTAGCGTGATCGAAAAGGTGCTGGAGATGGCCGACTGGGCCGGACGCGGCGGGCTCGAAAGTGGGCGCGGCAAGGGCTTCGGCTTCTACTTCAGCCATGCAGGGTATTTCGCGGTGGTGGTCGAGGCGCAGGTGCGCGATGGTCAGGTGCGTGTGCCGCGCGTCTGGGCGGCCGGCGATGTCGGAAGCCAGATCGTCAATCCCCTGAACGCCGAGCAGCAGGTGCGCGGGGCCGTGATCGAAGGGCTGGGACAGGCAATGGCGGGCCAGGAGATCACCCAAGTCGACGGCGCGGTCGAGCAGGCAAATTTCGACACCCACCCCTTCATGCGCATCGACGCGGTGCCCGCGATCGAGGTGGCCTTCGTGCCCAGCGACAACGGTCCGACCGGGCTTGGCGAACCGGCACTGCCGCCGGTGGTGGGCGCGCTCGTCAATGCGGTGCACGCGGCGACGGGCACGCGCATCCGAAAGCTCCCCTTACGCGAAGAGGATCTCGTCTGAGCGGGACTTCGCGGCGCAGCAGATAGTACCGATTTGGGCGGGGCTGCGGGCTTGGGATCACCTCGTGCCCTCCACGTCCTTGCGTGAATTGCGCATGATGAGGGGCAAAAAGGCAAGGGTTTCTGCGGGATTCTCGGCATCGTCGTACGTGCGCGCGTGTGAAGCAGATTCGCCCGCCTGCCCGGCCAAAAACGACAGAAGACGCGGCAGCCCCCGCCGCAATCGGGAGCAAAGACACCCCCGTCCCACTACAACGGAAGGCCGAGCCGCAAGGGACACAACATGATCGCCAATTCACTGCTGGAAAACGACAAGGCGCACTGGATCCACCCGGTGGCCTCGTGGCGCGACCACGAGGCGCGCGGGGCCACGATCCTGCGTTCGGGCAAGGGGACCTACCTCACCGACATCGACGGGCATGAACTGCTCGACGGGTTCGCCGGCCTGTGGTGCGTCAACGTGGGCTATGGCCAGGACAGCATCGTTGCAGCCGCGACCGAGCAGATGTCGCGCCTGCCCTATGCCACGGGCTACTTCCACTTCGGTTCCGAACCCGCGATCGAGCTCGCGACCAAGCTTGCCCAGCGCGCGCCGGGGGACCTCGACCACGTGTTCTTCTCGCTCGGCGGGTCGGACGCGGTCGACAGCGTCGTGCGCTTCATCCGCTACTATTACAACATCACGGGCCGCCCGCAGAAGAAGCACATGATCGCGCTGGAGCGCGGCTATCATGGCTCGAGCAGCACCGGCTCGGGCCTGACCGGCCTGCCCGCCTTCCACGCCGGGTTCGATGTGCCCACGCCCGTCCAGCACCATATCTCGTGCCCCTATCCCTACCGCTTCGAGGGCGACGATGCCGCGCTGATCGCGTCCTCTGTCGCCGAATTGAAGGCGAAGGTGGAGGAACTGGGCGCGGAGAACGTCGCGGCCTTCTTCTGCGAGCCGGTGGTGGGCTCGGGCGGCGTGATCGTCCCGCCCAAGGGCTGGCTCTCCGCGATGCAGGCGGCCTGCCGCGAGCTCGACATCCTGTTCTGCATCGATGAGGTCATTACCGGCTTCGGGCGCACCGGACCGCTCTTCGCCTGCGAGCACGAGGGGCTGACGCCCGACTTCATGACCACCGCCAAGGGGCTGACTTCGGGCTATGCGCCGATGGGCGCGCTGTTCATGTCGGACCGGATCTACCGCGCCATTGCCGATGCGACCCCGCCGGGCGTCTCGATCGGCCACGGCATGACTTATTCGGGCCATCCGGTGAGCGCGGCGATCGGCCTGGAGGTCCTGCGCCTCTATGAAGAGGGCGGCCTGCTCGCCAACGGCGTCGCCTCGGGCGCGCACCTGGCCAAGGGGCTGGAGGCGCTGCGCGATCATCCGCTGGTCGGGGACGTGCGCTCGCAGGGGCTGCTGGCCGGCGTCGAGCTCGTCACTGACAAGGTGGCCAAGACGCGGCCCACTGCACAGATGAAACTGCCCCAGCACCTTGCCGATATCGGCTATCGCAACGGCGTGGTGTTCCGGGCCTTCGGGGATGGCATCGTCGGCTTCGCGCCGCCGCTGTGCATCACCACCGATGAAGTCGACCTCATGCTGGAGCGCTTCCGCAAGAGCCTCGACGAACTGCTTACTATCAAGGAGATCCGCGATGCGGTTGGGTGATTACAAGGCCTTGTCGTTTGACTGCTACGGCACGCTCATCGACTGGGAATCGGGCATGATCGAGGGCCTGCGCGAACTGACCGCGCGGGTGGGCACCGACATGAGCCGCGACGAGATCCTGCAGGCCCACGCGCGCCACGAATCGCGCCAGCAGGCCCAGACGCCGAGTAAGCCCTATCGGGATCTCCTGCCCATCGTCTACAAGCGCCTGGCCGAGCAGTGGGGCGTTCCCTTCTCGCAGGCCGAGTGCGAGGAATACGGGCGCTCGGTGCGCAACTGGCCGGCCTTCGTCGACAGCCCGGGGGCGCTCCAGTACCTCAAGAAGTACTACAAGCTGATCATTCTCTCGAACGTCGACAACAAGACCTTCCAGTACTCGAACGAGAAGCTGCAGGTCGAATTCGACGCGATCTATTCGGCCGAGGACGTGGGCGCCTACAAGCCCTCGGACCGCAATTTCGAGTACATGAACGGCCACATCGGCGACCTGGGCCTGGAGCCGGGCGATATCCTGCACACCGCCGAAAGCCTGTTCCATGACCACGTTCCCGCGCGCAAGTTCGGTATGGCCAATTGCTGGATCTACCGTCGCCACGCGCAGGAGGGTTTCGGGGCGACCATGACCCCCTCGCACGAGCCGACTTACGACTTCCGGTTCAATTCGATGGCCGACCTTGTGAAGGCGCACCAGGAAGAGCTACGCAACGGGGATTAAGTACCGAAAAAGACAGGGGCCGCACCATGATCAATGCACCGAAACTCGACCGGATCGACATCAACATCCTGGCCGAACTGCAACGAAGCGGCCGCATCACCAATGCGGAACTGGCGGACAAGGTAGGCCTTTCCGCCAGCCCCTGTCTTACCCGCGTCAAGCGGCTGGAATCGGCGGGGCTGATTTCGGGCTACAGCGCGATCATCAACCTCGCCAAGATCGGCACGAGCCAGATCGTCTTCACCTCGGTAACGCTGGGCGATCACCGCCGTGCCGACTTTCAGAAGTTCGAGACGCGCATCGCGCAGTATGAGGAACTGGTCGAATGCCACCTCGTCAGTGGCGGCTTCGACTATCTCCTGAAATTCGTGGTGCGCGGTATCGCCGAGTACCAGGAGATGATGGAGGAGCTGCTGGAAAGCGGCATCGGCGTTTCCAAGTACTTCTCCTATATCGTGATCAAGACCGCGGTGGCGCGCGGGCAGGCCCCGGTCAAGCTTCACGCTCCGGCGCTCGCGCGCTGAGTACAGCCGCGCCGCTCGACACGAAAAAGCCCGGCCAGGATAGCTTCCTGGCCGGGCTTTTTCGTGTGTGACGCCCCTCCCACCTGTGACGGGAGAGGCGTCTTTGTTTCAGGCGATGGCGTCCGCGATGGCGGTCCCGCAGCCTACGGTGTCGGCCGCGCCGCCCAGGTCCTTCGTGCGCGTTTCGGGCTTCGACAGCGCGCTTTCGATGGCCGTGACGATGGCGGCGGCGGCCTCGGTCTCGCCCAGATGTTCCAGCATCATCGCGCCGCACCACACCTGGCCGACCGGGTTGGCGATGCCTTGGCCCGCGATGTCGGGGGCCGAGCCATGGACCGGTTCAAACAGCGAGGGCTTGGAGCGGTCCGGGTTGATGTTGCCGCACGGCGCGATGCCGATGGTGCCGGTGCAGGCTGGGCCCAGATCGGAGAGGATGTCGCCGAAGAGGTTGGAGGCGACGACCACGTCGAAGCGGTCCGGGTTCATCACGAACTGCGCGGCGAGGATGTCGATGTGGTACTTGTCGGTGCGGATCTCGGGATATTTCTCCGCCATCTCCTCCACGCGCGCGTCCCACCAGGGCATGGTGATGGCAATGCCGTTTGACTTGGTCGCCGAGGTGACGTGCTTTTCAGGGCGCGTCATGGCAAGGTCAAAGGCGTACTTCAGGATCCGCTCGGTGCCAAAGCGGGTCATGATCGTGTCCTGCACCACGATCTCGCGCGCGGTGTCAGGGAAGGAGATCCCGCCGATGGCCGAGTATTCGCCTTCGGTGTTCTCGCGCACGATCATCATGTCGATGTCACCGGGCTCGCGGCCCGCGAGGGGGCAGGGGACGCCGGGCATGAGGCGCACCGGGCGCAGGTTCACGAACTGGTCGTATTCGCGGCGGAACTGGATGAGCGAGCCCCACAAGGAGATGTGGTCGGGCACGGTGTCGGGCCAGCCGACCGCGCCGAAGTAGATCGCATCGACATCGCCGATCTGCGCCTTCCAGTCGTCGGGCATCATCTTCCCGTGCCGGGCGTAATATTCGCAGCAGGCAAAGTCGTGCCATTCCAGCTCGAGCGTGAAGCCGAACCCCCTGGCCGCGGCTTCCAGTGCGCGCACGCCCTCGGGCATGACTTCCTTGCCGATCCCGTCCCCGGGGATCACGGCAATGCGATAGGTACGTTCACTCATTCGTCTCAGGCTCCCTTGATCCCGGCCCAATGGAAGGTCTTGGCTTCCAGGAATTCCTCCAGGCCCTCGCTCGCGCCTTCGCGGCCAAGACCCGATTGCTTCATGCCCCCAAAGGGCGCGACTTCCATCGCCATGGCCCCGGTGTTGAGGCCGACCATGCCGAATTCGAGCGCCTCGCTGACACGCCAGGCGCGGTCCATGTCGCGGGTGTAGAAATAGGCCGCAAGGCCATAGGGCGTGTCGTTCGCCGCGCGGATCGCCTCGGCTTCATCGGTAAAGCGGATGACAGGGGCGAGCGGCCCGAAGGTCTCTTCGTGGCACACGCGCATGTCTTCGGTCACGCCCGCGAGCACGATGGGGGCGGCGTAGCCGTCCGGCGCGGCGCACTGCGCGGCGATCTGCGCCCCCTTGGCCAGCGCGTCATTGACGTGGGCCTCCACCTTGTCGCAGGCGGCCTGGTTGATGAGGGGGCCGATGTTGACGCCCTCCTCGGTGCCTGCGCCCACCTTGAGCGCGCGTACGGCCGCGCCCAGCTTTTCGACAAAGCGGTTGTGGATACCCGCCTGCACGTAGAAGCGGTTGGTGCACACGCAGGTCTGCCCGGCGTTGCGGAACTTGCTGGCCATCGCGCCCTCGACGGCCAGATCGACATCGGCGTCGTCGAAGACCAGGAAGGGGGCGTTGCCGCCCAGTTCCAGCCCCATCTTCTTCACCGTGCCCCCGCACTGCTCCATCAGCAGCGCGCCCACGCGCGTCGAGCCGGTGAAGGTCAGCATCCGCACGACGGGGCTGGAGGTCAGCTCCGCGCCGATCTCGGCGGGAAGGCCGGTGACGACGCTGAGAACGCCCTTGGGGAGCCCTGCCTCTTCGGCGAGCGCAGCAAGGGCCAGCGCGGTAAAGGGGGTAAGTTCGGAGGGCTTCACGATCATCGCGCAGCCCGCCACCAGCGCCGGCGCCGCCTTGCGGGTGATCATTGCGGCCGGAAAGTTCCAGGGCGTGATCGCGGCGGTGACGCCGATGGGCTCCTTGCGCACGAGGATACGGCGGTCCGCAAAGGGCGAGCCGACCTCGTGGCCGTGGATGCGCAGGCCCTCGGCGGCGAACCACTTCACGAAGCTCGCGGCATAGGCGATCTCGCCCGCCGCTTCGGGAAGGGGCTTACCCTGCTCGGCGGTCATGATGCGGGCAAGGTCGGCCTGGTTGGCCATGATGAGGCGGTGCCATTCCTCGATGACGGCGCTGCGCTGCTGGGGCGTCTGGCGGCGCCACTGCGCCTGGGCCTCTTCTGCCGCCGCAATCGCGCGGCGGGTCTCCGCCGTGCCACAGGCCGGAACGGTGCCCACGCGCGCGCCGCTCGCCGGGTCGGTTACGTCGAGCGTGGCGCGGCCATCGGCATCGACCCACGCGCCCGCAACAAAGGCCTGCTGGCGAAAGAGCGCGGGGTTGGTGAGGCTCTCGCCCAGAGGGGCGGTGCGCGTATCGAGGGTGTCGGTCATCTGTGGCCCTGCAATTGGAGTTGGCGTCGTCCCCTCGTTCTAGTCGGGGCAGGCGAGCGGGTGGTACCTCGATGCGAATGTCGGGCGGCACATGCCACCGAATTGCGCGAAAGGCGCGGCAGAATGTCGCACGGGGCCCACTAACAAGGGGCGCCGCCACCGCTGCCTGGGCGCTAGACTGCGCAGGAAACAGCCATCTGGAGCCATTATGACGCCCGAAGCAAAACCTGCCGCCGAATACGCCCATTTCGATGCGCTCGACATCCGCGTGGGGACCATCGCACAGGTCCTTCCCTTCCCCCGTGCGCGCAATCCCTCGTACAAGATCGAAGTCGACCTGGGCCCGCTCGGGCTTCGCTGGTCGAGCGCGCAGGTCACCAACTATTCGCCTGAGGAACTGCTCGGCAGCCAGGTCTGCTGCATCGTCAACTTCGGCGCGCGCAACATCGCCGGGTTCACCTCCGAGGTCCTGATCCTGGGCGCGCCGGGCGAGGCGATGGAGAGCGGCCATACCGGCGTCATCGTGGTTTCGCCCCGCTCGCGCGTGGAGGACGGTTCGGCGTTGTTCTGAGTTAGAATGAGGGAATTTTCCGAGGGCCATCGCCCTCGGGCTCCCGGAATCGGAGAGCGTAGCGCCTCGCCTCGCGTTCCGCGCTGTGGGGTGAGGCAACTCGGAATAAAGGGGGCTTTGCCCCCATCCAATGGTCCCTGACATGGCCATTGCTGTGCAAGGTAGCCGCGCGAACTGCCGCAGACAGTTAGGGGAGCCCGAGGGCGATGGCCCTCGGACCTATTCTTTCCTTAAACTCTACTCGTGCGTCCGCGCCTTATGGCTGGCAAGCGCGAACAGGGCATCCGTGGCACTATCGCCCGGCTCGTCGAGCACACGTGCCGCGAGGTATTCGCCGATGGTCGGCCCCATCTTGAAGGCATGGCCCGAGCCGCCGCCTGCGATCCATACGCCCGGCAGGTCGGGGTGGCGGTCGATGATGAAATGGCCGTTGTCGCTCAGTTCCACCTGGCACACGCGGGTGGCCACGATCGGCTGGCCGACGAGGCCGGGGAAGCGCCGGGCGACGTAGTCCTCCACCTGCGCGCGCAGGAAGCCCGAGGCCATGCGGTCGCCGTCGTCCGGGTCCATCGGCACATCGCGCAGGTTCGCGGCGATCTTGGTGCCGTAGTCGACATCGGCGGCGGTGTAGGTGTGGCTGTCGGCGATATTGGGAAGGTGCTCCCAGCGGTAGCGGTGGTCGTCGATGGGTGAGCCCACGTAGAAGATTTCGCGGCGCGGGGTGACAATGCGGTCGCCCAGCAGCTCGGGGAACACGCGCGGCAGCCAGGGGCCGCACGCGAAGAGGGCAGCGCCGCAGGCCAGCGGCTCGCCATCGACGGTCAGCGGTGCGGAGCCACCTGCCGCGGCGGGCTTGGCGTGGCCGATCTTCATCGTACCGCCTTTGTGCATGAACGCTTCGGACGCGGCGACCATCGCCTCGCGCGCTTTCACGACGCCGCCGGTGGGTTCGTAGAACACGGTCTCGTATTCGGAGAAGTCGACCTGCGGCCAGCGCGCGTGGACTTCGTCCGGGGAGAGAACTTCGTAGGGCACCGAGAGCCGGTCGAAGAGCGCGCGCTGCTCGGCCAGAGCATCGGCGGACATCGTGCGCAGGCTGCCGTTGGGATAGAACAGGCGTGTGCCGAATTCCTCCTGGCGCTGCTCCCAGAGGGCCTGCGCGCGGCGGGCCCAGCGGGTGTAGATCTCGCGCGGGCCATAGGAGAGGCGCAGGAGGCGGCTTTCATCGCCCGAAGAGGCGCGCGGATTGCCCGGGCCATAGGCGTCGACCAGTGTGACCTTGGCTCCGGCCTCGCGCAGCGACAGCGCGGCCCAGCCGCCAAAGGCCCCCGCGCCGACAACGGCGACGTCGGGCAGGTTGCGGTTGATCGCGGGCGCGCCGGGCCGGGCGGACACCTGTGCCCTGGCGGACGAGGTGGCGGAAAGGGCCGCGGCTGCACCCAGACCGGCACCCGTGGCGAGAAGGCCGCGGCGGGTCAGTGCGGGGGAAGGGGTATCGCTCATGCGGATCGCTCCTTGTTCAGGGGGGCATGGGAAAGAGGGGTGCTACGCCTCAAAAAAGCGGGCCCGGAGCGCGTGGCTTCGGGCCCGGTCAAGGTAGGGTGTTTTCGAAATGAAGATCGTTCCCGAGGCCGCCCCAGCGAAGGGCAGGAGGCGGCCTCGGAGCCGATGGGGTGGGGCCTTGCGGCCCCGATACGCACCTCAGAAGTTGAAGTTCAGACGTGCGTAATAGAAGCCGCCCTGCCAGCTCATGGGCCCGTCGACGTAGGTGCGCCCGTTGGTGTCGTCGATGCGGTTCACCGGCGGGTAGCCGTCGAAGAGGTTGCGGGCGCCAAGCGTCAGGCTGTAGCCATCGCCCAGGGGAGCGGTCAGCTCGGCATCGAAGAGAACCTCGGTGCCGTAGTCCTGGATGGCGTTGCCCGCGCGGGTCGTCTGGCGCGACCAGGGCCCGAAGACATTGGCGCGCACCATGGCCTGGACGGGGCCGAAGTCATGGAACACCGTGGCGTTGGCGCGCCAGTCGGGGTTGTTGTTCTCGAAGTTGTAGACGGTCACGTCGTTGAACGAGACCTGCGCGATGTTGACGCTGTCGATCTTGTACGAGTTCGTGTTGAACGCCGCGGTGATCGTGGTCGGCTGGTCGCCCAGGAAGTAGCCGCGGTAGGAGGCCACGACGTCGAGACCCTCGACGGTGGTGTCGATCGCGTTCTGGAAGAACTGGATCTGGTCGATGGCGCCCGCACCCTCGATACCTGCGTCGATCATGGCCGCACGGATGTCGTCCGTCACGGTGATGCGCGAGGTGGCGTAGAGCTGGTCCTCGATCTTGATGCGGTAGGCATCGATCGTCAGCGTGAAGCCGTCGAAGGGATTGAGGGTCAGGCCCAGCGAGTAGTTCTTCGAGGTTTCAGGGCCCAGTTCCTCACCACCCAGGTACTGCGCAACCGGGTGCGAGGCGGGGTAGAGGCCGATGTTCATCGGCACGCCGCCCACGGTGTTGATCGCGGACTGGGTCATGTTGAGCTGGCCCGCCGTCGGCGCGCGGAAGCCCGTGCCGAGCGACCCGCGCACGGCGGCCCAGTCGGTGACGTTGTAGCGGGTGGCGACCTTCCAGACGAACTTGTCGCCGAAGCTCTGGTAGTCCTCGTAGCGGCCCGCGAAGTCGATGAACCATTCGTCGGTCACGTCCGCGCTGAGTTCGGCGTAGGCCGATTTGCTCTCGGTCGTGAAGTCGCTAGCGACATCGGGCGAAAGGCCGGTGATGCCGTTCGAGCCGGGCTGCATGATGGTGTAGACCGGGTCCGAGGGATCGGTGCAGGAAATGCCCATGCCCATCGGCGCGCCCGCGTTGAGCGAGCGGTCGGCGAAGTTGGCTTCGTTCGAGCAGAAGTTGAACGGGTCGGCCATGCCCCAGGGGCCACTGGTGTAGGAGCCGGGGCTGCCCGCGCCGATCTTGAAGCCTTCGCGGCGGAACTCACCGCCGAAGTTGAAGACGAGGGGACCGGCGAGGCCCACGCCCACGGTGTAGACGAAGTCGGCGTTGAGCGCGAATTCGTCCGAAGTGTAGGTGCTGGCGTCGAAGTCGGTCGGCGAATCCGGGCCCATCGAGGGGTTCACGGTGTCCGCGATCGAGTATTCGATCTTGTCCCAGCCATAACGTGCGGCGACGTCGGCGGAGAAGGTCTGGTCACCGCCCAGGTCCCGCTCGGTGCGCCAGCCGCCCGCGATGCTCCAGTCGGTCACCTTGCCCGAGAAGTTGGGCTGGTAGCCAAGCGGGAAGCGGTCGGCGAAGCGCCAGGTCGAGCCGTCCTCGAGGCGCACGGGGTTGTCCATGACCACGTGGCCGCCGCCGGGCACGCGGAAGGTTGCCATGGCGGTGCCCTTCGAGCGCGAGAAGTTGCCGAAGGCGTAGAGCTCGGTGTCGTCGCTGAGGTCGATCCCGGAGTTGACGACGATGCGGCCTGCGCGTTCCTTGGGCTGGCCGCGCACTTCCATCGGCTCGGAGAGGTCGATGCCGGCCGCGTCCACCGCGTCGCGGTAGGCGGGATCGTTCTCGTAGGCGTCGAAGGGATTCCACGAGGTGGAATCGAAGGTGCGTGCGCGGTTGGTGTAGTCGTTGTCGGTGTACTGGCCCGAGATGTTGATGAAGCCGTTGTCGGTCAGCGGCAGGCCGATGTTGCCCGCGATCTGGACGCTTTCGCCGTCACCTTCGTAGTACTGGCCGACCTGGGCCACCAGCGAACCGCCGTGGTTGTCGTCCTTGAGTTCGTAGTTGATGACGCCCGCGATGGCGTCCGAGCCGTACTGCGCGGCGGCGCCGTCGCGCAGGACCTCGATGGATTTGAGCGCGATGGCCGGGATCACGGCCGAGTCCGCGGCGTGGCTGCCGTAGCCGCTTACGCCGACGCTGGCCGACTTGTGGCGACGGCGGCCATTGACCAGCAGCAGCGTCTTGTCGGCGGGCAGGCCGCGCAGGCTGGGCGCGCGGATGAAGGTGTCGGAGGTGGTGTTGGCCGCGCGGTTGACGGTGTAGGACGGAATGAGCGTCTGCAGGATATCGAGCGTGTCGGTCTGCGAGGCGCGCTCGATGGTCTCTTCGCTGAAGACATCGACCGGCACGGCGGAATCGGTGACCGAGCGCGGCTGGCCGCGCAGGCCGCTGACAATGATGGCGTTGGCCGCGCTTTCGTCGGCGGAAACGACGCTGTCCTGTGCAAGTGCAGGCGACGAGGCGAGCGCCACGGCGAGCGTGGAGGTGGCAACAAGCCCCCGATACTTGGTGATCCTAGTCATCACGTAATCCCCCTTGTTGTGTCATTCCTCCCTCTCCGATTGTGGACCCGTACCTTTCTGTTCGTGGTGGTCGGATCTCTGGGTTCCGGCGTTATTTGTCCGGACCTTTGTGTCGCTTCGGATCGTCGTATGGGGCGACGGGATTGTGTTGCCGTTTTCTTTTGCGGCTTCGGCAGAACCTGCCAATTCGGACGCCGATTTTGCGAAATGTGCTGCCGTGACGCCTTATTGTGCACTGCAACACGCACATTGCACGAGCAGCTTCGAGTCCATCGCATCCTGAAAATTCCGACGATATTGTGTCGGTCCGAATTCGCTTGTCGGATAAAAAGGCTCGAAAATGCCGCTGTAACCCTTTTCAGAAGGGTATTTCGGGGGTTTCACTGCGGAGGATCAGGGACTCCGCGCGGGCGTGGTGCGGCGGTGCAGGTGTTCGGCCGTGAGGGCGTATTCAGCAGAATCTGTTTCGGCTTGCCCGGAATTCGGCACGTATCGAACAGGGTCGCTGATAGCCTCGCTGCAAGAGCACAGGATGCCGGGAGCGCAAGATCCGCGTCCCGGCGTGCGTGTGGGACCGCCGACATGGGCGCCGTCCCGCCAGCCCCCGGCACGACAGATCGTGCCGCCCGGGATGCTCTGCATGGACACGAAGGTCAGCCGTGCGCTGGCCCAGACCAGGGGAACGACTATGAGGGGTGAAGACAGGGATCTGGGAATGGGCCGGTCGATCGACCGGCGCGATTTCATCCAGGGCGTCGCCGCGGCGACCGCCGGCAGCGCGATTGCCATGGCCGCGCCTTCGGCCTTCGCCAAGGCGGGAATGGGCCCCAAGGGCGCCGCGCTTTCGGGCGTCAACGTCGACGGCGCGGTGACCGCGGCGAACTATCCGCCCTTCCGCACCGGCATGCGGGGTCATCACCCCGGCGCCTACGAGGCCGCCCACGAGATGCGCGACGGCAAGGTCTTCCCGGCGGGCGATCCCACTGGCGAGATGTACGACCTTGTCGTGGTGGGGGGCGGCATCAGCGGCCTTGCTGCGGCCTGGTACTTCCGCGAACGTTTCGGAAACGACGCGAAGATCCTCATCATCGACAACATGGACGACTTCGGCGGCCATGCGAAGCGCAACGAATTCCAGGCGAGCGGCAAGCAGCTGATCGCCAACGGGGGCTCGTCCTACATCGTGGGGCCCTCGTTCTGGACGAAGGATTCGATCGCGCTCGTCAATCACCTGGGCATCGGTCCGGGCAATCCGACGGACCGCTCGGACGGCAATCTCTACAAGTCGCTGGGGCTGGAATCGGGCACGTTCTTCCGCAAGGAGGTCTACGGCCGCGACCAGATGGTGAAGGGCGGCTCGACGCTGGGCTTCGATCGCGCCTGGCTTGACCAGACGCCATTCCCCCCCGCCGTCAAGGAAAGCCTCGACCGCTTCGTCAATGGCCGGATCGACTACCTTGCTGGAATGAGCGCGGCGCAGAAGGTCGAGACGCTGCGTTCGATGAGCTACCGGGACTACATGCTCAACGTCGCCAAGGTGCACCCTGACGTGGTGCCCCTGATGCAGGGCATCTGGTGCCTGGGCTCGGACATGGGTTCGGCCTGGTTTGCCTTCTTCCGCCACCGTCCCGGCTTCGAGGGGCTGGGGCTGGAGCGCCCGGCAAACTCGCCCGAGGGCGAGACCATTCACCACGATGATTACCACCTGCCCGCCGGCAACAGCGACATCGCGCGCCTCATCGTGCGCGATCTCATTCCCGACGCGCTGCCGCCCGGCAACTTCGCCGAGGTCGAAACCAAGCGGGTCGACTATTCCACGCTTGACCGGCCCGGCCAGAAGGTGCGCATCCGCCTCAAGAGCATTGTCACCGGCGTGAAGCACGAAGGGCCGGACGGGCGCCTGTTCGACCCCGACACGTCCGAGTGCACGCTCAATTACATCAACGACGGCAAGATGATGGCGGTGCGCGGCAAGAACGTGGTCATGGCCTGCATGAACAACGTCGTGCCCTACCTCATTCCCGAACTGCCCGAGGAGCAGAAGGGCGCGATGCACCAGGCGGTACGCGCGGTGAACCAGGTCACCAACGTGCTCTTCCGCAACTGGCAGCCTTTCGTCGAGGCCAAGATCGGGCGGGTGTCCTTCCCCAGCACCTTCTATGGATCGATGGGGCTCGCCGCGCAGCGCTATCTGGGCGAGATGACCCCGCCGACCTCGCCCGACCAGCCGATGGTCGTGGGTTTCAACACGGGCTCGAACTCGGGCGTGTGTTCGAACACGACGATGCTGAGCGAACTGTGCGGTGGCGCCGCGCCCGAGCCGGGCACCCATGCCGACGACCAGTTCCGCATGGCCCGAGCCGGACTTCTCGCCACGCCTTTCGAGTACTTCGAGAAGGCCGTGCGCAGCCAGGCGGCCGCGGTCTTTGCAGGCACCAGCTTCGATCCGGCACGCGATATCCTTGCGATCACGGTCAACCGCTGGGGCCATGGCTTTGCCACCGGGCGCAACACCCTGTTCGAGGCCGACCGCGAGGCCAAGGTCTCGCCTACCGCGCTCGCCAAGCAGCCCTTCGGGCGCATCACCATCGCCAATTCCGATGCGGGCGGTGTCTCGACCGCGGGTACGGCCATGGATGAGGCGTTCCGCGCAGTGCGCGAACTCGAACAGCGCCAGTTCGGCTTCTACGAAGTGATCTGACCTGCGGGGCGGGGCAGGGCCTGGAGCCTTGCCCCGCCCCTGCCGACCTTCCTTCCCCCAACCTTCATGCGCACGGCGTGCGCGGTGCCCGGCTCCCGCGATGCACCGACAGTGCCCTTGCGCCCTGACCAGGAGATATTCGATGAACTGGATTGCCCGGACTTTCTCGGCCGCAGCCCTTGGCCTTGCCACCACCGGCGCGCTTGTCGGCGGCCTTGCCGCAGGCGAGGCGCAGGCCGCCGCGCCCGAACTCGACCCGCGCATTTCCGGGACACAGGGCCTGATCGGCTACTGGAAGGTGGACCTTGAGGCTTCGACCTATCCCAAGGCGGCGCCGCTCGCCGCGATCCGCAGCTTTGCCTATTCCGAGGACGGCAAGATCCTGGTGTCCTTCGCGACCAAGGGCGCAGACGGCAAGCTGACCTTCGGCCACTGGGCCGCGACGCCCGATGGCACGCCTGCGATCGAGTACCACGTCGATGCCAATTCCTACCCCTACAACGTCGTCTCGTGGAAGCTCGTCGGCCCGGGACGCCTCGAACTCGTGGTCGCGCGCAACGGTGGGTCCTACACCTGCATCTACCAGCTCTCCGAGGACGGCGAGACGCTCAACTACAGCTATGGCGACACCAACATCGTGTACCGCCGCTGGGACCTGATGGACTGATCGTGATGCGCACGTTTTGCATGATCGCCGCAGGGCTCCTCGCAGGCCTGTCCCTGCCAGCTGAGGCGCAGGATGCCGCCGCAGGCCGCAAGGTCTTCACCGGCTCGTGCGCGGTGTGCCACGGCACGAAGCCCGGCGAGAAGAAGATGGGGCCCAGCCTCTTTGGCGTGGTGGGCCGCAAGGCGGGCTCGGCCGAGGGCTTCCGCTTCTCGCCCGCACTCACCAAGGACGGACGGAAGTGGAACCCGAAGAGCCTGGACGCCTTCCTTGCCAACCCGCGCAAGGAAATTCCCGGCACGCGCATGGCCTATGCGGGCCTGCGCAATGCCGAGCAGCGCAAGGCGCTTCTGGCCTATCTTGCGACCTTGAAGTGACGGACTAGTTCGCAGGAGATTCGGAAGAAAGTAGATTTTCCAAGGGGGTATCACCCCTTGACCCCAGAACCGGCGACCTCATCTGTCTCAACTAGAGCTGTTCGAGAGCCTTGAGGTTGCTGGTATGGGGAGCCCGAGGGCGATGGCCCTCGGAACTATTCTTCAGGCTTCTGGAACCTGATAGATCGCCAGGATCTGCCGCGTCACCTCATCCAGGCTGAGGCGTCCTGGGCGGTACCAGTTCCCGGCCGAGTTGATCGTGGTGAGCAGCAGGATCCGGTAGAGCGCACGGTCGATGTGCGCGGGCAGCGGTGCGGCCTCGACGAGTTGCGCAAAGAGCGTCTCGAAAGCATCGCGCCGCTCGATCAGCTTGGCCCGCACGGTGGCGGGCACCGCGCGAAAATCGTTCATCAGCGGCAGTGTCAGCGACGCCGGATCAAGCTGGATCGCGATCAGCACCCGGCAGGCGGTTTCCAGTCTCCGGGCAGGATCGGTGATCGGTGCGATGGCGCTGCGGATCGCCTCTTCCGCCCCGCGCAGGGCATCGTCGTGGACGCGGATGAAGAGCGCGTCCTTGCTCTTGATGTAGTGGTAGAGCGAACCGCCCAGCAGGCCGACCTTTTCCCCGATGTCGCGAATGCTGGTCGCCGCATAGCCCCGCTCGGCAAAGAGCGCGGCCGCGGCGGTCAGGATTGTCTCTTCGCGCGAGGGATCGCGCGAGGAAGGGGGAGCCGGGTTCGCCATGCCCTGCTGGGTGGCGAGCGCAGGAGGACAGTGCAAGCGCAAAATGGCGAAAGGGCCCGCCCCAGGGTCTGTTATTCCACGACGAGGAAGTAGCGGGCGAGGTCCTTGCCCTGATTGCGGATCTCGATGACGTAGCGCTGGGTGAAGAGGGGCACCCACTGGCAGGCGCCGTTGTTTCCCTCGCACACGGCGCGGGCATTGCGATCCAGGACCCGCAGGGACAAGGGCGCCTTGCCGGGAGAGGAGAGGGCAATGCGCGCCTTCTCCCCGGAGAGAAAAACCTGTTCGAACTGCTCGGCCTTGCCGCCCGTGACCTGCCCGCTGCGGTAGCCCGGGCCGAGCGGGCTGCCGCGGTAGATCGGGGCGGGCGCGGATGTGGTCGGGGCAACGGTTCGCCACAGGGGCACCGGGTCTTCGCCGGGCCACTCGGCAATCGGATGGGCGCGGGCACGTTCGATCACGGCCAGCGCGCTCTCTAGCCTGTCGGGATCGTTCCCGGCGTGGGCCTGCGCGGCCTCGGACAGGGCCAGGGCGACGACGCCGCTGACACTGTCGGGGGCTGTCTGGGCTGCGGCACCTTGTGCCAGGGCAATGGGCGCGAGGCCCAGCGCCAGACCACCCAGGATGGCCGTACGGGCCTGTCTGCCAAGGGCTTCGAACAGCAAAGGAGTGCGCCTGGACAAGCTCATGTCGTGGTCTCCGGTGTCACGGTGAAGCAGGCGCCCTGTGGGGTGTCGACGAGGGCGATCTCGAGATGGTGGCGCTGGGCAATCGCCCGGCACAGCGTGAGGCCAAGCCCTGCGCCGTTGCCTTCCGGGTGCTGTCCGGCGCGGGAAAACTTCTCGAAGACCTGCTCGCGTTGCCCTTCGGGGATGCCCGGACCGTCATCGCGCACGGTGAGCCGGGGGCCGGCCTCGAGCGCCAGCGTGATCGTACCCCCTTTCGGCACGAACTTGAAGGCGTTGTCGAGCAGGTTGGTGATGAGGCGGGTAAGGGCCATTTCCTCGCCGGGGATCACGACGTCCGGCTCGATGTCGAGGATGAGCGCGTGGCCCGTTTCCTCGGCGCTGTCGGCGTAGAGTTCGCCAAGGCGCTGGGCGATTTCGGACAGGTCGACGGGAACCAGCCCATGCCGGTCGCCGCGCCGGGCCTGGCTGGCGGCAATGTCGAGGAGCGATTCGAGCATGCGGATGATGCGCCGGATCTCGCTGCGCGCGCTGGCAATGCGCCGGGCGGTTTCCGGGTCGGGGGTTGCCGCGAGGGTCTTCACCAGCCGGTTGTCGAGATGCATCAGCGGCGTGCGGATCTCGTGGGCGACGTGGTCGGTCGTCTCGCGGTTGGCGCTCGCTAGGCGGCGCAGGCGGGTAAGCGCGTTGGCCGAGTGGCGGGTGAGTTCGCCAATCTCGTCCTCGTTCTCCAGATGGCGCGACAGGGCTTCGAGCGCGGCGTCGTCGGGCGTGCGAAAGGCGGTGTTGAGGCGTTCGATACGCGTGGCGAGGCGGCGCACGGCGATCAGGCCGGTCAATGCGACGGCGGCCACGATGATGAGCCCGCCAGCGAAGAAGACGAAGCCGACCTGACGGCGCAAGGTATTGAGATCGCGGGCCTCGTGCGCGACCAGAAGGCGCAGGTTCGGGCCCAGCTGGGTAACCCGGCCATAGGCGTGGCGGTTGCGATCAACCGCGATCTTGCCGGTCTGGGAAAGGCTGGCGTGAAGGTCTGGCCAGCGCGTGAGGTCCCCGGCCAGCCGTTGTCCCTGACCCCCAATCAGCATGTAGTGCGTCAAGGTGCCCTTGCGCGGTTCGAGAGCGATACGGTCGGCGATGCGGTCCTGCAGTTCAGGCAGGCCGTTGCTGGTGTAGATGTCGACGAGCCCGGCCATATCGACGTCGACCGCGCGTTCGAGCGCGATCTGGTTGGCGCGTGAAATGGTCGTGTCGGTCAGGATCCAGAGCACGAAGGTGATGCTGAGCGCGCTGAGACAGGCCAGCACCACGATCCGCGAATAGATCGAGTGGCGCAAGCCAAGGAGCTTGATCACCGGCCTTCGAGCAGGCGGTAGCCTGCGCCCCAGATGGTTTCGAGCGCGGGGCTGTCGAAGCCCTCCTCCAGTTTGCGGCGCAGGCGCCCGATGTTGACGTCGACGACGTTGGTCTGTGGATCGAAGTTCATCTTCCACACGTCGCGCAGCAGCATTTCGCGGGTGAGGACTTCGCCCGCGTTCTCCATGAAGTATCGGAACAGTTCGAACTCGCGCGGGCTGAGCGAGAGGTGGCGGTTGGCCCGGAAGGCGGTGCGCGCCTTCACGTGGCACTCGAACGCGCCGTAGAGGATCACGGCGCTGTGCGCGCGGCCCGAAGCGCGGCGGTGCAGCGCGCGCAGGCGGGCCAGCAGTTCCTCGCTCTCGAAGGGTTTGGCAAGGTAGTCGTCCGCGCCGCCGTCGAGCCCTTCGGCCCGGTCGCTGGTGCGCCCGAGGGCGGAGAGCATGAGGACAGGGGTGTCGATGCCGCTCTCGCGCAGGCGCGCCAGGATGGTGAGGCCGTCGAGATCGGGCAGCATGCGGTCCAGGATGATGACGTCGAAGGGCTCGGCACCCGCACGCTTGAGCCCGTCGGTGCCGTTGTCGGCCCATTGCACGACGTCGCCGCCTTTCGCGGCCAGATCGCGGACCTGCCGGGCGGCGCGGGCGTCGTCCTCGACGTAGAGAATGTTCAGTCCGGCCATGTTCCCGTTTCCCGCTTGCCGGGAGTCCCAAATTTCAAAAGGATACCCTAGCCCGGTCGCCTTCGCGCGCAAATGACGAAGGCTATGAGAATTAGCCTTGCCGCGATTGCGCGCAAGGGGTCAGGCGCTCACCGCCATGTTGTCGATGAGGCGCGTGGTGCCCAGCCGGGCGGCCACGAGCAGGCGCATGGGGGCGGCAATAGGCGCATCGAGCGGCGCGAGGCTGGCCGCGTCACACAGCTGCGCATAGTCGATGGGTCCGAAACCTGCAGCTGCGAGTTCATCGGCAAGTGCGGCGAGCGCGCTAGACGGAGCTTCTCCTCCCTCGATCCGTGCAATGGCGGCCTTCATCGCGGCGGGAAGGGTGGCCGCCCAGGCGCGCTCGTTGGCAGAGAGGTAGGCGTTGCGCGAGGACATCGCGAGCCCGTCCGCCTCGCGCACGATGGGAACGCCGTGGATCGCGGTGACGTGGGGGCGGGTGAAGTCCAGGTCACGGGCCATGCGGCGGATGACGGCCAGTTGCTGCCAGTCCTTCTCACCGAAGAAGGCCATGTCCGGTCTGACCTGGTTGAAGAGCTTGGCGACGACGGTCGCAACGCCGTCGAAATGGCCCGGCCGTGCCGCGCCGCACAGCCCTTCGCTCACGCCTGAAACACCGATCGAGGTGGCAAAGCCGTCCGGGTACATCGCCGAGACCTGCGGCGCCCAGAGGAGGTCCACACCCTCCTCCTCCAGCAGCCGTGCATCGCGTTCAAGAACGCGCGGATAGGCGTCCAGATCCTCGTTTGCGCCGAATTGCAGCGGGTTGACGAAGATCGAGACGGCCACCGCATCGGCGCGGCGCCGGGCTTCGCGCACCAGTGTCAGATGGCCTTCATGGAGCGCGCCCATGGTCGGGACCAGCGCCAGCGTGCCGTTCGCGCGTAATCGGGCGGTGGCACTGCGCAGTGGATCAAGGGCATGCACGGTTTGCATTGGCAAGGACTGCTCCGATAGGATACCGCCAACCCGAGGCGGCCACGTGACCACGCCCATAGCGGTACAGGTCATGGGGCGGCAATGGGTTGAAAACAGGGGAAGGTGCAAAGGCGGTCTTGGCCGCCCGGCGCCAGCAGAAAGAGCGAAATCAGGATCCGTGACAGCGCATCGTATCGTCTTCGCAAACGAAAAGGGTGGGACAGGCAAGTCCACCACCGCCGTTCATGTGGCCATCGCGCTTGCCTACCAGGGGGCCAAGGTCGCCGCGATCGATCTCGATCCGCGCCAGCGTACCTTGTACCGCTACCTCGAAAACCGGGTCGAGACCGAGCAGAAGCGCGGTATCGCGCTGCCGGGCGCGCGTTTCTCGGTCTATGACGGGGAGGACTTCAACGAGCTTGACGACCTCGCCGAGCAGATCGCGGAAGGCTATGACTTCCTGATCTTCGACACGCCGGGCCGCGACGACGCCTTCGCGCGTCACGTCGCCTCGACCGCGGACACGCTGGTCACCCCGCTCAACGACAGCTTCATCGACTTCGACCTCATTGGCCAGGTCGAGACCGAGACCTTCAAGGTCAAGAAGCTCTCGTTCTACGCCGAAGTGATCTGGGAGGCGCGCAAGAAGCGCGGGGTCAAGTCGATCGAGCAGGGCGCGCGTGAGCTTGACTGGGTGGTCGTGCGCAACCGCATGCAGCACGTCGAGGCGCGCAACATGCGCCGCATGGACGGAGCTCTGCAGGAACTGGCGCGCCGCGTCGGTTTCCGCATCTCGGGCGGCCTGTCCGAGCGCGTGATCTTCCGCGAGCTGTTTCCCTCGGGCCTGACCCTGCTCGACAAGGGGCATCTGGGTGAACTGGGCACCAGCCACCTGGTCGCCCGTCAGGAACTGCGCGGTCTGGTGAAGGGCCTCAATCTGCCCCGTCCGGGCCGCACCGAGGCGCCCGCTGTCCTGGCGCCCGGCCGATGAAGTTCCTCTGGATCATCGTCCTGGCCGCGATTGCCTGGCGCATGATTCTGGGGCGCTGGCCCTGGCAGACGCTGGGGATCAGTCACTGGCCCGACAGTCCGCCCAAGCGCCGCACATTTGCGCAGCGGCAGGCGCAGGAGCTGCTGGGCCTGAAGGACGGGGCCAGCCGCAAGCAGATCCTGGAGGCGCACCGTCGTCAGGTGGCGCTGGTCCACCCTGATCGCGGTGGCTCGAGCGAAGAGGTTCACGCCGCCAATGCCGCACGCGACACGTTGCTGTCCGCGCTCGGCGACACGGGGGCGGAGGACACGGAGCGCTGACCATGGCGCTTGCCCCGGGGCCGCTCCACCCGCGCGGGGGGCATGTCTTCGACGCCTCGCTCCTGCGCGCCTACGACGTGCGCGGCATCTATGGGGCGACCCTGTTCGAGGCCGATGCCTACGCTCTGGGGCGCAGTTTCGGCTCTGTCGTGCGACGTGGATCTCCTGTCGAGACCCCGAAGGTGGTCGTCGGCCGGGATGGCCGTCTCAGTTCGCCGCAGCTCGAGCAGGCTCTTGTGGAGGGCCTTTGCGAGAGCGGCGTTGCCGTCATCCGGATCGGTCTTGCGCCCAGTCCGATGCTCTACTTCGCGGAGAGGTCATTGGAAGATGTGGAAGGCGGCATTGAGGTAACCGGCAGCCACAATCCCGCCGATCACAATGGCTTCAAGATAGTACTTGGCGGGCGTCCCTTCTTCGGGCCGGACCTTGCGCAGCTGGGCGGCATGGCTGCGCGCGCGGACTGGATGGAGGGGGAGGGCGCCGTGGAAGGGTGCGATGTCGCGCCGGATTACATCGCCGCGCTGCGCGGCGGGCTCGGCCAGGCGGACCCGGATGCGCTCTCGCGCCTGCGGGTCGCGTGGGATGTAGGCAATGGCGCTGCCGGTCCCCTCGTTGAACGCCTGTGTCTGCAGTTGCCCGGATCCCACCATGTCCTGCACTCCTGTGTCGATGGACGGTTTCCCAATCACCATCCCGATCCCACTCTCCCGGAAAACCTGACAGACCTTCAGGCGCTCGTCGCGGCCAAGAGCCTCGATTTCGGAGTTGCTTTCGATGGCGACGCGGACCGGATCGGCGTCGTCGACGGGGAGGGGCGGATTGTCTGGGGGGACCAGCTGCTGGCGCTTCTGGCGCGCGACGTTCTGGCGCAAAATGCTGGAAAAGGCGGCGGTGTGCGGCCTTCGGTCGTGGGGGATGTGAAGATGTCCGCGACCACGTTCGCACAGATCGAGGCCGCGGGCGGAGTTCCGGTCATGGCGCCATCCGGCCATTCGCACATCAAGTCCACAATGAAGGAGACGGGGGCGATTCTGGGCGGTGAGATGAGTGGCCACCTGTTCTTTGCCGACCGTTACTTCGGGTTCGACGATGGCATCTACGCAGCGGTACGGATGATGGCGCTGGTGGCGCAGGGCGGACGCTCTGTCGCCGATCTGCTCGACAGCCTGCCGCGCACGTTCGCAACGCCGGAGCTGCGCTTTGCCGTGCCGCCGGCGCGTCGCACAGCCGTGGTGGCCGAAGTGGGGGCACGTCTGGCGCAGGAGGGGCACGAGCCGGTGACGCTTGATGGTCTGCGTCTTGATGGGCCCGATGGCTGGTGGCTGCTGCGCGCATCCAACACGCAGGACATGTTGACCGCCCGCGCGGAAAGTACCTCCGAAGAGGGATTGGCACGCCTTGTCGCGCAGATCGATGCGCAACTGGCGCTATCGGGTATCGTCCGGCCGCGCGAGGCCTGAGGTGCGGCACGGGGAACCGGCCCCCCGGCGCAGGGATTGCACGAGAGGTCAGGCGGCAGAGTAGGAAAGAGGATGGCCGAGCAGGCAGTACCCCCGGAGATCACGGCGTGGTTCGCAGGCCGCGACTGGCGCGTGCGGCGCCACCAGGCCCAGATGCTGGAGGCCGCCGATGCCGGACACCATGCCCTGCTCGTTGCCGATACCGGCGCGGGCAAGACGCTCGCAGGTTTCCTGCCCACGCTTTGCGACTTCACGCCGTCACGGCTGAAGGACAAGGCGCCGCCCGAAGGGCTGCACACGCTGTACATCTCGCCGCTCAAGGCGCTTGCGCATGACGTTCAGCGCAACCTGATTGCCCCGATCGAGGAGATGGAGCTGCCGATCCGCGTCGAGACGCGCAGCGGGGACACGCCGTCGGATCGCAAGGCCCGCCAGCGCGCCCGGCCCCCGCATGTGCTGCTGACGACGCCCGAATCGCTCTCGCTGCTGCTGAGCTATCCCGAAGCGGCGGAGATGTTTGCCAGCCTGCGCCGGGTGGTGATCGACGAGGTCCATGCCTTCGCGGCGGGCAAGCGTGGCGATCTGCTTGCGCTTTCGCTGGCACGGCTCCAGGCGCTGGCGCCGGGGCTGCAACGTGCGGCGCTTTCCGCTACGCTGGCCGATCCCGATGCCTACCGGGGCTGGCTCGCGCCCTGGGGGGACCTCGATTCGGTCGCGCTTGTCGAAGGCGAGGCGGGGGCGGCTCCACTCGTCGAGATCCTGGTGCCCGAGGACGCCCGCATCCCCTGGAGCGGACACGCGGCCACCTGGGCGATCCCGCAGCTCATGGAGCGGATTGCCGCGCATCGTACGACGCTGATCTTCACCAATACCCGCTTCCTTGCCGAGTACATCTTCCAGGAACTGTGGAGCGCGAACGAGGACACGCTGCCTATCGGCATCCACCATGGCTCGCTGTCCAAGGAGGCGCGGCGCAAGGTGGAAGGGGCCATGGCGCGGGGCGAATTGCGCGCTCTTGTCTGTACCGCCAGTCTCGATCTCGGCATCGACTGGGGCGATATTGACCTTGTCGTGCAGATGGGCGCGCCCAAGGGCTCCTCGCGCCTTTTGCAGCGGATCGGGCGCGCCAACCACCGGCTCGACAGCCCGAGCGAGGCGCTGCTGGTGCCGGGCAACCGTTTCGAGTTTCTCGAGGCCTTCGCAGCCCAGGAAGCGGTCCGGGAGGGCCAGCGCGATGGTGAGGGCTTTCGGCCGGGCGGGCTCGACGTGCTGGCCCAGCATGTCATGGGCCGGGCCTGCGCGGGGCCGTTCACCGAGGCCGAAGTGCTCGATGAAGTGCGCTCCAGCGCGGCCTATGCCTGGGTGGACGCGGCCATCCTGCAGCGCGTACTCGAATTCGCGGCGACCGGGGGGTACGCGCTGCGGGCCTATGATCGGTTTCGGCGCATCGTGAAGGACCGCGATGGGCTCTGGCGCCTCACCCACCCCGAGCACGCGGCGCGCCATCGCCTGAATGCGGGTATTATCGTCGATTCCGAAATGCTCGAGGTGCGCTTTCGAAATGGCCGCTCTCTGGGCAAGGTCGAGGAAGGCTTCGGGGCGAGCCTGGAGCCGGGCGATACGTTTCGCTTTGCCGGGCTCGACCTTGAGGTCGAATCGCTCAAGGACCTCGATCTCGTTGTGCGCGCGGCGAAACGCTCGGCCACGATCCCCAGTTACATGGGCCAGCGCATGCCGATCTCGACGCATCTGGCGGGACGTGTCCAGGCGATGCTGGCGGACCGTGCAGGCTGGGCGCGGTTCCCCGACGATGTACGCGAATGGCTGGAAGTGCAGGACTGGCGTTCGCACCTGCCTGCGCCCGGGCGGCTGTTGGTCGAGAGCTTCCCGCACCGTGATCTGGCCTATACCGCGTTCTATACTTTCGAGGGCTGGAACGCGAACCAGTCGCTGGGGATGCTGATTACCCGGCGCATGGAGGACAGGGGGCTTGGGCCGCTGGGCTTCGTGGCGACGGACTATACGCTCATCGTGTGGAGCTTGAAGGCGGTGGCAGAGCCCGCCGCGCTGCTTTCACCCGATATCCTGACCCATGAATTCGTCGACTGGGTGCAGCAGAGTTATCTCCTGCGGCGGGCCTTCCGGGAGGTGGCGGTCATCTCCGGCCTGGTCGAGCGCCAGCAGCCGGGTAAGCGCAAATCGGGGCGGCAGGTCACGTTCTCGACCGACCTCATCTATGATGTGCTCTCGAAGTACGAGCCTGATCACGTGTTGATCGAGGCGGCCTGGGCCGATGCGCGCGCGCGGTTGACCGACGTGGCGCGGGTGGGGGACCTGCTCGAACGCGCGGCGCGGGAAATCGACCATGTCCACCTGGAGCGGATCAGTCCGCTGGCGGTCCCGGCGCTCTCCATGATCGGACGCGAGAGCCTGCCTGCAGGCGCTGCCGACGATGATCTCCTGTTCGAGGCCGAGACGCTGGCGGGGCTTGCCATGCAGGTGGAGCCCACGAGCGAGGATCCTGAGGCCTTGTGATCGCGCGCTCTCGTGAGCGAACATGAAAAAGGGGCGGATTGCTCCGCCCCTTGATCTGTGCTCGCAAGAGCTCGGTATCGGTTCAGCTTACTTGCTGAATTCGGCGAACTGCTCGTTGCCGACGAAACCGAACTTCGAGACGTTCGATCCCTTGATGATCTGCAGCACCTGGGCCGACAGCTCGTAGCTGGCGTTCGGCTCAGGCTGGAACTGAAGTTCCGGCTCGACTTCGTACTGAAGCGACTGCTGAAGCAGGTTCAAGAGGCCGGGGCCGTCCACCGGAGTGCCGTTCCACAGGATCTCGTCGTTCACGGTAAGAACGACCTTGTTGCGGATCGGATCGACCGGCGGCGGATCATTCGGCGTCTGCGAATTGACCGGCAGGTCGATGTTGATCGCGTGGGTCGCGACCGGGATGGACATGATGAACATGATGAGGAGGCAGAGCATGACGTCGATGAGCGGCGTCGTGTTCATCTCCATCATCGGCGCGCCGTCTTCCTTGCCGCCTGACATAGCCATGAGGGTGTTCTCCTGTTCTTGCCGGGGGCTTAGTTCGGGTCGATCGGGTTGGTGATGAAGCCAACCGTCGGGTAGCCCGAAATCTGCACGTTGTAGATCGTGCCGGCCACGCAGCGCCACGGGGCTTCCACGTCGCCGCGGATGTGCACCTGGGGCACCAGGTCCGGGTTCGACATGAGGGCCTCGGGGCCGCCCGCACGCTTGACGATGCCGTCAAGGCGCTTGAAGGCGCGGTCACGAAGTTCCTCGGCCGAGACCGGGGTGATGTTGTTGAAGTAAACGCGGCACTCACCGTTGCGCGATGCGCCTTCGTAGCCCGGTTCACCTGCACTGCGGCCGCCGTCATCGGTCGTCGACACCGTGAGGAGAAGGTTTTCGACCTTGTCCTTCGATTCGACGGCCTCGATCACCGGGATACGCAGCTTTTCGATCGTCTGGATCGCGACCGGAACCGCGATCAGGAAGATGATCAGAAGCACCAACATGACGTCGACGAGCGGCGTCGTATTGATGTCGGACATCGGTGTCTCAGCACCGCCTCCGCCCGAAGATATCGCCATAGTCTTATCCTAATCCTTGCGTTGCCTTGGGGAAGGCGACGTGCAGCGCATGCATAGTACTGTCGCCGCCTTTGGGTCCCCGGAGGTTGCGGGACCAGCGAGGCCGGTCCCGGAAGCCCGGACTGATTACGACTTGGCCGGAGCCGGCTTGGCCGGAGCAGCGGCCGGCTTCTTGGCGGCCGAAGCGGTCGAGGTGATCGGCTTAACGGCACCCTTCGAGGTGATGTAGGCAAGAACGTCGCTCGAGAAGCCGGTCAGCAGTTCGGCGATGCGCTTGTTGCGAGCCTGGAGGTAGTTGTAGGCAAGCACGGCCGGAACGGCGACGAGCAGGCCGAGTGCGGTCATGATAAGAGCTTCACCAACCGGGCCGGCGACCTTGTCGATCGAAGCCGAACCGGCAAGACCGATGGCGATCAGGGCGCGGTAGATGCCGACAACGGTACCGAACAGACCGATGAACGGAGCGGTTGCACCGACGGTGGCGAGGAACGGAAGACCACCGGCGAGGCGGGCGTTGATCGACGCTTCCGAGCGCGCGAGCGAGGCATGCAGCCAGTCGTGGGCTTCGAGTTCGTCGGTCATCTTGGCGTGCTGCTCTTCAGCAACGATGCCGTCGTCGACGAGCTGGCGCCATGCGCTGTTCTTCTCGAGCTTGGTGGCGCCGTCCTTGATGGTCGGGGCCTTCCAGAACGAGCCGCCAACTGCCTTGTACTGGCGGAAGATCTTCGACTGTTCGAACCACTTGGTGAACAGGATGTAGAACGAACCGAACGACATGATGCCGAGGATCACGACGGTGGCATAGGCGATGAAACCGCCCTGTTCGAGGGCTTCGGCGAAGCCGAACTTGTTCTGCGGCGCGGCTTCGCCGGCGGCGGCAAGGATATCAACGATAAGCATGCGAATTACCTCTCAAGAAGAATGCAGGATTATAGGGCCGTCTCACGCCAGGGGCGGGGCCCTGTATCAATGGGCTTAGTTGAGCTGGTAGACGATCGTGGTCGAGTAGCTGCTCGAAATCGGGTTGCCGGCTGCGTTGAGCGCCGGTTCGAAGCGCGCATAGCGCTCCATGCCGTCGCAAGCTGCTTCGTCCAGATCCGGGCTACCGCTCGAGCTGGTGACCTGGCAGCCGCTGGCGCGGCCTTCGGTCGTCACCGTCACGCGAACACCCACACGACCTTCACGACCCTCACGCGCGGCGCGGCTCGGGTAGTTGCGCTGGATCTGCGCGGCCCAGCGACCCTGGCTTTTCGTGGAGGCACCACGTGCCTTCGAAGGAGCCGGGGGAGCAGGCGGTGCCGGCGGTGCCGGCGGCGCAGCCGTGGTGATCACGGCGGGCGGTGCAGGCGGCGCGGTGATCACGGTCTGAACCGGCGGCGGAGCCGGCGCGATGTTGATCGGCGGCGGCGGCGCCACGATGGGCGGCGGCGGCGTATCCGGCTGCGGTTCGGGAGGCGGCGGCGGGGGCTCTTCCTCCTTCGGGGGTTCTTCCTTGATATCCACGGTGGTCACTTTGCTGATGACCTTCTTAGTTGCCTCATAGGCAAGGCCCGAGATCAGCGCATAGCCGATGAACACATGGATCAAGGCGACGATGACAATAGTGGTAAGTTTACTACCACTCATTTGCTGGTCAGCGTAAGCCATTCAGACGCATCACTCCATTACCAAGCCCCGGGCATGTACGAAAAAGCACATGTCCAAGGGCGCCGATGGCCCTCGCTGCACGCGAAGCCCATGACGAAATTCGAAATTACCCACCCTGACGGCTGACAGTCCACCTCGCGATTGTCACGCAACAGCAAGGCTTACCGCGGAGCATGTTTGTTTTATCGCCCCGTTTTGCAGTTTTCTTAGCGTTGAAGGTGCCCCTGCGCAACGCCCAATCGCAGAGCGTGGGGTTAACCTCCAATTAAGCTGCATTACCCGCATGGTGCATCGTGAGATGGATTGCCGCAAGGCTTTTCACGTCTCATAAGATTGCGATTTTGTTACGGAGTCTGATTTCATGCCTGCTGTGCGACGCCCTTTTACGATGGGTCTGGCCGCTTTGAGTTTCGTTTTTCAGGCAGGGGCCGCACTTGCGGCGAACCCGCAGTCTCCGGGCGCGGACGTGACCTTTGCGGACCTCGCCGATCTGGCCGATTCGGCCCCCATGGTGGTCGAGGCGCAGGTGACCCGGATGACCCGTCTCGGGGCCGAACGCGCACCGGGTCTGGCTCCGGGAATCGGGCGATTCTATGTCGAGGCGGATACCCGCGCCTTGCTTGTCGGCAATTCGCCGATTGGCGAATCATTGCGCTATCTTGTCGACATGCCCCTCGATTCCCGTGGCAAGGGCGAGGACCTGAAGGACCAGATGGTCATTCTCTTTGCACGCGCGGTGCCCGGGCGTCCGGGCGAGGTCCAGCTGATCGAGCCGGATTCGCAGCTCCTGTTCACGCCGGCGCTCGATGGCAAGCTGCGTGGATTGCTGCGCGAGACGGTCGCACCCGATGCGCCAGGCGAGATCACCGGTGTGCGCGAACTGCTCTATGTGCCGGGGGCGCTGGCCGGGCAGGGTGAGACTCAGATCTTCTTGAATACCAAGGACGGTTCGGCCGCCTCGATCACGGTGCGCCATGAACCGGGCAAGCCGGTCGCCTGGGGCGCCTCGTTCTCCGAACTGGTGGCCGATGTCACGCAGCCCCCCGCGCCCGAAACGCTGGAATGGTACCGTCTGGCCTGCGCGTTGCCGGAGTATCCCTCGCAGGGGGCCAATATCTCGCAGGGGTATGACGCCAAGCGGCAGGCGCAGGACGATTATCGCGCGGTGCGTCGCCAGCTGGGGCCGTGCACGCGCAACCGCTCCTGAGGTTGTGCGCGTCACGGCGCGCGAAGGCCGGTCTGCGGGCAAAGGGCAGGGCGCATGCGCAAGGCGCTGGAAAATCGCGTGCAGCTGTCCTAGGGCCCGGGACCGAAAGGGGACCCGATGACTGAACCGCTGAAGATCGCACTTGCAGGCCTTGGAACCGTGGGGACGGGCGTTGTCCGTCTCATCGAGACGAATGCGCAGCTGATTGCCCGCCGCGCCCGGCGCCCGGTGCAGATTACCGCCGTCAGCGCGCGCGACCGCACCAAGGATCGCGGCGTGGACCTCTCCGCCTACGCCTGGGTCGACGATCCGGCCGAGCTCGCGACGCGCGAGGACGTTGATGTCGTGGTGGAAATGGTCGGCGGCTCGGACGGCCCGGCGCTCGCCATTGCGCGCACCGCGCTGGCCCATGGCAAGAGCCTTGTCACCGCGAACAAGGCAATGCTGGCGCATCATGGCCTGGAGCTTGCCGAAACCGCCGAGAAGGCGGGCGCGGCGCTCAAGTTCGAGGCGGCGGTTGCGGGCGGTATTCCGGTCGTCAACGGATTGATCGATGGCGCGGCGGCCAATGCGGTCGAGCGCGTCTACGGCATTCTCAACGGCACCTGCAATTACATCCTCTCCACCATGGAGGACACCGGGGCCGACTTTGGCGACGTGCTCGCCGATGCGCAGCGCCTGGGCTATGCCGAGGCCGATCCGACCTTCGATGTCGAGGGCATCGATGCTGCGCACAAGCTCTCGCTGCTCGCGTCGATCGCGTTCGGCGCGCGGCTTGATTTCGACGCGGTCGAGTGCGTGGGCATCAGCCAGGTCAAGGCGGCCGACATCGCGCAGGCCCAGGACCTGGGTTATGTCATCCGCCTGATCGGCATGAGCGAGGTCGACACCGCAGAAGGCTCCCCGCGCCTGTTCCAGCGCGTGCGGCCCTTCCTTGTCCCGACCGGCCACCCGCTGGCCAATGTCGATGGGCCGACCAACGCGATCGTCGCCGAGGGCAATTTCGTGGGCCGCCTCCTGTTCCAGGGTGCGGGCGCAGGCGATGGGCCGACCGCGAGCGCGGTTGTGGCCGACATCATCGATATTGCGCGCGGCGAGAAGGGCCCGGCCTTCGCGATGCCCGTGGCGGAGTTGGAAGTGATGGAGCCAGCGGCCTCCGGGCACCGCGTCTCGAGCTTCTACATCCGCTTCACCGTGCCCGACCGTCCGGGCGTCCTGGCCGAGATCACCGCGGCCATGCGCGATGCGGGCGTCTCGATCGAGAGCATGATCCAGAAGGGCGATCCCGACCAGGACGGCGAGGTCATCCTCGCCATCGTCACGCACCCGGGCCCCGAATCGGGCGTCGTGGAGGCGGTGCGCATCCTCGATGGGTCGGCCAGCCTGATCGCGCCGCCGCTGGTGATGCAGATTCTGGGCAGCTGATCGGCGCCGGGTCTTCGCGGCCCGGTCCCATGCCAGGACACGAAAAGGGGCGCGCCATGTCCGTGGCGCGCCCCTTTTTCGCCTCGTGCCATTCGTGGCGGGGCCGCGGGTCCTAATCTACCCGCAGGCGCCCCTTGGCGATCTTGTCCGCGTCCGAGCCTTCGGGCGCTTCGGGGATGGTGGAGAGGTCGATGATGAGGGGCTGCTCGGGTGGGCAGGGGCCGACCACGCACATGCCGCCTGCCGTCGCCTTGCCCTTGAAAATGCCATCGCCTGCGACGTCGGGCGCACGCAGGCGACCATCGTCGGTTCCGGCAGCGCCGGTAGGATCGTCCTCAGCAGTGGAGGGGATGCGGAACTCCTCCTCATCAGGCGCGCACACGACGATCTCGCCCTGGCGGATCGTGCGCAGGCAGGCCCGGCGCGAGCGGTCGCGGGTGATCCGTCCGCTGTTGCCCAGCATCTTTTCCGCAATCGCGCGGTCCGCGTCGGAAACGTCGGAAACGGTGGGATTATCCCCTTCCTGGCCAAGCGCCGAGGTCGGGACGAGCGCGGCAAGCGCCAAAAGCACAGTTCGTCTTCTCGACAACTCAGGTTCCTCTGTTTAAGGCAGGCAAACCTTTCCTCCACGGATTAATCCGGAGTGAACATGTCTGAACATACCCCTGCCAGTAAAGTCCTCGATCGCGTCCTCGTCCTCGAAATGGTACGTGTGACCGAAGCCGCGGCAATATCCGCGTCCAAGCTTGTTGGGCGCGGCGATGAAAAGGCGGCCGATGCGGCGGCTGTCGAAGCCATGCGCAAGGCTTTCGACGAACTCTACATGGACGGCACGGTCGTTATCGGTGAGGGCGAGCGCGATGAGGCGCCGATGCTCTTCATCGGCGAGAAGGTGGGCGGCGCTCCGGGCAAGGGCCCCAGGATCGACATCGCGCTCGATCCGCTCGAAGGCACCACCATCACCGCCAAGGCCGGCCCCAACGCGCTGGCCGTTCTGGCGGCGGCCGAAGAAGGTGGCCTGCTCAACGCGCCCGATGTCTACATGGACAAGATCGCGGTGGGCCCGGGCTATCCCAAGGACGTGATCAGCCTCGAGAAGAGCGCGACCGAGAACGTCAAGGCGGTCGCGGCGGCCAAGGGCGTGGAGCCGGGCGACATCATCGTGTGCGTGCTCGACCGTCCGCGCCATGCCGACCTCATCGAGGAGCTGCGTGGCCTGGGCTGCGGCGTGGTGCTGATCGGGGATGGCGACGTGGCCGGTGTCATCGCGACCACCGACGAGAACACCAACATCGACATCTACATGGGTTCGGGCGGCGCGCCCGAGGGCGTCCTGGCGGCGGCGGCTCTTCGCTGCGTGGGCGGCCAGTTCAACGGACGCCTCCTGTTCCGCAACGATGACGAGCGTTCGCGCGCCCGCAAGTGGGGCATCGAGGACCTCAACCGCATCTACAAGCTGGAAGACCTCGCCAAGGGCGATTGCATCTTCGCGGCGACGGGTGTGACCGATGGCTCGCTGCTCGATGGCGTCAAGCACTTCAAGAACGGCAAGCTGACCACCGAGAGCGTGGTCATGCGCGCCAGCTCGGGCACGGTGCGCTGGATCAAGGGCGAGCACACGATCTGAGCGCAGCGTTCTGACAGCTAACGAAAAAGGCCGGTTCCACGCAGGTGGATCCGGCCTTTTTGCTGAAAGGGGCACGCCGCGCGCAGCCGTTTACGACGCGCAAAAAAGCGGGGCGTCTCTATTGCATTTGGGTGACGGGTCACTAAGGGCGGGCGCGTTCTGGCCTCACGAGTGGCATTTTTCGGGGATTCGCAATGAAGATCATGTCGGGTAACAGCAACCTTCCGCTGGCGCGCGCGGTTGCCGCCTATCTGGAGCTGCCGCTGACCGATGCCAGCGTGCGTCGTTTCGCGGACGAGGAAATCTTCGTCGAGATCCACGAGAACGTGCGCGGTGAAGACGTCTTCGTCGTCCAGCCGACCAGCTACCCGGCCAACGACAACCTGATGGAACTGCTGATCTGCATCGACGCGCTGCGCCGTGCCTCGGCGCGCCGCATCACCGCAGTCGTTCCCTACTTCGGCTACGCCCGCCAGGACCGCAAGCCCGGCCCGCGCACGCCGATCTCGGCCAAGCTGGTCGCCAACCTGATGACCGAAGCCGGCGCCGACCGCGTCCTCTCGGTCGATCTGCACGCTGGCCAGATCCAGGGCTTCTTCGACATCCCCACCGACAACCTGTTCGCAGCCCCCGTGATGGCCGCCGACATCCAGGCCCGCTATGGCGACCAGTCGCTGATGGTGGTTTCGCCGGACGTGGGCGGCGTGGTGCGCGCCCGTGCGCTCGCCAAGCGTCTCGACAACGCGCCGCTCGCGATCGTCGACAAGCGCCGTGACCGTCCGGGCCAGTCGGAAGTCATGAACATCATCGGCGACGTCCAGGGCCGCGCCTGCATTCTCATCGACGACATCATCGATTCGGGCGGCACCCTGTGCAACGCGGCGCAGGCGCTGATGGACCAGGGCGCGGCGAGCGTCACGGCCTACATCACCCACGGCGTGCTTTCGGGCGCGGCGGTTTCGCGCGTGAACAACTCGGCGCTCAAGGAACTGGTGATCACCGATTCGATCCAGGCGACCGAGGCCGCGCAGGCATCCGACCGTATCCGCATCCTCACCATCGCCCCGCTGCTGGGCGAGGCGATCCGCCGCATCGCGGACGAAAGCTCGGTCTCGAGCCTGTTCGACTGATCTATCTGCGCAGAAGGCCCTCAGGCGGGGGCCTTCTGCCAGGGGCGTGCATCGCCCGGAGCGATCCGCTTGAGGTCTTCGAGGCGCCGCGCCTGGCGGGCCTCGAGCGACAGCGTCAGCAGCGGCTGCGCCGTTGCGGCAAACTGGCCCGGCGAGACCCCGAAGAGATCCGCGAATTCGTGGATCAGGTGACTTTCATCGTAATAGCGCAGCATGATCGCTTCGGCTTCGGAGCGGTCGCCCACCCCGCGCAGGTGGCTGGCCATGTCGAGCGCGCGCGCGCGCCGCAGGACCTGCTTGGGCGGTAGCCCGTAGTCGCGCAGGATCACCCGTTCCAGTCGCCGCCGATCCACCCCGCAGTCGCGCGCGGCCTGCGCCACTGTCATCGAGGGCGTGCGGTAGGCCAGTTGCTCGAACTGGACCGAGATCGGGTCGGGTACGGCGCCCCCTGTTTCCTCCACCCGTTCGCGAAACAGGTCTTCCAGGGCTCGCGCCCAGTCCTCGGGAGTCCCTTCAGGTGCGAAGCGGGCGAGAAGTTCGTCTTCGGGAAGGCCAAGGTCGCCCGTGCGCACCAGCCGGTTGACGATCTCGCCCAGTGGTACGCCTTTGAGTGCCGTGCTGGCACCGGGCCGGATGGCAACGCCGATGTTGGTGAAGCTCCCCGAGACGCGGACAGGCATGGGATGGGTCTGCGGGCCGAACAGGCAGGCGGAGCGTTCTGCCTCTTCCCAGCCATTCGCGGTCTTCGCGGCCCAGCGCCCCGCAAGCTGCAGACGCAGGCATGCGATGTCGTTGAACTGGCTGCATTCCAGGGTGTAATCCGGGGGCAGCACGACCTTGCTGATGTAGATCCGTCCGATCCACGGCGCCAGATCACGCGAAGGCCCGCGATTGTAGGACATCGGTTGTCCCGCAGGTGTGACGCCGAATTCGGGAACGATAAGGGGATTGAAGGCGGGCGCCTTTTTCTGAACCAATTCCTGCCCCTGTCTTATGCTCCCTCGGCTTGGGCCTACTCGCGGATTCGGTGAGCGACAAGCGCCAATCACGCGCGATTGGTTGCACCTGTGTCTTGACCTTGCCTCCACGCTGGGAGAACAGGGCCGCCATGACGATCGAACAGGACCTCGCCCTTGCCCTGCGCCTAGCCGATGCGGCCGGCGAGGCTATTCGCCCCTATTTTCGCGCCGCCAATCTCGACACCGAGAAGAAGGGCGATGCCTCGCCCGTGACCGTGGCGGACCGCGCGGCCGAAGAGGCCATGCGCGAGATCCTGCGGGCCGAAGCGCCCGAGGACGGCATCACCGGTGAGGAATTCGGTACCGAGAAGGGCACCTCGCGGCGTGAATGGGTGCTCGATCCCATCGATGGCACGGTCTCCTTCGTGGTGGGCCGCCCGATTTTCGGTACCCTGATCGCGCTGCTCGTCGATGGCTGGCCGGTGCTGGGCGTGATCGACCAGCCGATCCTGGGCGAGCGCTGGGTGGGGGCGAGTGGTCGCGCCACCACCTTCAACGGAAAGCCCATCGAAACGCGCCGCTGCCGCGAACTGTCGGATGCGGTGCTGGCCACGACGGGCCCGCACTACTTCGACAATCACCAGGGCGAGCACTTCATGGCGCTTGCGGCCAAGACCGACCACAAGCGCATGGTCATGGGCGGGGATTGCTACAACTACGGCCTGCTTGCCTCGGGCCATATCGACCTTGTCTGCGAGGCGGGCCTCAAGCTTTACGATTGGGCCGCGCTTGTCCCGATCGTCGAGGGGGCAGGCGGCATGATGTGCGACTGGAACGGCGATCCCCTGCACGCGGCTTCGGAAGGGCACGTGCTGGCGCTCGGCGATCCGGCGCGCATGGAGGACGTGGTCGAGGCGATGGTCTGCAACCATTGAGTGTGCGCCGCCCGGCGGCGCGCAAGGGCGCGCAGGGGTGAACGCGCCGCGCCGCTTCTTCTTCTACGGTACGTTGCTTGCAGGCATGGAAACCGCACTTACGCGCCGGATCCATGCCCACCTTCGGGTCCTGGGGCCTGCGCAGGTGCGCGGGCGCCTTGTCGCGATCCCCGATCCTGACGGGTGGTATCCCGTGCTTCTCCCTGGAGAGGGGCGGGTCGCAGGGATGCTCTACGCGGCACGGCCCTCCTTCTCACGCGCGATGCTAAGCGAACTCGACGCCTACGAGGGTTGTAGTCCCCGGACGCACGGGGCGGGCGAGTACCGGCGCGCGGCGATCGGCGCCCGGTTGGATGATGGTCGCTGCCGGGCCGCGCAGGCGTATCGCTATGCACGTCCGCTGCCGCGCGGGAGCCTCGAGCTGCCCGGTGGCGACTTCGCGCGCTGGCTTGTGGACACCGGAGCTTCATCCTTTCGGCAGGCGTAATGCCTCTGCGCACTTGTATTCACAGGCTTAGCCTTCATACCGACGCGCAGGATGAGGATCGGGGTTCGAATCGCAGCTGCGGCCTGGGCCGCCTTCATGGCGCTGCCGGCATCTGCGGCCTGCAGCGGACCTGTGGCCGAGCCTGCGCCGCAAACTCCTCTGGAAGAGGCTTTCGCACGCGCTCTGGCGCGCGACAGGTACGCCGATAGCGCCGGGCAGGCGAACGACTGGCGCGCGCTCCTCGCAAGGGCGGAGCGGGCAGGTGGCGTGGGCGCGCGCTGGGACGTGCGCGGCCAGACCCGCCTTGCCTGGTCGCTCGACTATTCCGACCAGGCGGAGGCCGCGCTGGAGGTGGGGGAGCGGACGCTCGTGCAGATCGCGCAGGCGGGCCTGACGGGCAGCGCGCTCGAAGCCGAGGCGCTGACCGTGATGGCAACGATCCTGACCGATACGAAACAGATCGCGCGCGCCGAGGACAGCGCCCGCCGTGCGCTGGTTCTGGCCGAGGCGACGTCAGGGGCGCAGTCGGCCGCAGCGAGCTTTGCGCATAACGGCCTTGGCACTGTCGCCTATGCGCAGGGGCGCTACAGCGAGGCGGAGCGCGAATACGGGATCGCGGCCGACCTTGCCGCGCGCTGCCAGGACCCGGCCGATCCGGCGGTGGTCAACCAGATGGCCTCGCATGCGGGCACCCTGTTCATGGTCGGCCAGCTCGAAGCCGCGCTTGCAGAGGCGAAGCGGGCGGCCAACCATGCCGCCGCGCACTTGCCCGAGGACAGTCCGCTTCAGACCTTGGCGCTGGGCAACCTGGGCGCAATCCTCCTGACCACGGGGCGCTATGCCGAGGCGCAGAAGGCGCTCGCGCGTGTTGTCGAACTGGAAGGGACCTACCAGGCTGAGAGCTGGCATTACCGGGCGATCTCGCTGTCGAATTACGCAGGCGTGCTGCGGCGTCTGGGACGCCTGGAAGAGGCCGAGACGCTCTGGCTGGAGGCTGCACAGTTCCACGAAAGGGCCAGTATCGGGCGCGACCCGGCAAGTGCCTCCTTCCCCTTGCGCAATGCCGCCGATGCCGCGCAGGAGCGCGGGGACCTCGCGGTTGCCCGCGAGCGCCGCGATGCGGCCGTGGCCATCGTCGACAAGGCCCTGCCCGAGGATGATCCCGAGCGCGCCCGCACCCATATGGAGCGCGCGCTGACGCGCCTGGCGCAGGGTAATGCGCAAGGGGCCCTGGCCGAAGCTGTACCGGCCATGACCGTTCTGCGCAGCCGTTTCGAGGCGGACGATGTACGCCGCATGCCGCTCGAGATCGGCGAGGCGCGCATTCTGGCCGCGCTGGGACGGCAGGAAGAGGCCTGGGCCCGTGTGCAGAGTGTCGCGCAGCGGCTCGAGACCCGCCTTCTCGACGCCGCCGCCAGCCGCGGTGATCTGGTCCGTTTCGCGCCGACCTTCGCGCCGGGCTTTGCGGTCGCGGCGGATCTGGCCTTGCGCACGGGGCGTGAGGAGGCCGCCTTCCGCTACCTCCAGCTTGCCAACATGTCCGACATCGTGGTGGTGACGCGCGAAGTGGCTGCGCGCGCCGCGGCCGCAAACGCGCAGACCGCCGACCTGGTGCGCAACTTCCAGGATCGCCTGTATCGTCGCCGGGCGCTTGAGCGGGAGAACAGCTTTGCGCTTTCGGCCGGGGAAGGGCCACGTGCCGCGCGCCTTGCCGCCGAGATCGCCGCGAACGACACCGAGATCGCCGCGCTGGGCACGCGCCTCGCGCGTGAGGTGCCGAGCTTGCGCACGCTTGGAAGCCCCGAACCGGTCGCTCTTGCCGACTACCGGGCGGGGCTTGCACCGGACGAGGCGCTTGTTGCGCCGCTGCTGCTGGAAGACCACGTCGTGACGATCCTTGTCACGCGCGAGGGCCTTGCCTGGGGCCAGTCGGCCCAGCCCCGCAGCACCGTTCGCGGGCAGCTGCGCACCTTGCGCGCATCGCTCGATCCGGCCTCGCCGCGGGCCATCGCGGGGGAGCCCCCCGTCTTTGCCTACGAGGCCGCGCATGGCCTTTACCAGGCACTTTTCCCGGACGAGCTGGCCGAGATCCTCGCGAGCCATCGCGACCTTGTCTATTTCGCGGGCGGCGATCTGGCGGGGCTGCCCCCGGCGTTGCTCGTGCGTGAAAGCGTGGGCAGGGATGGGGGGCAGGTCGATCCGGGGCAGGTCGCCTGGCTGGTGCGCGAGCACAGTGTTCGCGTTGCGCCTTCACTCCTCATGGGGGAGCAGGCTTCGCGGTCCGAGGCGGGGCGGCGGCGTTTTCTGGGCGTGGGGGCGTCCGTGCGTGGCCCCTCGGGCTCGGCAGGCGTGGACCTCTCCGATCTGGCGCCGCTGCCTGGCGCGGCGCGCGAACTGGAGGCGCTGGCCAGCGTGTTCGGACAGGACCGTGCCACGCTGCTGGTGGGCGAGGAGGCCCGGGAAGAGGCTCTCGCGGCCCTGCCGCTGGAGGACTACGATATCCTGGCTTTCGCCGTTCACGGTCTGGCGGGTGGAACGCGGGCCGGGCTTGAAGAGCCTGCGCTCGTCCTCGCGCCCGGCCGGGGCGAGGGGGCGGCTGCGGACGGCCTGCTGATGGCCTCGGAGGTCATGCGGCTGCGTCTCGATGCCGACTGGGTCATCCTCTCGGCCTGCGATACGGCGAGCGGCGGGGCCCCGGGCGCGCCGATCTTTGCAGGGCTTGCCGCGGCCTTCCTGCACGCAGGGGCGCGCTCGCTGCTCGTCTCGCACTGGCCGGTGCGCGATGACGTGGCCGCGCAATTGGTGGTCCGCGCGGTCGAGGAGCACGCCAGGGGGCGCGCTGCGGCACGCGCGCTCCAGAGCGCGCAGCTTGAACTCATCGCCGGGCGTGGCCCCGAAGGCGCGGCGCAGCCCGGGAACTGGGCGGCGATGGTCCTGGTCGGCCATTGAGGGGCTTGCCTTCCGCGCCGTTGGCCGGTAATGGGCCGCCCTTCAATCGACACGGTTGAGTCTTTCACAAAGAGATTCGCGGGTCGGCCTGGCGACAAGGGCTGCCAGGGTCGACCGAACGTGTCCCTGTAAAGGAGACGAAAATGCCCAAGTTGAAGACGAAGAGCGGCGTCAAGAAGCGCTTCAAGCTCACCGCCACCGGCAAGGTGAAGCACGGCGTCGCCGGCAAGCGCCACCGCCTGATCAGCCACAACGGCAAGTACATCCGCCAGAATCGCGGCACCGAGGTCATTTCCGACGCCGATGCCAAGACGATCAAGAAGTGGGCGCCCTACGGGCTCAACTGAGGAGTACTGACCAATGAGCCGTATCAAGCGTGGTGTTACCACCCGTGCCAAGCACAAGCGTATTCTGGATCAGGCCAAGGGTTACCGCGGCCGTCGCAAGAACACGATCCGCGTTGCCCGTCAGGCCGTCGAAAAGGCTGGCCAGTACGCGTACCGTGACCGCAAGGTCAAGAAGCGCAACTTCCGCGCCTTGTGGATCCAGCGCATCAACGCTGCCGTCCGCAACGAAGGTCTGACCTACTCGCAGTTCATGCACGGCGCCAAGCTCGCTGGCATCGAGCTCGACCGCAAGACCATGGCCGACCTCGCCATGAACGAGGGTGCGGTGTTCTCGACCGTGATCGCGCAGGCCAAGGCCGCGCTTCCGGCGTAAGCATCGGATCGGATACGGGGCGGCTCTTCGGAGCCTCCCGTGGACGAAGCGCAAGGGCGCGGGCAGCAATGTCCGCGCCCTTTCCTTGTGTGCCGGGCACGGCGTTGATGCAGGAGGTGTAAGTCCTTTGCAGGCCTGCTGGTGGGAACTGCTAGCTGAAGGCAACTGCGTCGCCGCGAGGCGGGGTGGGGAGGAAGCCGGAGGCAAAGCTCGGAGCTGACGAACAGGAATCGGATAGAAGGCCGGTGCGGCGGGATAACCCAGCAATGGATGGGGATGTCCGATAGCCAGACAGACGCGCGCATTGGTAAATCCGGCAGCGACCGAGTGAAGGATCAACGTCTTACCCCGGGAGATCTCCTGGCCTCTCCGGACGATCCGGAGAACAGCGGCAGTGATGTTGCTGGATGGGCCCGGAGAAGTCAGCAGCGGTCATAGTAGCGGGCGCAAGCCGGCGAAGGACCAAATTCGGTACCCAAGGAGCAAGACTGGGCACATTCGATGGGTGTGGAGCGGCAGCAAGGTAGCGGGAAGCAGCAGGACTTCTTCGATGAAGCCCTGAAGGCATCGCTTGGCCACGACGTCACCGGCAAAGGCGGAACTGGCGCTGGGACGATCGAGGAGCGGCAATCACCCACGGCATGGGCCGAGCCTCGCCTTGACGCGTTACGTGATGGAGGAGGTGGCCAGCTCGGCCAACCTGAACCAAGCCTACAAGCGGGTGAAAGCGAACAAGGGGGCGCCGGGCGTGGACGGGATGACCGTCCCCGACCTGCGTGACTGGATTGCAGGAAACCGTGAGAGGCTGATCGCCTCGTTACTCGACGGTACTTACCGTCCAAGCCTGGTGCGCGGAGTTGAAATTCCCAAACCCGGCGGGAAAGGAGTGCGCCAGCTGGGCATTCCGACGGCTGTCGACCGGCTGGTACAACAGGCGATACTGCAAGTCCTGGATCCCGTCCTTGATCCGACATTCTCGGCATCGAGTTTTGGGTTCCGCCCCGGACGCGGCGCACACGATGCGCTGCGTCAGGCCCGGACTATGTGCGGGACGGCTATGCGATCGTCGTAGACCTCGACACGGAGAAATTCTTTGATCGGGTGAACCACGACATCGTCATGGCCCGTCTGGCCCGGCACATCGCCGACCCGCCTGCTCGTCATCATCCGCCGGTTTCTACAGGCCGGGATGCTGTCGGGTGGTGTGCACGTCGAACGGCAGGAGGACCCCGCAAGGCGGCCCTCTCGCCGCTGATCGCTAACCTCATTCTGGATGACCTCGACAAGGAGCTCGAACGCCGGGGCCACCGGTTCTGCCGCTACGCCGACGACTGTAACATCTATGTACGGTCACAGGCAGCGGGGGAGCGCGTCATGGCTTCGGTTACCGCCTTGCTGGAAGGCAAGCTCCGACTCCGCGTCAATCAGGCCAAGAGCGCGGTTGCACACGTCCGGGAACGTACCTTCCTCGGCCACCGTCTGACAGCGGGAGGCTTTTTGAGCATAGCGAACAAAAGTCTCACGCGGCTGAAGGAGCGGCTCAGGGCGATTACGCGCCGCAACCGAGGCATCAGCCTCGCGGCGATGATCGCACAGACCAATGCCTTCACTACAGGGTGGGTCACCTACTACCGACACGCCCGGGCTCAGACGGTTTTGCGCGAGATCGACAGCTGGCTCCGGCGCAAGCTTCGCTGCGTCCGGCTCAAACAGTGCAAGCGCACCATGACGATCGCCACTTTCTTAAGGGAAAACGGCGTCCCAGAATGGCAGGCTTGGATCTTCGCGCTCTCGGGAAAGGGCTGGTGGCGCCTGTCGGGCAGCCCTCAGGCCGCCCACGGCATGCCCAACGCATGGTTCGATCAGGCAGGTCTCTCAAGCCTCGCTCTCCAACATGCCGCCTTAAACCGTACCGGAAACCGCCGTGATACGCAGTACGTACGTCCGGTGGTGTGAGAGGGGGGCGCCGTGAGGCGCCCCCCTACTCGATTTGGGGTATACTTACCCTCCTTTTAACCCTTGTAACTTTTACTTAACCGCCGGAACTTTCTCGGCTATGGGTCGTGCATGACGGCTCGCTGTAAAGTTACGGCTAATTACTTGGATGTGGCTCCGGAACTGCATCGCTACTTTGCGAGCGTCTTTCTGATCGAGATCGACGTACCCGATGGCGGGATGGTCGAGGACTTCATGTTCCCGGACTGGGCGACCATGCGTTTCAATGCGCAAGGGGTCGTGGGAGGCACCACCCGTTCGGGTGAGGCTCTGCCCGGTTCGCGCTTCGTGGTGTCGGGCGCGCGTTCGCAGGAAGCCTATGTGCGGACCGGCAGCGTGCGGCAGTGGGGCGTGCTGATCCACCCGCTGGGATGGGCGCTGCTCGTGGGCAAGCCTGCGCGCGATTACGCCAACCGCCTTGTCGACGGCATGGCCGATCCGGCCTTCGAACGTTTCCGCCCCCTGGCCGACACGCTTTCGTCGGGTGTGCCCGATGCGAGGGGGGAACTGTGCCGGATTACCCAATTCTTCATGGGGCTGGAGCCGATCGACGATCCGGCCGCAGGTACGATTGCGGCGGCCTACGAGGCGATCCGGGATCCTGAGGTCAGCAGCGTGGAGGACCTCGCCGGAAGGGCCGGTGTCACGCGCCGCACGCTGGAGCGCCTGTGCCAGCGCGCTTTCGGCTTCCCGCCCAAGCTCCTGCTGCGCCGCCAGCGCTTCCTGCGCAGTCTTGCGCATTTTGCAGCGGACCCCTCGCTAAAGTGGATCGATGCGCTCGATCCGGGGTACTGCGACCAGGCCCAGTTCGTCCGCGACTTTCGCGAGTTCATGGGCATGACGCCCTCCGAATACAGCCATCGTTCCAAGCCTTTCGTCGATGCCGTGCTCAAGGAGCGGGCGCGCTACATGGTCGAGGAAGTCGGCCCGCGCGGCGGCACGCGTTCGCTGGTCGCCTGATCGGCGGGCGCTCCATCGTTGCGCTTCGCCGGAGAGGCTCCTAAAGGACCCCGCTCAGGACATTGACCAAAGAACAGGCAGAACTCGACGTGGACTACGCAGCAACAGGCCAGGACGCTCTTTCGCGCATCGAAGGGGCCGGGGATCTCGATACGCTGGAAGCCCTGCGCGTCGAGTTCCTGGGCAAGCAGGGCTCGATCTCGGGCCTGCTCAAGACCCTGGGCAAGATGAGCCCGGACGAACGCAAGGAAGAGGGGCCGAAGATCCATGCCCTGCGTGAAAGCGTCACGGGCGCCATCACCGCACGCAAGGACGCGCTCGAGAGCGCCGCGCTCGAAGCGCGCCTCGCCGCCGAAACCATCGACCTCTCGCTTCCCGCGCCCGAAACGCCGCGTGGGTCCGTTCACCCGATCTCGCAGGTCATGGATGAGCTGGCCGAAGTCTTCGCGGACCTGGGCTTTGCCGTCGCGACCGGTCCCGAGATCGAGGACGACTGGCACAACTTCACCGCGCTCAACATGCCCGAGACGCACCCGGCGCGCGCCATGCACGACACCTTCTACTTCCCCGACCGGGACGAGAAGGGCCGTGAGATGCTGCTGCGCACGCACACCTCGCCCGTGCAGATCCGCGCGATGATCGAAAAGGGCGCGCCGATCCGCATCATCGCGCCGGGCCGCGTGTACCGCTCGGACAGCGACGCAACGCACACGCCGATGTTCCACCAGGTTGAAGGCCTGGTCATCGACAAGGGCATTCACCTGGGCCATCTCAAGTGGACCCTGGAGACCTTCCTCAAGGCCTACTTCGAGCGCGACGACATCGTCCTGCGCCTGCGCCCCAGCTACTTCCCCTTCACCGAGCCCTCGGTGGAAGTGGACGTGGGCTACAGCCAGGAGAACGGGCGCCGCGTGGTCGGCGGCTCGGGCGATGCGCCGGGCCACGCCTGGATGGAAGTGCTCGGCTCGGGCATGGTCAATCGCCGCGTCATCGAAGCGGCCGGGCTCGATCCCGACGAATGGCAGGGCTTTGCCTTTGGCACCGGCGTCGACCGCCTCGCCATGCTGAAATACGGCATGGATGACCTGCGCGCCTTCTTCGACGGCGATGTGCGCTGGCTTTCGCATTACGGTTTTTCCGCCATGGACGTCCCGACCCTCTCGGGTGGCGTCGGCACCCCGGCCTGAGCGGAAAAAGAGGACTAGATACGATGAAATTCTCGCTTTCCTGGCTCAAGCAGTACCTTGAGACCGACGCCGGCATCGAGGATGTCGCCGCCACCCTCAACCGCATCGGCATCGAGGTCGAGGGCATCGAGGACCCGGCCGAGAAGCTCGCCGGTTTCCGCGTCGCCAAGGTGCTGACCGCGGTGCGCCACCCTGACGCGGACAAGCTGCAGGTCCTCTCGGTCGACACCGGCGAGGGCGATCCGCTGCAGGTCGTGTGCGGCGCGCCCAACGCGCGTGCGGGGATGCTGGGCGTGCTCGGCCTTCCGGGCGCCAGCGTTCCGGCCAACGGCATGGTCCTGAAGAAGTCGGCCATCCGCGGCGTCGAATCGAACGGCATGATGTGCTCGGTGCGCGAGCTGGAACTGGGCGATGCGCACGAAGGCATCATCGAGCTTCCCGAGGATGCGCCGGTGGGCATGGCCTTCGCCGAATACCACGGCGCGGATCCGGTGATCGACGTCTCGATCACCCCCAACCGTCCCGACTGCATGGGCGTCTACGGCATCGCGCGCGACCTCGCCGCAGCCGGTCTGGGCACGCTCAAGCCGATTGAAGCTGCCGACGTTGCGGGCAGCTTCCCGTGCCCGGTCGAGATCCGCATCGAGGACGCCGAGGGGTGTCCGGCCTTCCACGGCCGCGTCATCAAGGGCGTGACGAACGGTCCTTCGCCGCAGTGGCTGCAGGATTGCCTCAAGGCTGCAGGCCAGCGCCCGATCTCCGCGCTTGTCGATGCCACCAACTTCGTGATGCTGGCCTATGGCCGTCCCGCGCACGCCTATGACCTTGCGAAGCTGAGCGGTGCGGTCACCGCGCGCCGCGCCGCCGAGGGCGAGAAGGTCACCGCGCTGAACGAGAAGGAGTACACTCTCGATCCCAGCATGACCGTGATCGCCGACGAGGCGGGCGTCCACGACATCGCAGGCATCATGGGCGGCCAGCACTCGGGCTGCGAGGAGGCGACCACCGACGTTCTCCTTGAGATCGCCTACTTCGACCCGCAGCGCATCGCGCTGACGGGCCGCGCGCTCAACCTCACCTCGGACGCGCGCGCGCGCTTCGAGCGTGGCATCGATCCGGCCTTTCTCGATACCGGCCTGAACCTCCTCACCGCGCTGATCCAGTCGCTGTGCGGCGGTGAGGCGTCCGAGGTCGTGCGCGTGGGCGCTGCGCCCGCAACCCCCAGGATTGTCCACTTCGATCCGGCGCTCACCGGTGACCTCGGCGGTGTGGTCATCGCGCCCGAGCAGCAGCAGGCGATCCTGGAGAGCCTTGGCTTCTCGGTTGTTGCTGCAGAGACGGGCCACGACAAGGCCTGGGCGGTCACCGTGCCGGGCTGGCGCCCGGACGTCGACGGCGCCCCCGACATCCTCGAGGAAGTCGTGCGCATTTATGGCCTCGACAACATCGCGAGCGTGGCCCTTCCGCGCGCCGATGGTGTCGCTCTGCCCACCGCAACCCCGGCGCAGAAGCTGGAGCGCCGCGTGCGCCGCGCTGCGGCTGCGCGCGGTCTCAACGAAGCGGTGACCTGGTCCTTCCTTCCCGAAGCCGAGGCCGAGGCCTTTGCAGGCGAGGAAAAGCTCTGGGTTCTGGCCAACCCGATCAGCGAAGACCTGAAGGCAATGCGTCCCTCGCTCCTGCCGGGCCTCATTTCGGCGGCCAAGCGCAACCTTGACCGAGGTTCCTCCTCGCTGCGCCTGTTCGAACTGGGCCGTCGCTACCTGCGCGGCAAGGGCGGGGCGAGCGATGAGCGCCTGACGCTGGGCGTGATCCTTGCGGGCGACAAGACTCCGCGTGGCTGGGCCACCGGCAAGGCCGTCGCCTTCGATGCGTACGATGCCAAGGCCGAAGCCATGGCGCTGCTCGCCGAGGCGGGCGCGCCTGTCGAGAAGCTGCAGGTCATGGGCGAGGCTGGCCCCCAGTTCCACCCCGGCCAGTCGGCAACGCTGCGCCTTGGTCCCAAGAACGTGCTCGCGCGCTTTGGCATGCTGCACCCGGCCATTGCCAAGCAGTTCGACATCGCGGGCAGCGTAGCTCTGGTCGAGATCTTCCTCGATGCGATCCCGGGCAAGAAGGGGGCGGCGAGCTTTACCCGTACTTCCTACACGCCGCCTGCGCTCCAGTCGGTGACGCGCGACTTCGCCTTCCTCGTTCCCGCCGAGCTTCCCGCCGCCGACCTGGTGCGCGTGGTGCAGGGCGCGGACAAGGTGAACATCGTGGCCGCACGCCTGTTCGACGATTTCCGCGGCCAGGGCGTGCCCGAAGGCCAGAAGTCGCTGGCTCTTGAAGTCACGCTCCAGCCGCTTGAAAAGAGCTACAAGGAGGCCGACCTCAAGGTAATCAGCGAGAAGGTGACGCAGGCCGCCGCCAAGCTCGGAGCCACGCTGCGCGGTTGACGCGCAGCAAGGCAACGAACGGACAGGAGACGCGCGCGTGTCGGACAGCGAACTGGTCACCATCCGATCCGGGGACCTGACGGCCCGGATCAATCCTCTGGGAGCCGAACTGTGGTCCCTCGTCGATGGCGAGGGCCGCGAGTTCATGACCGATGGCAATCCGGAATTCTGGGGCGGCCACGCGCCGATCCTGTTCCCGATTGTCGGGGGGCTCAACAACGGGCGCTACCGCCTGAACGGCACCGAATACGAACTGCCGCGCCACGGCTTTGCCCGGCACAGCGAGTTCGAGGTGCTGATTGCCGAGGAGGAACGCGTGATGTTCAGCCTTGGCGCGAGCGATGCGACCCGCGCGGTCTACCCCTTCGAGTTCAAGCTCAACGTCAACTTCCGGCTGATCGAGAAGAAGCTGGTAATCGGTGCGGGCGTGCAGAACTGCGGCGAGGTGCCGATGCCTTTCAGCATCGGGTTCCATCCTGCCTTCGCCTGGCCGCTGCCGGGTGCGGGCGCCAAGGAGGACCACAAGATCGTCTTCTCCGAGGACGAGCCGCACCGCATCCGCCGTCTCGATCCCGACACCGGGCTGTTGCTGGCGGACCGCAAGCATTCGCCGATCAAGGGCAATTCCTTCGTGCCCCGCCCTGAACTGTTCGAGGCTGACGCGCTGATCTGGGACAAGCTCAACAGCCGCGTGGTGAAGTTCGGTCCGACCAACGGTCCGCGCATCGCGATCAAGAGCCCGGCGCTCCCCATGCTCGGCATCTGGCAGAAGCCTGGCGCGGACTTCCTGTGCATCGAACCCTGGCAGGGCATTGCCGATCCGGTCGGTTTCGAAGGCGATTTTCGCGAGAAGCCGGGCGTGATCTCGGTACCGGCAGGCCAGACCCGGTTCTTCGAACTGCACATCGCGATCCTCGACGCGGGCTGACGCCGCGCGAGGGATCGGGACATCAATCGACAACCCGTACCGCCCCCAAAGTCCCAAGGAGATCCCCATGAAGACAGCCCTCGTTACCGGAGCAACCTCGGGGATCGGCGCGGACACTGCGCGCGCGCTGGTGAAGGCGGGCTGGCGCGTGGTGGCGACGGGCCGCCGCGCCGACCGTCTGGCCGATCTGGTCAAGGAACTGGGCGCGGACAACGTCCATGCCTGCGCGTTCGATGTCTGCGATGAAGCGGCGCGCGACGAGGCGCTGGCGCTGCTGCCCGCCGATTTCGCCGGGATCGACTGCCTCGTGAACAACGCTGGCCTCGCGCTGGGCACCAGCCCGGCGCAGGAGAGCGATCTGGCGCAGTGGAAGACCATGATCGACACCAACGTCACCGCGCTGGTCTCGCTCACCCACAAGCTCCTGCCGATGCTGATCGCGCGCAAGGGGCTGATCGTCAATCTCGCCTCGGTCGCGGCGACCTATCCCTATACCGGGGGCAACGTCTACGGCGGGACGAAGGCCTTCGTGCGCCAGTTCTCGCTCGGCCTGCGCTCGGACCTTGCAGGCACGGGGGTTCGCGTCACCTCGATCGAGCCGGGCATGGTCGAGACCGAGTTCACCGTCGTGCGCACCGGCGGCAACCAGCAGGCCTCGGACGATCTCTACCAGGGCGCGAACCCGATGACGGGCGCGGACATTGCCGAGACGATCCTGTGGGTCGCAAGCCTGCCTGCCCACCTCAACATCAACACGCTCGAACTGATGCCGGTCAGCCAGTCCTTCGCGGGCTTCAGGGTCGCGCGCGAAGAGGGTTGATCCGCCAAGGTTTTTGAACGGGCGGGGGCCTCCCGCCCGCTTTCTTGGCTGTCCCGGCGTTGCGATACCGGGACAGGGCGCGTAAAGGCCCGCGCATGAGCAATTCACGCCGCACCTTCGCGATCATCTCGCACCCCGACGCCGGTAAGACCACGCTGACCGAAAAGCTGCTGCTGCAAGGCGGCGCGATCCACCTTGCCGGACAGGTCAAGGCACGCGGCGCGGCGCGCCGGGCGCGCTCGGACTGGATGAAGATCGAGCAGCAGCGCGGCATCTCGGTGACCAGCTCGGTGATGACCTTCGAGCGTACCGACGCGAATGGCGAGACGGTGACCTTCAACCTGCTCGACACCCCGGGCCACGAGGACTTCTCGGAAGACACCTACCGCACGCTGACCGCCGTCGATTCGGCTATCATGGTGATCGACGCGGCCAAGGGCATCGAGCCGCAGACCCGCAAGCTGTTCGAGGTCTGCCGCCTGCGCTCGGTGCCGATCATCACCTTCATCAACAAGGTCGACCGCGAAGGCCGGGCCTGCTTCGACCTGCTCGACGAAGTGGCCGACATGCTTGCACTCGACGTGTGTCCGATGTCCTGGCCAGTGGGCATGGGCGGCCTGTTCCAGGGCATCTACGACATCGCCAGCGGTAAGGTCAGCCGCCCCGAGGGGCCCAGCAAGGAGTTCCTCGGCAAGGTCGACGAGAACGTCGAGCTGCCCGAAGAGGTGGCCGAGGAAATGGAGCTGGCGCAGGCCGGCTACCCCGATTTCGACCTCGAGGCCTACCGCGCAGGCGATCTGACGCCGGTCTACTTCGGCTCGGCGCTCAAGAACTTCGGCGTGGCCGAGCTGATCGATGCGATTTCGCAGTACGCCCCTCCGCCGCGTCCGCAACCCAGCGAGGACGGTCCGGTCGATCCCGAGATGCCCGAAGTCACCGGCTTCATCTTCAAGGTCCAGGCCAACATGGACCCGATGCACCGCGACCGTATCGCCTTCATGCGCCTCGCCTCGGGTACCTTCAAGCGGGGCATGAAGCTGACCCCGTCCGGGCTGGGCAAGGCCATCGCCGTCCACTCGCCGATCATGTTCTTCGCGCAGGACCGCGAAATCGCGGACACCGCCGAGCCCGGCGACATCATCGGCATTCCCAATCACGGCACCTTGCGCGTGGGCGACACGCTGAGCGAGAAGAATAAGATCCGCTACATCGGCCTGCCCAATTTTGCGCCGGAAATCCTGCGCCGCGTGGCGCTCAAGGACCCGACCAAGACCAAGCAGCTGCGGAAGGCGCTCGACGACCTCTCCGAGGAGGGCGTGATCCAGGTGTTCTATCCCGAGATCGGCGCGCAGTGGATCGTGGGTGTGGTCGGCCAGCTCCAGCTCGAAGTGCTGATCTCGCGGCTTGAGGCCGAGTACAAGGTCGAGGCCATGCTCGAAGCCTCACCCTTCGATACCGCGCGCTGGCTCAAGGGGACCGACAAGGCGCTCGACGATTTCGAGAGCTTCAACAAGATGAACCTTGCGCGCGACCGCGACGGCGACCTCGTCTTCATGGCGCGCTCGGTCTGGGACGTGAACTACCAGCAGGAGCGCAATCCGGAGCTGACCTTCAGCGCAACCAAGGAGCGCTGAGGGCGGAACTCGTGGCCTTCCCGGAGCTTGCTTAGGGGAAGGTCTTGCAAGCGGGCGCTCTGTTCCTAGCTTGGCAAGGCCTGTCCGAGGTCGGGAAGGGAGCTTTCGTGCCGCTCACGTTTGCCAGCTACAACATCCACAAGGCCGTCGGTCTCGACCGGCGGCGCGATCACGAGCGGATCCTGCGCATCCTGCTCGAAGTCGATGCCGACATCGTGGCGCTGCAGGAGGTGGACCGCCGGTTCGGGCGGCGTATGGCCGCGCTTCCGCTCGATGCCATTCACGCCGCGACCGACTACACGCCGGTTCCGCTTTCGATGAAGCCCGACAGCCTGGGCTGGCACGGCAATGCACTTCTTGTACGCAAGGGGATCGAGCTGCTTGAGGCCGCGCCGGTCGACTTGCCTGTACTGGAGCCACGCGGCGCGGTGCGCGCCGATCTTGCGGTGGAAGGGCGCCGTGTTCGCGTGGTCGGTATGCACCTTGACCTCTCAGGGCTGCGTCGGCGCCAGCAGGTGCGCCGCGTGTTGCACCACATCGCGCAGTGCCGCGAGCAATGTCCCACTGTATTGCTTGGGGATTTCAACGAGTGGTCGCAACAGGGCTGTTTTCGCGAGTTCGGACATGATTGGCGGGTGCTGGCACCGGGCCGGAGTTTTCCCTCGCGTAGGCCGATGGCTCAGCTGGATCGCATCATTATATCCGATGGGTGGGAAGTTCGTGGAACAAATGTCCATCGCAGTGCGCTTTCCGCGATAGGATCTGATCACCTGCCTGTATTTGCTGCGCTCGACCTGCCTAAAAAATAGGCAGCTGCACAGGAATCGGGCTTCGCGCCAGCTGAAAATAGCGTTGCCGGTCCGTTAAGCGGCGTAAATCTCCGAATAGGTGATTTGGCATAGAACTTGCTGATCTGTTTTCAGCCGGCGTGGGGCCGGTAGCAAACAGGGGACAGGCATGAAGTTCATCATAGCCATCATCAAGCCCTTCAAACTCGACGAAGTTCGAGAAGCGCTTGGCGCGATCGGGGTCGCGGGCATGACCGTTTCCGAAGTGAAGGGGTTCGGGCGCCAGAAGGGGCAGACCGAAATCTACCGTGGGGCGGAATACTCCACCAACATGCTGCCGAAGGTGAAGATCGAAGTGGCCGCGCCGGACGAACTGGCGCCCAAGATCGTCGAAACCATCCAGCAGGTCGCCAGCACCGAAGCCATCGGCGACGGCAAGATCTTCGTTCTCGACCTCGCGTCTGCCGTGCGCATCCGCACCGGCGAGGCCGGCGATACGGCGCTTTGAGGAGGCTAACCAACATGAACCGCACGATTCTCGGCGGCGCAGGCGCTCTCACCGCGTCGCTGTTCGCCGCCATGCCTGTCTTTGCGCAGGAAGCTGCCGCGGCAGCGCCTGTACCCAACCCCGGCAACAACGCCTGGATGATGACCTCGACGGTCCTCGTCCTGCTCATGATCCTGCCGGGCCTGGCTCTGTTCTACGGCGGCCTCACCCGCTCCAAGAACATGCTCTCGACCATGACCCAGGTTGGTGCCGCGGCGGCTGTCGCGATGCTTCTCTGGGTGATTTACGGCTACTCGATGGCCTTTGGTGGCGAGGGCAATGCGTTCATTTCGAACTTCTCCAAGGTTTTCCTTGCTGGCGTGACCCCGGATTCGACCGCGGCGACGTTCAGTGACGAAGTCATCGCAGAATATGTCTTCATCAGCTTCCAGATGACGTTTGCCGCCATCACGGCTGCGCTGGTGTTCGGTGCGACCGTGGAGCGCATGAAGTTCTCGGCGGCCATGGTGTTCGTCATCGTCTGGCTCACCATTGTCTATTTCCCGATCGCGCACATGGTCTGGTACGACGGCGGCGAGGGGACTAGCGGTCTGATGTTTGGCTGGGGCGCCCTGGATTTCGCAGGCGGCACCGTTGTCCACATCAACGCTGGCGTCTCCGCTCTCGTGGCCTGCCTCATTCTCGGCAAGCGCAAGGGCTTCCCGACGGAGCCCATGCCTCCGCACTCGCTGACGCTGACCATGGTCGGCACCGGCCTCCTGTGGGTGGGCTGGTTCGGCTTCAACGCCGGCTCCGAGCTCGAAGCCGACGGCACCGCGGGTCTTGCCATGATCAACACCTTCGTTGCGACCGCCGCGGCAGGCCTGTTCTGGATGCTCGCCGAGCGTCTGGCGGGTCACAAGGGCTCGGCCCTGGGCTTCTGCTCGGGTATCATTGCCGGCCTCGTCGCGGTGACCCCGGCAGCGGGCAACTCGGGCCCCTTCGGTGCCATCGTGCTCGGCGCGGTCGCCTCGATCGTCTGCTTCTTCATGGTCTCGAAGGTGAAGCCCGCTCTTGGCTATGACGACTCGCTCGACGCGTTCGGCATCCATGGTGTCGGCGGCATGATCGGCGCGATCGGTACGGGTATCGTCTATTCGCCGGCTCTCGGCGGCCCGGGCGGCGACGATTTCGTGATGGCGACCCAGGTCTGGATCCAGCTCAAGTCGGTAATCGTCTCGATCCTGCTGGCGGGCGTTGGCACTGTCATTGCCATCTACGTTGCCAAGCTGGTGACTGGCCTGCGCGTCAGCGAAGAGGTCGAGCACGAAGGCCTCGACATCGGCGAGCACGGCGAGCGCGCCTACAACTGATCTTACCGAATTGGCTGCGGCGTCGCAGGTCGTCGCCGCAGCCTCACGATGTTCCTCCTGCGAACACAACCTTTTCGGGCCGGACGCGTATGCGCCGGCCCTTTTTTCGTGCCGCTCTTCGGCGCATTTGGGTGGATTGACGCCTCTCGTGCAGTCCCTAAGCTGCCGCGACCGGGCCGAGGCCAAGCTGGATGGGGAGCTGCCATGAAATTCGTGACCGCCGTGATCAAGCCGATGAAGTTCACCGAAGTGAAGGCCGCGCTCGACAAGGCGGGCGTGTCGGGCCTGACGGTATCCGAGGTGAGCGGCGTCGGGCGCCAGAAGGGGCAGACGCAAGTCTACCGCGGGGCCGAGTACTCCTCGAACATGCTGCCCAAGATCAAGCTGGAGATTGCGGTCTCGGATGCCTTCGCGGACACGGTGATCGCTATCTTGCGCGAAGCGGCCAGCACGGGCGAGATCGGCGATGGCAAGGTTTTTGTTTTTGACCTCGCCGAGGTGCTGCGTGTGCGCACGGGCGAGCAGGGCGATCTAGCTCTCTGAAGCGGCGTGATCCTTCAGGAAAGCGGACGATCTCAAGGATGACGTACGAGGGCCATCGCCCTCGGGCTCCCCGAACTGTCTGGCTCACCTTCCGCGCGCTCCCTCGGTGCTAGGGGGTGAGGTCGTCGATTTTGGATTCAAGGGGCGATGGCCCCTTGAATCCATTTTCTGAGAATTCCAGGACTAGCTCCGTCAGCCCTGCGCGCTGGCCGCCAGCACGTCGACGATCTGGCGAATGGGCGAGATGTCGTAGCCTGCCGCTGCGGCCTGTGCGGCGATGACGCCGGGATTGTCGCCCGATTTGGCCCGTGCGAGCGACCACAGCAGGGTCGAGCGGGTGCCCGAGCGGCAGTAACCCAGGACCGGGCCTTCGCTGCTTTCAAGTGCGGCGATCATCGCGTCGACCTGGCCTTCGCTGAAACCACCGTGGGTGATCGGGATGGCGGTGTAGGCGATGCCCGCGTCCCTGGCTGCCGCTTCGATCTCGCTGCCGGGCGTCTGGTCGTCGCTTTCGCCTTCTGGGCGGTTGTTGACGATCAGCGTGATGCCCAGTGCCTTTGCCTCGGCAATCGCGGAGGTGTCGATCTGCGGGCTGGCGTACATGGAATCGGTAATTTTGGCGAACATGGATACGAGCCTCCGGCCGGCGTTTTGCGCCTCGTAAGACGCGGAAATGATTCGCCCATCAAACGTGAGTCAGGGCTGCTGGCAACCCCCAATTTCGCGCTCAAACGGCCCGGACTGTCGGTGCCGGACCGAATTGGCGCGTAATTCCGTTCGCTATCGGGCCAAGACTCGTGTATGAATCCTAATCGCAGCAGAGCGATTGCGGAAATCGCGGGTAACTCTGGCTGACTCTCGGCACGGTTCGTCCACGTGTACGGGTGACTGCTTACTAGGGCGCATCGAAGGTACGTTCGTAAACATGGGTTTTGATAGAGGTCGTCGCGGAAGGGGACGCGACAAGCGGGATCGGTTCGGAGAGGACGAATTTGATCCCTTCTTTGCCGGACAGGACCGTTTCGGCGGTGGTGACCGTTTCGGCGGGGGCGACCGCTTTGGAGGCGGTGGTGACCGCTTCGGCGGCGGTGGCGGCGGCGGTTTCGACGACCGTGGCGGCTCGCGCGGCGGCGGTGGCGGCGGCTTCGGCGGCGGCCCGCGTGGCGGTGGCGGAGTCGGCGGTGGCCGTGGTGGCGGCATGCCCGCACAGGTCGTCGGCCAGGGCCGTGGCGTCGTCAAGTTCTTCAACGCCTCGAAGGGTTTCGGCTTCATCCAGCGCGATGAAGGCGGGGACGATGTCTTCGTGCACATCAGCGCGGTCGAGCGTGCGGGCCTTGAAGGTCTCGCCGAAGGTCAGCAGCTCGAGTTCCAGCTTGTCGATCGTGGCGGCAAGGTCTCGGCCAGCGATCTCTCGGTCGTGGGCGATGTGATCCCGGTCCAGAAGCGCGATGCCGCGCCCCAGCGTCAGCTGACGGGCGAAAAGGCCACGGGCACGGTCAAGTTCTTCAACTCGATGAAGGGCTTCGGCTTCATTACTCGCGACGATGGTCAGCAGGATGCCTTCGTGCACATCAGCGCGGTGGAACGTTCCGGCATGACCGGCCTCAATGAGGGCGACCGTCTGGAATTCGACATCGAGGTCGATCGACGAGGCAAGTACTCGGCGGTCAACCTGACGCCGCTCCAGGGTTGATCCCGGCCGGCAGGTCCCTGGTTATTTGACCGGGGGTCTGCAAAAGCCTAGAAGCGCGCAAATGGCGGTCCGGCAAGGGCCGCCATTTGTCGTTTGCGTTTGATTTCCCCCCCCTTTCTTCAAACTTCACTCGAGGAATTTTTCGAAATGTCGATCACTCCGTTGATGCCTGTGTATCCCCGGTGCGGTGTTCGGCCCGTTCGCGGCGAACATTGCCATCTCATCAGCGAGGATGGTCGCCGATTCCTCGATTTCGCGAGCGGGATTGCGGTCAACGCGCTGGGCCATTCGCATGAAGGTCTGATCTCGGCCATCCAGAAGCAGGCCGAGACGCTGATGCACGTCTCCAATCTCTATGGCAGTCCGCAGGGGGAGGCCATCGCGCAGCGCCTGGTCGACCTGACCTTTGCCGACACCGTGTTCTTCACGAATTCCGGCGCCGAGGCGGTCGAGTGCGCGATCAAGACCGCGCGCGTCTACCACCAGTCGGCAGGCAACGACGCGAAGTTCGAGCTGATCACCTTCAACAACGCCTTCCATGGGCGCACGATGGCGACGATCAGTGCCTCGAGCCAGGAGAAGATGCACAAGGGCTTCCTGCCCCTGCTGCCCGGCTTCAAGTACGTCGACTTCAACGACCTCGAGGCGGCCGCAGCCGCGATCGGGCCCAACACTGCAGGCTTCCTGGTCGAGCCGATTCAGGGCGAGGGCGGCATCCGCGTTGCGGACGAAGCCTTCCTCAAGGGCCTGCGTGAACTGTGCGAGAAGCATGACCTCATGCTGATCCTCGACGAGGTGCAGAGCGGTGTCGGCCGGGCCGGCACTTTCTACGCCTACGAGCAATATGGCATTGAGCCGGACATTCTCGCCACGGCCAAGGGCATTGGCGGCGGCTTCCCTGTCGGCGCATGCCTTGCAACCGAGAAGGCGGCGCGGGGCATGACCTTCGGCACGCACGGATCGACTTATGGCGGAAACCCGTTCGCGATGGCGGCCATTGGCGCCGTGCTCGACGTGGTAGGCGAGGAAAGCTTCCTTGCAGACGTGCGCGCGAAGGGGGAAGGCCTCAAGGCGCGCCTCGAGCAGTTCATCGGCAACTACCCCGAGCTTTTCGAAGGCGTGCGCGGCAAGGGCCTGTTCCTTGGCCTCAAGATGAAGGTCGAGCCGCGGCCTTTCGTCGCGCACATGCGCGACAACCATCAGGTTCTGGCCGTATCGGCGGGCGACCAGGTGATGCGCGTCATTCCTCCGCTGGTGATCGACGACAGCCACATCGACGAGTTCCTCGAGAAGCTTTCGGCCGCTGCGGCCAGCTATACCCCCGAGGACGCGATCTGATGTCGCGCGATTTCCTGAGTCTCAGCGATGCGGGCGGCGAGACCATCGCCGCGATGATAAACGATGCCATCGAGCGCAAGGCCGCACGTGCCGGTTGGCCCAAGGGCAAGGCGGACAGCGATGCACCGCTGACAGGGCACACGCTGGCCATGATCTTCGAGAAGAATTCCACGCGCACGCGCGTGTCCTTCGACATGGCCATGCGCCAGCTGGGCGGCAGCACGATCATCATGGAAGCGGGCAGCACCCAGATCGGGCGCGGCGAGACGATTGCGGACACGGCACGTGTCCTCAGCCGCATGGTCGATGCCATCATGATCCGCACCGACGATCATGCCAAGATCGAAGAACTGGCGCACTACGCGGACGTTCCCGTGATCAACGGCCTGACCGACCTTTCGCACCCCTGCCAGATCGTGGCCGATCTTCTGACCATCGTTGAGCATGGCTTTGCGCTGCCTGGCCTGCAGATGGCCTGGCTGGGCGATGGCAATAATGTCTCGCACTCGATGATCGAGGCCGCTGGCCTGATGAAGTTCACGCTGCGCCTGGCCGTGCCCGAGGGCTACGAACCCGACGCCGGCTTCGTCGAGCGGGCCCGTGCGGCGGGCGGCGAGATCGTCATCACGCACGATCCGCTCGAAGCGGCGCGCGGGGCGCAAGTCGTCGTGACCGACACCTGGGTCTCGATGGGCCAGGAGGGCGGCGAAGCGCACATCAAGGCGCTTGAACCCTATCAGGTCAACGAGGGCCTCATGGCGCACGCAGATGAGGGGGCGATGTTCCTGCATTGCCTTCCGGCGCACCGCAACGAGGAAGTCACGGATGCCGTTATCGACGGTCCCGCCTCGGCGGTCTGGGACGAGGCGGAAAACCGCCTCTACGGGCAGAAGTCGGTCTTGCTGTGGAGCCTTGGCAAGCTGTGAGCGAAGATCCGACCTTGCCGCGTGAGGACACCGGTTTCGACCGGGTCCTGGCTTTCTCGCTACCCAATCGGCACGCACGTGGACGTGTCGTGCGCCTCGGGCCGGTGCTCGAAACCGTGCTTTCGGCGCACGCCTATCCCCCCGTGGTCAAGCATCTTCTGGCTGAAGCGCTGGTGATGACCTCGCTCATGGGTTCGCTGCTCAAGGAAGAGGGCGCGCAGCTCACGATCCAGGCGCAGGCCGAGGGCGGCCTGGTCGACATGATGGTCTGCGACTACCGCGACGGTGAAGTGCGCGGCTATGTGCATTTCGATGCCGAGAAGTTCGCCGACATGCAGGACGAGGAACTCCAGCTCGACCTCCCGGCCCTGTTCGGTACCGGCTATCTTGCGATCACCTTCGATCTGGCGGCCACCAAGAAGCGCTACCAGGGCGTGGTGCCGCTGGAAGGGGCTTCGTTGGCCGATGCGTGCGAGGCGTATTTCGCCCAGTCCGAGCAGGTACCCACGCTCCTGCGCATCTCGGTGCGCTCGAACGGGGAGCGCTGCATGGCCGGCGGGCTTCTCATGCAGTTCCTGCCCGATGGGGAGGAAGGGCAGGCACGTCTGCACGCCCAGGAAGATCACCCCGACTGGGAGCACGTTTCGGTCATGGCCGGCAGTGTGCAGCGCGATGAGCTGCTTGATCCCGTCCTGACGCTGGAAGAGCTTCTCTGGCGCCTCTTCCATGAGGAGGATGAAGTCCGGGTCGAACCATTGGTGCTGCTCCAGCGCGGTTGCCGCTGCACGGTCGAGCACTACAAGACGATCCTTTCGCGGTTTCCGGAAGATCAGCTGGCCGACATGCGCGAAGAGGATGGCACCATTCCGGTCGACTGTGCGTTCTGTTCCAAAGTCTTGAATATCCCGGTTTAGGGGGGCGCCGGGTCGCCAACGGCAAGAGAGCGAGGATGATGAAGAAGTTTGCCGGGACGTTCGTGTTCGCAGGGCTGTGCGGGCTTGGCCTGATGGCCGGGCCAGCGCTTGGCGAGAGTGGGGCTCTGGCGATGCTGGACCGCCTCGATCCTGGCAACTGGATGTTGCGCATGCGCGGCTCTGGCGGGGGCGAGGAGCGCATGTGCATCGCTTCCGGTCGCGATCTGGTGCAGCTGCGCCACAGCGGTCTGGATTGTGAGCAGGTCGTCGTGCTCGATCGGCCCAGTGAGGTAACGGTCCAGTATACATGTCCCGGCAATGGCTATGGGCGAACCACGATCCGGCGCGAGACCGATGGCCTTATCCAGATCGACAGCCAGGGGATCCGAAATGGCTTGCCCTTTGCCTTTGCCGCTGAAGGTCGACGTCTGGGGACGTGTCCGCGCTGAGCTGAGCGTTCTGGGCGATGTTCTTGCGCGCTGGGACGTTCGGGCCTAGCGCAAGAGGCATGACGACTACAGGACAGGATTCGGTCAAGGATGCCGTTGTGCTCCTTTCGGGCGGGCTCGATTCGATGGTTTCGGCGGCGCTCGCGCGGGAGCAGGGCTATCGCCTCAACGCGCTCACGATCGACTACAACCAGCGGCACCAGTGCGAGATCGATGCGGCGGGCGCTATCGCAAGTCACCTCGGGGCGGTGCGCCACGTGGTGCTGCCGCTCGACTTGCGCCGTTTCGGAGGCTCTGCGCTGACCGACGACATCGCCGTGCCCAAGGATGGGGTGGGCGAGGATATCCCGGTAACTTATGTGCCTGCACGCAACCTGGTGTTCCTTTCGCTGACACTGGCCTGGGCGGAGGCGAGCGGGGCGAGTGACATCTTCATCGGTGTGAATGCGCTCGACTATTCGGGCTACCCGGATTGCCGACCGGAGTTCATCTCTGCATTCGAGAATATCGCGGACCTGGCGACAAAGGCCGGGGCGGAAGGGCAGCCGTTCCGTATTCGCGCACCGCTCCAGTTTCTGGGTAAGGCGGACATTGCGCGCGAATGCATTCGGCTCGGGCTGGACCCGGCGATGAGCTGGTCGTGCTACGATCCGCAGCCCGATGGTCGTGCTTGTGGGGAGTGTGACAGCTGCCGTTTGCGCAAGGGCGGCTTCGAGCAGGCTGGTCTGACCGACGGGACCGACTACGCGGCCTGATCGGAAGGTGGACTGGCGCTTGCGTATGAGCCTGTAAGCGCCGACGGCAACTCTGGAATTGGCCACAAGGAGATGGATGGAGGCGAGGGCCCTGGCCCTGTCGACTTCCACCTGCGTTAGCCCTGCTAGCTGGCAAGGGGGCTCTGCCGACTTCTCTATTTCTCACAGAGCCGCTGGTCACCAGGTGTGATCGGCGGCCTTTTCATGCCTGAAGGCTCTCGGCAGCATCCGTGAAGGCGGGAGGAAATGGGACTTGCCCATAAGAAAAGGGGGCCGGATTTCTCCAGCCCCCTGATCTTTGTACCGTTGCCGGTCAGCTTACATGCCCGAACCCGGACCGTAAGTGATCTCGACGCGGCGGTTCTGCAGTTCGCGAACGCCGTCGGCGGTGGGAACGCGCTGGTTCTCTTCGCCGAAGCCTTCGCTCGAGATCGCCGAACCCGGGATGCCGTGCGAGGTCAGGTATGCCTGAACCGAGTCGTTACGACGCTCGGAAAGACCCATGTTGTAGGTCTTGGCACCCGACGAGTCGGTGTAGCCGGCGAGCATGATCGGAACGCTGTCGCAGTTGCCGTATGCCGTGATCGCGCTGTCGAGGACCGTAGCGGCCTCGGGCGTGATGTCCGAGCTGTCCCAATCGAAGAACACGATGTACGGGCCCTTGTTGCAGACAACCTGCGGCGGCGGCGGCGGCGGCGGCGGCGGCGGCGGGGGAGGCGGCGGCGGCGGCGGCGGCGGCGGCGGCGGAGCCGCTTCCTCACCGAAGTTGTAGCTGATGGTGCCCATCAGCGAGTGCGAACGCCAGCGGGTTTCCGCGGTGTCGCCAGCCGCGCTCACCAGGTTAATGCCGTCTGCGTTGAAGAAGCGATACTTCAGGCCGACGTCGACGTGGTTCGAAAGCGGAGCGCGAACGCCCGCGAGAACCTGCCAAGCGAAGCCCGTGTCGCTGTCATCGACGAGATCGTAGCTGACGCGTGCGACACCGGCACCACCGCCGACAAAGCCCTGGAGGCCGTCGTCGGGACCGAAGTCAAGAAGGCCGTTGACCATGAACGACAGCGCATTTGCGTCGCCAAGGTTGTAAGCCGGACCGGCGAAGTCGACATAGTTGTCGACGTTGGCTTCGCGGTAGCTGGCTTCGGTTTCGAGACGGAACGCCCCGAAGTCGTAACCAACAACGCCACCGCCATCGAAGCCGGTGTCGAAGTCGAACTGGCCGGCGTTATTGACACCATTGATGTCAACGTCAGCATCTTCGACGATCATGGCGCCGAAGTCGAGCTCGACATACCATGCGCCATCGCGCGCGAGCGCGGGAGTGGCGATAGCTGTCGAAGCCAGCGCCAGTCCAATGACGAGTTTCCTCATACGTTTCCCCTACTAATAGAGATTTGGAGCCACCGAGTGCGAAGAGTCTCTAACCCTTCAACAATCTGCGCGCAAGCGCACATTGCGGACCACTGTTGCAAGAATGTCGCGCTGGAGAGGGCCGTAGGCCGTGCATCGCCACCGCAGCGGTAATTTTGCATTGCCCCTTTGCCCTCGTCCTTGGTCGCCCATCACGCTCCGGGCAACATACCCAGAACCTGCAAGGCCGTGACCAATTGCGTGACCGCCGCCCTTGCTTCGATGTCAACCACGGCCCCTCCGTTTGGTTCCTGAACACTCTGTGTTTTTTTCCAGCCGGTCTGGAAAAATCGTTCCTGTGCAGCGGCTATGTCGTAGACACGAAGGCCTTCCTGGGGGGGCACGAAGAGCCACTGTCCCCCCTGCCGGCAGGCGAGCGCCTCGTCGTGACCGGCCCATTCGCCCGTGGCGCCTGCGCCGACCAGCCAGGCCTGCCCATCGTCGGCAGAGGCAGGGGGCACGGCCGCCTCACCCTCGATTGCGATGTGCAAGAGGGCATCGAGACGAAAAAGAGCCTCGTTGATGAAAAATTCCTTCTGCGCCTGCCCCTGAAAAAGGAGGGGCAGGGCGTAGCGAGGGCTGGTGGCATCAAAGGTAACCGAGTCTGTCATGTTTGCGCTCCTTGGATCGGTTCCGGTCGTGGGCGAGGGTATGCGTCAGGCCGCTTCGAGCGGGCCCAGAAGGAGGGCCGGGGAGAGGGCGTGGGTGCCTGCCTGGCGCACGCGCACCGGCGCCGTGATGGCCGCTTCGCCGAGTGCGGCTGCTGTCGCCGGTGAAATCTCGATCCGGGGCTCCAGGACCTGCCAGGAGGCCAGGGGCTGTTCCGGGTCACCCAGCGTCAGCAGGTAGATCTCGGTCTCCTCCACCAGTGGAACGTCGAGCGTGTCGGCCCAGCGCCATGCGCCGCGTGCGCGGCGTGTCCAGGTAAAGCGCACGGTTCCATCAGGCAGGTGCGTGCGGCGGGGATGGACCGGGGCAAGCGGACGCCGGGTGATGCCATCGAGGTGGAGGCTGGTGCGAACCGGCGCGGCATCGCCACGGCCCAACGCGACGACCTCGCGCTCCGCAGCGCTGCCCAGGAGAGCTGCGTCGAGGGGCCGGATCGCGGTGTCGAGGAGGACAAAGGCCTCGCCCGGGGCATGGGCGACCAGGCCAGCCTCGCTGCCAGCCAGGCCGCGCAGGAAGCCGGAGAGCCGCCATGCACCCGGGCCGATCGGGTCGGCCTTGGCGAACTGGACAAGTTCTTCGCCGACGAGCGCGAGATTGACACCCTGGGCAAGTTCGGCCGTGTTCGCGCCACTCAGAACCATCGCGGGATCAGGAAGGGTGACGTCGAGCGCGGACGACCGGTCGAGCAGGAGCGAATTGGCAGGGGGTAGCGCATTGGTGGTGACCCCCAGCAGCGCCCGTGTCCGTCCCGTCACTCCGAGCGGTTCCAGCGTTCCGGTGCCGGGATCGGCATAGAGCGCGGCTCCCGGCCAGCCCGCGCTCGAGGAGGAGGCCGCGGCATGGGGGCGCGGTGCGTCGCTGTGCGCGCTGGCGGTGTCCAGGGGAAGTTCGAACGCCACCAGTCGCGTTTCGCCCGGGGGCAAGTCCACGGGCGGTGCATAGCGACCCGAGCTCCCGGTATGAGGCGCGGTCTCCAGCGTGGCTGTGGGCAGGCGGCGCTCCAATTCCAGTTCGACGCCGGCCTCGCACCATTCCCAGGCCCGCACGCGCCAGGTGCCCGAATGTCCCGGAAGGCGCACCTCGACGCCCGGCGCAATGGCGGGATCGAGTTCGGTCGTGCGCCAGGCGATCGTATCGCGTGCGCGCTCGGCCCTGCGGTGGGCACGGTGGATGAGGCGGGCGGCATTGGCTGCATCGAGGCTCGCGGGCAGGTCGATGCCGACCGGTGCGCCGGGGGCGGGGCGGCCCGCAACGCGCTGCACTCCGGGCAGGTAGTCGCGGTCCTGGTCATAATAGCGCAGCAGGGCGAGCGGGCTTGGCGCAGGTTCGCCGCGGCTCCGGGCAAAGCCGCTCCGCGCGCCGAACCCCTCCGGGTCCTCGGGAACGGAGGCGGCGCCGAGTGTCCTCGCGGCGCCCCCAAGGCTCTCGTGCCGCACGAGCAGGTTTTCGCCCGAGGCGTCGGTGTCGAGGGGGAAGACGGCGTCGAGCGCCTGAAGGCTTTCCACCACCGGACCTGAACAGCTGAAGCCTGTGAGTTCGGGCAGCTGGGCGCTGGTTTCGCAGGCCTCGAGCGCGTCGTCGAGGATATCCTGCAGGAGGACCGTATCGCCCGCGAAGACTTCAAAGGTCAGGCCGGGAATGCGGTTATAGAAGTCGGCGAGCTGCAGGTCCTCGAAGACGACGTAGGCAAGGCCACGATAGGCAGGGCAGCTTTGGGCGCCCTCGGCGCTGGCAAGCAGGGGGTCGAGGGGCTGGTCGCCGCGTCCTGTGTGAATGCGCAAGGTACCGCCAGCCTTGAGGTCCCCCTGCGCGCCGCGCAGCAGTTTGCCGTCGGCCCAGATACGCCCAATGCCCTCTATCGGACGGCTGGCGAGCGCGACGGCGAAGTTGGCACTGTACGTGTAGCTGGAAAGGGAAGGGGACCCCTTGCCGGTGCCCATCGTCTCGCTGTGCTCGGTGAGTTCGGTGGCCCAGATCAGGCTGCCCGCCACGCGCATCGCGCCATAGTGGCGGGGGAGGACCTCGCCATAGGTCGAACGCGTCGCATCGAGTTCGCGCAGGCGCGGTCCCTGGCGGGAGGAGGCAAAGAGTGCGCCGTCGATCTGGCGACCGACAAGGGAACCGATGGCTCCGCCAACGGGACCGGCCAGGGCCGTGCCCGCCGCGCTGAAGACAAGTGTGGCCATGAGGAAAGCATCCCGCAGAAGTGGATCAGGAGGAGGGGGAGGGGGAGGGAAGGTGCCAGGCGCCAAGCTGTCGCCACGATGTGGGCAAGGGGCCCTCGACGATGCGGCGCAGGCCTGCATGGGCGTGGATCGCGATGTTGCGCTCGGGCACGCTGTGGATAAGGAAATGGTATTGGCAGGCGCCGGTGCGGACCATCGCGATGTCGCCAGGCGCCGGCTCGCCGTGAGCCGCGTGCAGTCCGGCGGCAGCGAGAACGCTTCCCGCGTCGGGGGGCTGGCGGAAGCGCAGCGTATAGCGCACCGGTAGCGCAAGGGGGCGGCCCAGCTTCGCCAGGGCGCTGCCGACAAGTCCTGCGCAGTCCAGCCCGGTCGCTGGATCACGCCCGCACAGCCGGAAGGGCGTGCCTACGAACGCGCGTGCCGCTTCGACCAGGGCGTCAGGCGTGGGAGTAAGGTCCGTCGCGCGGGTCATAGGGCGGAGGGGTAACGCTGGAGCAGGTCGTTGCCGGGCAGGTGCGGCTCGCCCCTGAAATTGATGGCGTTGGCAAAGCGGGTGGAGCAGGTGTCCAGCGTGTGGTCGCAGCCCTCACGCAGGCGCACGGGTGTACCTGGTAGGGGAACCGGTTCCATCGGCTGGTCGAGCACCAGCGCGCCCTCGGCGGTTACGCCGAGAATGGCGGTGACCTGGCCTGCGCGCGCGCCGTCGAGCCAGCGCAGGGTGCCGCCTGTGAACAGGGCGGGATCGGCCAGGCCCGCGGGCGTGACGCTGTTTTCCTCCTCGTTGGCCTCGAGGATATGTGTTTCGGTTTCGAAGCGGCGCGCATTGAGGTTGCAGCCAGGTCCAGCAAAGACCGCGCGGCACGAAGGGCTGGTGCGGGGCAGGGTGTCGCGCGCGAGTTCGCTCTTGCGCGAGGAAAGCTGCGCCTCGAAGCCGCCGTCGCTTTCGAGGATGGTGCCAAGGCTTCCGGTGTAGAGCAGGTGGCGCTCGCAGGTCTCCCAATCGACGAGCCCGATGCGCACCCCCGCGCCATCGAAGCGGCCTTGCTCAAGGTCTTCGTGGGTGATCGAGCCATGCGTGATGGCGCCGCGCACGTCGGCGCTGTCGGGCTCGAACCCGGCCGAACGGCGGATCGAGGAGGGCAGCATTCCGGGTGAGGCGCGGTGGAGGACCCCATCGAACCACAGGTCCGCATCGTGGGTGGTGAACCCCAGCGTCACGCCGTCACGGCGCAGGATGCGCCAGAACAGGGCGACGGTTTCAAGCTCTTCGGAAAACCAGGTTCGCATCATGGGGCCTCCCGGATCTCGACGATGGGCACGCTGGGGGCTTCGCCCGCCGCGAAGGAGGCACCCGAAATCTCGAGCTGGTCTTCGGCAAAGCGTACGGGCACATCGAAGAGGAAGCCGGCGCGCACCACGCTTCCTTCCGGGGGCGCTTCGTCAAAGGTAATCACGCCGCCGGGCGAAAGGGTCCAGTTGCCCTGCTGGACCACGCCATCGAGCGAGACGAGCACGCTTGCCGCATCGGGCCGGGTGATCCGGCGCACCTGCAGGGCCTCGCCTTCGCCATAGCACTTAAGGAGAGCGAAGTCCGCGCGCAGGCCATCGCCTTCTCCAAGCTCCTGGTCGAGTTCGGTCGGGGTGTCGACCATGCCAGCCGAGCTGAAGTCACTGGGATCACGCAGGCGAAATCCCCGGGCGGGGCCCCGGCGAGCACGGAAGAAGGCGATAAGCGTGCCCAGTTCGGCTTCCGAGCGTACACCCGGCCCCACGTCGAAGCGCAGGCGCGCATTGGCCCACAGGCTGTTGCGGCGCTCGAAACCCGAGGCGGTCACCGAGACGCTGGTCGAGAATTCGGGGATCACGGTGGCATCGCGGCCGAGCGCCAGGGGATAGAGAATATCGTCGAAGGCCTGCATCGCCTCGTCTCCGGTCGGGGGGGAAGGGGGCGCGGGAAGGCGCACGTAGCCATCGCGCATGATCTGAGGCAGCGCCCAGACGATGATCTCGTGGGGGCTACGGGCCTGGGCTTCGTCGATGCCGTCATCGATGCGCCGCCACAGGTCGGCGTCGGCGGCATCAAGGACGAAGCCCGCGAGGTAGTCCTGCTCTGCCGGAGGGTAGCCGAGGCGCGTATTCACCGTCTCGTAGGCGCGGCGGCGCGCGGCATCGCGCCCCTCGGTGAGCCAGTCGTAGTCCTCGACCTGGAGTCGGTCGAAGGCGGGGGCGGCCCAGCCAAGCGGCAGGTTGGCCCGGTAGAGTTCGGGCATGGCAGGCGCGAGGATCGTCGGGGTAAAGACGAGCGCCAGCGCTTCGACGGGATCGGGCGCGACGGCCGCGCGGACCGCGCTCACCAGCGCCGCGGTGGATTGCGCGAGCAGGGCTCCGGCGGCATCGAGCAGGTCGGTCTGCGCGGGGGTGAGGGGCGCGCGCATGTCCGGGATGGCCACGGGATCACCGCCCAGAGCCGCAGCTGAGGCGGCATCGTAGAGGCAGATGCGGCCCTCCACCGTCGTCCACCACCAAGGCTCGCCAACCTGGAAGCGCACCTCGCACCCTGCGTCCGCCATCAGCTGGGCAAAGGCACCGCCGACCGACTGCAGCCAGGCCATCGCCTGGCCGTGAGCCGGGGAGAGCAGCGAGGACGGCGGCTCCCAGCCGGTGAGCGCCGGATTGCCCAGATGATCGCGCTGCATCCAGCCATCCGGGCAGTGCTGGGCGAAGAGCTCGTAGGACAGGGACGAAATGGGCCGAAACCCCTGCGCGGCGCACGCGGCGAAGAAGGCCGCGTGCCAGGTGCGCGTGGGGGTGTTGAGCGGATCGCCGGACGTCGAGACCAGGAAGTCGCCCGAGCTCTGAGAGAGGCGGAAGAAATGGCTCATGCCCACGTAGTGCAGGACCGTGCCGCGATAGCCGAGCTGGCGGATGGTGCGCACAAGCCGGGCCGGGGTCTGGACGCCGTCGTCATCATAGCCGGTCGCGATGGCCAGGCCGTGCGGGGGCAGGAAGACGTCGCCGATCTCGAGCATGGCACGCTCGCCATCGCAGGTGATGGCGCTCATCTCGATCCAGCCTTCCGCTTCGGCGGAGAGCGGAGTTTCGCTGCCCGCCACGTAGCCCTGCGGGGCGAAGGAGATGAACATCCGGTCGATGTGACCGGGCCACACCGGATCGGCGTCCGTCGGGAGCGAGAAGCCGCCTTCAAGCTGGGAGAAGGGCAGCGTGACCACGGCGTCCTCCGGGCTGCCCTGCGCATAGTTCCAGAGGCGCACGTACCAGGTGCGCGCGGCTCCTTGCGCGTCGCGCCCCTCGATGGTGAGCGTCGGGCCATTGACCGCGTCGAGCGCCAGCACGCCGCCCGAACGCCAGCGGAAGCTGAGATGCGTGTGGGAGTAGTCGCGGTCGGTACGGTAGGCGAGGAGCGGATGGTCGATCGTGTCCTCGCTGGCCCAGATCAGGCCGCCAAGGTCGGTCTCGCGCAGGAAGCTGGCTTCGACTCGCAGGGCATCGGGGCCGGTTGAGACGATGGTCGCGACCATGGGGCGGGGGTAGTTGACGGTCCAGAAGCGCGGATCGAAGCGCTGGATCCAGTCGCTGTCCTGTCCCTTGCGGCTGTCGGCAAGCCAGAAGGCCATGGGCGGGTTCCTCGTCGGTGATGGGGAGGGCGGGCGAAAGGTCAGGAGGCGGTGAGGGCGCGGCGCACAGAGCTTGCAATCTGGCGCGAGGAGCGCTGCAGAGCGCGCGGGGCACTCGCGCCGCGCTCCCCGCCCAGCGAGATGGCCACACGCACATCGCGCGGCGGCTGGCGGTTTTCCGCGGTCTCGATGCGGCCCGCCGAGGTGGGCACGAAGACTTCCGGCCCCCGTTCGCCAACCAGGTACCCCTGGCCAGGGGCCACATTGCCGCCGGTCGCCCGGCCAGGCAGCCCGAGCAATCCCGGGACCAGACCGGCAAGGCCGCCGCCCGCACCGTTGCCGCCACTGACCGCGCCGACCAGCGTGGCCATGCCTTGCGCGGCGATGGCGTCGAAGGCGGAGAAGGCGGCATTCTTGAGGTCCTCGAAGCCCAGGCTGCCACGCCGGATGGCGCCGGTCAGGCTGCGCTCGAAGCGATCACCCGCCCGGGCAAAACCTTCGCCAAGACCGGTGTCGATCTCGCCGCGCAGGACCGCGATATCGCGGGCAAAGCCCTGGGTGCTTGCGCGGACCTCGATCAGGAGTTCGTCGATGTCATCGCTCATTGTCTCGCTCCATCATGGCGTTGAGGGTGGCGCGGTCGAGCCCTTGTGAAGGGGCATCGCTCGCGGGTTGGAGGATCGTGGCCAGTTCCTCGGGGGTGGCGTTCCAGAACTCGTGCGGTCGCCAACCCAAGAGGTGGGCGGCAAGGGCGCACAGGCGGGTGGCGCCGGCCCCGAACCGCGCCGGGGGCTCGTTCACACCGTGCCCTTGAGGATCTGGCCGAGCAGGGTGCGCAAGGGTACGGCGCAGCGAGCCAGACCCAGCCGGGCGACGGCCTCGCCCACGGCTTCGCGCGGGACGGCCGTGGGCGGCTGGAGGCAATGCCAGAACAGCGTCGCCACTTCGCCGAGGCGCAGCTGGCCCTCGCCTGCCCGTTCGACCAGGGCATAGAGCGGGCCCAGTTCCTCTTCGGCGGCGACCAGTGCGGCGAACGAGGGGCGCAAGACATGCGCGTGGCCTGCGATTTCCAGCGTGGCTTCGCCGCGCAAGGGGTTGGCTGGCGCGCTCATGCGGCCGCGATCGCGCCCGAGCTTTCCAGCTGGAGCGTGTAGTTGCGCTCCCCGTTGAAATCGCCCGCATAGTCGAGGCGCTGGACGAGGAAACGGCCACGCAGCTTCTCTCCGTCCTCGAAGCTCAGTTCATAGTCGTCGAGTGTGCCTTCCATGGCGTTGACGCGGATACGCGTTTCGGCCGCGCTGCCCAGGAAGATGCCCGCCGCGCTGACCGAGACCGTGCGAGTCCCCGCGCCCGAGAGCAGCTCGCGCCAGCCCCCGCTGTCCTTGCTGGTGGTGACGACGGTCTCGCCCGTCACCGACATCTGCGTGGTGCGTAGGCCCGCGACGGTCTGGTAGGTCGGCGGGTTGGCGCCGTCGGAAATCTTGAGCAGGAACGCACTGCCTTTCTGGGCGGTCATGTCGGGTCTCCTGTGAGGAAGGGATCAGCTGGCGAGGAGCCGGAAGGCGTACTCGAGAAGGATCGCGCGGCGGTTGCCGGGACGCTGCTCGGAGCGCGCGCGCAGAAAGCGGGAGGTGATGATCTCGATGCCTTCGTGTGCGGCGGGCAGGCTCGCGATGCGGTCTTCGATCGCTGTGACCAGCGCGGCCATGCTGGCGGGGAGGTCGCCCCGGGCCTGGAGTTCGAGCGCCACGCGCACCTCGCGGCCCCGGTGGGACTTGCTGCTCCAGTCGGTGCTGGCGCTGGTAGCTATCGCCAGCCAGGGCAGGCTGGTGCGCGAGGGGGCTTCCTCGCAGATGGCGTTGAGGGTGCCGGAAAGGGCCGGGTCACCCTGAAGCCAGGCGAGGAGCGCAGCGCGCAGGAGCACTTCTTCCATCGGTCATCCTTTCCGGAAAAGCGGCCAGACAAGATCCGCGCGGCGCCAGGGGGCATCGGTGTCGCGGGCGGCGAGGCGGCGGGCGGCCAAGGTCGCTTCGGCAAGGCGCCGGGCCTTTTGCGTGAGGCTGCGGGCGAGTGGTTCGAAGCTGTCCGCGCTGCCACCTTCAAGGCGCCGTTCGCTCATGCGAGGCGCATCCGGCGCCAGGGCCGCCACAGCGCCGCGACCGAGGCCGGGGGCAGGGGCGAGGCGCCGCTGCCCTCGCGCTCGCGGTACTGGTGGGCGGCGAGGCGCACGATGCCGTGGCGCAAGGTCTCGGGCAGGGTGTCCCAGTCGGGAGCAAGCCCGGCGGTGAAGCGCACGGCAAGGCGGCCGGTGGCAAGAGACAGAAGGTGCACGCGGCCGGTCCCGTCCGCTTCCAGGTCAAGCGCATAGTCGCTGGCAGGGACAGAGGTGCGGGTGCCGTCTGCGCCCAGGAGCTCGAGCGCGGTGATGGCCTGGACGGGGCGGGTAGTGAGGGCGCTCCAGTCGCGCGCGGCGGGGAGGATCTCCTCGCAGGGGCATTCGAGGGGAAGGAGGCCGGTAAAGGCTTCGCAAGTTTCGAGCGCTGCGGCGAGCAAGCTGGCCAGCGCATCGTCATCGTACCCGGTCGTGATGCCGAGCCACTGCTTGAGCTCGGCAAGCGCCGATGACGGCAGCGTGGCCGGCGTAAGGATGACCCGGTTCATCGGCATCTCCGATCGTTGTCGTGGGCAGGAGAGAGCAAGGAAAAGAAGGGCCCGCGCCGTCCGAGGGGAAGGCAGGCGGCGCGGGCCGGGCGCGAGGGCGAGCGGGGAGGGGAAGACCCGCCAGGCGCAGAAGGAAAGCTTCCGGACGAGAGGAGAAGCCGTCCTTCCCTGCGCATCTCGCGCCGAGGTGGATCAGGCCGAGATCTTGAGCAGCTTGATCGCGTCGGAATCGAGCACCTGGCCGCCCACGCGCTTGGTCGCGTAGAAGTGGACGAAGGGCTTGTTGGTGAAGGGATCGCGCAGGATCGCGGTCGCGCTGCGTTCCGCGATGAGATAGCCCGCGCGGAAGTTGCCGAAGGCAATCGGGGTCGTGTTCGCCGCGACGTCGGGCATGTCCGAGGCCTCGACCACCGGGTAGCCGAGCAGGCGGTCGGGCTGGCCATCGACCAGGCCGGGCTGCCACAGGAAGGCGCCGTCGCTGGTCTTGAGCTTGCGCACCAGGGCCAGGGTCTGCGCGTTCATCACCCAGCTCGCGCCCTGGCGATGCCCGGCCTTGAGCGCGTGGACGAGGTCGATCAGCTTGAGCTCCGGGTTCGTGCCGAGCGTGCTGGCGTTGCCCGAGACGACATGCTGGAGCGTGCCGAACTGGCGCGTGGCATCGCCCGCCGTGCTGGTCGTGCCGGTGATGAAGCCCATCGGCTGGTTGGTGCCCGACCCCGAGACGAAGGCGGCCCCTTCGGCGCGGGCGAACTCGGTCGCGATTTCGTCGGCAAGCCAGGTGGGCAAGTCGAAGCCGGCATCGTCGAGCATGGCCTGGCTGGCCGCCGGGTTGGCGTAGAGTTCACCCGTGGGCGGGGCGATCTCGGCGAAGCTGGGCGTTGCGGTCGCCGGGCGGGCTGCGGTCTCGCTGACCCAGCCCGAGGCGGTGCCGCCGGTCGAGATGAGCTTGCGGTAGCCCGCCGAGCCGGTCTGGACGACCTGGGCGATCGAACGGATCGGGCTGACCGACTTGAGGCGCGCGGCAATGAGGGCGTCGATCTCGCGCGGGACGGCATAGCCGCCGTCAGAGGGCACGGCGCCCGAGATCGACTTCCACTCGGTCTCGCGCCCGGCGCGCAGGTAGCCATCGACGAAGCCCTTGAGCTCCAGGCTCGGCGCGCCTTCGGCAGAGCCGGCGATGACCGGGCGGGCGGCGGCACGGCTGACGCGTTCGAGGCGGGCTTTCACCTCGTCGACATCGCCGCGCAGGGCTTCGACGCTCTGTTCGGTCGCATCCATGCGGGTGACGAGGTCAAAGGACGAATCGAGCGATTCGGCCGGGACGGAATTTTCCATGGGGTATCACCTTTCGCGGGGAGTGGAGCCGCCCGCGACGGGCGGCAGGGAAATGGGGGAAGGAAGAGGAGCGGTGGCCGTGGACCTCAGGAGACGAGGTGGACGCGCGCGCCGTGCTGCATGGGGTGGGTGACCAGGCTCACCTCGAAGAGATCGACGGCGAGTAGCTCGCGCCCCGCAGGGCCGGTGCGGCTGGTGCGGGCGCGGTAGCCGAAGGAGAGGCCGGTCACGCTCCCGCGCTTGAGGGCAAGGCCGGGTGCGGCTTCGGGCCGGTCGAGCGCGGCAATCACGCGCAGGCCCCGGGCATCCTCGGAAATGGCCTCGATCCAGCCGATGCGCAGGTCCGCGCGGTGCTGCCACAGGAGCGGCAGCGGGTCCTCACGCGCGGCCAGGGTGTGGGCAAAGGCGCCGCGCCGGATCGTGTCGCGGCCTGCATCGGGCGTGTCGAAGAGAGCCGCGTAGCCGGCAAAGCGCAGGGTGTTCCCGGGCGCGGGCTCGGGCGCGTGGGCAAGCGGGGCGGGCGCGATCATCGCAGCATCTCCGTGGCGCCGAGCCGGACCGCGAGGCCCAGCAAGAGCAGGGCCAGCACCCCGCGCACCGCCCAGCCGACCGCGGCGTTGCGCGCGCTGGTCTTGGCGTCGCGCCAGGCGCGCAGCAGTTCGCGCAGCTCGGAGAGGTCCTCGGGCGCAGTGTCGTCATCGAGGCCGATGAGCATCAGCATGCGCTGAGCGCCCACTTCGCTTGCTTCTTCGACAATGGCGCGCAGTGTCACCAGGTCCGAGCCTTCGGCCGCGGCCTGCGCGAGGAGGCCGACCAGCATGTCCTTCTGATTCACGATTTGTTCTCCGGTTGGCCGGTCTTGGGGGTGGGCGAAGCGGCAGGCGGGGACGAGCGGGGAGGGAGCCCCAGCAGGGCGCGCTTCTCGTCCGCATCGAGGAAATCCGCGTCCGAGACCTGCGCCCAGAGCCGCTCGCGGTCCTCGGCCAGGGCGGGCACCCGGTCGAGGTCGATGGCGAGATCGGCCTCGGGAAACCAGGGGCTGAGCGCTTCGGTCAGGCCGGACAGCAGCTTGGCGGCCAGCGGCAGGAGGGTCAGGCGCCAGAGCGCGCGGTTGGCCTCGCGGTAATTGGCGTAGGTCGCATCGCCCGGCAGGCCCAGCAGCATCGGGGGAACCCCGAAGGCCAGCGCCACGTCGCGCGCGGCGGCGGCTTTCAGCGTGGCGAAGTCCATGTCCGCCGGGCTCATCGCCATGGCCTGCCAGGTGAGCCCGCCTTCAAGCAGCATTGGGCGCCCGGCGTTGCCCGCGCCTGAAAAGGCGCTCGACAGCTCGCTCTTGAGGCGTTCGAACTGGTCGGGGCTGAGCGGCGTGCCCTCGCCGGTGTCGTAGACCAGCGCGCCAGAGGGACGGGCGGCGTTCTCAAGCAGCTGGCGGTTCCATTCCGAAGCCGCGTTGTGGGTGGCGACGGCCTGATCGGCCGCGCATAGGCAGCCCGCGCCGTAATGGTCGTCGCCCGGGTGGAAGTGGCGGATATGGACGAGGTTGGGCGAGGCGTCCTCATCCAGCGCGGGGATCGTGATGCGCTTGCCCGCGACCTCGTAGGTATAAGCAGTGGGCCAGCCGTCGCCGCCGGCAAGGACGGTGATGCGCTCGGGGCGCAGGGCGAAGAGCTCGACCGGGTGGCCGCGCGCGTCCTTGAGGATCTGCACGTAGGCATTGCCGTGAAGGAGCAACTGCGCGGCGAGTGTTTCGAGGAGCGACTGGCCCGCGCTGGTCGCGTTCACCAGCCGGGCGAGCGCGGGATCGGCGGGCTTGAGGGGCGCGCCTGCGATGCCCTCGGCCACGAGGCGCACCGCGCGCTGGGCGACCGGGTTCTCGAGATAGGCGCGCTGGACGGCGCCGGTGTATTCATAGGGCGCGCGGCCGGAGGCTCCCTCGGCGAAGTACCAGGGCGAGGTGGCGCCGCGCGCCAGCGGCACGCGCGCGGTTTCGCCCTTGAAGGCGGCGGCAAGCGTATCGAGGAAGGACATGACCGGCCTTTCTCCCGCAAGCGGGACAAGCAAAGGGATGGGAGGAGGAGGGGCAGAAGCCCTGATGCAGAGGCTTTTCGCCCTATCAGGCGAGGCGCACGCGCGGCTGCGCGCTCTTGCCCAGAAGCAGTTCGGTGAGCGCCCAGACGAGCGCGTCGGCGCGGTCGGGTGAGCGGCCGGGACCCTGGTAGGTGCCTCCGGCGAGGAGGCCGCACATCTCGTCCTCGAGATCGGGGAAGGTGCCTGCGTGGCGCACCCGTCCCGCCTCGTAGAGCGCGGCGACAGGTTCGGCGCGGGCGACCTTGCCCCGGCTGGCGTGGACAAGCCGCAAGGGGAGGGCGAGGTTCGCGGCGCGCAGGACGCTGGCAACCATCGCGCCGCCCTGGTTGGCTTCGGCAATGACACGTTCGGCCTGCCAGACCGAGGCGGCACTGGCGGCCGCACGGGCCCAGCGCTCGGGGCTGGCCTTGCGCACCGAGGCGTCGGCGAGGACATGGGCACGGCCCGTCGAATCGAGGCCCGCGACTACGATCCCGCAGGCATCCCCGCCCGCCGAGGCCGGGGGGTCGATCCCGACGACAACGCGTACGAGGTCGGTCGGCGCGGCTTCGCGGCAGGCTTCGAGAAGCGCGCGGCTCCACAGTGCGCCCTCTATGTCGGCGAGAAGTTCGCCATCGAGCTCCTGGCGCCCCAGCTGGCTCTGCCCATAGGCGCGGCGCACGTGGGAGAGGAAAGCGGGCGGCAGGTTGGCCGCGTTGTCTTCGGTGCGGCCCCGGGTGATGGCGAGCGTTTCGTCCGGCTCGGCCAGGAGCCGGGTGACGAGGGGGACCGCGCGCGGCGTGGTGGTGGCGGCAAGCTGGGGGCGTTCGCCCAGGCGCAGACCCAGAACGAGGTTGTCGTAGGCGCGCACCGCGCGCTCGGAGGCGTTGTCCCACTTGGCGATTTCGTCGCACCAGGCGTGGCTGTGCTGGGGACCGCGCAGCGATTCGGGCTCGGCGGCGGAGAACAGGAGAGCCTGTGCGCCATTGGGCCAGACGAGGCGGCGCAGCGAGGGTTCAAAGACAGGGCGGCGGCGCGCGGGGCAGATGGCAAGGAGGCCGCTCTCGCCTTCGACCATGACCGCGCGCACTTCGGGCAGGCTGGCCCCGACAAGGGCGATGCGGGCGTTCGGGTCGCGTTCGGCGACGCTGCGCACCCATTCGGCCCCGGCACGGGTCTTGCCAAAGCCGCGTCCGGCCATGATCAGCCAGGTGCGCCAGTCGCCTTCGGGGGCCAGCTGTTCGGGGCGCGCCCAGAGCTTCCAGTGGGTTTCCAGTTCCTCGCGCTCGGCCTCGGTCAGGGCGCGCAGGACCTGATGGCGGTGTTCGGGCGCCATGGCCAGGAGGATGCCCAGGTGTTCACTGTGCATCGCAGGCCCCATCGTTTCCGGCAGGGGAGGGCGCGGTATCGAAGCTGCGGGCGCGCATTTTCTCGATCTTGGCGTTGATCGAATCGAGAATGGCCTCGCTGTTGCGGTTCTCCACGATGGCGCGCTGGCGGGCCGCGGATTCGCGGTGCGCGGTCAGCAGGCGAAAGGCGGTGGCGTTGTCGAAGACGCGGGTGCCGCGCTTCGCGCCCGTCGGCGGCTTGATCTCCCCTTCGCGCAGGCGCTGGAGGAGGGTCATTTCCAGGTGGTCGTAGCCCTCGCACAGGGCTTCCTGCCACTGGCGGTAGAATTCGGGATCGTCGCGCCGCGCCTCGTAGGCGGTGGAGCTGGCAACCCCTGCGGCCTTGGCCGAGGCGCTGACGTTCGAGGTGGCGGCCAGTTCGGCCAGGAAGCGCCTGCGCCAGTTGCGCGGGGCCGCAGGCTTCTTGGCAGGGGCACGCGTCCGTTCCGGGCGCGCGCCACCTGCGGACGAGGTCGTGTCCGCCATGGGCTCTCCGTGTGGGCATCGATGGAAGGGGAAGGCCGGGCGGAGCGATTCGCAGGTCCCATCCGGCGCTGTTCCCCTTATGTACCAATATGGGCATGCAATGTCAAGCTCAATAACCAGATAGGTTATCGCTTGCCGCGCTGCAGCGACGCGATTAAGCACACGGACCTGAGTGATTAACCGGGGTTCCTGATGCTGCGTCGCCTTTACGATTGGACCATGGCCAAGGCGTCGCACCGCCACGCCGAACGCTGGCTGGCGGGGGTATCCTTCGTCGAATCGAGCTTCTTTCCGATCCCGCCGCACCCGCTGCTGGGCCTCATGTGCCTGGCCGAGCCGAAGAAGGCGGTGCGCTTTGCCGCGATCACCACGCTGGCCTCGGTGCTGGGGGGCGTGTTCGGTTACCTGATCGGCTATTTCCTCTATGACCTGGTCGGGGAGCCGATGCTGGCCGCGCTGGGCCTTGCGGAGAGTTTTCCCAAGGTGCGCTGCTACTTCCAGGCGCACGGCGAGCTGGCCGTGCTGCTGGGGGCGATGACGCCGCTGCCGTTCAAGCTGCTGACGATCATGGCCGGGTTCATGGAGATGAACTTCCTGACCTTCGTGATTTCCGCGCTGGTCGGGCGCGGCGTGATCTTCATGACGGTGGGCGTGCTCTTCCGCCTGTTCGGGGCCCCGATCAAGGCGATCATCGACAAGCACCTGGGCAAGGTGACGGCGCTCTTCGGCGTTCTCCTGGTGGGTGGCTTCGCGGTGCTCTCGCTGGTGGGCGGCAGTGCGAAGGAAACGCAGGAAACCTGCGCGCCAAGCGAGCTCGCCGCTCCGGCCTGATCCGGGCGCCCGGTCCAAGGAACCTTGCGGGTCTTCCCGCGCTTCTCCTGTGAATTTCGCAGACGGGCCGCGCGCCGCAGCGAGGCCCTGCGCGCAGCAGGAGGAATTGACCGATGCCGTTCAAGATTGCCGTCGTCGTGGGAAGCATCCGCGCCGGGTCCACCAACCGCAAGGTTGCCGAGGCGCTGACCCGGCTGGACGCGGCGAGGGGGCACACTTTCACCTTCGCCGACATCTCCGGCCTGCCGCTCTACACCGAAGAGGACGACGAGACGCAGGCCCCCGAGGTCAAGGCGCTCAAGGCGCTGATCGCGGAGGCCGATGGCGTGATCTTCGCGACGCCTGAATACAACCGCTCTATGCCCGGTGTGCTCAAGAACGCGATCGACCAAGCCTCGCGCCCCTATGGGCAGAACAGCTGGCTGGGGAAGCCGGCCGCCGTCTTCGGCGTGTCGCCCAGCGCGATCGGCACCGCCATGGCCCAGCAGCACCTGCGCAACGTGATCGCGTGCCTGGGCATGCCCACGCTGACCCAGCCCGAAGTCTTCCTGCAGTGGAAGGACGATCTCCTGACCGAGGAGGGCACCGTGGGCGAGGGCTCGGCCGACTTCCTTGGCGGCTTCCTGGAGAAGTTTCTCGACCTGGTGGCGCTGCACGCCAGGGCCTGATCGCCTTTTTCCCCTCAAGGGCATGAAAAAAGGGCGGCCCGGGATCGAAACCCGGCCGCCCTTTTTCGTGCGGAACTGTCCCTAGAAGAATCAGCCCAGAATGTTCACGGCCTCGCCCGCGCGGGTGAACATGCCGATGATCTGCTGGACCTGCTCGGCCGAGTGTTCGGCGCAGAGCGAGCAGCGCAGCAGCGTCATGTTGGCCGGGGTCGCCGGGGGACGCGCAAGGTTGACGTAGAGACCTTCGTGCAGGAGCGCTTCCCACATCGCCGCGCCGCGTTCCAGGTCAGGCATGATGACCGAGATAATCGCGCTCTGCGGCTCGGTGGTGCCGAGCTGGAAGCCCGCGTCGGTCAGGCCCTTGTGCAGCGTCTTGGAGTTTTCCCAGAGATGCGCGCGCTTTTCGCCCGCATCCATCAGCTTGCGGATCGAGGTGCAGGCCGTGGCGACGACGCTCGGCGGAAGGCTGGCGGTGAAGACGTAGGGGCGGCAGACGAGGCGCATGACCTCGAACTTGGGGTGGTTCGAGACGCAGAAACCACCGACCGTGCCGACCGACTTGGAGAAGGTGCCGATCACGAAGTCGACATCGTCGAGCACACCCTGCTCTTCGGCAACGCCGCGGCCGTTGGGGCCGATGAAGCCCATCGAGTGCGCTTCATCGACAAGGACCATCGCGCCGTACTTCTTGGCGACCGCGATCATCTCCTTGAGCGGAGCGATGTCGCCCAGCATCGAGTAGACGCCTTCCAGCACGACCAGCTTGCCCGCGCCTTCGGGAATGCGGCGCAGGCGCTTTTCCATGGCCTCGATGTCGTTGTGCTTGAAGGGCACGACTTCGGCGTCGCCCATCTTGCACCCGTCCCAGATCGAGGCGTGGCTGTCGATGTCGAGGACGATGTAGTCGCCCTTGCCGGCGATCGTCGAGATGATGCCCAGGTTCGCCTGGTAGCCGGTCGAGAAGACCATGGCGTGCTTCATGTCGTAGAAGTCGCAGAGCGCCTGCTCGACCGCCTTGTGCGGCGAGTAGGTGCCGTTGAGCACGCGGCTGCCGGTCGTGCCCGAGCCGAAATCGTCGAGCGCCTGCTTGCCCGCCGCGATGACGTCAGGGTCGAAGGTCATGCCCATGTAGTTGTAGGTGCCGAGCAGGATGGTCTCGCGCCCGTTGCACATCGCGACCGTGGGCGAGATCACGCGCTCCATGACGAGGCCGAAGGGATCGGTGACGCCGGTGGAGAGCAGGTCGCTGCGCATCTTGATGAGCGGGTCGAACTTGCTGAACAGGTCGGCGTGCTCGGCCGTCTGGTTTTCGCTGATCATGTCGGTCATACTGGTTTCTTTCAGCCCTGCAGCTTCATCACCGCGTCGACGAGCTGGCCGAAGTTCTCGATCTCGGCCTGCTGGTTCATCGAGATGATGATGTCGAATTCGTCCTCGATGGCGGCCACGAAGTCCATGACGGTCAGGCTGTCGAATTCCAGGTCGTCGGTGAAGCGCGTGGCGTCGGTGATCGCGACTTCCTTCTTGTTGAAGGGTTCGATCAGGGCGATGATGCGGGCCGAAACGTCTTGGCGGTCCATGGTCATTGATAACTCCGTAAGGTCCGGGGCGCTCTGTGGTCCGGAAATGCGGCGCAAAAGCGGCACGGGTGTAACATGTCAAGCGCGTCGGGGCATAACGCGCGTCGCGCAAGGGCAGGAGCGCGGGCGGTGTGGCCCATGGGCCGCACTCAGATCAGCGCCCGCACGGCCTGCATGAACGGGCCGATCGAGACCGGCTTGGCGAGGTAGCCTTCCGCGCCTGCTTCGCGAATCCGCTCCTCGTCGCCCTTGCCCGCATAGGCGGTCACGGCCAGCACCGGAATGGTGCGCAGGACCGGGTCCTGCTTCGCCGCCTCGATAAGATCGAGCCCCGAGACATTGGGCAGCTGGATATCCATGATCACCAGGTTGGGCACGAAATTACGGGCCTTTTCCAAGGCATCGCGGCCATCGGCGACCGGCTCCACGGCAAAGCCCTGGCTGACCAGGACGTCGCAAAAGAGTTTCCGGTTGAGATCGTTGTCCTCGACAACGAGGATGCGCTTTGCCATGCGGTGCCCGAGCCCCATCTAAGGTTCATCGACCGCTCTAGGACAGCCAAGCGAGACTGACAATTCTTCCCAGATCGCCATCCCCCGCAAAGGCCGACGTGCCCGATCCGCAGGCCCTTTCCCTCAACGCGCTGGGCTGGGTTCTGGCGGATGGCGAGCGCGCGCAGCGCTTCCTGGCGCTGACCGGCCTCACGCCTGACGACCTGCGTGCCTCGTTGGGGGATCCGGCAACGCTGGCCGGTGTGCTTGAATTCCTGTGCGCCTATGAGCCCGACCTTGTGGCAGCAGCCGAGGCGCTCGGGGTCGAGCCGCAGGTGATCGCCGAGGCCCGCGAAAGGATGGCGCGATGACGACGTCACGATTCGGGGCACATTCGAGGAAACGGCCATGACCCGCCCGCTGCTGATTACCGACTGCGACGAAGTGCTGCTCTACATGATCGGCCACTTCTGCGAGTGGCTGGAGCAGGACAAGGGCGTCCTGTTCGACTTCGAGAAGCCCGGCTTCACCAATTCCATGACGCGCATCGGCTCGGGCGAGAAGCTCGACGAGGCGGAGATGTGGGGGCTTCTCAACGCCTTCTTCGATGACGAGATGCACCGCCAGACCCCGGTCGACGGAGCGATGGAGGCGATCGGAGCCATCCGCGAGCACGCCGACGTGGTGGTCCTTACCAACCTGATGGATCACCGCCAGGACGCGCGCGCGGCGCAGCTGCGCGAATTCGGGCTCGACCTGCCGATCTTCACCAACCAGGGCCCCAAGGGCCCCGCGCTGAAAGCCATCCTCGAGGAGTACCGGCCGAGCCGGGCGGTCTTCGTCGATGATCTTGCACAGCACCACGATTCGGTGGGGGACAGCGCCCCTGCCGTTCACCGCCTGCACCTGTGCGCCGAACCGCGCCTGGCGCGCTTCATTCCCTGCGCCCACGAGGCCGGGCATGCCCATGCCCGGATCGATCGCTGGAGTGAGGCGTTGCCTTGGGTACTGGCTCGCCTTCATGGCGAAGATGAAGAGGATACGTCCCATAATGAGTGATATCGAAACCCGCCTTTCCGAACTCGGCCTGATCCTGCCCGAACCGGCTGCCCCTGTTGCGGCCTACGTGCCGGTGGTGGAAGCGGGCGGCCTGGCGCACGTTTCGGGCCAGCTTCCCTTCGTGGGCGGCCAGCTCGTCACCGGGCGCCTGGGCGAGGATGTGTCGCTTGAGGAAGGCATCGTCGCGGCGCAGGCCTGCGCGGTGATGATCCTGGCCCAGCTCAAGGCCGCGCTGGGCTCGCTCGAGAGGATCGAGCGGATCGTCAAGCTTGGCGCCTTCGTCAATTCGACCGGCGATTTCACCGACCAGCCCAAGGTCGCCAACGGCGCCTCGGAACTGATGGTCGCTGCGCTCGGCGAAGCGGGCAAGCACGCGCGCAGCGCCGTGGGCGTGCCCGTGCTGCCGCTTGGTGCAGCGGTGGAAGTGGACGCCATCGTTGCTGTCCGGCCGGCTTGATCGCTGGCTGAGCCCGGCTCCGCGTGGGGACAGGGTCGGCTGGATCTTCCAGCATGACTTTGCCCACCGGGGCCTGCATTCCGGCACCGTGCCGGAAAACTCCATGGCGGCCTTCGCGGCGGCCATGGCGGGCGGCCATGGCATCGAGCTCGACGTACAGAGGTCGAGCGATGGGCAGTCGGTGGTCTTCCACGATGCCGCGCTCGAACGGCTGACCGGCGCGCACGGGGCGGTCAATAGGCGCAGCGCCGCGCAACTGGCCGAACTGCGCCTGATGGGAACCGACGAGGCAATCCCGACCCTGCGCCAGGTGCTCGCACAGGTGGCGGGCCGCGTGCCGATCCTCATCGAAATCAAGTCGCGGCGCGAAGGGCAGGTCTCCGGGCGCTGTCTGGCCGTGCGCCGCGTGCTTGAGGGGTATACCGGGCCGCACGCGGTCATGAGCTTCGATCCGCGCGTCGCGCGCTGGTTCCATCGCCACTCCCCGCACACCGTGCGCGGCCTCGTGATGAGTGAGGACGGGAACCGTACGCTGGCCGCGCGCGCGAAGCGGCGACTTGCAATGTGGAGCGCGAGACCCGACTTTCTGGCCTGTGACGTGCGCGATCTGCCGAGCCGCTTCGTGGCCGCGCAGCGTGCGCGGGGCGTTCCGGTGGCAAGCTGGACCGTGCGCAGCGCGGACGAGGCCGCACGGGTCGCACGATATGCCGATGCGCCGATCTTCGAGGTCGGCGCGGCGCAGGACTGAGGCAGGAGTCGAAGGGCAGGCGTGAGCGAAGGCGAATTTACCGCAAGGGTGCACGATGGCGTCGGATCGCTTCCGGCCGGGGAATGGGACGCTCTGGTGCCGGGGGGCAACCCTTTCGTGCGCCACGCCTTCCTCTCCGCGATGGAAGATTCGCAGTCAGTCGGCGAGGATTCGGGCTGGATTCCGGTCCCGATCACCGTTGAAGGCGATGACGGACGGCTGGCCGCCGCGCTGCCCGCCTACCTGAAGGAACACAGCCAGGGCGAATACGTCTTCGACCATGCCTGGGCCGATGCTTGGCACCGGGCGGGCGGAGCCTACTATCCCAAGTTGCAGATATCGGTGCCCTTCACGCCCGCGACGGGGCCACGTGTTCTCACGCGCGATCCGCAACTGGGCCTGGGGCTCTTGCGCGCCGCCGAGACGCTGTGCCGCGACAACGGCTTTTCTTCCGCCCACGCCACCTTCATCGCGCCCGAGCAGGTCTCCTTCTTCGAGCGTGCAGGCTGGCTTCTGCGCGAGGATATCCAGTTCCACTGGGAAAACCGGGGCTATGCGACCTTTGATGATTTTCTGGGCGCCCTGTCTTCGGCCAAGCGCAAGAACCTGCGCAAGGAGCGTGCGAAGGCGCAGGAGGGCGTCACGATCCGGCGTCTGCGCGGCGCGCAGATCACACCTGCGCACTGGGATGCCTTCTGGTTCTTCTATCAGGACACCGGCGCGCGCAAATGGGGACGCCCCTACCTGACGCGCGAAGCCTTCGACCTTCTGGGTGAGCGGATGGGCGAGGATATCCTGCTGGTCCTGGCCTTCATCGACGAGGAGCCCGTGGCAGGCGCGCTCAACTTCATCGGCGGAGACACGCTCTACGGCCGCTACTGGGGGGCCTCGATCGACAAGCCCTTCCTGCATTTCGAGCTGTGTTACTACCAGGCCATCGACGCGGCGCTGGAGCTGGGGCTCGACCGGGTCGAGGCTGGCGCTCAAGGGGGGCACAAGCTCGCGCGTGGCTATGAACCTGTGCGCACGGTCTCAGCGCACTACATCGTGCACGAGGGCTTGCGCGTGGCCATTGCCGATTATCTGGAGCAGGAACGCGCCGGTATCGCGCGCGACCAGCTGTTCCTTGGCGAACGTACCCCCTTCCGCAAGGCGCCTGAATAGGCCCGAGTAGGCCCAAGGGGGCGGGCGGCGGCCTCAGGCCGCCTTGCGCAGCGCGGCGTGCGGGGTGGCGCGCAGCCACTGGCGGGCGCGGCGCTGGGCTTCGGCGATCTCGCGTGCGGTCATCTCTTCGGCGACCTCGGCGCGGCACTGTGCGGCATCCTCGTGTTCGCCGACGGCGGCGAGGTTGAACCACTTGTGCGCCTCGACCAGATCGCAGGGAGCGCCATGGCTGCCGGTCGAAAAGGCGACGCCGAGATCGAAATAGGCTTCGGTATCGCCGACCGAAGCGGCGGCGAGGCAATTGGCAATGAGAAGATCGCCGGTCTCGGCGGCGACCGGATGAGCTTCATTGAAATCGTTTGCGTTGATCCAGGCAGTACCCATCTCGAAAAATCCCTTTGTGGCGGGCTCCGATTCTTGGGCCCCTTCGATAGCCTGCAAACTGGATTGTGCTGGTGAAGTTTGCGTTAACCGTGTTTGCGCAAAGTCGCGGTGGCGTTGTTCATGTTCAGCTGACGAAATCCGTTCAGGAAATGTGTGGGCATCGTGTGATAACCGCTTGTGCCGACAATAGTGCGGAACTATAGGCCGCTACGACCGCGGATTGCGAACGCGCTACCGGAAAAATCCGGAGCAGCAGGGCTGAAGCGATTCGGGGCGGATACCTGCGGAGTTTCTCTGGATGGCAACGGCCCTAGAAAATGAAATTGACGTACTCGCCAAGGCACGGCGGGTCATTGGCGGCGCTTACGTACCGAGCGACGACGAATCCTACATGTCCGAACCGCAGCAGGAGTACTTTCGTAACCTGTTGATGGCCTGGAAGAAATCGATCCTCGACGCCTCGGCCGGCACGCTGGCCCAGCTTCAGGACGGACCTTTGCGTGAACCCGATCTCAACGATCGCGCCTCGAGCGAGACCGATTGGGGCATCGAACTGCGCACCCGCGACCGTCAGCGCAAGCTGATCGCCAAGATCGACGCGGCGCTGCGCCGTATCGAGGAAGGCGAATACGGTTACTGCGAGGTGACGGGCGAGCCTATCGGCATCGGCCGACTCCAGGCACGCCCGATCGCGACGATGACCGTCGAGGCGCAGGAAGCGCATGAGCGCCGGGAAAAGATTTCCCGCGACGACTGAGTCCGGCCGGATCCGGCCTGAACATGGCGCGAAAGCGGCTTTGAAAGGGTTATGGGGGCCACCGCTATCGGCCCCTTAAGCCTTTGTTTGCCACTCTCGGTTACCAGTGCAGGGAAAGCAATCTGCTTGCCCGCGCGCCTCTGTCCTGTCATGTCGGGCCGCACGGGCAAGGCCGACCCGGGTTCCGGGCGAACGGCTGAGTCAGAGGCTGGACTTGATACCTATGGATGAACGCGAAAACCGCCAGATACCGCGCGACAGCCTGTTTCTCATGGCTGATCTGCACGTCGACGGGCTCGAGGGAGAGCATCGCATCAAGGTGCGCAACCTCTCGGCAGGCGGCATGATGGGCGAGGGCCCGGTGCGAGTCGTGCGCGGTTCGATTGTCCAGGTGAACATCCGCAATCTTGGCTGGGTCGAGGGTTCGGTGGCCTGGGTCCAGGACAGCCGTTTCGGCATTGCCTTCCATAGCGAGATCGATCCCAAGCGCGCCCGTGCGCCGGTCACGCCCGGCGAAGACGTCGCGCCGCGCTACCTCAGCAACCACAAGGAAGCTGGCCCCAGCGGGATGACCCTGCGCAAGATCTGATCCTGCCCAGTCCGCAAGGCGCAGGAATTGCGCGCACAAGCATTTGCGCAAGGTCCAAAATCGACTACTCGATGGGCATGTCCGCTCTGCGCCTTTTCGTTCGCACTCTCCTGCCGTCCTGCGCCCTGCTGCTTGCGGGCTGCGGGGACCAGGACAAGTCCGCTCTCGAGATCGCCGTTGTCGACCTGCCGTCCGAGGATGGACCGCTGGCCGAGGAGGATACGACCTCGGCGCGGCTGGTCCGCGCGGCAACGATCGAGGGGCTGGTGGCTTTTGACGCGGAAGGGCGCGTCGTCCCTGCACTCGCCGACCGCTGGATCGTCACCGATGACGGACAAAGCTACATCTTCCGTCTGCGCGATGGCGAATGGCTCGATGGCGAGGAACTGACGGGGGCCTCGGCGCGCGCGGCCCTGCTCGCCGCGCTGCGCAACCTGCGCGGAACGCCGCTGGAGCGCGACCTTGCCGGAATTGAAGAGATCCGGGTGATGGCCGGGCGCGTGGTCGAGATCCGGCTCCTGCGGCCGATGCCCTACCTGCTCCAGCTTCTGGCGCTGCCCGAACTGGGGCTGGTCCACAAGGACGAGGGCGCCGGGCCGATGGCGCTTGTCACGGATCTGGAGGACGAAGTCCAAGGCGACGTCGCCGCGCCGCGCGCGGCGCGCGAGGCAAACGCAGCCGCCGAAGATGGCGACGCGGCGGAGGACGGGACGGAGCAGGAGGCGGTTGTGCGGCTGGCTCCGATCGAGCCGTCCCGGCTGGGCCTCCCCGCCGTCGAGGCCTGGGAGGAACGGACCCGGATGGTGGGCATGCATGTGCTGCCTGGCACGGAGGCCGTCGCGCGCTTCAATGCGGGCGAGGTCGATCTGGTCCTGGGCGGGCGGATCCAGGACTTCCTGCTGACCCGCAGCGTCGGGATCCTGCGCGGTACGATCCAGCTTGACCCGGTGGTGGGCCTGTTCGGGCTCCAGGTCATGCGCGAGGAGGGCTTCCTCGCTGATCCGGCCAACCGCGAAGCGATTGCCATGGCCATCGACCGGTCCGCGCTGATCGATCCTTTCGGCGTGGGCGGCTGGCGCCCCACGACCCGGGTTGTTTCGCCCAGCCTGGAAGGGGACCTGGGCACCATCGGCGAGCGCTGGAGCGAGCAGTCGCCCGAAGATCGACGCGCCGTGGCGTCCTCGCGGGTCCGTGCCTGGATGGCGCGCACCGCGCTGGAGGATGCCGAAGGCGAGGAGGCGCCGTCCCGCGCGAGCGGCCGTGATGCCGCCGGTGCCCCGCCGGCCCCGCTCGACAACGCTCCGGAGCTGTCCCTCTGGCTTCCCGAGGGCGATGGAACGCAGATCCTCTTTGCCCGGCTGGCTGCGGACCTGGCCGCCATCAGCGTGCGTCTGACCCGCGCGCAGGTCGCCAAGGAGGCCGATCTGGTGCTCATCGACGACGTCGCGCGCTACCCGCGCGCCACCTGGTTCCTCAACCGTCTCTCCTGCGCCGCGCGCCAGGGCCTGTGCTCGCCCGAAGCTGACGCGCGCGTCGATGAGGCGGCGCAGACGTCCTCGGCCGAGGAACGCGCGGCGCTGATCTCCGAGGCCGAGGCGGAACTGACGGCCGCAAACGTCTTTATTCCCTTCGGGACCCCGATCCGCTGGTCGCTCGTGCGCGGTACGGTCAACGGGTTCTCGACCAACAGCTGGGGCTGGCACCCCTTGATGCCCTTGTCCTGGCTGCCCAAGTAAGAGGGACGGCAGCGACGTGGCGGCCGCAGGAAAGGCAGACAGGTGGTTACAGGACAGGGCTCGCCCCGGCGCATGGAGATGGAGCTTCCGCTCGGCAATGATCCGATGGCGATCCGCCGCCGGGTCGAGGCGTTGGAGTACGTGCTCGAACGCGCGGTGACGGTGCCGGGCATCAACCGCAAGGTCGGGCTCGATGCCATTGTCGGGCTGGTTCCGGTCGCGGGCGACATGATCGCGGCCGCACTGGGCCTCTACATCGTCTGGGAAGCGCGCAAGCTGGGCATGCCCAAGTGGCAGATCGCGCGGATGATGGCCAATGTGGGTGTCGACACCGCGCTCGGCGCAATCCCGCTTGCCGGCGATCTTTTCGATTTCCTTTACCGCTCGAACAGCCGAAACCTGAAGATCATCCTCAAGCACCTCGACAAGCACCATCCGCACACGCGGATCATCGAGGGCTAGGCGGATGATCCTGCGACAGGGCGCGCTGGCCGTGCCGCTTGCCCTTGTTCTGGCCGGTTGCGGACAGGCCGACAGCGAGCCGGGGCCGGGGGGCGTCACCGTGGGCGAAGCGCGCGCGCTGGATGCGGCTGCGAAAATGCTCGACGAACGCCGGGTGCCGAGCGAAGCTCTCGTGCCATCCGGGATGGCCGCGCCGGTGCCGAGCGAGGTTGCACCGCGCTAGCCAAGGTCCGGACCCTTCAGTCGGGGCGCACCTTGCCGCGCCCGGCCTTTACCGCGCTGCGAATTTTCTTGCCCTTGAGGCGCTGCGTCTTGCCGACGCGGTTGAGGCGGCTCTTGGCCCGCTTCTGGGGCAACTCGTGCGCGCGTTCAATGAGATCGGCGAGCCGTTCGCGCGCGTCGGCGCGGTTGGCCTCCTGGGTACGGAACTGGCGCGCGGTGAGGACGAGTTCGCCGCTGGCGGTGAGGCGGCTGCCCGCCAGTTCCTTGAAACGCGCAAAGACCGGTGGGCTGAGCCGCAGCGCGTAGACGTTGAGCCTCAGCTGGACCGCGGTCGCCACCTTGTTGACGTTCTGCCCACCCGGGCCCGAGGCCGCGATGAAGCTTTCCGAGCAGAGCGCCTGTGCGCGGTTGATGACGGTTTCGGCCTCGCTCATGCGTCTCCGAAACCGAGGGCGGCAAAGTCCGCAGGAAGCGGGGCCATCGCGCCGATCGGGTCCTTGGTGGGGCGGGGGACGAGCAGGCCGGCGGCGTGCAGCATGGTGCGCGGCGCGCCCTTGCGGCTGCCATAGACCGGATCGCCGATCAGCGCCGCGCCCAGGCCCGAGGCCGCGTGCACGCGGATCTGGTGGGTGCGGCCGGTTTCCGGGCGGAATTCGACAAGGGTGCGGCCATCGACCTCGGCCAGCTTGCGCCAGTGGGTGGTGGAGGGCTTGCCCTTGCGCGCCGGGATCATGCGCCAGCCGCTCTTGGCGGTGCTGACCTTGGAAAGCGAAAGCGCGATCGTGCCTTCCTCCTGTTCCAGCACGCCATCGACGATGCCGAGGTAGCGCTTTTCCACGAGGCGCTCCTCGAAGGCGGCGGAAAAGCGCTTGAGCGCCTTGGGGTTGCGCGCCAGCAGCAGGCAGCCCGAAGTGTCCTGGTCAAGCCGGTGGACGGGAAGCGGGGCGCGCTGGAAGCCGAGCTTGAGGTCTTCGAGATAGTCCTCGAGGCAGGCGCCGCCCGCGCGCGGTCGGTCGATGGGAAGCCCGGCGGGCTTGTCGATGACGAGCGCTTCGGCGTCTTCGTAGAGAATGGGGATGTTCATGCGGCTAGGGCCTTTGCAATGCGGCGCAGCGCCTCGTCGAGCCGGGCCTCGTCGGCGGCGAAGCTGATCCGGAAACCATTCCTTCCACCAAAGGCCGAGGCCGGAACGATGGCGACGCCATGTTCGAGAATGTGGAGTGCGAGCGCGGTGTCATCACCGAAACGCTCCATCAGCGGGGAGGCATCGATCATGCAGTAGAACGCGCCGTCGGGCGTCGGCGTGGAGAGGCCGGGGATCGCGTTGATCGCGGCAACGACCTGGTCGCGCCGGGCGCGGAAGCGCTCGCGCCACTTAGCCAGGAACTCCTGCGGGCCTTCCAGCGCGGCGACGGCCGCAGCCTGGCTGATCGAGCAGGGGTTGCCCGAGGAGTGCGACTGGAGCCGCTCCATCGCGCGGATCAGCCATTCGGGACCTGCGGCCAGACCAATGCGAAAGCCGGTCATTGCATGGCTCTTGGAGACGCCCGAGATGGTCAGCACGCGATCGGCGAGGTCCGGGCACAGTGCGGCGAGCGTCGCATGGCCGCCACCTGTGTAGTTGAGCGGGGCGTAGATATCGTCGGAGAGGACCATCACCCGCGGGTTGCGGCGCAGGACCTCGGCAATGCCCAGCAGCATCTCGGCGGGGTAGCATGCACCGGTCGGATTGCCCGGAGAATTGAGCATCAGCCACTGCGTGCGCGGCCCGATCTGTGCTTCGAAATCGGCGGGCGAGAAGCGGAAGTTGTCCTTGGGCGAGGTCATCAGCGGCACGACCTTGCCCCCGGCGAAGCGGATCATCTCGGGATAGCTGACCCACCAGGGAGAGGGCACGATCACTTCTTCACCCTCGCTGACGGTGGCGAGGAGGGCGTGGAAAATCGCCTGCTTGCCGCCCGCGCTGACCGTGATCTGCGAGGTCGGAACGTCGATGCCCAGATCGCGCCGAAAGTGGAGGGCCGCGGCGCGCTTCAACTGCGAGGTGCCGCCGACCGGCGTGTACTTGGTAAGCCCGGCCTCGAGCGCGGCGTGCGCGGCGGCAAGGACGTGGGGCGGGGTGTCGAAATCGGGCTCGCCTACCGAGAGCGAGATGATGTCGCGCCCTTCCTCGCGCAGTTCGATGGCACGGTCGGTCATCGCGGTCGTCTGCGAGGGCGCGATGCGCGAGAGGGCGGTCGAAAGATGGGTCACGCGAGCAGCCTTGCCGGAAAGAGGCCACGCACCGCGTTGCCGAGGAAGAAGCCCTCCGCCAGATCGTCCAGCGTGAGGTCGGCCTCCTGCGCGCGGCCGCTTTCAATGAGCGAGCGGCGCAGGACACCGGGCAGCAGGCCAAGCGTGGCGGGCGGGGTCAGGAGCACGTCGCCGCGCTCCACGAAGATGTTGGTGAAGCTGCCCTCGGTCACGCGGCCATCGTCGCGCAGGAGCAGGGCCTCGGCGGCTCCTGCCGCGCGCGCGAGGGCCAGGCTGGCCTCGTAGAAGGCGCGGTCGCTGGTCTTGTGGGCCAGGCGCCAGTCCGAACTGTCGACCGGAATGCGCACGGCGGCGGCGACCAGCGGCTCGCTCGGCGTTTCGGGAAGGGGCGCGAGTTCAAGCGCGTAGGCGCCGCTGCGGGCGGTCACGAGGCGCAGCTTGGCGGCCTGCGCGGCATCGAAGCACAGCGCCTGGATTGCGTTGCGCACCGCGTGACGGTCGAATACGAAGCCCAGCGCCGCCGCACTCGCCTTCATGCGCTCAAGGTGCATCTCGAGGAGCGGGATGCCCTCGTCGGGCGTGAAGCGCATGGTCTCGATCAGGTCGAAGCGCGCGGGCGATGGCGCCTTCCCCGATCCTTGCGTTCCCGAACCTCGCACGAAACCCCCTTTGACAAGACATTCCCGCCACTCCGGCAGGCTTTGCGAATCCGCAACGATGGCCGAGCCGACCCCCAGCCTCGCGCGGCCACCGAACGCGCCGGACCCGGCGTTCTTCGGTGCCAGGCGCAGCGTGCGGATTGCCACATTGAAGGCGGCATCGCCAGTGGGTTCGATGTGGCCGATAGACCCGCAATAAACGCCGCGCGGGCCCTGTTCGACCTCTTCGATCAGTTCCATCGCGCGGATCTTGGGCGCGCCGGTGATCGAGCCGCAGGGAAACAGCGCGCGCAGGAGATCGAGCGGACCCTTGTCCGCCTTGAGCCGGGCTTCGACCGAGGAGACCATCTGGTGCACGGTCGGATAGCTCTCGATCGCGAAGGGCGCAGGCACGCGCACGCTGCCCGGCTCGGCCACGCGGCTGAGGTCGTTGCGCATGAGATCGAGGATCATCAGGTTCTCGGCGCGGTCCTTGGCCGAGGCGGACAGCTCGGCGCGCAGGGCCGCGTCTTCGGTGAGATCCCGGCCGCGCGGGCGGGTGCCCTTCATGGGGCGGGCGTGGACCGTGCCGTTGGTGATCTGGAAGAAGAGTTCGGGCGAGAGGCTGAGATGCCAGTCGCGTCCGTCGAAGATCACCCCGCCATAGCCCGCTTCGGAGGCCGGGCGCAGTTTGGCGTAAAGGCCCAGCGGATCGCCCTGCCAGGGGCCTTCCAGCGGCATCGTCAGGTTCGCCTGGTAGATGTCGCCCGCGTGGATCGCTTCCTGCAGGCGGTCGAAGGCACGGGTGTATTCGCCGAGCGTACGCACCGGCTTCATCGGCCCGATCCAGGCTTCTTCGCTGCCGCCATGGCGCGAGAGCCACAGCTCCATGGCATCGGGCGCAATCGCTTCGTAGGCGGTGAAGGCACCGAACCAGAGAAGCGGCCCGTCGACCTCCTGGCCTGCGAAGCGTTCAAGCTTGGCTTCGAGTACCAGCCCGGCCTCGTAGGTCATGTATCCGGCAAGATGCAGCCCTTCGCGCGACAGTTCTTCCATCCGGGCAAGGGCGGGCAGAACCTCCCCGGGCGCGCGCGCGGACACGATCTCCACCGGGCTGCGGTAGAGGCGGGCGTCCACGGCACCATGGGTGCGGGCATCGTCGAGGAGAATGAAGGGCTCGGTCATCGTCTTCGTCAGGCCCCTTAGAGCAATTATGCGTCCGGTGGAAACACCCGGAATGGCACGGAAGGCCGGATGCGGCGGGCCTGATGGCACTTGCCCACGGCAAAAACACTCTCGACCCCGCGCATGGCTCGCCTCTATCACCTATTGCGTAGCCGGCCATTCCTGGCGAGCGGAAAAAAGAAGGCAAGACGAGGACGATGAGCGCACTCTATCTGGGATTGGGCGGGGACGGGCAGCGCCAGGAACTGCGGCTGGACCGGGCCAACCGCCACGGCCTCATTGCGGGGGCGACCGGCACGGGCAAGACGGTCACGCTCCAGACGCTGGCCGAGCAATTCTCCGCACAGGGCGTCCCGGTGTTCCTGGCCGACGTGAAGGGCGACCTGTCGGGCATTTCGATGGCAGGGAGCCCGCTCTTCAAGAACGCCGACAAGCTGGAAGGCCGCGCGCGCGAGATCGGGATCACCGACTATACCTATGCCGACAATCCGGCGGTGTTCTGGGACATCTATGGCAAGCAGGGGCACCCGATCCGCACCACCATCTCGGAGATGGGACCGCTGCTGCTCTCCCGGCTGATGGACCTCAACGACACGCAGGAGGGCGTCCTCCAGATCGTTTTCCGCTTTGCTGATGAGGAGGGGCTACTGCTGCTCGATCTCCCCGACCTGCAGGCGATGCTGGCCTATACGGCGCAGAACGCATCGGAGTTGTCCGCGCGCTATGGCAACGTCACGAAGGCCAGCGTCGGGGCGATCCAGCGCCAGCTCCTCGCGCTGGAGGCGCAGGGGGCGGGCCAGTTCTTTGGCGAACCTGCGCTGGAGATCGAGGATTTCCTGCGGTGCGACGAGAAGGGGCGCGGCTTCGTCAACGTGCTCGCCGCCGATCAGCTGATGCGCAGTCCCAAGCTCTACGTGACGTTCCTCCTTTGGCTGCTGTCCGAACTGTTCGAGGCGCTGCCCGAGGTGGGGGACCCTGAGAAGCCGCGTCTCGTCTTCTTCTTCGACGAGGCGCATCTCCTTTTCGACGATGCCCCCAAGGCGCTGCTCGATACGGTCGAGACGGTGGTGCGCCTGATCCGCTCCAAGGGCGTGGGCGTGTTCTTCGTGACGCAGAACCCGGTCGACATCCCCGAGGACATCGCAGGCCAGCTGGGCAACCGCGTCCAGCACGCGCTGCGGGCCTTCACGGTGCGCGACAAGCGTGCGATCCGGGCAGCAGCGGAAACTTTCCGCATCAACCCCGACCTCGATGTCGAAGCGGCCATCACCGAACTCAAGGTGGGCGAGGCGCTTGTCTCGACATTGGACGAGGATGGCGCGCCCGGTGTCGTGCAGCGCACGCTCATCGCGCCGCCCCGCTCAAGGTTGGGGCCTCTTGAGGCCCGCGAGCGCGCGATCATCCGGTCGGTCAGCCCCTTTGCCGGCAAGTACGACGAGGCGGTGGACCGCGACAGCGCCGAGGAAGTGCTCGCGGCCAAGGCCGCCGATGCGGCGGTGACGGCGCAGGAAGTTGCCGAGAAGGGCGAAGAAGAAGTGCGCCGCCGCGAACGCCGTAGCCCGAGTCTGTGGGACGGCCTTGGCGGCAAGGCCGCGAAGGCGGCGGCGGGAGCCGCGGCGGCGAGCGCGGGCGCGATCTTGGCCCAGAAGCTGCAGGGCAAGACCAGCCGTGCCAACCCCGGCGCCTCGGCGGCGAGCGCGGCGGCTGGGACCTTCGGATCGGCGGTGGAAAAAGCCATCGGCATCCCGGGCATCGGCCGTTTCGCTCGCAACCTCATTGGCGGGCTGATGCGCTAGGTTTCGTAATTTCGGGAGAAGACGATGCGGATGTGGATCAGTCGTGCAGGCACCTTGGCAGGGGGCGCACTCCTGGCGCTCGCGCTTTGTGCGTGCAGTCCCGATGCGCCGGAGCCTGCGCCAACGCCGACCACCTACGCAATCGACAAGGCGGACCTCTCCGCGCCTGAGCCTGCCGATATCTGCCGGACCCGCAACGCCGCCTTCCTGCGCGACGTGCTCTTGCAGATCAGCGCGGTCTTGCCTCCCGGCAGTCGCGGCCTCGATTTCCGGCAGTTCCGGGTCGATGAGGCGGACGACAAGGGGACGTGGACGGCCACGGTCGGATTCCAGGTCGCCTTGCCCGACGAACCTGCGCAGGCGATGCGCGCCGTGGCTTCGTTCGATCCGGAAGACTGCACGACGGGGGAATGGTCGGTCTCGGAAGCCGGGACCGGGGAGGCCTTGAAGAGATGAGCCGAAAGATAGGTCCGAGGGCCATCGCCCTCGGGCTCCCCGAACTGTCGACCTCACCTCTCGCGCGCCGTGGTGGCGGAGAAAGGTGAGGTTGCCGAGTCTGGGGTCCAAGGGGTGATGACCCCTTGAAGATATCCTTACTTCTTTACCCCATCGGGATGGTCAGACGCGCGGTCAGGCCTTCGACGCGGCCTTCAGCACCGTACCGGTTGGCGAGGGTCAGCGATCCGCCGTGCTGGTCCGCGATCGCGCGGGCAAGCGCGAGGCCCAGTCCCGCGCCGCCGGTGGCCGAATTGCGCGAGGGGTCGCCGCGGGTGAACGGGTTCATCATGCTTTCGATGGAATCGTCCGGGATGCCCGGCCCGTCGTCCTCGATCACGATCACGGCCTGCCCGCCGTCCTTGCCGAGCGAGACACGCGCCGTGTGGCCATAGCGCAGGGCGTTGCCGATGAGGTTGCGCAGCGCGCGCCGCAGCCAGGTAGGGCGCAGTTCGAGCGCCATCCGGCAGGTTTCCCCCAGCTCCACCGGCTCGCCCATGTCCTCGTACTCCTCGACCACCGAGACGACGAGGGCGGAGAGTTCGGTGCGTTCGAGCGGGTCGCTCGGACGTCCGACGCGGGCGAGCGACAGGATGTCGTCGAGGGTGCGCACGATGTCCTCGATGGTGGTCGCCATGCGCGCACGTTCGATGTCGTCCTCGACGCTCTCGATGCGCACACGCAGGGCGGCTAGCGGGGTCTTGAGGTCGTGGCCGATGGCGCCCAGCATCACGTCCTTTTCATCGAGCAGGTCGACGATGCGGTTTTCCATCGCGTTGTGGGCGAGGATCAGGCGCTGCATGTCCTCGGGGCCCGACACGGGGATCTGTCCATCCAGATCACGGGCCACGGCGAAGTCCTCGACCCGCCGGGTGAGGGCTGCGAGTGGTCGGGTCATGCGCCGCAGGATGAAGGTCACCGCCGCCATCAGTACGGCGTAGATGCCCAGCGTCTGGAAGATCAGGGGGTAAAGCAGCAGGTTCATCGCGCGCGGCGAGAGCACGCGGGTGACGAGCCATTGGTCCTGCCCCTCGAGCTGGACGCCGACGACAATCAGGTGGTTGCCCAGGATCTCATTCATCTGTTCGCGGGGCATCTCGTGGTGTCGGGCATGGCGCAGGAAGCGTTCGCTGGCGCGCTTGTCGTCGCCGAGACGGCGGTGGACAATGACGATCCGGGCCACCTTGAGCGATTGCTCGCCCAGAATCTGTCCCAGCTTGGCCTCGGCATGGCCGTCGCGCACTTCCTTGCTCAGGTTCGGTGCCGTGGTCGTGGTTTCGAGCGGGAACCCACGTGGGCGCGGGCCACCGAAGGGGGCGCTTTCGGGGCGCTCGGCACCGCGCAGCGCTTCGCGTCCGCGCGTCTCCATGACGATGCGGAAGGCGGCCACGTTGAGCATGCCGGTTTCGTAGCTGTCGCGCTGGGCGCTGTAGACGAGGAAAGCGCTCAAGGACTGGACGAAGAGCAGGGCAACCGCCACGGCGAGCAGCATCTGCCCCATCAGACTGCGGGGAAGGAGGGCTTTCATTCGTCTTCCAGCGCCACCCGCTTGACGTCGGCGGCGAGCATGTAGCCGCCGCCCCAGACGGTCTGGATCAGCTGCGGATTGCGGCTGTCGACCTCGATCTTGCGGCGCAGGCGGCTGACCTGGTTGTCGACCGCACGGTCGAAGAGGTGGGCCTCGCGGCCCTGCACCATGTCGAGCAGGCGATCACGGTCGAGGACCTGGCGGGGATGCTCCAGGAAGGCCATGAGCAGGCGGAACTCGACCGAGGAAATCGCGACGACCGCCCCGTCCGCGTCGGTCAGGCGGCGCTTGAGGGGATCGAGCGTCCAGCCTTCGAAGAGGAAAGCCTCGTTCTCGGGGGCGGCAGGCACGCCGCGGGCCGCGCGGCGCAGGACCGAGCGGATGCGCGCGACCAGTTCGCGCGGTTCGAAGGGTTTGACGACATAGTCGTCCGCGCCGATCTCGAGCCCGACGATGCGGTCGGTCGCCTCGCCGCGCGCGGTCAGGAAGATCACGGGCAGGTCCTGCGCCTCGACGAGGTGGCGGCAGAACGAAAGCCCGTCCTCGCCCGGCATCATGATGTCGAGGAGGACGAGATCCGCCTTGTGGTCGCGCAGGAAAGTGCGCGCCTCGGCGGCGCTGCTGGCCTGGGTGACGGTAAACCCCTGGCGCGAGAGGTACTCACCCAGGGGTTCACGAAGGGCCGCTTCGTCGTCGACGAGAAGCAGGCGGACAGGCGCGGTGTCGTTCATATCCATCCTTCGTTCCGCGCCCGCTCGCTACTTGGCCGAGCCTTCGGCCTTACGGGCCTTGAACTGGGCGCGCATCTTTTCGTGCGCCGCCTTGCGCTCTTCGGGGGTGATCTGTCCATCCTTGTCGGCATCGACCATGTCGAAGTGCGTGAGGGCTGCGGCCACCGCTTCCTCGCGGGTGATCGCGCCGTCCTTGTTGGTGTCGGCCATGCGCATCATCATCATGCCGCCGCCGTGGCGCGGGCCATGGTGACCGCGGCGCATGTGGTGCTTGCCGTGACGACCTTCGCCGTCGGCGCGCGGGCCGCGATCTCCACGATCACCCCGGTGGCCGCGCTCGGCGCTCATGAATTCATCCTTCGAGATCGAGCCGTCGCCGTTGGTGTCGAGCTTCTCGAACATGGCGGTGCGGCGTGCAGTCTGGCGCGCCTCGCGGTCGGCGGCGTCGATCTTGCCGTCCTTGTTGACGTCCATGCGGGTGAACATCGCCTCGGCCGCGGCCTGCGCCTCGGCGCGGGTAACGATGCCGTCCTTGTCGGCGTCCATCATCGCGTGACGGGGGCCGCGCGGCGCATCATCCTGCGCGTAGGCTGCGCCGCCAAGGGCGAGGCTCGCGGCGGTCAGGCCAAGGGCGATAGTCTTGAAACGGGTGGTCTTGAACGTGGGGGTCATGTCCGGTCTCTCTTTCCTTTGGTTTCCCAAATGCGAATGGATCGAAAGTCGCGGCGGGTCTGGAAGGGAGGGGGCAACCGCCCTGCCGCGACTTTCTGATAACCGTTCTAGAGGCCGCTTGTCGCGCAAGTTTGCCAGTCAGCTTGTCTTTTGTCGCCAATTGTCTCGGTCTGACAGGCCCGTTCACGCAGGCGCAAGAGAGGGAAGGTTCAGGGACGGGGGCGGTGCTGCGTGCCATGCCCGGTGGTGATGAAAAGGGCGGTGGCGAGGCGTGCGATATCGGCGGTGTGCCAGACCCCGGAGGGGATAATGACATAGTCCCCGGCGTGCAGGTCCTCGCAGATATGGGAGCCTTCGGCGCTCTCCCGGATCAACGTCAGTTCTCCGGCAAGGCAGACGACGACCTCATCGCCGCACGGGTGCATCTCCCAGCTGTCCCAGTCGGCATCGAGACAGTGGAGGGCGACGAGCCGGCCGTCCGGCCCGTCGGCCTCGGTGCGCCGTGCATAGGCCGCGTACCAGTCCATGGTGCCTGTGTAGGCAGGCAGGGCCTCGGCATGGCCTCCTGGCCCCAGGTGAACGGGCGTGCGGCCAAGTTCACGGACAAGCCGGGTCATGACGAGGTCCCTTTCCCAATGCTCACCTGCCGGGAGGGAGGGGCAGGCCGCTCAGAGCGGCGCGCATTGCTCCTCCAGCCAGGTCTTCGCCGCGCCATCCAGTTGCGGGCCGATCAGCTCATTGACGCGGGCGTGGTAGGCATTCCACCAGGCCGTTTCCTCCTCGGTCAGCAAGGCCGTATCGACCAGGCGTTTCTCGATCGGGGCGAAGGTCAGGGTTTCGAAGCCGTAGAACTCGCCTTCCGCGCCCGGGATCGCGCGCGGGACGACGAGCACCAGGTTCTCGATGCGGATGCCGTATTCGCCTGCCTTGTAGTAGCCCGGCTCGTTGGAGAGGATCATTCCCGGCAGCAGCGCCTGCTCGGTGCCCGGTTGGCCGCCGCCCGACTTGGCGATGCGCTGGGGGCCTTCGTGGACGCCCAGGAAGCTGCCCACCCCGTGCCCGGTGCCATGGGCATAGTCGAGCCCGGCCTGCCACAGCGCGTGGCGCGCGAGGATATCGAGCTGGCTCCCGGCCGTGCCCTTGGGAAAGAGCACGCGGTCAAGCGCGATATGGCCCTTGAGAACGCGGGTGAAGCGCGCCTTCACCTCCGCGCCCGGTTCGCCCGGCCCGATCCACACGGTGCGGGTGATGTCGGTGGTGCCTGCCGGGTACTGCCCCCCCGAATCGCACAGGAACACCGAGTTCGGCTCCAGCGTCAGGTTGCTCTCTTCCGTGACCGCATAGTGGGGCAGCGCGGCGTGGGGGCCTGCACCCGAGATCGTGTTGAACGAGGTGTCGCGCAGATCACCGCATTCCTGGCGGAATTCCAGCAGTCTGGCCGCGGCCGACAGTTCGGTGACCTCGCCCTTGGGACCTTCGAGCGAGAGCCAGTGGAGGAAGCGCGAGACCGCCGCACCGTCACGCTCCTGCGCGTCGCGGTGGCCCTGCTGCTCGACCGGGTTCTTGATCGCCTTGGGCAGGACCACCGGGTCGCGCGCCTCGATCACCGTGGCGCCTGCGTGGTTCAGGGCATGGGCAATCGCGACCACCGCGTTGTCGGGATCGAGCGCGACGCGCTTGCCCGCGAGGCACTCCAGACCTGCGATAAAGCCGTCGCGCGGGAGGATCGAGACGGCATTACCCAGGTGCTGGCGCAGCTCGGGCGTCACCTTCTCCTCGGCGATGAAGAGGTCGGCCGTGCCATCGGCGTGGGCGATGACGTAGGACAGTGCGACGGGGGTGTGCGCGACGTCCGAGCCGCGGATGTTGAGCAGCCAGGCAATCGAATCGAGCGCGGTGACGACGGTCGCATCGAGCCCGCGGCTGGTGAGCCCCTCGGCGAGCGTAGCGCGCTTGGCCTCGCTCGACTGTCCGGCAAATTCCTCGGCGTGGACGAGTGCGAGCGCGGGGGAGGGGAGGGGCTGGTCTTCCCACACTGCGTCGATGGGATTGCCCTCGACGGCGACGAGCTTGCCGCCTTTCGCGGCGATGGCCGCATCGACGCTGCGCGTCCAGTGCGCGGTGTGCAGCCAGGCGTCGTAGCCGATCACGGCGCCCTCGGGCATGTGCTCGGCGAGCCACTGCGCGTGGCTGGTCTGGGGCACGCTCTCGTAGGCGTAGAAGCGGGCATCGACCTGTTCGCGCACCTGGATGGTGTAGCGCCCATCGGTGAACATGGCGGCCGCGGGCGTGCGGGTGGGATCGGTCAGCACGATGGCCGAGCCCGCCGATCCGGCAAAGCCGGTCAGCCAGGGCAGGCGCTGGGCATAGGCGCCCACGTACTCGCTCATGTGCTCATCGCAGATGGGCACGACGAAGCCGTCGAGGCCGCGGCGCTTGAGTTCCTGGCGCAGCGCGTCGAGGCGCGATTCATGGGTGTTCATCAGCATTGTTTTCAAGTCCGGCTTGCGGGAGTCATGGGGCACACATAGATGCAGGGGATGGCAGATTCCACCCAGGCACCCGTTTCGGCCCCCGTCGCGGCCAAGAAGCCCCATTCCTTCACCCACCACGGCATCACGGTCCAGGACGAGTATGCCTGGCTGCGCGATCCCGGTTATCCCGAGGTGACCGACGCCGAAGTGCTCGCCCACCTCGAGGCGGAGAACCGCTGGTTCGAGGCGCGCATGGCCCCGCATCAGGCGCGCATCGACGCGCTGTTCAAGGAGATGCGCGCGCGCATCAAGGAAGCCGACACGTCGGTGCCGCAGAAGGACGGCGACTACCTGTACTGGATCGAGTTCGAGGACGGCGCGGAGTACAAGAAGTGGTGGCGCAAGCCCGTCTCGGGCGGCGCGGACGAACTGATCCTCGACGAAGTGGCACTGGCCGAGGGCAAGGAATACTTCCGCCTCGGCGCGCTTTCGGTGAGCGCCAACGGCAAGCTTCTTGCCTACTCGGTCGATGACAACGGTTCGGAGCGCTTCACCGTGCGCATCAAGGACCTTGCGACCGGCGAACTGCTGGCCGACGAGATCCCGGGTACGCTCTCCGCGTTGGTCTGGGTGGCGAAGGACACCGGCCTTGTCTACTCGCTGGCGAACGAGCAGTGGCGCACCGACAACGCGCGCCTGCACTGGCTGGGCACGCCGCTCTCGGACGATGTCGAGATCTACCACGAGGACGACGAGGGCTTCCGCGTCGGCTCCTCGCTCTCGGCCAACGAGAAGTGGCTCATCATCGGCACCAGCGACCACGAGACGAGCGAGGCGCGGCTGGTGCGCGCCGATGATCCGCTGGGCCCGCAGATCCTCGTGAAGGCGCGCGAGAAGGGCGTGGAGTACGACGTCGACGAGCGCAACGACGTCCTCTTCATCCACACCAACGACACGCACGAGAACTTCCGCCTCGCCACCGCCTCGATCGATGCGCCCTCGGCCTGGAACACGCTCATCGAAGGCTCGGACGACTTCTACCTGACCGGCGTTGACCTGTTCCGTGATTTCTTCGTCGTCGAGGGGCGCGAGCGCGGGCTCGACCGTATCGCGGTCCACTATTACGACGATCCGAACCGGATCGAGGCCATCGATTTCCCTGAGGCGAGCTACTCGGCCGGGCTTGGCACCAATCCCGAATGGCACGTCGAGACGCTGCGCCTCTCCTACGAATCGATGGTGAAGCCCGCCTCTGTGATGGACTATGACGTGAAGGCGAAGACGCTGGAAACGCTCAAGGTTCAGGAGATCCCCTCGGGCTACGACGAGGATCTCTACGCCACCGAGCGCCTCGAGATCGCGGCGCGCGACGGCACCCTGATCCCCGTCTCCATCGTCTACCGCAAGGACCGCGAAGGGGCAGGCCCGCTCCATCTCTATGGCTACGGCGCCTACGGCATCTCGATCGATCCGGGCTTCTCGACCTCGCGCCTCAGCCTTGTCGATCGCGGCTTTGCCTTTGCCATCGCGCACATCCGGGGCGGCGATGACATGGGCCGCGCCTGGTACAAGGCGGGCAAGCTGGAGCGGCGCACCAACACCTTCACCGACTTTGTCGACTGCGCGAAGGGCCTGATCGTACGCGGCTACACGCAGGCGGGCAGGATCAGCATCTCGGGCGGCTCGGCGGGCGGCGAACTGATGGGCGCGGTCATCAACTCCGATCCCGATCTGTGGGGCGCAGTCGTCGCGCACGTTCCCTTCGTCGACGTGCTGGCGACGATGCTGGACGAGACGCTGCCGCTCACTCCGGGCGAGTGGCCCGAATGGGGCAATCCGATCACCGACAAGGCGGCCTTCGAGCATATCGCAAGCTACAGCCCCTACGACCGTGTCGCGGCGCAGGCCTATCCGCCGCTGATGGTGACGGCCGGGCTCAACGACCCGCGCGTGACCTATTGGGAACCGGCCAAGTGGGTGGCGCGCCTGCGCGAACTCAAGACCGACACCAACGAATTGATCCTCAAGACCAACATGGGGGCTGGCCACGGCGGCAAGTCGGGCCGCTTCGAAAGCCTGAAGGAAACCGCCGAGGAGTTCGCCTTCATCCTGTGGCAACTGGGCATCGAGGGCTGAGCACGATGGCCGAGCCGTTCACACGCAGCTTCGAGGCCACTTCGGAGCACATCGACCAGCTCGGCCACGTCAACAATGCGGTCTGGGTGCAGTGGATGGAGGAGGTCTCCGTCGCTCACTGGGAGGCGGTCGCTCCGCCCGAACACCAGGCGGCCTATGTCTGGGTCGTGACCCGGCACGAGATCGACTACCGCGGCAACATCCGCGAGGGCGAGCGCGTGACCGCCACGACCTGGATCCCCGATCCGCCCAAGCGCGCGACCTTCGACCGCTGCGTCGCGTTTCGCCGTGAGGGGGACGAGGAGACGGGAAAGGTTCTCGTGCGCGCCCGCACGACCTGGGCCGTGATCGAGGTCGCTTCGGGGCGACTGGTGCGCATCCCCAAGGATGTGGCCGCGCCTTTCTGGAACGGCTCGCCAACTAGCTGATCAGCCGACGAGTTCCAGGCGCGTGGTCGGGAGGGGCTCGATGCAGACGTTGCTGCGCACGCAGTCGCGCCCATCCGCCTTGGCCGCGTAGAGCAGCTCGTCACAGGCCGTGTAGGCTTCGGTGAACGAAGGGACGTGCCCGCAGGTCGTGTCCAGGCGATAGACCCCCATGCTGGCGGTGACCAGCTTGCGCAGCCCTGCGTGCTCCTTGGCGACCCGGCTGGGAATGGCCTGGCGCAGGCGTTCGGCGCGTTCCAGCGCGCCCTCGCCGCGCAGGAGGAGCAGGAACTCCTCGCCGCCCAGGCGCACCGTCAGGATGTCCTTGTCGCCTGCCAGTGCCTGCCCCACGGCTCTCAGTACCTCGTCCCCGGCGGCGTGGCCGTGGGTGTCGTTGATCGCCTTGAAGTGGTCGATGTCGAGCGCGGCCATGGTGTGGAAACCGGTGCGCAAGAGCGTGTCGAACTTTTCCTCGATCGCGCGGCGGTTGAAGAGGCCGGTGAGCGGATCGTGCAGCGCAAGGTTGGCCTGGAAGCGCGCTTCGGCCAGGGCATGGTCGCGCTGCAGGCGGATGGTCATGATCCGTTCGGCGACGCCCAGCGTGGTGACCGCGACCTCGAAGGCAATCGCGAAGTGCTGCTCGACCATCATGCCCAGCGGTGCGTCGGTCAGCCCCAGGATCGAGAGGTTGCGCGCGATGCCCAGCAGCATGAGCGGGCTCCAGCCCACGATCTGGAACCAGACGAGGCGGCTGCCGCGCAGCGCCGAGAGAACGATCGTGGCCAGCAGGGTGGCGATGATCGGCAGGAACGACATGTAGTAGAGCGGCGCGACCGAGGGCAGCAGCACCCCATCGGCGAGGAAGTAGTACGCGCTCCAGAACAGGAACCACGGGCACAGCAGTTCGACGGCAAGGCGCTGGCGCGCGGTCAGCGTCTCGGGCTCGATCAGGTCGATGAAGAAGCGCAGCGTGGCGATGACCATGAACGCCCAGCTCAAGGTCGAGAGCAGGCACAGTTCCGTGACCGAGAGACGCACGAAGCGGTTGATGAGGCCGCTGCTGACAAGCGTCTGGGTGAGCATCGCCAGGACGGCCGCCGCGTGCCAGAGGATGAAGCGCTGGCGCAGGATCCGGAAGAACACGAAGTTAAGGATCAGCGGCATCAGCATCAGCCCACAGAGCGCGGCCAGGATCAGTTGCCGGTTGCCAACCGCCATGGGCGAAGCACGCGCGCCGACTTCGGCGTCCGAGAGAAGCCCGATGTGGCGCGGCCCCGTCACCTTGAGAACGTAGGCATCCACCGGACCATCAAGGCGCGGCAGTGCGGTGTACATCCGCCAGCGCGTGGTGGAGAAGCGCAGGTCATCCGACCGGATGTCGCGCGTGACGGATCGACCGTCGGAGCCGATCGCGGTGATCGTCATGCTGCGGTAGCGCGTGAGGCGGGTGGTCAGGACGGCATCTGCTGGCAGGTCGCGCCCCCGTACGTCGATGCGTACGTAGCTTGCCTTGGTTCCGCTGACCTTCCAGTCCGAAGGGCCGCAGGTCCAGGCCTCGCGGGTGCGGGCAAGATTCGCGGAGGACGTTTCGGACGGCGCCAGCGTATGGCACCGTGATCCGACAGGGAAGTCATTGGCAGCCTTGGCGAATCCCGGAATCAGTCCCGCCAGCGCGATCAGAAGACAGAACAGGAAAGGCCGGGCCCACGGAAACATGCGATGTTTCCTGGACCCGGCCTCTTCAAGATAAGGTTAATATGGTTGGAATTGAACGCTAGGCGAGAAGCTCCGAGACGGGCGTGTAATCGTAGCCCAGTTCGGTGGCTACGGCCTTGTAGGTGACCTTGCCTGCATGGACGTTGAGGCCCTCGGCAAGGTGCGGATCGCGGGCCAGCGCGCCCTTCCAGCCCAGGTTCGCGATAGCCAGCGCATGGGGCAGGGTCACGTTGTTGAGCGCGTAGGTGCTGGTGCGCGAAACAGCGCCGGGCATGTTGGCCACGCAGTAGTGGACGATGCCGTCGACCATGTAGGTCGGATCGTCATGCGTGGTCGCGTGGCTGGTCTCGAAGCAGCCGCCCTGGTCGATGGCGACATCGACGAGGACCGCGCCCTTCTTCATCGTGCCCAGCATTTCGCGGGTGACGAGCTTGGGTGCGGCCGCGCCCGGGATCAGTACCGCGCCAATGACGAGGTCGGCATCGGCCACGCTCTCGGCCAGGTTGGCAAGGCTCGAGAAGCGCGTCTTGGCGCGCGCCTCGAAGTAGTTGCCGAGGCGTTCGAGCACTTCGGGGTTGCGGTCGAGGATCGTCACGTCCGCGCCAAGCCCTGCGGCCATCTGCGCGGCGTTGAAGCCGACCACGCCGCCGCCGATGACGGCAACCTTGCCTGGCATCACGCCCGGAACGCCGCCCAGCAGCACGCCGCGGCCACCCTGCGCCTTCTGGAGCGCGGTGGCACCCGCCTGGATCGACATGCGGCCGGCAACCTGGCTCATCGGCTTCAGGAGCGGCAGCGCGCCGTTCGGGCCCGTGACGGTCTCGTAGGCAATGGCGGTGACGCCCGACTTCAGCAGGTCTTCGGTCTGGGCGGGATCGGGCGCAAGGTGGAGGTAGGTGTAGAGGATCTGGCCCTCACGCAGCATGGCGCGTTCCGGGGCGAGCGGCTCCTTCACCTTCACGATCATGTCGCAGCCCGCGAACACCTCTTCGGCGGTCGCGATGACCTTGGCGCCGAGCGCGCTGTACTGCTCGTCGCTCGCGCCGATGCCGAGGCCCGCACCGCTCTGGACCCAGACCTCGTGGCCGTTGGCGACGAGTTCGCTGGCGCTCTCGGGGGTCAGGCCGACCCGGTATTCGTGGTTCTTGATTTCCGTGACGGTACCGACGCGCATGCGCAAACTCCCTGATCCGTGCCTGGAGAAGGTCCAGGCGCCTGATGGAAGCAGCCTACAGGTGGGCCGCCGCAAAGTTTTACCTCATTTGCCCTTGCGATGGGCTGAAGTTCGAATAATTTTGCTTTCAAATATCAATGTGTGGGAAAAATGTTCATGGATCGTACCGACCGAGCCTTGTTGAAGGCGCTCCAGGCCGATTCCTCGCGTTCGATTGCCCAGCTGGCCGAGGAAGTTCACCTTTCCGCCTCGGCCTGCCACCGCCGCATTCGCGCGCTGGAGGAACAGGGATTGATCGCGGGCTACGTGGCGCGGCTCGATGCGCGCCGGATCGGGCTGCCGGTCGAGGTCTTCGTCGAGATCGCGCTCACCAGCCAGAGCAGCGAGGCGATGGACCGCTTCGAGCGTTCGGTGCGCGATTTTGACGACATCCTCGAATGCCACCTGATGAGCGGGGGCGCGGACTACCAGCTGCGCGTCGCGGCGGCCGATCTCGACCATTACGAGACGATCCACCGCGATTGCCTGTCGCGCCTGCCGGGGGTGTCCTCGATGAAGACCAGTTTCTCGCTGCGCCGGGTGAAGCGCTTTGCCGGCTACTCGGTGCCCTGAGGTGCCTCGCCGCCGCGCCCGAGGTGGAGCGGCTCGGTGATGATGCGGTCGTGCGCCACACGCAGGTCGCGCGCCTCGTGCTGGAGCGAGAGGCGCTCCTTGTCCATCCTGCGGTAGGTGCCCTCGGCGCGGTCGATGTCGTCGACCGAAAGGCCCAGGCCATCGAGGATCGCGCGCGAAAGCGTGACAGCCGATCCCAGGACCTCGCGCACGATGAAGCGCGCGGGGCTGTCCTTGAGCTTGAGAAGCGAGCGGCGGTCGTAGACGCGCGCGTAGATCGCGGCCTGCGGGAAGGCGGTCTGGACCGCGCGCAGGAACCCATCGTCGAGCTGCTCGCCGTCGATGCAGAAGGCGATGATCTGGGCGTCCGAACAACCCGCCTGGCGCAGGAGGTCAAGCCGGCGCCCATCGCCGAAGTAGACCTTGGCGCCGAAGCGCTGGGCGACGTCGATCATGTCGATGTCGGTGTCGATGAGGGTGACGGCGATGTCGGCGGCATTGAGGATCTGCGCGACGGTCTGACCAAAGCGCCCGTAGCCCACGATGATTGCGCTTGCCCCGTCCGCGCGCGGGCCTTCGCGCTCTTCTCCAGCGCGCCCTTGCGGGGCCTCGCGGAAGCGGCGGGTGGCCATCATCAGGAACGGGGTGGCGACCATCGAGAGGGTGACAATGGCGCCGAACAGGCTGGCGGCTTGGCCTTCGATCAGCATGGCCTCGCTGGCCTGTGCGAAGAGGACAAAGCCGAATTCGCCGCCCTGGCTGAGCAGGAATCCCAGCGCGAGCGCGCTGCGCCACTTCATCTTGAAGGCCAGGCCAAGGGCAAAGATGATGGCGGCCTTCGCGGCAATGAGGGCCAGCGCCATCGAGACCACGAAGAGCGGACGCTCGGCAATGGCCGAAAGGTCGAGCATCATGCCGACCGCCATGAAGAACAGGCCCAGGAGGAGCGAGCGGAACGGTTCGACGTCGGCTTCGAGTTCGTGGCGGTAGGGCGAATCGGCGAGCATGACACCCGCGATGAAGGCGCCGAGCGCGGTCGAGAGGCCAAGCGCCTGCATCAGCGCGGCCGAGGCGATGACCGTGAAGAGCGCGGCAAAGACGAACATCTCGCGCTCGCCCAGGTTGCCGATGAGGCGGAACAGGGGACGGATCACGAAGCGCCCGGCGGCAACGAGGCCGACGATGGCCAGCACGGTCATGACCGCAAGCTGCCAGCCAGGAGGGCCTTCGGGCAGGTCCGGGTTGCGGTTCATCGCCGCAATGATCGTGATGAGGGGGATGATCGAGAGGTCCTGGAAGAGCAGGATCGCGAAGGCACGCTCGCCGAAGGGGCTGTTGAGGCGGCCTGCGCTTTGCAGCATGGGCAGGACCTGCGCGGTCGAGGACAGGCCGAGCGGCAGGCCCAGTGCGAGCGAGGCCTGAACGGTGAACGGCGTGAAGCTGTAGATGATCGCCGAGATGGCAAGCCCGCACAGCGCGACTTGCAGGAAGCCCAGCCCGAAGATCTCGCTGCGCATGCGCCACAGGCGGCGTGGCGCCAGTTCGAGGCCGACGATGAAGAGAAGAAGCGTGATGCCCAGTTCGGCAAAGTCGATCTTGCCTTGCGCGTCCCCGATCAGGCCGAGGGCATAGGGCCCCAGGATTGCGCCTGCGAGCAGATAGCCCAGTGTCGCGCCCAGCCCCAGGCGGCGGAACAGCAGCACGAAGACAAGGGCGGTTCCCAGGAGGAAGAACCCTTCCTGGAGCAGGAACGCCTGGCCATGCTCTTCCATTGGATCTTTCCTCGTCGTGTCGGCCAGAGCCGGTCAGGTTGCAGCTTGGCCGAGGCCGGGGGCGCGTAACCTAGGGATTGTCCTTGGCGTTACCAAGGGTTCAGCGCGGAAGAATGCCCCGACACACGTAGCCCAGCACCTTGCCCTGCGCGGTGTCCCATTGCAGCGCACCGCTTTGCGGCGAAGAATTCGTGCCGCTGCTGATCGTGCGGCCATCGGGTGCGACGATCGACCAGCTCACGATACGGTGGCGACCGCCCGCGCAATTGACGGCGCGCCTGTAGTAGAGCGTGGTGCCCTTGGAGTAGGCCCCGCGCCGCGACTGGAGCACGTTCGCCTCGATGTAGGTGCGCGTGTTTCCGGCGATCCGGATCGAGGCCGTGTCGACGAGAACCGCGCGGCCTAGCGTGCGCTCGACATCGCGGGCGAAGAGGCGCTGCCATTGGCCCGGGGGCAGCGGGGCTGCGGCCAGGTTCGCGGGCAGGGTGAGGGCGGCAAGCGCCAGCGCGAGAGACACAGTCTTCACAGCGGGTTGCCGTTCTCGTCGCGGTAGATGTCGCGGCGGCCGACGTGGTTGGCCGGGCCGACGTAGCCATCGTTCTCCATGCGCTCCACCCACTTGGCCGCGGTGTTGTAGCCCACGCCCATTTGGCGCTGGAGCCAGGAGACCGAGACCTTCTGGTTCTCGAAGACGAGCTGGCAGACCTGGCGGTACTTGCGCTCCTCGGGCTGGTCGGAGGCGGTCGCGTCCAGGTCGTCGAAGCCGAAGCTGCCTTCCTCGGGCTCTTCGGTCACGGCCTCGATGTATTCGGGCTTGCCCTGGCCGCGCCAGTGGTCGGCAACGTGCTCGACTTCCTCGTCCGAGACAAACGGGCCGTGGACGCGCTTGATGGGGTCGGTGCTGGGCTTGTAGAGCATGTCGCCCTTGCCGAGCAGCTGCTCGGCGCCCTGTTCGCCCAGGATCGTGCGGCTGTCGATGCGGCTGGTGACGGCGAACGAGATACGGGTCGGCAGGTTGGCCTTGATGACGCCGGTGATGACGTCGACAGACGGGCGCTGCGTCGCCATGATGAGGTGGATGCCCGCCGCGCGGCTCTTTTGAGAGAGGCGCTGGATAAGCACTTCGATTTCCTTGCCCACGGTCACCATGAGGTCGGCGAGCTCGTCGACGATGAGGACGATCTGGGGCAGGACTTCGTAGTCGAGCTGGTTTTCCTCGTAGAGTGCTTCGCCCGTCTCGGCATCGAAGCCGGTCTGGACCCGGCGGCCGAGAGGCTCACCCTTGGCGGCGGCCTTGCGCACCTTTTCGTTGAAGCCGGCAAGGTTGCGCACCGAGACCTCGCTCATCATGCGGTAGCGCCGTTCCATCTCCTCGACCGCCCACTTGAGCGCGCGCACCGCCTTGGGCGGCTCGGTCACCACCGGCGAGAGCAGGTGGGGAATATCGTCGTAGCTCTTGAGTTCGAGGACCTTGGGGTCGACCAGGATCAGGCGGCACTGCGCGGGCGTCAGGCGGTAGAGCAGCGAGAGCAGGATGGCGTTGAGGCCGACCGACTTACCCGAGCCGGTCGTACCTGCGACCAGCAGGTGGGGCATGGTGGCGAGGTCTGCCACGACGGGTTCACCCGCGATGTCCTTGCCCAGGATGATCGGCAGCATGCCCTTGTGGTGGGCGAAGGCCTCCGAGGCGACCATTTCCTTGAAGGAGACCATCTGGCGGTCCGCGTTGGGCAGTTCGATGCCCATGACGGTACGGCCCGGGATCGAGGAAACGCGCGCCGAGATCGCGGACATGTTGCGCGCGATGTCGTCAGCGAGACCGATGACGCGGCTCGACTTGATGCCGGGCGCGGGTTCCAGTTCGTACATGGTGACGACCGGGCCGGTGCGTACCGCGGTGATCTCGCCCTTGACGTTGAAGTCGTCGAGCACGGTTTCGAGGAGGCGCGCGTTGCGCTCGAGGCTGAGCTTGTCGATCACCTTGTCCGAGCCTTCGGGCGGATCGGCAAGGATGTCGAGCGAGGGCAGCTTGTATTCGTCGAACAGGTCGGTCTGGCTCGATCCCACGCCGATCTGTGCAGGCTTGGCCGCGCGCTGGCTGTCGACGATGGCGGGCGAACGGCGCGGCGCGGTGTCGGATAGGCCCACGGCCGCGCCGCTGCGGGCGTCCTCGCGCGCGGCCTTGGCCGGAGCGTCGGGCTCGAAGGAAAGGGCGTCCTCCTCGTCCTCGCTGGTCGTACGGCCCTTGCGCCGGGCCTTGGGGGCACGGGGTTCCTTGCCTTCGCGGGAGAAGCGCGAGGGGGAGGGGAGCGCCTGGGGCAGACGACCGATGCGCCCGGGAAGCGAGAGCAGGCGCGCCCAGTCGAGCGCGAAGACACGGCCCACAAGCGTGAGCCCCACGACGAAGAACACGAGCGCGACGCCGATCTTGATCCAGACCACGGCGGCGGCCGGGGCCAGGCTGGCGAGGGCGTCAATGAGGAAGGCCCCCAGGAGCCCGGACATGCCCCCCATCGAAGCGGGCAACGTGCCGCCGGGCTCCGAGAACCACAAGGAGAGCACCGTCGTGATCAGCATCATCGCGAGTACCAGCATGGCAACCGGCTTCCACCAGCGCTGGTCGGATGGCTCGGCCTCGGCGTCCTCTTCCTCCACCAGCAGCCAGAGCTTGCGGGCAAAGACATAGAGGAGCGGGACGAAGAGCCAGGCGACGGGACCGAAGTAGAACAGGAACTGGTCGGCCACCCAGGCCCCGACCGGGCCCATCCAGTTCTGCACCTCACCGCCTGCGGCGGTCGAAGCGGACGGGTCGGTCTGGCTGTAGGTGGCAAGCGCCGTGATCAGGAACAGCATGGCGGCAAAGAGCACCACCGCCCCGCCCAGTTCGCCCGCGCGGCGCACCGAGCGGCGAAGCACGGCGCGCCAGTCCGGCTTGCCCGCGCGCTGTCCGGAGCCGATTGCCCGAGATGCCATGATCGAATTCCCGCGTATTGAAAATTGGGCCCTAATCCGCGCGATCATGCGCAGGCGGGGCGGTTTTCGTCAAGAACAGAGGGGGAATGAGGCTGTGGGCGGATGGCGCGAATCGCCGGAAAGACCGTCGATTGCGGCCCAGCGTGCGATGCCCCGGGCCCGGGCGCGGTGGGCGTTCATTCCCCCAAGGGCGATGACAGGGACCTGCGCGCGCGCCGCGATGGCGCGAAAGCGCACGGGGCCCAGCACCTGCCCGCCCGGGTGCGAGCGCGTGGCGAAGACGGGCGAGAGCAGCACTGCATCGGCGCGCGCGGCGTGGGCGGCGCGCAATTCGGTGAGCGAGTGGACGGTGACGAGCCGCAGGCTCTGCGCCCCCGGTGCCAGCAGGCGCGCGCGGCCATAGGCACCATCCGCGCCCCACTGGCGGGCCTTTGCAACATTTCCGGCAAGGATCACGGTGTGGCCGTGGGCCCGCGCCGTCCGGGCAAGCCGGGTGAAGCGGGCGCGCCGGTCCGCCTCGCCCAAGTGGTAGTGGCGATAGATGAAGCCCGATCCCCGTGGCAGGCGGGCGAGGGCGCGCTCCAGTCCCGCATCGTTGCGCGCATCGCTGATGAGCCAGAGCCGGGGAAGGGGCCTTGCTTGTGGCTTGCGCGGATTCGATGGGTGGCAGTTCGGCACGGGGACGCTATAGCAGCGCGCCATGAATGAGCCAGTCACTCCCCTTCGCGAGGTGCGCGAAAGCATCGATCACGCGGCCCGTATCGCCCAGCGCGAGACTTCGGGCATCGAACTCATCGCCATTTCCAAGACCCACGGGGTGGACGCGATCCGGCCGTTGATCGCGGAAGGTCAGCGCGTGTTTGGCGAGAACCGCGTGCAGGAAGCCCAGGAAAAGTGGCCGGCGCTGCGCGAGGAATACCCCGATCTGGTGCTGCACCTCGTCGGCCAGCTTCAGTCGAACAAGGCCGAGGACGCGGTCGCGCTGTTCGATTGCATCCACTCGCTCGACCGCCCCTCGCTGGTGAGCGCGCTGGGCAAGGCGATGGCCAAGGCCGGGCGGCAGGTGCCCTGCTTCGTGCAGGTCAACATCGGCGACGAGGACCAGAAGGGCGGATGTGCGATTGCCGACGTGCCGGCATTGCTGGAGGCCGCGCGCGAGGCGGACATTCCGGTGATCGGCCTGATGTGCGTGCCGCCGCTCGGCATTGAGGCGGCGCCCTTCTTCGCGCTTCTCGCCAAGATCGCGCAGGAGAACGGCCTCGACCAGCTCTCGATGGGGATGAGCGGCGACTTCGAGACAGCGATCCTGCTGGGCGCGACCCACGTGCGCGTCGGCTCGGCGCTGTTCGGCGCGCGCGACTGAGCCGGAGCGGGCTCCCTGGCTGCGCGCCGGTTTATCCGCGCGCGGTCAGGAGCGCGATCCCGAAGGCCACGAACAGGCCGCCGGTCAGCTTGTTGAAGAGGTTTTTCACGCTGGGGCGTTCCAGTGCGCGCCCCATCGAACGTCCGCCCAGCGCATAGGTCATGTACCAGAAGCTCTCGATCACGGCGAACGTGGCGAGCAGCACCGCGAACTGCGGGCCGGTGGGCTGGGCAGGGTCGATGAACTGGGGCAGCAGGGCGGCGGCAAAGAGGATCGCCTTGGGGTTGCTCAGCGAAATCGCGAGACCACCACGGTAGAGCGCCGCTGCACCGAGCCGTGCCGGGGGCAAGGCCGTTTCGGCCACATCCAGCAGGCCTGCCCGGGTGCGCCAGGCCTTGATTCCGAGATACACGAGGTAAGCCGCGCCTGCATAGCGCAGCGCCGTGAACAGTCCGGGCACCGCCACCAGCAGGGTCGAGAGACCCGCGACCGATGCAGTCAGCAGGATCATCAGCCCCGAAAGGCAGCCCGCCATCGCCGCGAACGTGCGCGCCAGGCCGAAATCGACACTGCGCGTCAGGATGTGCAGCATGTTCGGGCCGGGCGTGGCGCTGATCGCAAAGACGGTCAGGGCAAAGAGCCACCAGGTCTGGAGGGGCATGGGGGGTGTCCGTGAAAGCGACTACGCCGCGTGGGAGAGCAAAGCTCCGGCGCGGCGTAGCTGCGTGTGATGGGCGATCAGTTGGGCGTGTCGAGCTCGCTGCCCGTCAGCGTCACGATGTGCAGCAGGTTGGTCGAACCCTTGGTGCCGAAAGGCACACCCGCCAGCACCACCAGCTTGGTTCCGGCGGCGCCGAAGCCGTGGCGCAGTGCCATGCGCTTGCCCTTGGCGATCATCTCTTCAAAGCTGCCGATGTCGCGCGTCATGACCGTGTGTGCGCCCCACAGAAGCGCGCCGCGCCGGGCGGTTTCCTGGCTGGGGGTGAGCACCAGCATGGGGGCTGCCGGACGTTCGCGCGCCACGCGGCGGGCCGAAATGCCCGAACTGGTGAAGACGATGATGCCCTCGATCGGCAGCGTGTCGGCGATCTGGGTGCACGAACCTGCGAGCGCGTCCGCCGTGGTCGCATCGAGCGGCGCCTTGGCGAGGTGGATACGCTCGCGGTAGGTAATGTCGCTTTCTACCTTCACCGCGATGCGGTCCATGATCGTGACCGCTTCGACCGGCCAGTCGCCCGCCGCCGTCTCGGCCGAGAGCATGACCGCATCGGCGCCATCGTAGACCGCGTTGGCCACGTCGGAGACCTCGGCGCGGGTGGGCGAGGGGCTCTTGATCATCGATTCGAGCATTTGTGTGGCGACCACCACCGGCTTGCCCCAGGCGCGGGTCTTTTCCACGATGTGCTTCTGGATCGGGGGCACTTCCTCGGGGAGGAGTTCGACGCCCAGGTCCCCGCGCGCGACCATGATGCCATCGGAGATCTCGATGATTTCGTCGAGGCTCTCCACCGCAGCGGGCTTCTCGATCTTGGCCATGAGCGAGCCCTTGGGGCCCATCAGGCGGCGCGCCTCGGCCACGTCCTCGGGACGCTGCACGAAGGAGAGGCCGATCCAGTCGGCGCCCTGATCCATCGCGAAGTCGAGGTCGCGGCGGTCCTTTTCGGTAAGCGCGGGGATCGGGACGAGCGCATCGGGCACGTTCACGCCCTTGCGGTCCGAGATCGGCCCTCCGACTTCGGCGCTGCACAGGATCTCGTCCGTTTCGGCGCGGATCACGCGCAGCTGCAGCTTGCCATCGTCGATGAGAAGGCGCTGCCCCTTGGTCAGGATGCCGAAGAGTTCGGGGTGGGGCAGGCACACGCGTTCATCGTTGCCAGGCGCCGGATCACGGTCGAGCGTGAAGTGGGCGCCGTGCTTGATGAAGGCCTTGCCGGCCTCGAAGGTGCCGACGCGCAGCTTGGGCCCTTGCAGATCGCACAGGATCGCGATCGGGCGCATCAGGTCCTTTTCGACCGCGCGCACGTTGGCGATGGTCTCGCGGTGGGTGTCATGGTCGCCATGGCTCATGTTGACGCGGAAGGCGTCGGCCCCCCGCTGGATCAGCTTGGCGATGGTCTCCTTGTCGCGGCTGGCCGGGCCCAGCGTGGCCAGAATCTTGACCTTGCGCTGGCGCTTGATGCCACGGTGATGCGGAGAACGGCGGTAGGGAATGCTTGCCAAGTTTTATCTGCCTCTTTCGAAACCCGCCGCCCATATGGCAAAGGGTGGCTCCTAAACCAAGATCGAACGGCAGGAATATGGACGAGAAAGCAACGATAGACACGCTTGATGATGCAATTGCGGCAGCGGCGTTCCGCCGACTGGTGCATCATCTGCAACAGCGCCACGATGCCCAGAACATCGACCTGATGGGCCTCGCGGGCTTTTGCCGCAACTGCCTTGCCGACTGGATCCGCGATGCCGGTTTCGAGGGTGACAAGGCCGAGGCGCGCGCGGTGATCCACGGGATGCCGTTTGCCGAATGGAAGGATAAGTACCAGTCCGAGGCCACGCCCGAGCAGCTTGCGCGCATGGAAGAGAGCCTCAAGAAGAACGCACCGGGGCACTGAGCCCGCCGCGCGGGGGGTGGCCTTCAGGCGTCTTCGGGCCCGATCTGCACGTCCTTGCCCAGCAGCGTCTTTACGTAGATGCGCTGGACAAGGACGAAGGCGGTGATCGTGAGCGGGGAGGCGAGCAGAACGCCGAGGAAGCCGAACAGCATGCCCGCCGCCAGCACCGCGAAGAGCAGGATCGCGGGCGGGATGTTGACCGCCTGCTTCTGGATCATCGGCTGGAGCACGTTGCCCTGCAACTGCTGCACCAGAAGATAGAGCAGGAGCGTCCACAGCGCCGTCATCGGGGAGACGGTGAAGGCGAGCAGGACGGCCGGGAAGCCTGCGATGACGGGGCCCAGCATGGGAATGACGTCGAGCAGGCCCGCCATGACGCCCAGGCCCGCCGCAGACGGGACGCCCAGAAGTTCCAGCCCGATCCAGCTGAGGAGGGCGACGACGATCGAAGAGACGACCTGCCCCTTCATCCAGCCATTGAGGCCCATGCCGACATCGTCCAGCGCCTCTGCGGCCGTTGGATCCGCGACCTTGGGAATGAGCTTCAGGAACCCGCGCCGGTAGAGGTCGGGGTTGGCCGCCAGGAACACCGCGCCCGCCACCACGAGGACGAGATTTGTAAGCGTACTGCCCACGGTGAGCACGTAGCCGCCCGCCTGCGAGAACACGCCGGAAATCTGTTCGCGCCCCTGTTCAAGCGCGTTGCGCACCGTCTCGCCCACGCCCAGGCTGTCGAGCAGGTCCTCGACGCGGGCGATGGCGCCCGGAATACTGTCGCGGATCATGTCGAACTGGGCGGCCAGTTGCGCGCCGAAGAGGTAGAAGGCTCCGGCAAAGACACCCAGCAGCAGCAGCACGGCCAGGGTCAGGCATATGCCCCGGTTCAGCGGGGTGTGGCGGCAGATCACCCGGGTAATCGCATCGAAGACGACGCCCAGGACGATCGCGGCGAAGACCAGCAGGAGGAAGCTGACCATGCGCACCAGCAGCAGCGCAACGCCGATGATGGCCAGCGCGGTGACGATGGCCATGGCAACCCGCGCCGGTGTCCAGTGTGGAGCGCTGTCGTGCGCGGTGGGGCCTTCCATGGCCGCTTCCCTTTCGTATTTCCGTGGAGGTTCGAGGGGCAAACCACGGGGCCTTCGAGATGTTCCGGCCAGTGCGCGTCAGGCAAGCCGCGGACGGGCCCTGGCAAGATGGGCGACGAGGACGGAGCGCGCCGCTTCGAGAGCGACAGCGAGCAGAACCGTCTGGACCAGCAACGAGGCGAGGATGAGGAGCGAGTGGCGTCCTGCGTAGATCCATTCCTGCGCAAGGTAGGTGCACAGGAAAGGGTGGATCAGCCAGAGGGGAAGCGAACGCTGGCCCAGCCATGCAAGGGACGCGCGGGCCGCAGGCGTACGCCCGCACGCGATGAGGGACGGGAGCGCCAAGGGGCAGGCGACGATCAGGAAGGGGGCAAGCACCTTGGGGGCCGTGGTCTCGATCAGAACGAAGCCTGCGCCAAGAGCGAGCGAAGCGCCCCCCGCAAGGCGCGCCGAGCCAAATTCTTCCTGCCATCGGGGGCGTCTTTCCAGGTGGGCGAAGGCGAGGCCGTAGGTGAACGGCAATTGCCAGATCAGCAGATTCGTGACCGAGAACAGCGCCGGGTTGAGCTGGCGTCCATCAAGCAGTGCGCCGGTGAGGAAAGCCATCAGCGCCAGGCCGATCAGCCATGGTACCCGACTGGCCGACCGCGCCAGAACGGGGAAGAGCAGGATAAGCGCCAGATAGGTCTGGGCAAACCACCATTCGTAGACGAGTGGCTTTCCCAGCGTGAGGAGACCCTGCACGCCAAGGTTTCGGGCGATGCGGGCAGGGATTTCATCGCTAGGTGAAAGAAACGACACGGTCAGGACCACGAGGCCCGCAACGGTGAAATAGAAGGCATAGGTGCCGAGAAAACGGCCCGCCTTGTCCAGGTGCCTTCGCCAGATATCGGGCCGGGCCGTCCCTTGCGCGAAGCCATAGCCGGAGAGGAAGAGGAAGATCGCGACGCAGATCTTGCCAAGCCGGCCCAGGTACACCTCCAGCGGCAGGGCGGCGAGGAGAGGCTCGAACGAACTGGGCGGGCGGATCAGCGAGGGCAGGGCGAACAGGTGATGCGTGAACATCAGGAGGATGGCGATCCCCTTGATCGCGTTCGCGTCGGCGCGGGAGATGAGGGGCTGGTGCGCTCCGGCGAAGCCCTGGCCCTGCGCTGGCTCCAGCGCGAAGCCGCAAGGATGCGTGCGAGCCCTTCTGTCCGTCATCGCCATCCCCTGAAACGCGCATGTGATGGGGCAGGGTATGTCGGAAAGGGCGGTGCGCGGTATGCGAACTGCATCCGTTTTCGCGCACGGTGGGTCTCGAACAGGCTTTCCACAGGATCACCTTTTGCGCAAAGGCCCCGCAGCGGCTATCAGCCTGCGCCCGATCGCCTTGGCGACACCCGATTCTCAAAACTTCTTTCGGAGCTGAAATTCCATGGCCGAAACCGCCGACGACCGCCTTCGCCTGCTGATCGAGCGCATCGAGCGTCTCGAAGAGGAAAAGAAGGGCATCTCGGACGACATCCGCGACGTCTACAACGAGGCCAAGGCCGTGGGCTACGACGTCAAGATCATGCGCCAGATCGTGCGCCTGCGTAAGATGAAGCCCGACGACCGTCGCGAGATGGACATGGTGCTCGAGACCTACCGCAGCGCGCTCGGCCTCGACTGATCCATTCGGGAACGCCGGGGCCACAGGTCCCGGCCGTTCCTCACATCCCGGCGAGAAGAGCCAGCGCCATGGTCGCCGCGTTGGCGCCCGCGTGCTGGAGCATCCCTGCGCCCACGCCCAGTCTCTGGCGGGTATAGCCCAGCATGATCCCGGCCCACAGCTGGGGCAGCACCAGCAGTGCGGTCAGCGCCGTGGCGTTGCCGTAGTTGAAGATGTGGATCCCTGCAAAGACCAGCGCGGCCAACCAGTAGATCGCCGGGTATGCACGCTGGAACCAGGTGGGCGCAGGTCGGCGACGCAGCGCGAACCAGCCCAGTCCCGCCACGACACCCAGCGCCAGCAGTAGCCCTGCAATCCACAAGGGGGCAAGCCCATGGGCCTGGCCTGCGATGACGACGGCACCCAGAAGTCCGCAGCCCAGCAGCCACAGCGCGCGTGGGCGCCCGCTCTGCCACCCGCGAAACAGCATTTCCTCGATGATCGGCGCGGCAATCACCGTGACGGGCAGCAGCCATCCGGCCGGCATTTGGTCGAAGGCGTCGGGCGGCGTCAGACCAAGCTGGCTCTGCAGGAGCGCGGTCAGCGGCAGGGTGATCAGCAGCAGAACCGCGACGTGGAGTACATAGAGGACGCCCAGCACCTTCCAGCTGGAAAGTCGGCGCAAACCCTCCGGGGAGAGCACGCGCGGGCGGCGTACGAAGCGGGCAAGGTCGGCCAGAATGGCGACGATGCCGGGCGAGGCGGCGGATGCCAGGGGAACCGTTGGGCGTGTCATGGGCTATCTCCTGACCGATAGATTCTTGCCAAAGCGTTGTGTTCCCGCTGCATTTCGGGAATGGCCTGGATCACGCACTTACATGGGAGCCTTGCCGATGATTGTCACCACCACGCCGCTGATCGAGGGGCAGCCTGTCCAGAAGTACTTCGGGGTCGTGACCGGGGAGGTCATCGTGGGGGCCAACATCTTCCGCGATCTCTTCGCCTCGATCACCGATATCGTGGGCGGCCGCTCGGGCAAGTACGAGCAGGTGCTCCAGCGCGCCCGCAAGGAGGCGCTCGCCGAAATGGAAGCCGAGGCCGCGCGGCTTGGCGGCAATGCCGTCATCGGGGTCGACATCGATTACGAAACGATCGGCAAGACCGGCTCGATGCTGATGGTCAGCTGTTCGGGGACGGCCGTACGGATCTGATCCGCGCGCGTCCCGGCCCTCGCCCGGGCGTCAGGCGCTGACCCGGGCCTCCTCCTGGCGCAGGTCGAAGTCCGTACGCGCAGCATCGACCTGCGCCATGTTGTCGATCGTCCAGAGATAGAGCGCCTTGAAGGGCGGTAGGAGCGATTGGCCGAGCGGGGTCAGGCCGTACTCCACCGCGACCGGCGAAGCCGGGATAACCTGGCGCTCGACAAGGCCATTGCGCTCCAGCTTGCGCAGGCATTGCGTCAGGGATTTCTGGGTCACGCCTTCCAGATGCCGCTTGATGGCGTTGAAGCGCACGGGCCCATGTTCGAGGACGGTGAGGACCATCATCGACCACTTGTCCGCGATCTGTTCGAACAGCTTGCGGCTGGGGCAATCGACCGAGAAATGCTGGCACAGGGGCATCGTGAAACTCGCAGGAGGGCGGTTGGTCGAGGGGCGGTATCCTTGAGGATACCTGGCGAATTGAAGGTGCGTTCTTGAACCCAGGTATCAAAGATATACCTAAGCGGGCATCCAATCAATCTCTCCCCCATTCCTCGTTCCGATGGAGCCCTTCCCATGAGCACATCTGCCACCGACATCCTGTTCCAGCCCTTCCAGCGCGGCGGCCTCGACCTTGCCAACCGCATTGTCATGGCGCCGATGACCCGCTCGTTTGCCGAAAACGGCCTCGTCGGCCCCGAGCAGGCCGCCTACTACGCCCGCCGGGCCGAGGGCGGGGTGGGCCTGATCCTATCGGAAGGCACGGTGATCGACCGACCCAACTCGCGCAACGAGCCGGGCATTCCCTTCTTCCATGGTGAGGAGGCGCTCACGGGCTGGAAGGGCGTGGTCGATGCGGTTCACGCCGCAGGTGGCCGGATGGGCCCGCAGATCTGGCACACCGGCTCCACGCGCGGCATGAGCGGCTGGGAACCCGAGGCCCCGGTCGAGAGCCCCTCGGGCCTCGTCGGCCCCGGCGATCCGCGCGGCAAGGCCATGAGCGAGGAGGACATCGCCGACACCGTTGCCGCCTTTGCACGGGCCGCGGCCGACGCAAAGCGCCTGGGCTTCGACACGGTCGAACTGCACGGCGCGCACGGCTACCTGATCGACCAGTTCTTCTGGGACGGCACCAACCAGCGTGAGGACCGCTACGGCGGGGCGACGATTGCGGAGCGTTCCCGCATGGCCGCCGAAGTGGTCGCGGCCGTGCGCGAAGCGATCGGCCCGGACTTCCCGCTCATCCTGCGTCTCAGCCAGTGGAAGCAGCAGGATTACTCGGTGAAGCTTGCCACCACGCCTGCGGAAATGACGTCCTGGCTGGCCCCGCTCGTCGATGCGGGCGCGAATGTCCTGCACTGCTCGCAGCGCCGCTTCTGGGAGCCCGAGTTCCCCGAGATCGATGGCGAGCAGGGCCTGAACTTCGCCGGCTGGGCCAAGAAACTCACCGGCGCGACCACGATCAGCGTCGGCTCGGTCGGCCTCTCGGGTGAGTTCCTGGCTGCGTTCGGGGGCGAGACGTCCAAGGCAACGGGCCTTGAGCAGCTGACCGCGCGCATGGAGCGCGACGAGTTCGACCTTATCGCCATTGGCCGCGCGCTCATTTCCAACCCCGACTGGGTCGCCAAGGTGCGCGGCGGCGAGGCGGACGGGCTCAAGGGCTTCGATCCGGCCGCTCTTGCCGAACTGGTCTGAGCAGTGAAGACGAGGACTTCTTTCAAGGGGCCATCGCCCCCGGAAGCATCTTCCTGACCTGGCCTGCCGGTCCCGGCGTTTGCGCGAGCTTCGCCGGGATCGCGTTTCCCCACGCGGGCCGTGTCGTCCCGCGCGAGGCGATGGGGCTCGCGCCGGTGGGCATTTACCGTCAGGTCGGCTGGAAGATGGGCACCTGGCGCGACGTGGGATGGTGGCAAGTGTTGCTCTAGGTGGCAGGCTTGTTGTAAGGGCGCCCAACTCGAATTTCCAACGGACTCGCCCCGTACCGCCGCGCGCTGGCCTTCTTGGCCTGGCAAGAGCCTCGGTTACATGCGGCGGGCACAAGACAAGAGCGGACCCGATGGCAGGCCATTCCAAATTCAAGAACATCATGCACCGCAAGGGTGCGCAGGATAAGAAGCGCTCGGCGCAGTTCAGCAAGCTGAGCCGCGAAATCACCGTGGCCGCCAAGATGGGCATGCCCGATCCGGACATGAACCCGCGCCTGCGCGCCGCGGTCAACGCCGCCAAGGCGCAGTCGATGCCCAAGGACAACATCCAGCGCGCGATCGACAAGGCCTCCAAGGGCGATGCCGAGAACTACGAGGAAGTGCGCTACGAGGGCTATGGCCCGGGCGGCGTCGCGATCATCGTCGAGGCGCTGACCGACAACCGCAACCGCACCGCGACCAACGTGCGCACCGCCTTTGCCAAGAACGGCGGCAACCTGGGGGCGAGCGGCGCGGTCTCGCACGGCTTCGAACGCCTCGGCCTGATCGAGTACCCGGCGAGCGTCGGCGATGAGGAAAAGGTCCTCGAAGCCGCCATCGAGGCGGGCGCCGACGATGTCGAGAGCGAGATGGGCGATGGCGACGAGAACCCGGGCAGCCACGCGATCTGGTGCGCGCCCGAAGCGCTCCACGAAGTTGCAGGTGAACTCGAGAAGGTGCTGGGCGAAGCTGAAGGCGTGAAGCTGGCCTGGCGTCCCAACCTCAAGGTCGATGCCGACGAGAACACCGCGGGCACGCTGCTCAAGCTGATCGACACGCTCGACGACGACGACGATGTCCAGACCGTCTGGGGGAACTACGAGATCTCCGACGAAGTCATGGAAAAGCTGGGTTAATTCGGCTGATGCCGGGCTGCGAGCAGCCCTGTTCTGCGCTTTCGGTGCTCACCTACCTTGAGGTACGCTGCGCGCCGGTTCTCGAACAGGGCCGCTCTCGCTCCGGCCTGAGCCGAATTGGACGTGGTCTGAAATGATCATCATCGGGCTCGATCCCGGGCTTACCTGCACGGGCTGGGGAATTGTCGCCAAGAGCGGCAGCCGTCTTAGCCACGTGGCCAACGGGCAGATCCGCACCAACGCCAAGGCCTCGATGGCCGAACGGCTGGTCGAGCTCGACAGCGCGCTGCTCGACGTCATCCTCCACCACCGGCCCGATACCGGCGCGGTGGAGGAGGTCTTTGTCAACGTGAACCCGCAATCGACGCTGAAGCTGGGCCAGGCGCGCGGCGTTGCCATGCTCGCCATCGCGCGCGCGGGGCTGCCGGTGGCCGAATATTCGACCAAGATCGTCAAGAAGGCGCTCGTCGGCACCGGCGGGGCCGACAAGAAGCAGATCCAGCATATGCTCAAGGTTCTGCTGCCCGGCGTCCAGCTTGCGGGCGAGGACGCCTCCGACGCGCTTGCCGTCGCAATCACCCACGCCAACATGCTGGGAAGCCATCGCTAGGCGCAAGCCGGTTTGGTCTGGTCATGCCGGGGCGTTCCTGCCATAGGAACAAACCATGATCGCGAAGCTGACTGGATTGCTGGATGACACGGGCCCCGACTGGGCCGTGATCGATGTGAACGGCGTGGGCTATCTCGTCCACTGCTCGGCGCGCACGCTCGACCACCTCGGCATCCGGGGCGACAAGGTCGTGGTGCACACCGAGATGCAGGTGTCCGAGACCGACCAGCGCCTGATCGGCTTTACCTCGGCGGCCGAGCGCAACTGGTTCCGCCTCCTCACCGCCGTGCAGGGGGTGGGCTCGAAGGTCGCGCTCGCGATCCTCTCGGTCCTTACCACCGAGGAACTCCAGCGCGCCTGCGCGGGCGGGGACAGCGCCATGGTCGCGCGCGCCAACGGGGTCGGCCCCAAGCTCGCCACGCGCATCGTCAACGAATTGAAGGAGAAGGCGGGCGGCATGCCGGTTGCCCCCGGATCGCCGGGCATTGCGGCCTCGGGCGTGGCGGGCCCGGCGGGCTCGTCCAGCGCCGATGCCGTCTCCGCGCTCCAGAATCTGGGCTTCAAGCCCGCCATCGCCAGCACCGCCGTTGCGCAGGCCGTGGGCGAGCTGGGCGAGGATGCCGGGCTCAACGACCTTGTGCGCGTTGCGCTGAAAAAGGCGGCGGGGTGAGGCGCCGGGGGCTTTGGCTATTGGCGATCCTGATCGTACTGATCGGCACCGGCTTCTGGTTTTCCGGGTTCTGGGATGTCGATATATGTCTCGATGCCGGAGGCACCTGGGACTACGAGGAGGGTGTATGCCATTTTCAATAAGCCCGCGTGGTGGCTGGGCAGTTGCTGGGGTTCTCGCGCTCGCACTGTCGGCAGGTACGCAGGCGGCGCCCGCTGCCCGTACAGGCCCCGTCTTCACCGAATACGGACGTACCTTCGCAGTTGAACCCGACATGCCGATCCCGGCTGATGCCGAGTTCAAGGTCGCCTTCGATATCTCGGCGGTGGCGACACCGGGCGAGGTGAACCGCCATATCGACAGCGCGGCGCGCTTCATCAACATGCAGGTGGCGGCCGGTGTGCCGCGCGAACGCATTCATGTCGCGCTCGTCGTGCATGGTCCGGCAGGCGCGGACCTGCTTGTGCCAGAGGCGTACGCTGCGCGCAGCGGCGGGGCGCAGAGCGCCAACGCGCCGTTGGTCCGCGCGCTCCTCGATCACGGCGTTCGGGTGATCCTGTGCGGGCAGAGCGCGGCGGCCATGGGTCTTGCCAGGGCCGATCTCATTCCGGGTGTGGAGCTGGCGCTTTCGGCCATGACCGCTCACGCCCTCTTGCAACAGGACGGCTACACGCTGAACCCCTTCTGATGACCGATAATCCCATCCTCTCGCCCGCGACGCAGCCCGAAGACGCCGATGCGGCACTGCGCCCCAAGACGCTGTCCGATTTCGTCGGGCAGGAGGCGGCCAAGGACAACCTCCACGTCTTCATCGAAAGCGCCAAGTCGCGCCGCGAGGCGATGGACCACACGCTCTTTTTCGGCCCGCCGGGGCTGGGCAAGACGACGCTGGCCCAGATCGTCGCGCGCGAGCTGGGCGTGGGTTTCCGCGCCACTTCGGGGCCGGTGATCGCCAAGGCAGGGGACCTTGCCGCGCTGCTCACCAACCTGGAACACGGCGATGTCCTCTTCATCGACGAGATCCACCGCCTCAATCCGGTGGTGGAGGAAGTGCTCTACCCGGCGATGGAGGACCGCGCGCTCGATCTCATCATCGGCGAAGGGCCCTCGGCGCGTTCGGTGCGCATCGACCTGCCGCCCTTCACCCTGATCGGTGCGACGACCCGGCAGGGTCTGCTCCAGACCCCCTTGCGCGACCGTTTCGGCATTCCGGTGCGCCTGCAGTTCTACACCGTGCCCGAATTGGAGCACGTGGTGACGCGCGGCGCCAATCTGCTGGGCATCGGCATGGACAAGGGCGGCGCGACCGAGATCGCGCGCCGTTCACGCGGGACCCCGCGCGTGGCCGGACGGCTCATGCGCCGTGTGCGTGACTTTGCCCATGTCGCGGGCTCGGACGTCATCACGCAGGCGATCGCGGACGATGCGCTGACCCGGCTCGATGTCGATTCGATTGGTCTCGACATGCAGGACAGGCGCTACCTCATGATGATCGCGGACATCTACAAGGGTGGCCCGGTGGGCGTGGAGACATTGGCGGCTGGCCTGTCCGAGCCGCGCGACACGATCGAGGAAGTGATCGAGCCCTACCTCATCCAGCTTGGCCTCGTGGCGCGCACCGCGCGCGGCCGCTGCCTCAACGACCGGGGCTGGCAGCACTTGGGCCTGACGCCTCCGGCAGGGCCGCAGGGCGGGCTTTTCGATTCGTCCGCAGGTCCGCAGGCCGACTGAAATCACGCAGGACACCCGGGGACAGGCGTTTACCCTTGCCCCCGAAACAAGTCCCGTTTCGAAACACATGGTTAGAAACAGCCACGCAATTGCGCGATAATTGGCTGTAGCTGGACGAAAACAGGGTTAACGCCGTTGCCCTGTTAACGCCTCTCTGCCTTGAGTGTGCTAGCAACCGCATTCGAGCAAAGCATCCGGGAGAGCCGTAGAGGCGCAGTCCGCAAGGGCTGCACGACCTGCGCAGAGAGCAACGTTTATGTCGATCCGTACCGCCATTGCCAAACTGTCCGCCTGCGCTGCGGGCTGCGCCGTGATCGGCGGAGGCGCGGTCCACGTTGCCGAGACCCAGTCGGAGACGACCGAGTACCGCAAGCTCAAGCAGGCGAAGGTCGCACGCCCGGCAAAGCGCCTCATTCCCAAGGAAAGGCCGCGCACCACCCGCCGCGTGCGCGAAATCGTCAAGCCGCCCGAGGACCCGCCGCTGGCGATGGTCCCGGTGCCCCCGCCCTACATTCCGCCCGCCCCGACCCCGATGCCCGCAGGCGGCAGCGGGGGTACCCCGGTGGTAATTGGCGGCGGTCCTGTCGGGGGCTTTGGTGGCGGTTTCTTCGGAGGCTTCTTCGGAGGTGGCGGGTCGAGCGGCGGCAACGTTGTCATCACCTCGACCACGACCGGTGGCTCGACGTCGAGCAGCTCGTCTTCGTCCAGCTCCAGTTCCTCGTCGTCCTCGTCCTCCTCCTCATCATCCTCTTCGGGCGGCGAGGGTTCGACGACGACCAGCACCAGCACCTCGACCAGTTCGGGGGGCGACGATGGCTCGACCACCACGAGCACGTCGACAAGCTCGGGCGGCGACACGAGCACGAGTACGAGCTCCAGCACGTCGAGTTCGACGAGCAGCTCGACCAGCACCTCGACCTCCACCGGCGGCGATACCACCACGACCACCGGCGGATCGACGACCGGTGGGGGCGCGCCGCCAGCACCGCCGCCGCCCACAGATGTCCCCGAGCCACCGATGCTGATCCTCTTCGGAGCCGCGGCTGCCGCTCTCTTCGCCCGCAGCCGCCTGGCGCGCCGGGGCAAGGACACCGTTCGCGCCTGAGGCGCGGTCTGCGGGACTTCCGCGCATTCCAAAAAAGCAAGGTACGGCGAAGGAGTGATCCGAGGGCCATTGCCCTCGGGCTCCCCATAATGTCGACCTCAGCTCTCGCGCGCCGCCTCTGCAGCGAAAGGCGAGGGGGCTGATCGCGTCCTGAGCCGGGGCGGCGGGCAATCGGCTTGTCGATCTCTCGTGTGTCGCGGCGAAATCGCGTGCGTGCCTTGCGCTCGACAGTCGTGGGAGCCCGAGGGCAATGGCCCTCGGTATCGCTTCTTTCTTCTCCCGTTCCTTTCCTTACCCGTCCCCAAACGCGGAAAACCCCGCCCGGCGTGTGCCGGACGGGGTTTTCGAAAGGCCGGTGAGGGCCTCGGCTGAGCGCCGGATCAGTCGGCTGCGAGCTTGCGCAGGACGTACTGAAGGATGCCGCCGTTCATGTAGTATTCCAGCTCGTTGGCCGTGTCGATGCGGCACAGAGCGGTGAACGTGAAGGTCGAACCGTCCGCACGGGTCACTTCGACTTCGACGTCCTGGCGCGGCTTGAGGTTGGCAACGCCCTTGATGGTGAAGGCATCGTCGCCGGTCAGGCCGAGCGTCTCGCGGGTGTCACCGTCCTTGAACTGGAGCGGAAGCACGCCCATGCCGACCAGGTTCGAGCGGTGGATGCGCTCGAAGCTCTCGACGATGACGGTGCGCACGCCCAGCAGGTTGGTGCCCTTGGCCGCCCAGTCACGCGACGAGCCGGTGCCGTATTCCTTGCCGGCCACGACCACGAGCTGCGTGCCGTCGGCCGCGTGCTTCACCGCGGCGTCGTAGACGGCCATGGTTTCGCCCTTGTACGACGAGTAGCCGCCTTCGGTGCCCGGGACCATCTCGTTCTTGATGCGGATGTTGGCGAAGGTGCCGCGCATCATGACTTCGTGGTGGCCACGGCGCGAACCGTAGGAGTTGAAGTCGGCCTTGGCGACCTGGTGCTCCATGAGCCACTGGCCAGCCGGGCTGTCCGCCTTGATCGAACCGGCGGGCGAGATGTGGTCGGTGGTGACCGAGTCGCCCAGGATGAGGAGCGGCTTGGCTTCGATGATGTCCGAAACCGGTGCCGGGGTCATTTCCATGCCCTCGAAGTACGGCGGGTTGGCGACGTAGGTCGATGCCGGCTTCCACGCGTAGGTTTCCGAACCGGTGACGTTGATTGCCTGCCAGTGCTCGTCGCCCTTGTAGACGTCGGCGTAGCGGGCCTGGAACATCTCGCGATCCACGCACGCGTTCATCGTGGTGGTCACTTCCTCGTTGGTCGGCCAGATGTCCTTGAGGAACACGTCCTGGCCGTCCTTGCCGGTGCCGATCGGGGTGGTGGTGAAGTCTTCCACCACGGTGCCCTTCAGAGCGTAGGCGACGACGAGCGGCGGCGAGGCCAGGAAGTTGGCGCGAACGTCCGGCGACACGCGGCCTTCGAAGTTGCGGTTACCCGAGATGACCGCCGAGGCGACCAGGTCGTTCTCGTTGATCGCCTTCGACAGGGGCTCGGCGAGCGGGCCCGAGTTGCCGATGCAGGTGGTGCAGCCGTAGCCGACAAGGTTGAAGCCGACGTTGTCGAGGTGCGACTGGAGGCCAGCCTTCTCGAGGTAGTCGGTGACGACCTGCGAGCCGGGAGCCAGCGAGGTCTTGACCCAGGGCTTGGGCTTCAGGCCCAGCTCGTCGGCCTTCTTGGCGACGAGGCCGGCGGCGACCAGAACCGAGGGGTTCGAGGTGTTGGTGCACGAGGTGATCGCGGCGATCATCACGTCGCCGTCGGTCAGCTTGTAGTCCGCGCCATCGACATCGACCGACTTGCGGTCACGCTTGTAGAGCTCGGCCATGTCCTTGTTGAAGACATCGTCGACCTCGGTGAGGACGACCTTGTCCTGCGGACGCTTCGGGCCGGCGAGCGAGGGCACGACGGTCGAGAGGTCGAGTTCGAGGCTGGAGGAGAAGACCGGCTCGGGGTTCGAGGGATCCATCCAGAAGCCCTGCTCCTTGGCGTAGGCTTCGACCAGTTCGATCTGGCCTTCTTCGCGGCCGGTGAGGCGCAGGTATTCGAGGGTCTTCTCGTCGATGCCGAAGAAGCCGCAGGTCGCGCCGTATTCCGGAGCCATGTTGGCCAGCGTCGCGCGGTCGGCGAGGCTGAGCGTGGCAAGGCCTTCGCCGTAGTATTCGACGAACTTGCCGACCACGCCGTGCTTGCGCAGCATGTTGGTGCAGGTCAGCACGAGGTCGGTGGCGGTCACGCCTTCCTTCAGTTCACCCGTGAACTTGAAGCCGACGACTTCGGGGATGAGCATCGAGACGGGCTGGCCAAGCATGGCCGCTTCGGCTTCGATGCCGCCCACGCCCCAGCCAAGGACGCCCAGGCCATTGACCATGGTGGTATGGCTGTCGGTGCCGACGCAGGTGTCGGGGTAAGCGACGATTTCGCCGTTCTGGTCGTTCTCGGTCCACACGCTCTGCGCGATGTTCTCGAGGTTGACCTGGTGGCAGATGCCGGTGCCCGGGGGGACGGCGTAGAAGTTGTCGAGCGACTTGGAACCCCACTTGAGGAAGTCGTAGCGCTCCATGTTGCGCTGGTACTCGATCTCCATGTTCTGTTCGAACGCCTTGGGCGTGCCGAACTCGTCGACCATGACCGAGTGGTCGATCACGAGGTTGACGGGAACCTGGGGGTTGATCTTGCTGGTGTCGCCACCGAGCGCGGCAATGCCATCACGCATCGCGGCAAGGTCGACGACGCAGGGAACGCCGGTGAAGTCCTGGAGAAGGACGCGGGCCGGACGGTACTGGATTTCCGAGCCGGTGACCGGGTTCTTCTGCCAGTCGGCCACAGCCTGGATGTCGTCGGTCGAGACCGTGAAGCCACCGTCCTCGAAGCGCAGCATGTTCTCGAGCAGCACCTTCATCGAGAAGGGGAGGCGCGATACGTCGCCGATCTTTTCGGCGGCTTTCTTGAACGAGTAGTAGGCGACGGTCTTGCCGCCGGCGGTCATGGTGCTCCGGGTACCGAGCGTATCCTGTCCGACCTGGGTCATGTGGGCGTTGTTCCCTTCCTGTGATGTCCGACGCTTGGGTTCACGCCCTTGAACGCATGGTCCTCGGGCGTGTTGCAACGCGACAGACGGGTTCGTCGGCTCGCCGATGCGCGCTGAAAGGCGCAAGGTCAAGAGGCAGGGCCTCCTGCATAGGTCTAGGGGGTAGGTTGTGAAACTTTGTTTCTCGTACCGACCCAGCACCCGACGAGGATCAGAAACGTTCCGGCAACAGTCGCAAGCGCCACGTTTTCGCCGAAGAACAGCCAGCCCAGCAAGGCGGCCCAGGCAAAGCCGGTGTACTCGACCGGCACCAGCACTTGCGTTTCGGCGCGCGCGTAGCCCCAAGAAAGCAACAGGTGCGCGAGCGTGGCGAGCATGGCTCCCGCCGCGATCAGGCCCCAGACCGGGCCTGTGGGCAGGAGGAAGAGCCAGGGGGCGGGCAAGGCCACGAGGAGCGTCGAGAACAGGTTCTGGAACAGCGTGATCTCGCCGGGACCTGCCAGGAGGGCCTGCTTGCGCTGCAGCACGAGGTTGAAAGCATAGAACACGGCCGAACACAGGACGGCCGCGATCCCCTTCAACGTCTCGGGAGAAGTGTCGAGCGCCCCCAATCGCCCGCCGCCGATCACGATCACCCCGGCGATGCCGAGCAGCGAGGCGAGGATCGCCTGGGGGCGGATGACTTCTCCCAGCAGCAGGGCCGCCAGAAACAGCGCGATGATCGGCGAGATGAACGAGATCGCGATTGCCTCGGCCATGGGAATGCGCACGAGTCCATAGAAGAAGAGCGCCGCCATGCAGGTGGTCACCCCGGCGCGAAAGGCGTGGAGGCGCAGGCGCGCGAGCGTTGGGCGACGTGAGAAGGCGGTGCTCTCGGGGCGAGGGCCTCGCAGGGTCGCGAGCCAGATCGGCAGGGCAAAGAGCGTACCCAGCGCGTTGCGTAGGAGCAGCGCGGTGTAGACGCCCAGCGCGATCGAGGCGCCTTTCATGGCCGCATCCATCGCGCTGAAGGTTCCGATGCCTGCGACCACGGCAAGGACCGGCAGCGCGGCCTGCAGGGCCGATGGGGCCGGTGGGGTGGTATCGGAGGCGGGGGCAGGCTGCGTCATGGCCCGGGTTCTGTGGGTTAAGCGTCGGTTATTCGCAAGCAATTCATCGTAGCGACAGGCGCGATGCGGAACGGACGTGCTATACTGGCGTTCATATCGCCGGATCGGTGGCCGTGATGCGCACGGTCGCTATGCGGCCTACACGTACTATTCGGGCGGATTTCGAAGCAAAATGAGCAGCATCCAGCGCAAGGCCTGTGGCCTTCTTTCGAGTCTTTCGGCGCTCTCCCTCCTGGCCCAGCCGGTGCTGGCGCAGAGTCGTGCGCAGAGCGGCCCCGAAGATATCCTGCCCCGCCCGCATTCGCCCGCCGCGCAGGCCTCTCCCACATCGACGCCGAGCTCCGCGCCTACGCGCGCTCCGAAGAACGCCCCCGCGCCGACCACTGCGACCGTGGTGAGCGAGGGGACGGCCACGCGCACCACGTCCGAGCCGGTGGTGCAGGAGCTCTTCCTTTCCGCGCCCGTGCTGCCCTGGAATATCTCGGACGCGCAGGATCTTCTCGCCACGATCCGCGGGATCGGGAGCGAGGGCCTGTTGCCGGCCGATTATCAGCCCGAAGCGCTCCAGGCCGCGATCGCGGCGGGTGAGGGCGATGCGCTCGACGAACTCGCGAGCAAACTCCTGGGCTGGCTGGTTGAGGACCTGCGTGACGGACGCACGCCCATGCCCGCGCGCGTGCAGTGGTTCGCGGTCGATCCCGACCGCGATGAGATGCCCACTGGCAAGGTGATGGCCCAGGCACTGGCCGCGCACGACATTCCCGGCCTCGTCGCCGCGCTGGCGCCGACTGTGCCGGACTACGCCGCGCTCAAGGAAGAACTGGCCGCGACGCCCAAGGCGCAGAAGGACCGGCGTCTCCTCATCATGGCCAACATGGATCGCTGGCGCTGGCTCAAGCGCGATCTGGGCGAAGTCTATCTCCTGACCAACGTGCCCGAGTTCCAGCTGCGCCTCACGGTCAAGAACAAGATCATCCGCACCTACAAGACGGTCGTCGGCAAGCCGGGGCGTACTGCGACGCCGCAGCTGGCCGAAACGGTCTCGGCGGTCGTGTTCAACCCGACCTGGACCGTGCCGCAGTCGATCGTGAAGGGCGAGGGTCTGGGCCAGAAGGTGCTCAACAACCCGACCTGGGCGCGCAATGCGGGCTACAAGGCCACCAAGGACGCCAACGGCAACGTCTGGGTCGTCCAGCAGCCGGGCCCGAACAATTCGTTGGGCATGATGAAGATCGACATGCCCAACGAGCACGCGATCTTCCTGCACGACACGCCCTCCAAGCAGTATTTCAACCACGAAGTGCGCGCTTACAGCCACGGCTGCATCCGCACCGAACGCGCGGTCGAACTGGGCATGACGATGGCGATCCTGGGGGCTGGCATGTCGGGCAGCGAGGCGGCCGACATCTCGCGCTCGGGCAAGTACACCAAGGTCGAGATGACCCGTACCTTTCCGGTCTATCTCACCTACTTCACCATCGCGCGCGATATCGAAGGCAACCTCGAAACCTTCGGCGACATCTACGGTCGCGACAAGCCCGTTCTGGAAAGCTTCCAGCAGCCCCGCCAGCTCAAGACCTCCCAGCGCAAGAGCGAGGAAGAAATTATCAAGCTGGATAACCCGCTGTAATAGAAAGTACGGGAATCGGAGAAGAGTGCGCGTCTCGTGCCCTCTTCTCCGGTTTCCATTTTGCTAAGCAATTTCGTCTAGTCTCTGGCGAATGCCTGACGAAATTCTAGCGCTGATCGACAAACCCCATTTGCTTATTGCGGTTCTAGCCATTGGTGGCGTGCTGGGAATGGCGGTCGAACGCTTCGTTGAATCCTCGAAGCGTGCTGAACGCCGTGCCTACTGGCAGAAGCGCAAGGCCAAAGGCGCTCGTTTCTCGGGCCGCCGAAAATCTGCATCGAAGGAGTCGGTCACGGCGACGTCGCGCGTCTCTGCGACGGAGCAACTCGATATCGTCATGGATGCCGAATTTTCGGCGCAGCCTCTTCTTAACCGTCCGGAGAGGCGCTTGATGTCCGTGCTCGATGCATGTGTTCGCGAGGGCGCTCCGGATTGGAGGGTCATGGCGCAAGTGAGCATGGGTGAGATCGTGCGCAGTGACGACGAGGACGCGTACTTTGCCGTCAACTCGAAGCGCGTGGACCTGTTGGTTGTCAATGATGCTTACGAACCGCTTCACGCCATAGAGTTCCAGGGAACGGGGCATCATCTCGGGCGCGATGCTGCCGCGCGCGATGCGGTGAAGCGGGAGGCGCTACGCAAAGCGGGAATCGGCTACGTGGAGGTCGCGAGCGGGGACAGTCCTTCGGATGTGCGATTGGCTGTCGCCAAGCTGCTTCGGCAATCCGGACGGGGCGACCAGGCCTGAGGATCGCGTGGTCGCGTCTCAGAACTGCTGAAGAACGTGGAGGAATTCCTCGCCGTAAGCGTCGAGCTTGCGGCTGCCCACGCCCGTGATCGAGCCCAGTTCGGAAAGGCTGGAGGGGCGCATCGAGGCCATCTCGCGCAACGTGGCGTCGTGGAAGATGACATAGGGCGGCACGCCCTGGTCCTTGGCGAGGTCGCGGCGCAGTTCGCGCAGGGCATCGAAGAGCGGATCGCCGACCGGGTTGGGCGTCTGGTCCGCCCCGCGGCCCCGGCGTCCGCGTTCCTTTTTGGGCGGGCGCACGATCATCACGGCGGCCTCGTTCTTGAGGATCTCGCGGGCATCGCCGCCGAGCGCCAGCCCGCCGTGTTCGGTGGGGACCAGGCTGCCGCGGGCCTGAAGGGCGCGGGCGAGGGCCTTGAGGATCGGCTTTTCCTCCTCGCGCAGGATGCCGAAGACCGACAGCTGGTCGTGCCCGCGCTGGAGCACGCGGTCGTCCGTGACGCCCGTCAGCACCTTCTCGAGGTGGCCGAGGCCATAGGTCTGCCCGGTACGGTAGACCGCCGAAAGCAGCTTTTGCGCCAGCGTCGTCGCGTCGATCACGTCGACGGGTTCCAGGCAGGTGTCGCAGTTGCCGCACTTGGCCGGCGGTTCCTCGCCGAAGTGGCGCAAGAGGACGGCGCGGCGGCAGTCCGCGGTCTCGATCAGCCCGGCGAGCGATTCAAGGCGCTGGCGTTCGCTTTGCTGGCGCGCCTCGTCGACTTCGGCCAGGCGCATGCGCGCGCGGGCAAAGTCGTCGGCGCCCCAGAACATGACGGCGACCGAAGGATCGCCGTCGCGCCCGGCGCGGCCCGTTTCCTGGTAGTAGCCTTCGATCGACTTGGGGATCCCGGCGTGGGCAACGAAGCGCACGTCGGGCTTGTCGATGCCCATGCCGAAGGCGACGGTCGCGACCATCACCATGTCCTCGCTCGCCACGAAGGCGGCCTGGTTCTTCTGGCGGACTTCCGAGGGCAACCCGGCATGGTAGGGCAGGACCGGGCGGCCGGTTGACTTCGCGAGTGTCTCGGCAAGCTGTTCCACGCGCGCGCGGGTGGGGGCGTAGATGATGCCGGGACCCGGGTTCTCGTCGATCACGCCCTTCAACTGGCGCGCCACGCTGTCGCGCGGGCGGATTGCGTAGCGGATGTTGGGGCGGTCGAACCCGGCGACGATGAGGCCGTCCTCGCCGATCCCGAGCTGGGTCAGGATGTCGGCGCGGGTATGGCGGTCGGCCGTCGCGGTCAGCGCGAGGCGGGGGACCTGCGGGAAGGCGTCGAGAAGCGGCTTCAGGAGGCGGTAGTCGGGCCGGAAGTCGTGCCCCCATTCCGAGACGCAGTGCGCCTCGTCGATGGCAAAGAGCGAGATGCGGGTGCTCGCCAGCAAGTCACGGAAGGCGGGCTGGCTCGCCCGCTCGGGCGCGATGTAGAGAAGGTCGAGCTGGCCTGCGCGGAACGCGTCGAGCGTCTCGCGCCAGTCGGCATCGACGCTGGTAAGGGTCGCCGCGTGGATGCCGTTGGCGCGCGCGGAGCGCAGCTGGTCGTGCATGAGCGCGATAAGCGGCGAGACGACCACACAGGTGCCTTCGAGAAGCACGGCGGGCAGCTGGTAGGTGAGGGACTTGCCCGCGCCGGTGGGCATCACCGCCAGCGTGGACTGCCCCTGGAGGACGCGGTCCACCACCTGGTCCTGGACCCCGCGAAAGCCCGAAAAGCCGAAGGTCGCCTGCAGCGCCTCGCGCACGCGCTCGGCAGACGGGGGCGCGGCGGGCGTGTTGTCGACGGGCGGGGCAAGGTCGCTCTGCCAGTCATCATCATCGCCGTAGAAGGTCGTCTCGAAGGGCCAGTCGTCGTCGTTCACGGGGGCAGCTTATGGCAGAGCCGGGCGCATCGCGGAACCCGTGCCAGAGGCGCTTTCCTCCGCTTTTCGCCTCTTGGGGCGACTCGCGGGGAGATGGGGGCTTGCGAAGATGGAACGTGCGTTTGCGACGATTGACGGGCACTTTTTCGGCTGCGGCGAGTTTATTTCACGACAACTGGTTCATGGAGATCACATCATGTCGTCTTACGTTTACCATTCCAGTCGCCCGCACGAATCGATCCTGCCGCGGGCGCATCGTGACGCGCATCAGCGCCTCCACACCTATGGTCCGATCCAGCCCATGGACGGTGACCGCGGCCTGTTCGGCCGTCTGCTCGACCGCCTGTTCTGAACCCCACCTTGCCCCTCCCACGCAGACCATGGTGCGTGGGGGCGGGAGATGGCCTGCCGAGGGCACGCCATCGGTGAGGGGCATTTGGCCCTTTCGGTCTTATCCCTTCGGACAAGATTTGTTTTCCTTCCGCGGCGACCCCGCGAAGACCCGCGCCGAGGCGTGGTAACTTTCTCTTTCAGATGACACGCGGGTAAGCCCGCATGGCTTTTTTCAGCGTTTCTTGGAGCGCTTCCTGGATACTTGGCATCACTCGATCGACGGAGCTGCAATCGATTGAATCGAGGTCGTCACAGGAACCGCAAGGACAATACGGGAAGAGGTACAAGTCATGGGAGCGATGCTGCAGGATGCGCGTGTGCGTTTCGAGGAATGCCACACGGCCTGGTTGAACGAATGTGAATTCGCCGAACTGGCGCGCACGCTCAAGGCGCTTGCGCAGGAACAGGGCGTCGCGACCGATCCGATCATCAACGAACTCGTCCACTTCGGGGCTGAAGCTGCGTTTGCGCTGCTCACGGTCGAAACGCGTATCGTGGGCGATGCCCGAGCGGCGAAGCCCACCCCTATTGCCCAGATGAAGCCTGCCGGTCCGCCGCTGGTCCACTGAGTGTGCCGGTGGGGCGGCCGCCGAACACGGCTTTGCCCCGCACAACGGCCCAAGACCACGCCGACAGGTCTTCCCGGCGCCGTCCACCTCTTCCCCTGGGTGTGGACGGCGCCTCTTTTCGTGTTTCGATCAGTCGAGGTTGGGGCGGAGCCAGCGTTCGGCCGTGGCGATGTCGATGCCGCGCCGCCCTGCGTAATCCTCCAACTGGTCGCGCCCGATGCGCGCGACGCCGAAGTACTGGCTCTCGGGGTGCGCGAAGTAGAAGCCCGAGACGGCCGAAGTCGGCAGCATGGCCTGGCTTTCGGTGAGCGTGATCCCGGCAGTGTCCTGCGCGCGCAGGAGATCGAACAGGATCGGCTTCAGCGAATGGTCCGGACAGGCCGGGTAGCCCGGGGCCGGGCGGATGCCGCGGTACTGCTCACGGATGAGCGCCTCGTTGGTGAGCTGCTCGTCGGGCGAATAGCCCCAGAGCGTGGTGCGCACGTGCTGGTGCAGACGCTCGGCAAAGGCTTCGGCGAAGCGGTCGGCCAGCGCTTTCAGGAGGATGTCGGAATAATCATCGTGCGCGGCCTTGAAGCGGGCGATGTGTTCGTCGATGCCATGGATGCCCACGGCAAAGCCGCCCAGCCAGTCGCCCGCCGGATCGACGAAGTCGGAGAGGCAGAAGTTGGCGCGGTCGCGCGACTTCTCGACCTGCTGGCGCAGCATGGGAAGCCGCGTGCCGTCGGTCAGAAGGATGTCGTCGCCGTCCTGGTGACATTCCCAGAACGAACAGACGCCCCGGGCCGTCAGCCACTTCTCCTCGACGATGGTGTCGAGCATCTTGTGCGCGTCCTCAAAGAGATTGCGCGCGCTTTCGCCCACCACTTCATCGTTGAGGATGGCCGGGTAGGTGCCCGCCAGTTCCCAGGCGCGGAAGAAGGGCGTCCAGTCGAAGGTTTCGCGAAGGTCTGCAAGGTCCCAGTCCTCGAAGACGTGGAGGCCGGGCTGCATCGGCGCGGGCGCCTTGTCGGCGAAGTCCGGCTTGAAGGCGTTGGCGCGCGCGTCCGCGATGGGCAGGACGTCGCGCTTGCCCTTGCCCGCGCGGGCCTCGCGCACCTTCTCGTAGTCGATGGCGACGGATTCGATGTAGCCCTCGGCTTGGGTGTCGGAGAGAAGCTGCGAGGCGACGCCGACCGCACGGCTGGCGTCGAGCACGTGGATGACCGCGCCCGTATAGGCCGGGTCGATGCGCAGCGCCGTGTGGACCTTGGAGGTGGTCGCCCCGCCGATGAGGAGCGGGATCTTCATGTCCGCGCGCTGCATCTCTTCGGCCACCGTCACCATCTCGTCCAAGGAGGGCGTGATGAGGCCGGAGAGGCCGATGATGTCGACGTCTTCCTTCTGCGCGGTCTCCAGGATCGTGGACCAGGGGACCATGACGCCAAGGTCAATGACCTCGTAGCCGTTGCACTGGAGCACGACGCCCACGATGTTCTTGCCGATGTCATGGACGTCGCCCTTGACGGTGGCCATGATGATCCGGCCCTTGGCCTTGGAATTGGCGTCTTTTTCCGCCTCGATGAAGGGGATGAGGTGGGCGACCGCCTTCTTCATCACGCGCGCGGACTTCACCACCTGGGGCAGGAACATCTTGCCCGAGCCGAACAGGTCGCCCACGACATTCATGCCGTCCATGAGCGGCCCTTCGATCACTTCGATCGGGCGTCCGCCCGCTGCGAAGATCGCCTGGCGCGCTTCTTCGGTGTCGTCGACGATGTGCGCGTCGATGCCGCGCACGAGCGCGTGCTCGATGCGCTTGACCGGCTCCCAGGTGCGCCACTCCTGCGTGGCCTTTTCCTGCGCCTTGTCCTTGCCCTTGAAGCTTTCGGCCAGTTCGATCAGGCGCTCGGTCGCGGTCTGGTCGCCACCCGCCTTGGGCGTGCGCATCAGGATCACGTCCTCGCAGGCTTCGCGCAAGGCGGGGTCGATCTGGTCGTAGACGTCAAGCTGGCCTGCGTTCACGATCGACATGTCGAGCCCGGCGGGGATCGCGTAGTAGAGGAAGACCGAGTGCATCGCGCGGCGCACCGTCTCGTTGCCGCGGAAGGAGAACGAGAGGTTGGAAAGCCCGCCCGAGAAGTGGACGTGGGGGCAGGCGGCCTTGATCTCGGCGACGGCCTCGATGAAGTCGAGCGCGTAGCGGTCGTGCTCCTCGATGCCGGTGGCCACGGCAAAGACGTTGGGGTCGAAGATGATGTCTTCGGGCGGAAAACCGATGCCGGTCAGCAGCTTGTAGGCGCGGGTGCAGATTTCCACCTTGCGCGCCTTGGTGTCGGCCTGCCCGGTCTCGTCGAAGGCCATGACGACCACGGCCGCGCCATAGGCCATGCAGGTGCGCGCCTGTTTGAGGAAGAGTTCCTCGCCTTCCTTCATCGAGATCGAATTGACGATGGGCTTGCCCGAGACGCACTTGAGGCCCGCCTCGATCACGTCCCATTTCGACGAATCGATCATGATCGGCACGCGCGCGATGTCCGGCTCGGCCGCGATCAGGTTGAGGAAGGTGGTCATCGCCTCGAGCGCGTCGAGCAGGCCCTCGTCCATGTTGATGTCGATGACCTGCGCGCCGTTCTCGACCTGCTGGCGCGCGACTTCGACCGCGGTCGCATAGTCGCCAGCCATGATCAGCTTCTTGAACCTGGCAGAGCCGGTGACGTTGGTGCGCTCGCCGATATTGACGAAGCGCGAGCCCGAGGCCGAAGCGGGCGTGGCGGCAGAGGCGGAAGTCTCGGTCATGGTGTCCCCCCGGGATCCGGTCAGGTGGTGGCGAGTGCGGCGAGCGGGCGCGCGAGCACGAAGTCGTCGTAGATCACGCCGCCGACATCGAAGCTGCGCGAGCCGATCGTCTCGAAATTGTTCTTGGCGTAGAAGCTCAAGGCACGCTGGTTGTCGTTCTTGACGCCGAGCAGCAGGCGCTTGTGTCCGTCGGCCTGCGCGGCTTCCAGGACATTGCGCATGAGCGCGCTCGCGATCACGGTGCCTTGGAACTTGGCGAGAACGTAGATGCGCTTCAGTTCCACGTCGCCGTCCTTCGCCTGGTCAAGCTCGGGCGTGCAGGTGAGGGCATAGCCTACCGGCGCATGGCCCGGTTCGACTTCGGCGAGCCAGATCCGCGCGCCGCTCTCCAGATAGCGGCGGTAGGTCTCGGCCGAATGCGAGGTGCGGCAGTGGCCCAGAAGACCCTGGCCGTGGACGACGCCTGCGAAGGCCTCCAGGAACGTGGCCGAGCCAATGAGCGAGAGAGTTTCGGCATCCTCGGGCGTGGCAACCCGGATGCGCCAGATAGGCATGTTCGTCATGTAAGGTGTCTTTGCGTCAGGCGGCCATGGTGAAGGGTTCGAGCCCGGCGAGGCGGGTCACGGGGGCAAGCTCGGGCACGCGGCGGGGCGGCAGGCTCTCCACCGCCTTGGCGATCTCGGCGATGTGCGCGGGCGTCGATCCGCAGCAACCGCCCAGCACGTTGACCTGGCCCGCGTCGGCCCATTCCCTGACGAAGCCCGCCGTGGTTTCGGGCATTTCGTCATAGGCACCCAGTTCGTTGGGAAGCCCGGCGTTGGGGTAGATCATGATGAGACTGTCGGCGATCTCGGAGAGGACCTTGACGTGCGGGCGCAGCTGGGTCGCACCGAACGAGCAGTTGAGCCCGATGGTGAGCGGCCTGGCATGACGCACTGCGTGCCAGAACGCCTCGACCGTGTGGCCCGAGAGGTTGCGGCCCGACAGGTCGGTCAGCGTCATCGAGAGCATGATCGGAACCTCGCGGCCCAGCTCGGCCTCGAGCTGGCGCACGGCCATGATCCCGGCCTTGGCGTTGAGCGTGTCGAACACGGTTTCGATCAGGATGAAGTCGGCGCCGCCTTCGACGAGCGCTGCGGCCTGTTCCTTGTAGACATCGACAAGCGTGTCCCAGTCGATCTCGCGATAGCCCGGGTCGTTGACGTCGGGGCTGAGCGAGAGGGTCTTGTTGGTGGGGCCGATGGCGCCCGCAACGAATCGGGGGCGCCCGTCCTTCGCGGTGAACTCGTCGGCGACCTTGCGCGCAAGCTGGGCGGAGGCGACGTTGATCTCGCGCACGAGCCCCTGTGCGCCGTAATCGGCCTGGCTGATGCGGTTGGCCGAGAAGGTGTTGGTCTCGGCAATGTCCGCGCCGGCTTCGAAGTAGGCGCGGTGGATCGCCTCGGGCACTTCGGGCTTGGTCAGGGCGAGGATGTCGTTGTTGCCCTTCTGGTCGTGGCCCAGATCCAGATCGCCCGCGTAGTCGGCCTCGGAGAGCTTCCAGTTCTGGATCTCGGTGCCAAAGGCCCCGTCGGTAATGAGGATGCGGCGGCGGGCCTGTTCCTGGAAGGCTTCACGGGGCGTCATCAGACGGTCTCCTTGGGGCGCAGGCCGAGCAGCTGGCAGATCGCGTAGGTCTGGTCGGCCTTGTTGAGCGTGTAGAAATGGAAGTTGCGCACGCCCCCGTCGTAGAGGCGCTTGCACAGGTCGGCCGCGGCAACGGCGGCGACCAGCGCGCGCGGGCCGGGGCGTTCGTCGAGATCGGCGAACAGCGATTCGAGCGAGGCGGGAATCTCGGTGTTCGCGGACATGCGGCGGATCGCGGCGAAGTTGGTGACGGGCATGATGCCGGGCACGATCGGCGCGGTGATGCCCGCGGCCAACGCCTTGTCGAGGAAGCGGAAATAGGCGTCGGCCGAAAAGAAGAACTGCGTGATCGCACGCGTGGAGCCCGCATCGATCTTGCGCTTGAGGTTGTCGAGGTCGCTCTGCGCGCTCGATGCCTCGGGGTGCATTTCGGGATAGGCGGCGACCGAGATCTCGAAATCGTGGCGCTTCCTCAGCCCTTCGACAAGCGCTGCGGCGCTGGCGTAACCTTCGGGGTGGGCGCGGAAGACGCCGTTATCCTGGGGCTGGGGATCGCCACGCAGGGCGACAATATGGCGCACGCCTGCATCCCAGTATTCATCGGCGATCTCGTCGATCTCGCCCTTGCTGGCCGCAACGCAGGTAAGGTGTGCGGCGGGGACCAGATCCGTTTCGCGGCGGATGCGCGCGACCGTCGCGTGGGTGCGCTCGCGCGTCGAGCCGCCCGCGCCATAGGTGACCGAGACAAATTTGGGGGCCAGAGGCGCCAGTTCGGTGATGGCGTCCCACAGCTGGGCCTCCATCTTCTCGGTCTTGGGCGGAAAGAACTCGTAGGAGACCGCAATGTCTCCGGCCATTTCGCCGAATAGCGGCGTATCGCCGCAGGGGGCGGACGTGGCAGCTTCGGCGGGTCGGGTCGTAACAGTCATCGCTTCGCAATCTTTCGCTTGGGCCGCTTGGGGCAAGGGCGCCTCTTCAAGGGCACAGTCGTGGCAAAGGGCAAGTAAACCGGCGTCTCAGGCAGATGCCGGGGCAGGCGTAGGGGCAGGGCAGGGCAGGCGCTCGGCAGTCCAGATCTTCACCGTCAGGGTGTCACCCGGAAGAGCAATGGGCGGGGCGGGCGCGAAACCCGCGTCGGCCATGAGCGAGGCCATCTGTGCATCGGAAAATCCGAGTCGGGCATGGGCATGACGCTCGCGAAGTTCCTCGCGCTCGTGCGCGGCCAGATCGACGATGGCGATGCGCCCGCCTGCACGCGTGACGCGCGCGGCTTCGTCGAGGACGGGGCCGGGCGAGGGCGCGAAGTGGAGCACTTGGTGGAACAGCACGGTGTCGAAGCTGCCCGAATCGAAAGGCAGGTCGACGAAATCGCCGCGCACCAGGTCGACCTTGTCGGCGGGCAGCGCCTGGAGCCGGGCCCGTGCGATCTGGAGCATCTCCGGGTTGCGGTCGAGCGCGGTGACGTGGCTCGCGCTGTCGGCCAGAAGTTCGGCCATGCGGCCGGTGCCGGTGCCGATGTCGAGCAGGGCGCCCAGCTTTCCGGTCTGATTGCCCGGCGCGCAGCCGAGTGCGGCGATGAGCGCAGCCTCGACCGGCTCGTCGGCGCCGTGGAGCTGGCGCAGGGTATCCCATTCCGGCGCGTGGCGCGCGAAATAGGCCTGTGCATTGGCCTCGCGCGCCTCGCGGATCGAAGCGAGCTGGCGGCGGTCATCGCGGCAGCGATGCGCAAATTCGGGGTCGTCGCGCTCGGCAATGGTGAGCAGGCGCGCGGCGGCCGCCCCCATCTCGGGCTCGGAAGTTTCGCTCACGGCCGTGCGCAGGAAGACCCAGCTGCCTTCCTTGCGGCGTTCGGACAGTCCCGCGTCGCACAGGATTCGCACATGGCGCGAAACACGCGGCTGGCTCTGGCCCAGCACTTGCGCAAGTTCGCCCACGGAAAGCTCCATGTGCGCCAGCAAACGCATGATGCGCAGGCGCGTCGGCTCCGAAAGGGCCCTCAGAAGTGGGTCGATTTGCATGCGGGTGGATATAAAGATATCTTTATATGCGTGCAACCCCAAGGTTTGAGGCCACTTCCGCCCCCCATACTTCCTATTTGCGTTGCACCATCGTCTCGTTTAAAGAGGCCTCCGCAGGCTTGCCTGCAAGCGTTGGCCCGTGGGCCAAACAATGCAAGGGGATTCGCATGAAGAAGATTGCTTTCGCCGCGTTCGCGTCGGCTGCCGCTCTGGCTCTCGCAGCTTGTGGCGAGACTCCGGCTCCGGAAGCCACCGAGTCGGTTGAGACCGTGCCCGGTGACATGATGGCGACGGACGCTCCGACCGAGGTTCCGACCGAGGCGATGTAATCCGTTTGGAGGGCTGGCCGGCGCCTCGTGTTCCGGCGGCCCTCCGCGGCTTTCCACCCGGTTTCGGCCGGGACATCGGAAAGACCCACTTAAGCCAAGTGGACAAAGACCCTCCCCTTTCGGGGAGGGTTTTTCGTTTTCGGCCCATGTTTTTGCAAACGATGCGCGCCGAACTTCGAAGACATTTGCGCGATGCGCTGCAATGCGGCATCACCTGATCCCATGCTCGATGCTTTCCGGATCGCGCTTGGTCAGCTCAACCAGTCGGTCGGCGATATCGGCGCCAATGCGGATTCGATTCTGGCGGCCCGACGCGAGGCGCGCGATGCGGACCTTGTCGTTTTTCCCGAACTCCACCTGATCGGCTACCCGCCCGAGGACCTGGTGCTCAAGCCCGCGCTGGTCGAAAAGGCGGCTGCCCAGCTTGAACGGCTGGCCGAGGCGAGCGGCGATGATGGGCCGGCCATGCTGGTGGGATCGGCCTTCGTGCGGGATGGTGCGCTGCACAATGGTGTGGCGTTGCTCGACCAGGGGCGGATCGCGGCGGTGCGCTTCAAGCACGAGCTCCCCAACTACGGCACGTTCGATGAAATGCGCCTGTTCCAGCCCGGCCCCTTGCCCGAGCCGGTGATCCTGCGCGGCACCATGATCGGGGTGCCGATCTGCGAGGATATCTGGCGCCCGGACGTGTGCCGTCACCTCGCCGACTTCGGCGCCGAGATGTTCATCTGCATCAACGGCAGCCCTTACGAGATCAACAAGGAAGCCCTGCGAATCGAGGGGATAGCCCGGCGCCGGGCGGGCGATACCGGCATTCCTCTCGCCTATCTCAACCGCGTGGGCGGGCAGGACGAGCTCGTCTTCGATGGCGGAAGCTTCGTCGTCAATGGCGATGGCCAGCTCGCTGCGCGTGCGCGGGACTGGGAGGAGCAGGTCCTGCAGACCTCGTGGACCCGCACCGCGCGCGGCTGGCGCTGCGACCGGGGCGATCTGGCGCAGGAGACGCCCCAGCCCGAGACGATCTACTGCGCCATGGTGCTGGCGCTGCGCGACTTTGTGGAACGCAGTGCGTGCGAGGGCGTGGTGGTGGGCCTCGATGGCGCGCGCGATTCGGCGTTGGTGGCGGCACTGGCGGTTGATGCGCTTGGGCCTGAGTGCGTGACCCTGGCGCTGGTCCCACCGTTGGCAGGCGGCGCGCAGGCGCTGGACGATGCGCGGGCCTGTGCGGACAGCCTTGGCGCCAGGTGCCGGGAGATCACGCTCGATTCGCGCATCGCAGAGGCCCTGGAGGCCCTGGATGTCTGTTTCGTTGGCCCTGAGCGGGAGGCGGGCGAGCGGCTTGCCGCACGCATGCGCGCGCTGGTGCTTGGGGCGTTTGCCGAGAGCCAGGGCGCGATGCTGCTCTCTTCGGCGACAAAGAGCGATTTCAGCCTTGGCCGCGCGCCCTCCTGCGCAAGCGCCACGGGCGGTTACAGTCCGCTCAAGGATGCCTACGCGACGACGGTCGCCACGCTTGCCACATGGCGCAATGGCGCGATCCCGCACATCGGGCTGGGGCCGGAGGGGACGATCTTTACCGCCTCGATTCTGGCCCGTACGCCGCCGCTTCCCGACGGCGTGGACGACGCGGGGCGCCTGGATGCCATGCTGTTCGGCCTTGTCGAGCACGACAAGAGCATCGACCAGATGGTCGCGGACGGATTTCCCCGCGCGGTCCTGCGCCAGATCGAGGAGCGTCTGCATGCGAGCGAAGCCCTGCGCCGCCAGTCGCCGCCGGGCGTGAAACTGTCCCCAAGAAATTTCGGTCGGGATCGGCGCTATCCGATCACTCATGCGTTTCGCAGTTGAGGGATGAATGACGAGCCGGACCGCGGCAACGTGAAACCGGCGAATGGAGATGAGTTATGGGAATGCTGGTGGACGGCCAGTGGCACGATGTCTGGTATGATACCGAGGCCAACAAGGGGAAGTTCGAGCGTGAGAAGTCGGCGTTCCGCAACTGGCTGACGGCCGACGGGAGCCCAGGCCCTTCGGGCGAGGGCGGCTTCGCGGCGGAAGCCGGGCGCTATCACCTCTACGTCAGCCTGGCCTGCCCCTGGGCGCACCGCACGCTCATCATGCGCGCATTGAAGGGGCTGGAGGGAATGATCTCTGTCTCCATCGTGCACTGGCACATGGCCGAGAACGGCTGGACCTTTGCCGAAGGGCCGGGCGTGGTGCCCGATCCGATCCACCATGCGCAGTACATGCACCAGGTCTACACGGCGGCGAAGAGCGACTATTCGGGCCGGGTGACTGTGCCGGTGCTCTGGGATCGCACGAAGGGCACGATCGTCAGCAACGAATCGGCCGAGATCATTCGCATGTTCAACACCGCGTTCGACGATCTGGGCGCGCGTCCGGGCGATTACTATCCTGAGGCGCACCGCGAGGCGATCGATGCCTTCAACGCGCGGATCTACGACACGGTCAACAACGGCGTCTACAAGGCCGGCTTCGCGACCACCCAGGAGGCCTACGAGGAGGCGGTCTATCCCCTGTTCGGCACGCTCGACTGGCTCGAAACGCGCCTCTCGGCGAGCCGCTACCTCATCGGCAACACTCTGACCGAGGCCGATATTCGCCTCTTTACCACGCTGGTGCGTTTCGATCCGGTGTACCGGGGGCATTTCAAGTGCAACCTGCACTCGCTTGCCGACTATCCGAACCTTTCTGCGTATCTGCGTGACATCTACCAGGTACCCGGCGTCGCCGAGACGGTCGATTTCCGGCACATCAAGGGGCACTATTACCAGAGCCACGGCACCATCAACCCGACCGGAATCGTGCCGGCCGGGCCGCTCATGGACCTGGCCGCACCGCATGGCCGTGAGGGAATGGGGGGACTTGCCGACTAGGTGGACGCGCCGCCGCGCGCGGGCGGGCAATGAGGGCTTTGACCTCGCGCCCGCCTGCGCGTAATCGCGCAGGGCTATGACCACCACGCGCTTTGCCCCTTCGCCCACGGGCCTTCTTCACGTCGGCAACATCCGCACGGCCTTGCACAACTGGCTGCTGGCCAAGCGGTCGGGCGGACGCTTTCTGCTGCGCATCGACGACACCGACGCGGCGCGCTCGCGCGAGGACTATGTGGAGGCGATCCGGGCGGACCTTGCCTGGCTGGGCATCGCGGCCGAGGGCGAGGAGCGCCAGTCGCAGCGCTTTGCGCTCTACGAAGCCGAGTTCGAGCGCCTCAAGGGTGAGGGCCGCGTCTATCCGTGCTGGGAAAGCCCGCAGGAACTTGAACTCAAGCGCAAGGTCCTGCTGGGCCGCGGGCTGCCCCCGATCTACGACCGCGGCGCGCTTGCCCTTTCCGAGGAGGAAAAGGCGCAGAAAGTGGCGGCGGGAGACGCTCCGCACTGGCGCTTCCTGCTCGACCGCGACGAGCCGATTGCCTGGGAGGACGGCATTCGCGGCCCCCAGTCCTTCGAGGCGGCGATGATGTCGGACCCGGTGATCCGCCGCGCCGATGGTTCCTGGCTCTACATGCTGCCCTCGGTGATCGACGACATCGCGATGGGTGTGACCGACGTACTGCGGGGTGAGGACCACGTTTCGAACACCGCCGCGCAGGTGCAGATGTTCACGGCACTGGGCGGCACGGTCCCGCGCTTTGCCCACGAAGCCCTGCTGGTCGGCACCGAGGGCAAGCTCTCCAAGCGGCTGGGCTCGCTTGGCATGGCGCAGTTGCGCGAGGACGGGATCGAGCCCGAGGCGCTGATTGCCCTGCTGGGGCGCCTGGGGACCTCGGATCCGGTCGATCCGGCGCTGCGTCTTGCGGACTTGGCGGCGAGCTTCGATCTTTCGCGCTTTGGCCGGGCCCCGGCGCGCTTTGACGAAACCGAACTGGCGCGCGTCAACGCCGCAATTGTCCACACGCTGCCCTACGAGGCCGTGGCGGAGCGTCTTCCGGACGGAATGGATGCGGCGGCCTGGGAGGCGGTGCGCCCCAACCTGGCTCACGTCCATGAGGCGGCGGACTGGTGGCAGGTCGTCACCGGCCCCATCGCCGCCCCGGACCTGGCCGAGGAAGACCGCACCTATCTCGCCTCGGCTGGCGAGGTGCTGGAGGGGCTCGACTGGGAGCCGGGCGTCTGGAAGGCGCTGACCAGCGCGCTCAAGGAGGCGACGGGCCGCAAGGGCAAGGCGCTGTTTCTCCCCTTGCGTCTGGCGCTGACGGGTATGGAGCACGGGCCCGACATGGGCGCGATGCTGCCCCTGATCGGCCGCGCAGCTGCGCTGGAGCGCCTGCGCGCCGTTTGACATGCGTCAAGGACGGCGTTTCAGGCCCGTCCTACTTCCCGCCCGTCAGCAGGTCGCAAGGGACTTACGCGATGGGCTTCGTGATGATGATGGCGGTACATTCGCTGGCGACGACGGTCCTCATGGGGATCGGTCTTGTCGCCGTGCTGGGCGCGGGGCTGGTCGACGGCTACGTGTTCCTCGCCGTGATCGCGCTGGCCTTCGTGGCGGCCCTGCCGGTTACCTGGATAGTGCTGCGCATGTTGGGCGGCGCGGTGGCGATCCAGGATGAGGGCGCGGCGCCTTTGCGTCGGCCCTGAGGGGGCTGCGGACGCAGCCAGCGCCTTTCGCGCGGCCGCGTCCGCAGTACTCCATACTTCCTCTTATTCCATTACCCAGCCATGGCTGGCGAGCAGCGACTGGCCGGTCAGCGCGTTGGTCTGGAAGGCGGCGAAGAACAGCGCGACTTCGGCGATGTCCTCGACCGTGGTGAACTCGGTGTCGACGGTCTGGCCGAGCATGACCTTGCTGACCACCTCCTCTTCGGAAATGCCCAGTTCCTTGGACTGTTCAGGGATCTGCTTCTCGACCAGCGGGGTGCGCACGAAGCCCGGGCAGATCACGTTGGTGCGCACGCCCTTGGGGCCCGCTTCCTTGGCGATCACGCGGTTGAGGCCCATCAGGCCGTGCTTGGCGGTGACATAGGCGCTCTTGAGCTTGCTTGCCTCCTTGGAGTGGACCGACCCCATGAAGATGATCGAGCCCGAGCCCTGCTTGTACATATGCGGGATCACCGCCTTGGAGGTGAGGAACGCACCGTCGAGGTGGATCGCGAGCATCTTCTTCCAGTCGTCGAACTTGAACTGCTCGATCGGGTTGACGATCTGGATGCCGGCGTTGGAGACCAGCACGTCGACCGTGCCCCAGGCCTCGACCACGGCCTGGACCCCGGCTTCCACCTGCTCTTCGCTGGTCACGTCCATGGCGACCGCCATGGCATCGGCTCCGTAGGTCTGGGTGATTTCATCGGCAGCCTTCTGCGCGGCCTCCTGGTTGAGGTCGGCGATGGCCACCTTGCCGCCTTCCTCGGCGTACTTGCGGGCAATGGCGAGGCCGATGCCGCTGGCCGCGCCGGTGACGATGCAAACCTTGTCCTTCAGTTTCATGTGCGTGCTCTCTCCAGTTATCTCGTCGGCGTCCGGGCCTGCCCGTCTGTGCGGTGCCTGCTGGGCGCTTGCCGTGCGCGTATTCAGCCGCGTTCGCGTTCGCAGGCAAGATCGAATGTGGCGATCTCGTCCGGTTCGATGGCGCGCTCCAGCCATTCGGGGTGTTCGAGCGAAAAGATCGCGTCGGCCTTGCCCGCCTGCCAGTGCTCGTCGACCGTCATCCGCGAAAACTCGTAATCCTTGGAATTGGTTTCATAGCCGCGCGGGCGGTTGATGAGGTGCATGATCGCGACCGGACCTTCCGGGCGGCAGGAGAGCAGCTTGGCGAGGTCGGGATCGTCCTTCAGCTCCTCGGGCAGCTTGTCGGCGAGGCGGTGCGCGGCGGCGCGCAGCGCTTGGAGCTTGCGCGACATGTCGGTGCCCTGGCGGGTGCGGCTGGAGAAGCGGATGTCCTTCTCGCGCTGGGCGATGTCGGCCATCGTGCGCGGGACTTCGCCGCGTGCGGCGAAGAGGTCGATCTGGAAGACTTCCATCGCGCAAGCGGGGCGGTTGTCGAGCACGTACTGCAGCGGCGTGTTCGAGACGAGGCCGCCGTCCCAGTACCACTCGCCCTCGATCTGGACCGGCGGAAAGCCCGGCGGTAGCGCGCCGCTTGCCATGATGTGCTCAGGGCCAATCGGACGTTCCAGGTTGTCGAAGTAGACGAAGTTGCCGTTGAGCACGTTGACCGCGCCTACGCTGAGCCGGGTCTCGCCCCTATTGATGCGCTCGAAGTCGACAAGTTCGAGGAGGCTCGCGCGCAGCGGGGTGGTGTCGTAGTAGGAGAGCTCGCCGAACTCGGCGGGCCATTCGGGCAGCGGCACCGGAAAGCGCGGGTTGAAGAAGCCCGGGATGCCGAGCGTCGAGGCGAAGAGCGCCGAGGCCTCGTTGAAAGTGCGCCGGGCAAAGCCGATGGGTTCATCCAGCTTGTAGAGCAGTTCCGAGGAGGCCCGCTCCCAGAAGGTGCGCAGCGCCTTGACGCGTTCGCCCACGGGATTGCCGGCGATCAGCGCGGCGTTGATCGCGCCGATGGAGATGCCCGAGATCCAGTCGGGCCGCATGTCCTCGGCGGCAAGCGCCTCGTAGACTCCGGCCTGGTAGGCACCGAGCGCGCCGCCGCCCTGCAGGACGAGCGCGGTATAGGTGCCCGCCTCGCGTCCGGAACGGCTGGCAACCGGGCCCCATGGGGCGCGGATCGGCGTATCCTGGTAGTTCATGGCGGCTTCCCCTCGCGATCAGGGCATGGTGCGTTGCAACATATGGGCCTTGATCGGTCCGGTTGCAACGGCGCGAGAGGCGGCAGGCCCCACGCACAGACCCGGGATCGGCGGGGAGAGCCGACCTCGCCTCAGGAGCCTTGCGCTTCCGCCTCGGCATCGGCCACCGCCTCGCTCGCCGCTTCGAGAAGGCGCCGTTCCAGCGCTTTGAGGCGGTTGGCCGAGGTGATCTTCTCGCCCAGGAGGTCGGTCACGTAGAACGTGTCGACCGCGCGCTCGCCATAGGTCGCGATATGCGCCGAATAGACCATGAGCTTGGCCTCGAAGAGCGCGTGGGCAAGCCGGTTGAGGAGCGCGGGACGGTCGCGCGCGGTGGCTTCGACCACGGTGAAGCGGTTGGACGCGCCGTTGTCGAAGATGACCCGGGGGCGCACGTCGAACGCGTCGGCGCGCGGGCGCACCTCGGGCTTGGCGACCAGCTGGGGCAGGATCTTGATGCGGTTGGCAAGCGCGTTCTCGATCGATTCGCGCAGCCGGTCGAGCTGGGCCTCCTCGCTGAAGGGGCGCCCGAGCGGGTCCTGCACGAGGAAGTTGTCGACCGCGCGGCCCGTGCGCGTGGTGTGGATGCGCGCGTCGATGATGTTGCCGCCAGCCAGGTGGATGCCACCTGCGATGCGGTAGAACAGGCCCGGGTGGTCCGAGGCGATCACGGTCACCAGCGTGGCGGTGCGCGCGGGATCGTATTCGGTGTGGATCGAGAGCGGATCGTCGTCGGCGGCCAGCAGCTGCGCGAGGTTCTTGGCGATGACGTCCTCGGGCTCGGCGATCCAGTAGGCATCGATCAGCTTGCCGCCGACCTTCTCCACCAGTGCCGCGTTTTCCGGGGCGAGGGCGCGCACGGCCTCCTTCTTGGCTTCCACGCGCTGTTCGCGGCCGAACTGCGCATGGCCCAGGCGCAGGCGCTCTTCCGAGGCGTTGTAGAGCTCGGCGATGAGCTGGCGCTTCCACGAGTTCCAGGTGCCCGGACCCACCGCGCGGATGTCGACGATGGTGAGCAGCGTCAGCTGGCGCAGGCGGTCGAGCGATTCCATCTTCTCGACGAAATCGAAGATCGTCTTCGCATCGGAAAGGTCGCGCTTGAAGGCGGTGGCCGAAAGCAGCAGGTGCCAGCGCACCAGCCAGGAAACGAGCTCGGTCTCCTCTTCGTCGAAGCCGAAGCGCGGGCACAGCTTGAGCGCGATCTCGGAACCCAGGATCGAGTGGTCGCCGCCGCGGCCCTTGGCGATGTCGTGGAGCAGCACCGAGGCGTAGAGCGCCCGGCGCGAGCGCACCTTGTGGACGATGTCGTGGGCGAGCGGGTGGTCGTCCTTGAGTTCGCCACGCTCGATTTTCGCCAGCAGACCGATGGCGCGGATGGTGTGCTCGTCGACCGTGTAGTGGTGGTACATGTCGAACTGCATCTGCGCGTTGACGCGGCCGAATTCGGTGATGAAGCGCCCGAATACGCCCGCCTCGTTGAACCAGCGCAGCACGGTCTCGGGATCGTTTCGGCTGGTCAGCAGTTCCAGGAACAGCGCGTTGGCACGCGTGTCCTCGCGCACCTCCTCCTTGATGAGGGCGGCGTCGTGCTGGATCTGGCGCATCGTTTCGGGATGGACCTCAAGGCGCTCCTTGTCGGCGATCACGAAGATCTCGATCATGCGCACCGGGTCCTTGGTGAACCAGTCGTCCGACGGCGCCTTGATGCGCCCGCCAAAGACCTTGTAGCCCTTGACGATACGCTCCTTCGCCTTGAACCCGGCGAGCAGGCCGCGCGGCTGCTTCTTGGCGAACTGCTCGTCGAGCTGGGCGAGGAACACGCCGGTCAGGCTGCCCACCGTCTTCGCCTGGAGGAAGAACATGTGCATGAAGCGCTCGACCGCGCTTTTGCCCGGGCGGTCGGTGTAGTTCATCCGCGCCGCGACTTCGCGCTGGAGGTCGAAGGTCAGGCGGTCCTCGGCGCGATTGGCGATGGTGTGGAGGTGGCAGCGCACCGCCCAGAAGAAGTTCTCGGCGCGGCGGAAGGCGAGGTATTCCTTGCGGGAGAATAGCCCGGCATCAACCAGTTCACCGGGATCGCGCACGTGGTGCAGGTACTTGCCGATCCAGTAGAGCGTGTGAAGGTCGCGCAGGCCTCCCTTGCCTTCCTTGATATTGGGTTCGACCACGTAGCGGCTGTCGCCCATGCGCTTGTGGCGTTCGTCGCGCTCGGCCAGCTTCTCGACCACGAACTGGCGCTCGGTTCCTTGCGCGACATCGCGCCAGAAGCGGGCCTGCGCCTCCTCGTAGACGTCCTGATCGCCCCAGACGTAGCGCCCCTCCAGCATCGCGGTGCGGATGGTGAGGTCGGATTTCGACATGCGTACCATGTCGTCGAGCGAGCGGCTGGAGTGGCCGACCTTCAGCCCCAGATCCCACATGAAGTAGAGCATCGCCTCGATGACCTGCTCGCACCAGGGCGTGTGCTTCATGGGGGTGAGGAAGGCGATGTCGACGTCCGAGTGCGGCGCCATCTCGCCGCGTCCGTAGCCGCCCACCGCCATGAAGCACAGCCGCTCCCCCTTGGAACGGTTGACCGCGGGGTAGACGTGCTTGACCACGTGGTCGTGCATGACGCGCAGCAGCTGGTCGGTGAGGAAAGCTTGCGCCTCGGCGATCTCGTGCCCGGCAGACGGCTTCTCGGTGAGACGCCTCTCGATCTCCGCACGCCCCTCGGCAAGCGCGGTGCGCATGGTCTCGACCACGAACTGCCGGGACTTGGCCGGACCATAGGCCGCCACCAGCTTGTCGATGGTCTGGACGAGTTCGCGCCGGTCGATCACGGAACGCGGGGAAGGAATACGAATGACACTCATGACGGGAAGCTTCTAAACGTCGCAAACGACAAGAGGAAGTCGGCACAAGGCATCATGTGCGCCGAACTTCTCCCGTGGTGCTGCGATTTTTGCAGGTCTGGTTTCAAATCGCGACTACCATCAAAGGGGCGGCTATGCCAGAAGGCAGCCAAATGGCCCGATCCCGTGCGCTTTTGCGCGGAAGAAAGGGCCCCGCGCTACCTGACGAATCGAAAAAGGGTCCAAGGCACTTGTCTCTGACAACTCTGGCCGCCGCTGTCGCCACGCAGGCGCACGAACCGATCTACTGGGTCAATCTGGGCCTCAAGAATGGCATCGACCTGGGCTTCTTTACCCTGCGCTATTATTCGCTGGCCTATCTCGCCGGTCTGCTGCTGGCCTATTGGCACATCAGCCGCATGATCCGCGAGCCCGGCGCGCCGATGGCGCAGCGCCATGTCGATGACCTGTTCTTCTACTGCACGCTGGGCGTGATCCTGGGCGGGCGGCTGGGCTACGCGACGTTCTACACCGGCGGCGATACCGGCATTCCCAGCCTCTGGCTGCACCCGGGCGAGATGGTGAAGCTCTGGCACGGGGGCATGAGCTTCCACGGCGGGCTTATCGGCGTCACGCTGGCCATGGCCTTCGTGGCCTGGCGCAATGCGCTCAGCCTCGTGCGCGTGGCCGACTATGTCTCTGTCTGCGTGCCCTTCGGCATGTTCTTCGGGCGCCTCGCGAATTTCGTGAACGGCGAGCTCTGGGGCCGTGTGGCGGGACCCGACGTGCCCTGGGCGATGGTCTTTCCCGATGCGCCCGACCAGCTCGCGCGCCATCCCAGCCAGCTTTACGAAGCCGGGCTGGAGGGCCTGATGCTTATCCTCATCATGCTGCCGCTGTTCTGGAAGAGCCGCGCGCGCTTCCGTCCGGGCCTCCTTGTCGGGGTCTTCGTGACCGGCATTGCCTGTGCGCGCTTCATCGTCGAGTTCTACCGCGAACCCGACGCGCAGCTGGCCGAATTTGCCCACCAGACAGGCCTTTCGATGGGCCAGTGGCTGACGATCCCGCTCATCCTGCTGGGTCTTGGCCTGGTCGGGCGGGCGCTGGCACGTCCGGCTCTGGGCACGGCGCCGAGCACCAAGGCGAGCCAATGACCGGGGGAATGACCCCGGACGGCGACAGCCTCGCCAGCATGTTCCAGCGCCTGATCGCCAACTACGGGCCGATCACGCTGCAGCACTACATGGGCGAGGCGAACGCGCGCTACTATGCGGGCAAGGACCCGCTGGGCAGCGCTGGCGACTTCATCACCGCGCCCGAGATCAGCCAGATGTTCGGCGAATTGATCGGGCTGTGGCTGGCTGACATCTGGATCCGCGCCGGGCGCGATCCCGACGTCCATTATGTCGAGCTGGGCCCTGGGCGCGGGACACTGGCCAAGGACGCGCTGCGGGCGATGAAGCGCTATGGCCTGGAGCCGCGCGTCCACTTCGTGGAGACCTCGACCACGCTCAAGGACATCCAGCTGGCAGGCGTCCCGCAGGCGCGTTTTCACCATGACCTTTCGAGCCTGCCGAACGACGGGCCGCTGCTGGTCGTGGGCAACGAGTTCCTCGACGCGCTGCCTGTACGCCAGTTGGTGCGCATGGCCGATGGCTGGCGCGAGCGCTGCGTCGACTTTCAGGACGGGCGCTTCCTGCCGGTGGCGGGGACCAAGCCGATGGACGCGGCGATCCCGGCGGAGCTCAAGGACAGCCCCGAAGGTACGCTGATCGAGACTTGCCCGGGCGCCGCGGCGGCAGTCTACGAACTGGCCGGGCGGCTTGCCCAGCAGGGCGGCGCGGCGCTGCTGATCGACTATGGCTACGATCAGCCGCGCACGGGCTCGACCCTCCAGGCGCTGCGGGCCCACACCAAGGTCGATCCCTTCACGATGCCCGGTGAGGCGGACCTGACCTGCCATGTCGATTTCGTGACCCTTGCCAATGTCGCGCTCTCGCACGGCTGCAAGCACCTGGGCACGGTGCCGCAGGGCCGCTTCCTGCGCGATCTGGGCATTGAGGCACGCGCGGCCGCGCTCGCCAAGGTTGCGCCCCAGCACGAAGCCGCTTTACATGCGTCCAAGGATCGATTGATCGAGGAGGGCCAGATGGGGGCATTGTTCAAGGTCATGGGGCTAGCCTCGCCGGAGTGGCCCGATGGCGCGAGCTTCTGAGGCGCTGCGCGCGCGGGGCGAACTGGTCTCCACTGCCCCCGACAAGCTTGAGAAGCTGCTGGGCGCGCTGGCGTTGGTCATGCTCGCCTTCGTTGCTGCGGCAGTCCTGCGCGGCATGGACGAATGGGGCCGGGTTCCCGGCGTCGTCTGGCTGCACCTTGCGACCATCGTCGTCGCGCTGGTCCTGACGCCAGTCCTCCTGTGGCGCACGCGCGGCACGAAAGGGCACCGCGTGCTGGGCTACACCTGGTGTGCGGCGATGCTCGCGACCGCGATTGACAGCTTCTTCATTCGCCTGCAGCAGCCGGGCCAGCTCAGCCCGATCCACGCGCTCTCGCTGCTGACGTTCGTACTGGTGCCGGTGCTGGTCCTCGCGGCCCGGCGTCACGATGTCTACCGCCACCGCCGCACGGTGCGCGGGCTTATCATCGGGGCGCTCTTGATCGCGGGCTTCTTTACCTTCCCCTTCCACCGCCTGCTGGGTCACTGGCTGTTCGGCTAAGCCGACAGGTCGGGGCTACTCGATGACCCGCACGCGCGGTGTCTCGGGGACCGCGCGCACCGGTACGGCGGAAAGCCAGGCCTCGAGCGCATCAAGATCGAGCCCGCCGACCGTGGGATCGCTGCCTTCGGCAAGTCCGACATAGCCGTCCCCGCCCTGGTCGAGGAACGAGTTGACGGTAACCCGGTAGCGCGCGGCGAGGTCGAGCGGCTGGCCGTTGAAGGCGAGCCGGGTAATCCGATCTCCGGCAGGCCGCGTGGTGTCGATGGTGTAGGTAAGGGTGGAGGAGGGCACCAGAACGCTGGCAGACGGCGTTGCGCCCACGCCGCTTTCGAGGATCGCCTTGATCTGCGCCCCGGTGAAGCTGCGCGTCATCAGCGTGTTGCCAAAGGGCTGGACGGTGAAGATCTGGCCGAAGGTCACTGCGCCATCGGCGCCGGGCTCGATGGGGGCGCGCACGCCAGCACTGTTCATGAAGGCGATCTGGGCACCCGCCGCGCGGGTGGCGGCCAGCTGCGAATCGGCGATGAGCTGGTCCACCGGGCCACCCTTGCGGTCTTCTGTCGCATCGGGCCAGTCGCGCGGGGCACCGCCCGAGAGATGGCCGACCGTGCGCTCGGAATAGGCGCTGGCGGCATCGAGATAGCGCCCGACGTACTGCGCGATGTCGGCGCGTGCGGGATAGACAGGGACGAGATCGGTCTGGGCAACGTCCCCGCGCGAGGTCGTGTAGCCCTCCGACTGCACGGGAAGATTGCGCGCGTGGGCGGAGACGACATGGTCGGAGGCCGGGTCGATGTCGAGCGTCAGGCGCGTCACCAAGCGCCCGTAGGACCCCGCACTTGTCAGGAGGAGCGGGGCGGCGCCCTCGCGCGGCATCTCGCAGATGTAGGCCTGGTGGGTGTGCCCGGAAATTACGACATCGACCTTGGGATCAAGCTTGTCGAGGATGGGCTGGATGTCGCCTGTAAAGCCGTCGCAGGCGTTGGGATCGGAGGTGTCGGCCTGCGCGCCGCCCTGGTGGATGAGGACGATGACGGCATCGGCTCCTTCACGGCGCAGAAGCGGGACTGCACGGTTGATCGCCTCGGCCTCGTCGCCGAAGGTCAGCCCCGCGATGCCGCCGGGCGAGACCAGCGAGGGCGTGCCCTTGAGCGTCAGTCCGACAAAGCCCAGCGTCACTTTCGCGGCACCTTCGCCAAAGCTCTTGAGGCCGGTCGCGGGGAACAGCGTGGTGCCGTCCTCGGTGTAGGTGCTGGCCGAAAGGTAGCGGAAGTTGGCGCCTGCGAACTGTTCGAGTTGGCAGGGCTCGCGCTGGGTGTTCTTCTCGCAGCCCCCGTTCTGGACGCGCAGGAGTTCAGCCCGGCCCCGGTCGAATTCGTGGTTGCCCACCGCGTTGAAGTCGAGCCCGATGCGGTTCATCACCCCGATGCTCGGCTCGTCGAGGAAGAGCGAGGAGGCAAGCGGCGAGGCCGAGATGAGATCGCCTGCAGAGACGGTGGCCGAATAGCGGAACTCGTGGCGCAGCGCATCGAGCGCGCTCGCCAGATGCGCTGCCCCGCCTGCTGGGACCTTGACCGTGCCGCCCTGACCGTCGGGCCAACTGACCGTGGCCTTGGGAGCGGCGATGTTGCCGTGGAAATCGTTGAAGGCGAGGATGCCGACCTCGACCGGGGACTGCGTCTTCGGGGAGGAGACAGAAGTCCCCTGCGGGGTGGCGCAGGCGGCCAGCAGCGGGGCGAGGAGGGCGGCGGCGCACAGCGCACGCGTGCGCGTCGAAAGGCGGGTCATGGGGCTTCTATCCAGCGGGACGATGACGGGAAAGTGACGAAAATTCAACGCGCGCCGGCTTCGAGCGCGTGCATGTCGTCGTCGGAAAGACCGAAATGGTGGCCGACCTCGTGGATGACGACATGGGTGACAAGGTCTTCGAGGTTCACCCCCGTCTCGCACCATTCGGCGAGGAGCGGCTGGCGGTAGAGGGTGATGCGTGGGCGCAGCTCCCCGCCGGTCCAGATGCTCTCATCGCCCAGCGGATGGCCGTGGTAGAGGCCGGTCAGGTCGAACGGCTCGGTAAGGCCGACGGCCTGCAGCGTCTCGGCATCGGCAAACTCCTCGATGTGGACAGTGATGCCCTCGAGGTGCTCGGCGAAGGGGGCGGGGATGCGGGTGAAGGCAGCCAGCGCCATCGCCTCGAACTGCGCGGGGCTCGGGGCGGGTCCGATGCGATGGGGCATGGCCGGTGTCCTCTCCTGTTCGGGCTTACTCGCCGAGGATGCGCGCGATGCCCGCGGCGGTCTCGGGGTGGTAGGTGGGACGCGCCGTCGCGAAGATCGCACGCGCCTTGTCCGGGCCCCAGCCCTCCTGCTGCATCAGGCGCTGGTAGATCGGGTAGACCAGCAGCCCGCGCCCGATCCGCCCGACGAATTCGGCCATGGCCGGGAACGCAGGCTCGTAGCGGTTGACGATGGCCAGCTCGAACCAGGCCGATTGAACGTAGGCGTTCTCCGAATTGGAGAGCGTGAGCCCTTCGTCCAGTTCGCGCAGGCGCTCCTGGCTGAGCTCGCGCGGCAGGCCGTTGAGGAAGCGCAGCCACTGCTGTGTGCTCCACCCCTGTGTGTCGATGGCGCTGACCGGACCGCCCGCTTCAAAGGCCTCCAGCCGTTCGTCGACCTGCGCGAGGGTCTCGCTCTTCACGTGGACCGCGTTGTCGGGAACGCCCGCTCCATAGGCCCAGCGGTCAAGCTGAAGTGCCAGTTCGGTGTCGGGCTTGTCCTTCAGCATCCGTTCGCGCAGGTCGGCGAGGAAGCCGGCGGTCGTCTGCGGCTGGAAGGCGTGGCGGTCGAAGTAGGAGGTGAGGTAGGTGTCCCAGGCCTTCCGGCCGAGGCGGGTTTCCAGCATGCGCAGGAAGTTCGATCCCTTGGTGTAGTCCAGTTCGCCCTCGCCGGGATTACCGTGGAGGCGCGAAGGCGCCGCCGTCATGCCCGGCTTCATGTCATCGCCCATGGCCGCGATGTCGCGCATCATCGAATCCCAGTCGAGATCGGCGTACATCGCGGCGCGCTCCTTGCCGTAGAGCGCTTCCATGATGCGGTTCTCGAAGTAGGTGGTGAAGCCTTCGTTGAGCCACGAATCCGACCAGGTCGCGTTGGTGACGAGGTTGCCCGACCAGGAGTGCGCCAGTTCGTGCGCGACGACGTCGGTGTTCGAGCGGTCGCCGGTGACGATGGTGGGCGTCAGGAAGGTGAGCATGGGGTTTTCCATGCCGCCGTACGGGAAGGCGGGCGGGAGCAGCAGCATGTCGTAGCGGCCCCAGCGGTAGGGGCCGTAGAGTGCGCTGGCCGCATCGATCATCTTCTCGACATCGGCGAATTCGTAGGCGGCCTTCTCCAGCATCGGCGCCTCCGTCCACACGCCTGAACGGGGCCCAAGCGACTTGAACTTGAGGTCGCCCACGGCAAAGGCGATGAGGTAGGGCGGGACCGGCTTATCCATGCGGAAGCGGAAGGCGCGGCGCCCGTCGGGCAGCGTTTCGCCCTTGTCGCCGGAGAGCTTTTCGGCGCTCATCACCGCGACAAGGTCGCCCGGCACGCGCAAGGTGGCGTCCCAGGTCTGGCGGATGCCGGGGCTGTCCTGGGTAGGCACCCAGGAGCGGTTGTGGATCGCCTGGCCCTGGCTGTAGAGGTAGGGCTGCGTCTTTCCGAAGGTCATCTCGGGCGGCAGCCACTGGAGCGCGGAGGCCTTGGGCGAGGTGCGGTAGGTTACGCGCACCTGCTTCGCGCCGTCCAGCTGGACGGTGAGAGCCGCGCCCAGCTCGTCGTTGTCAGGCTCACCCAGCGTATAGGCAAGCGGCGTGCCCTTGCCGTCGGTGACAGAGGCGATCGTCATGTCCTTGACGTCGAGCACGATCTCCTTGGCATCGGCGTCGGCCAGCACGTCGAGCGTGGCCGTTCCCGCGAGCGTCTTGCTGGCGAAATCGACGTCGAGATCGAGCGAGACGTGGGTCACGCGCGCGGCTTCCGGCTCGGCATGGGTCCAGACATCGTGCGCCTCGGGCGTGGTCAGGATCGGGGCGGGGACATTGGCCTCGCGCGCATTCGCCGCCAGGGCCGGGGTGCTGAGAAGAGGGGCGGTTCCGGCGAGGAGGGCACCGAGCAGGGAGGGGGCAAGAAGTTTACGCATCGCGGCAACTTATTGTCGCGTGTCGGATTGCGCAAGCGGCACGGATACGGGGTTCCCGTTAGGGCGTGACCTGAGATGACCGGCTCAGCTGCGGGACCTTTGCGGGACCGTCAGCGTAAAGCGCAGGCCTTCCGGGGGGTAGAGAAGCGCGCTCGTCCCGCCAAAATCGCCCGGAAGCATGCGCTCCAGAATTTGCGTGCCGAACCCGCGCCGGGTGGGTGGGGTAACCTCGGGGCCACCCCGCTCGTGCCAGCTGAGCACGAAAGGCAGGTCCCGGCCTCCGGTCCAGCTGAGCGCCACATGGCCTTCGTCTCGGCTCAAGGCTCCGTACTTGGCGGCGTTGGTCGCGAGCTCATGGATGGCCAGCGCAAGCGAGAGTGTCTGGCGCCCGGTCACGACACGGCGCGGGCCGGACAGCGTGATGCGGCCTGGACGGTCGATGTGGGGCGCCAGGATATGCTCCAGGATCGTCTCCACATCGGCCTCGCGCCAGTCGGTGCGGATGAGTACGTCGTGGGTGCGGGCCATGGCCTGAAGGCGGCTTTCCAGGCGGATGCGGGCCTCGGCCAGCGAGATGTCACCGCGCAGCGTCTGGGCGGCGATAGCCTGCGCGACCGAGAGCGCGTTCTTGACGCGGTGGACGAGTTCCTGTGCGACCACCTCGGCCTGCTGGCGCGCGAGTACGGCACCGGTGGTCTCGATCACGGTGTCGAGCATGCCGACCACGGTGCCGCGCTCGTCGCGCACCGGGCCGTAGCAGAAGGTGAACCACGCGTTCTCGGGCGCACCCTGGCGCTCCACCACGAGGGGGAAGTCCTCGATGAAGGTCGGCTCGCCTGCAAAGGCCTGGTCGGCGATGGGGCCGATCGTCGGCCAGGCTTCGGCCCAGACCGTGCTGAAAGGGAGCCCCAGCGCGGGGGGCTTGTTACCCAGGATCGGCAGGAACGCATCGTTGGGAATGGTGGTGAGGTGCTCGCCCCAGACCACGCATTGGGGAAAGCGCGAGGCGAGCACGGTGGCCACGGTGCTCTTGAGCGTGGCGGACCATCCCTCGGGCGGGCCGAGGGGATGGTCTGTCCAGTCGTGGGTGCGTATCGCTTCGGCCATACGGCCGCCGCCTGTCAGGAACTTCAGCATGGCACCGCCCGGAGGGCCAGCACCATGCCGGTGATCGTCCGCCGGATCGGCGGCGGATCAGATATCAAGATTGGCGACGTTGAGCGCGTTTTCCTGGATGAAGTCGCGGCGCGGTTCGACCACGTCGCCCATCAGGCGCGTAAAGATCTCGTCGGTCACGTCGGCATCCTCGACCTTGACCTGGAGCAGGGCGCGGTTCTCGGGGTCGAGCGTGGTTTCCCAGAGCTGCTCGGCGTTCATTTCGCCAAGGCCCTTGTAGCGCTGGATCGAAAGGCCCTTGCGCCCGGCCGCGAGCACCTTTTCGAGGAGCTGGCTGGGGCGCGCGATGGCATCGGCATCGGCGGTGGGGCGCTGGGCTTCCTCCTCGCCCTCGGTCTCGCCATCGTCGGCCGAGACGGCGGTAGCGCGCACCAGACGGCTCACCGCAGAATAGACGTCGGCGTGCTCGGCCGCGAGCTTGGCCAGCTTGCGCGCCTCGGCGCTGGTGAGGAAGGCGGCTTCGATCTTGTGGTTGTCGGTCACGCCGCGCCACACGCGGTTGATGTCGAGCGCGCCGCCCTCGGTCGGGGTGACGCTCCACCTGGCTTCGCTGTCGGCGAACTCAAGCCATTCGGCGGTCTTCTTGTAGGCTGCGGCGCGTTCCTCGGTCGAGAGATCGGGCGCGAAGGCTCCGGCCAGCGCGAGCGCCTCGATGATCGAGGCGTTGTAGCGGCGCGGCACGAAGGCCATGAGGTTGCGCATGCGGATCGCGTGTTCGACCAGGCTTTCCAGGTCCTGGCCCGTGCGCGCACCGCCGGCGGTCTCCAGCACGCGGCCATTGAGGCCGGCCTCGACGAGGTAGCGGTCGAGCGCGGCGTTGTCCTTGAGATAGACCTCGCTGCGGCCCTTGGCGACCTTGTAGAGCGGGGGCTGCGCGATGAAGAGGTGCCCGGAGCGGATGATCTCGGGCATCTGGCGGTGGAAGAAGGTGAGCAGAAGAGTGCGGATGTGCGCGCCGTCGACGTCGGCGTCGGTCATGATGACGATCTTGTGGTAGCGCAGCTTTTCCAGGTTGAAGTCGTCGCGGATGCCCGTGCCCATGGCCTGGATCAGCGTGCCCACTTCCTTGGAGGAGATGATGCGGTCGAAGCGCGCGCGCTCGACGTTGAGGATCTTGCCCTTCAGGGGAAGGATGGCCTGCGTCTTGCGGTCGCGGCCCTGCTTGGCCGAACCACCTGCGGAATCGCCCTCGACCAGGAACAGTTCGCACAGCGAGGGATCGCGTTCCTGACAGTCGGCAAGCTTGCCGGGCAGGCTGGCAATGTCCATCACGCCCTTGCGGCGGGTCAGTTCACGTGCGCGCTTGGCGGCCTCGCGCGCGGCGGCCGCGTCGATGACCTTCTGGATGATGGCCTTGGCGGTGGCCGGGTTTTCCTCGAGCCATTCGACCATCTTTTCGCTCATCAGGCTTTCGAGCGGCTGGCGCACTTCGGAGGAAACCAGCTTGTCCTTGGTCTGGCTGGAGAACTTGGGGTCGGGCAGCTTGACCGAGACGATCGCGGTGAGGCCCTCGCGCATGTCGTCGCCCGACAGCGTGACCTTCTCCTTCTTCAGCAGCCCCGCGCGCTCGGCATAGCCGTTCAAGGTGCGCGTCAGCGCGGCGCGGAAGGCGGCGAGGTGGGTGCCGCCGTCGCGCTGGGGGATGTTGTTGGTGAAGGTGAGGACGTTCTCGTAGTACGAATCGTTCCACTGCAGCGCGACCTCGATGCCGATGCCGTCCTTGTCCGCGGTGATCGCGATGGGCGCTTCCATCAGCGCGCTCTTGGTGCGGTCGAGGTACTGCACGAAGGCGCCGATGCCGCCTTCATAGTAGAGGTCATGTTCGCCCACGTCTTCGCCGCGCAGGTCGCGCAGCAGGATGCGCACGCCCGAGTTGAGGAAGGCGAGCTCGCGGTAGCGGCGTTCGAGCTTGTCGAAATCGAATTCGGTGACGTTCTTGAACGTCTCGTGGCTGGCCTGGAAGGTGACGCGCGTGCCCTTCTTGAAACCATTTTCGTCGGGGTTGCGCTCGACCTTGGGCGCATCGCCCTTGACGATGAGAGGGGCCACCGCGTCGCCATGTTCGAAGCGCATCCAGTGCTCCTTGCCGTCGCGCCAGATGGTGAGTTCAAGCCATTCCGAGAGCGCGTTGACCACCGAGACGCCTACGCCGTGCAGGCCGCCCGAGACCTTGTAGGCGTTGTCGTCCGAGGTGTTCTCGAACTTGCCGCCCGCGTGGAGCTGGGTCATGATGACCTCGGCCGCCGAGACGCCTTCTTCCTTGTGCATGTCGACCGGGATGCCGCGGCCGTTGTCTTCCACCGAAACCGAACCGTCGGCGTTGAGCTCGATCAGGACGAGGTCGCAGTGACCTGCGAGCGCTTCGTCGATCGCGTTGTCCGAGACCTCGAAGACCATGTGGTGCAGGCCCGAGCCATCGTCGGTGTCGCCGATGTACATGCCCGGACGCTTGCGGACTGCGTCCAGCCCCTTGAGGACCTTGATCGAATCTGCGCCGTAGGCGTTGCTGTTCTTCTGGTTTTCGGGATCGGTAGCCATGTTTCCGGCTATAGCATCGCGGCGGTCAAACCCAAGCAAAACCGCAATCCGGGGGCTGTCCTTATCCACAAGGCAGCGGCGGGGTGTGGGTCAGGTGCCGAGCCATGGCGCCATTCCATGGAAAAAGGGCGGCCCTTGCGAGGCCGCCCGTTGGTGGTTGTGTCCGGCTTTCTCGGCGCGGCGGCCCCGTGGTGGCCGGGCGTGTGCTCAGGCCAGGGTGAGCGCAAATCCCAGCGCACAGATCCCGAGCGCTGCGGCAAAGCCGATCGACTTTTCGACAAGTGTCATGACATCCTCCTCAAGATTTCCCAAAAGTGGCCGGTTTTCCCGGCTCGCCAGCAACACTACGCCACTTGACAGCAACGAACAAGGCGAGGGGCGCATCGCCACGACGTTCTTTGGTCTAAGATGCGCGGCATACAATCACTGGGTAATCACGGGACAATCACGAGGTGGCAGCCCGGGTAGCGTGGCCTCGCTCTCCGGCGGCAACCGGCGGTTTGCGGCCTGCAGAAAGTTCCTTTTGCGCGTTCGGAGTGTCTGGACAGCGCGGGCGCGCCCGACTATCGGCCAGCCATGAGCATCCAGACCACTGAATCGGTCCTGATTGTCGATTTCGGCAGCCAGGTGACCCAGCTGATCGCACGCCGCGTCCGCGAAGCGGGCGTCTATTCCGAGATCGCCCCGTTCACCAGCGCGGCGGAAGCCTTCGAACGCATGAAGCCGGTGGGGATCATCCTCTCGGGCTCGCCCGCTTCGGTCCTCGATGAGGACGGCCCGCGCATTCCCGATGTGATCCTCGAGAGCGGCCTCCCGATCCTGGGCATCTGCTATGGCCAGCAGTCGCTCACCCACCAGCTTGGCGGCGAAGTGACGCTGGGCGATTCGGGTGAGTTCGGCCGGGCCTTCATCGAAATCCAGGACGAGTGCGCGCTCTTCGACGGTCTCTGGAAGGTCGGCGAGAAGCACCAGGTCTGGATGAGCCACGGCGACAAGGTGACCAAGCTGGCCGACGGCTTCCGCCCGGTGGCCTCTTCGGCCGGCGCGCCCTTTGCGGTGATCGCCAACGACGAGAAGCGCATCTACGCGATGCAGTTCCACCCCGAAGTCGTGCACACGCCCGACGGCGGCAAGCTGCTCAAGAACTTCGTGCGCCACGTGTGCGGCCTCTCGGGCGACTGGACCATGGCGGAATTCCGCAAGGCCAAGATCGACGAGATCCGCGAGCAGGTCGGCGACAAGCGCGTGATCTGCGGGCTTTCGGGCGGCGTCGATTCGGCCGTGGCCGCCGTCCTCATCCACGAGGCGATCGGCGACCAGCTCACCTGTGTCTTCGTCGACCACGGCCTCATGCGCATGGGCGAGGCCGAGCAGGTCGTCTCGCTGTTCCGCGGCGCCTACCAGATCCCGCTGGTGCACGTCGACGCCTCGACGCTGTTCCTCAAGGGCCTCGAGGGAGTCACCGACCCCGAGAAGAAGCGCAAGTTCATCGGCAAGACCTTCATCGACGTCTTCGAGGACGAGGCGAAGAAGATCGGCGGCGCCGAGTTCCTGGCCCAGGGGACGCTCTACCCCGACGTCATCGAATCGGTCTCCTTCACCGGCGGCCCTTCGGTCACGATCAAGAGCCACCACAACGTGGGCGGCCTGCCCGAGCGCATGGACATGAAGCTGGTCGAGCCGCTGCGCGAGCTCTTCAAGGACGAAGTGCGCGAGCTGGGCCGTGAGCTGGGCCTGCCCGAGATTTTCGTGGGCCGTCACCCCTTCCCGGGGCCGGGCCTTGCGATCCGCATCCCGGGCGAAGTCAGCCGCGAGAAGGCCGACATCCTGCGCAAGGCGGATGCGATTTACCTCGAGGAAATCCGCAGCGCGGGTCTCTACGACGCGATCTGGCAGGCCTTCGCCGTGCTGCTTCCGGTCAAGACCGTGGGCGTTATGGGCGACGGGCGCACCTACGACAATGTCTGTGCCCTGCGCGCGGTGACCTCCACCGACGGCATGACCGCCGACATCTACCCCTTCGACGCCGCGTTCCTGAGCCGGGTCGCCACCCGTATCATCAACGAGGTGAAGGGCATCAACCGCGTGGTCTACGACTACACCTCGAAGCCCCCGGGCACGATCGAGTGGGAATGATTTTTGCCCATCCGGCGATATCCAAATCTACGCCATAGCACGCTGTAACGCTCTGAAAAATAATAAGTAATCGATCTACGTCTATCGAGAGCTATTGGTAGGCAGAGATCGGTGATGGCGGCCCACCTGACGGGCCTTCCCCATATTGATCAGCTCCACAATCACGAGTACCGTCAGGACATATGACGTCCTTGACGGTACTTTTTTCGGTATAAGCCGATGAAAAGAAACATAAACTTCCGCCAAGGAACGCCGAAAATCACGTGACGGTACTTTTCGGAGGTGGCGCGGAAATGCTTACGGATGCTGCGATCAAGGCGCTGAAGCCGCAGAGCAAGATGTACAAAATGGCGGACCGGGACGGCATGTACGTTCGAGTCATGCCATCGGGAGCGATCTCGTTTCGCCTCGATTATCGCCTGAACGGGCGGCGCGAAACTGTCTACCTTGGGAAGTACGGCCGCGATGGGATCTCACTGGCCAGGGCCCGCGAACTCTGCATTGACGCAAGAAGGGCCGTCAGTGAAGGGCGGTCGCCTGCGATCGAGAAGCAGCGCGAAAAGCGGCGGATCAAGGAAGCCAAGAGCTTCGGCGAGTTTGGCGAAAAATGGCTCGTAAATGCGCCAATGGCCGATACTACGCGAGCGATGAGGCGCTCGATCTTCGAGAGGGAGTTGCTTCCAGTCTGGCGCAATCGGCTCCTCTCGGAAGTCACGCCGGACGACTTGCGAGCGCATTGCCGGAAAATCGTCGATCGCGGTGCGCCTGCGACCGCGATCCACGTGCGCGACATCCTCAAGCAAATCTATGGCTTTGCCATCTTGCACGGTGAGAAGGTTGCCAATCCCGCCGACGACGTGGGGCCAGCGTCCATTGCGACGTTTGTGCCGAAAGACCGCTCGTTGTCCCCCACCGAAATCCGGATCATGCTCAGGCAACTCGAGAACGTTGCGACCCTGCCGACGATCCGGTTGGGCATGAAGCTCTATTTGCTGACCATGGTGCGGAAGAGCGAACTACAGGACGCAGTGTGGGACGAGGTGGATTTCGAGAACGCAGTCTGGACCATCCCAAAGGAGCGCATGAAGCGATCGAAAGCGCACAACGTATATCTCTCGCGCCAAACCCTCGACATCATGATCGCGCTCAAGACCTGCGCCGGTAACTCACGATACTTGCTGCCGTCCAGGTACGATGCTGACGCACCGATGTCGCGCGCGACGTTCAATCGCGTGACCTATGCGGTTGTCGAGCAAGCGAAGAAGGAGGGGCTGCCGCTGGAGCCCTTTACCGTCCATGATCTCCGACGCACAGGGTCGACGCTACTCAACGAACTGGGCTTCAATAGCGATTGGATTGAGAAGTGCTTGGCGCACGAAGACGGACGTTCGTCGCGTGGCGTCTATAACAAAGCTGAGTACGAGGTGCAGCGCCGCCATATGATGCAGGAATGGTCGGACATCATCGATGCGTGGGTCGATGGACGGAAGCACGCACCCGTGCTCTTGCCGCCGGCTATGCCCTTGATGGAGCTTGATCCCGCCCTTTGACCGGCCGCGTCTTCCGCTTTGCAACATCTGGGTGCTGAGCACGTCGAATTGGCGCCGCGCGGCGCGCGAGTAGCCAAGCCTCAACTTCAGCTAAGTCCCAGACGATGCATCTGGGCGATAGTGCAAAGCGGCGGGGAAATTCACCACGCTGCTCCATTTCGTATATGGTGCTGTCTGCAAGGGGGATCATCGCGCGCAACTGATGGCGCCGGATAGTGCGACGTAGCGAATCGTCGATGGCATTCGCCTTGGCCATGGTTTGCCTCCTATTGCTTGCGGTTTCGGAATAGAAAGCAATAGGTCCTGTAATAGGAAGGCCCGCCAGCGCTGAGTGCGGGAATATCGTATCATAGAGTGCAAATCGGACGATCAGTTAAGCTCGGGCTCTCCTGGCCCCGATAGGCTTTGCGGTCAGAACCAGAGCGTAGATCAATCGCTCTGATAGGCAAGGTTCCAGTCGAGGGCGGTATCTTTGCGTCGGAACTTACGCAACCACTGCCAAGCCCGGTGAAGCGCGCAAGCGCGCTATGTCCCGCGATGGCGGTTCTCCGAAATGGCGGCGATATTCGCGACTGAACTGAGACGCGCTTTCGTAACCCACGCGCAAAGCGGCAGTCGCAACATCGATGTCCTCAATGAGCATCTGGCTGCGCGCGTCCTGGAGCCTGAGCTGTTTTTGAAACTGCAGCGGGGTCATGGCTGTCACGGCGCGAAAATGCTCGTGGAGGCTTGAGGGGCTCATGCCCACTTCTGCAGCAAGGCGTTCGATGCTGAATCGTTCTCGAAAGTTCTTACCGATCCACGCGATGGCGCGGCCGACTTGCGCGACCCGGCCCTGGCCGGAGGTGATGTGCCGCATCCTTGCGCCATCCGGTCCGGCGAGCAGGTAGTAAAGGATTTCCTGCTCGGCAAGCGGTGCGAGGACGGGCAGCGCGGAAGGATTGTCGAGTAGGCGCAGCAAGCGAAGCGTCGCGTCGAGGAGGCCGGCGCTAGCATCGGACACCGTCTTTCCTATAGGCGGCGATGGCACTTCCGGCGGCGGCGGAACACGTGACGCCAATTCGCCGAGCATTACGGGATCGAAGTCGAGGTATAGGCAGAGGTACGGTTTGTCAGGCGTCGCTTCGATCACATGGCCTATCGCTGGCAAATCGTAAGTCACAACGCCATAGCGGCCTGGAGCGTATCTGAAAATGTGATCGCCTAGTGAAACCTCCTTTTGCCCCTGAACGACGAGGCAGAGTTGAGGCCTGTAGATGTTCGGCATCGGCATCGTCACGGTGGAGGATCGAACAAGCGTCACGCGTTCGATAGGGGTGGCTTGGAAACCGTCATTCGAGACGTGTTTTGTGATTATCGCAGATATTTCGTTCAGTTCTTCCATGAATAGATTCATTGCATGTGCGCGCGATGGGATCAACGCGAATGCGATAATCCCTGGAGGATCAGGCAGAAATCTCGGCGCATCAGGCTCACGGTTCGAATGCGCTTCGTATCACAGTGTGGAAAGCACGCGCCCAAGCAAAATCCGGTCGCAGATCAAGTACGGAGCAAACATGACAACCGACAATATGAAGATTCCCGCCGTCGCACTTGGCACTTGGGCGTGGGGTGACAGTGGCTCGAGCGGGGACGGCTACTTTGGTAGTACGCTGACCCAGACCGACCTCGAAGAGTTGGCTGATAGAGCTCATGCGGCCGGATTTACCCTTTGGGATACCGCCGTCGTATACGGCATGGGGCGCTCGGAGACCGTTCTTGGGGAGGTCTTGAAGCGCTTCGCCCGTTCCGACTTTCAGCTCTCCACAAAGTTTACGCCGCAGGCCGCGGGAGCCGGAGATGATCCGATGGCGGACATGCTTGAGCAAAGCTTGGCCCGTCTCGGTACCGACTACATCGACCTCTACTGGATTCACAATCCCGGCGACGTGGCGCGGTGGACTCCCCACCTAATTCCCTTGCTTGAGAGCGGCAAGATCAAACACGTCGGTCTCTCAAACCACAATCTCAGCCAGATCGTGCAAGCCAACCAGATTCTCGGCGATGCCGGGTATTCTGTTGAGGCCATCCAGAACCATTACAGCCTGCTGCATCGCAATTCGGACCAAAATGGCATCCTGGATTTCTGCACCAAAGAAGGCATCCCCTTCTTCGCCTACATGGTGCTCGAACAAGGCGCCCTAACCGGCAAATACAATCCGCAGAACCCGCTACCGGAAGGCAGCAATCGGGCACAGGCGTACAATGCCAAACTACCGCAGATGAAGTCGCTAACCGACAGGCTTGGCTCGATCGGCCGAAGCTATGGCGCTGAAGCTCCCGACGTCGCGGTTGCGTGGGCCATAGCCAAGGGCGCGACACCGATCATCGGCGTCACCAAACCCAATCATATCGACGGCTTAGACCGTGCCGCCGCGATCGTGCTTTCCAACGACGACATTGTTGAATTGGAGGCACTGGCTCTCGCCGCGAACCTGGATACCCGCGGGTGGTGGGAACAAGAGATGTAGTTCGAAGCAGCGCTTCCAAACGCATGCTCATACCGGTGAGCCCGTTACGTCGCCGATCTGCAAGCCTGAACGTCTCGAGCCGAGCCGTTGCATGATCCAATTTCACGAAGGAGACAGCATGGCAGCCGATTTCACGGACGATGAAGGCAAGAAACGGGATGGCGCGCTTAAGCTGTCACGCCGTGATGCACTCAAGAGCGGCGCGCTTGTTGCCGCCGCTCTGACCCATGCCCAATCGGGCATGGCTCAAAATGTAACGCCGCGGGTAACTCCGCTGCAGGTAAGACCGGCTCAAGCTCTCGTCGTTCACACCACTGTTAATCGAGAGGCGGTCGAGGTCGAAATCGATGTCCGAACATCGCTGCTTGACCTGTTGCGCGAACGCCTTGCTCTTACAGGCGCGAAGAAGGGCTGCGATCATGGTCAATGTGGTGCCTGCACCGTCCATGTAGACGGCCGGCGCGTTGCTTCTTGCCTCACCCTCGCGGCAAAGGTCGAAGGGCGGCAAATCCTGACAATCGAAGGTTTGTCGGACGGTAATAATCTACATCCGATGCAGCAAGCCTTCATCGACCACGACGCCCTGCAGTGTGGCTACTGCACGCCAGGGCAAATCATGGCTGCCGTGGCCTGTGTCGACGAAGGCAACGCAGGCACACCGGAACGCATTCGCGAATACATGAGCGGCAACATCTGTCGGTGCGGTGCCTATGTCGGCATCGTCGCCGCGATCGAGGACGCGGCCTCCAAGATGAGGAGGGGCTGATGAAGGCTTTCACCTATATCCGCCCGACAACAGCCAAGGAAGCTATAAGCGCGTTTGCCAGCGCGGCAGAAGGCGCGCGCTACATCGCTGGCGGCACCACTCTGTACGATCTGATGAAGCTCAATATCGAGCGGCCGCCGTTCCTTATCGATGTGACGGCGATCGCTGGGCTGAATGAAATTGATATCAACGAGGACCGGCTGCGGTTCGGAGCGTCAGTTCCGATGAGTGCCGTCGCGTCACATGAGACGATCAGGACCAGCTATCCCGTACTCGCCGAATCCCTTTGGAAGGCTGCGTCTCAGCAACTCCGCAATATGGCGACCGGTACCCATCCGGTGAAGGCCGCAGTGGCCGTGGCTAGGTCGCCTTTGGTTTGATGATGCGCTTTGCTGCGGCGTTGCGTCTGACAGCGATACGAGCGAGCCCCGCTTCGATCGGCAAGATGTCGAGTTCGTCCGGGTCGTAGCCGTCGAGCCAGTCGTTGATTTCGATATGCTGCTCGTGCGTGGGATCAGACCTGATCTCCAGCATCTCGTAGAAGCCGGAGATCCCGCCGCAATCCTCGGGTGGACACTCGCGCTCGCCGCCGATGAAGCGGGGATAGGCGAGAGCCGGATCTCCCTGCCGAACGTCGCTCAAGGTGAGCGTGTGCTGCCAGTCGTCACCAAAGTCGTAGGAATACGCGATCGTGGTCGCGCCGGGAGCGAGTACGTCGCGCAGGCGGATGCGCGCGGCAATCTTGCGCGGAGCGGTTCCCCAGTCGTCTTCCATCGGCAGGCCATAAGTCTGGTCGTCAATGCGCATCTCCCAGAGATGGTAATCGAACCATCCCATCGCGGCCTGCACGATGTCGTGCAGGACCTTGAGAGTGACCGAGGTCGGCACTTCGACCAGGCGCCAGATTGGCGGATCGCTGTCCTCAAGCTCGATGCGCAGCCTTGCGATCTGCAGGAAACTGTCGGTGGCTGTGGGCCTGTCTGTCGATCGGGCGGTCATGCCACCTGCGATAGCACTCCGGGCCGGACTTGCCAGTTCCAGGGGAGCAGTTCGTCGATCCGGTTGACGGGATGCTCGGCAATGCGCGCGAGGACATCGGCCAGCCAGGCCTGCGGATCGACATCGTTGAGCCGGGCGGTCTGGATCAGCGTATAGAGCACGGCGGCGCGCTGTCCGCCGCGATCGGAGCCGCAGAACAGCCATGCCTTGCGCCCGAGGGGCACGCAGCGCAGCGCCCGCTCGGCTGCGTTGTTCGTGAGGCAGATCCGGCCATCTTCGAGGAAGCGGGTGAAGGCCCCCCAGCGTCGGAGCATGTAGTTGATGGCCTTGGCCAGATCGTGGCTGCGCGAGAGCTTCGCGAGCTGGGCGGTGAGCCAGGCGTGCAGATCCGCCATCTGCGGTGCGCTGAGGTCCTGCCGGACGGCGAGGCGCTCTTCGGTGGCCTTGCCGCTGATGCCACGCTCGATCTCGAACAGGGCATCGAGGCGCTGCACAGCTTCCAACGCGATCGGATAGATCATGCCGGTACGCTCGCCGCGGCTCTTCCTGCGTGCGGCGGCCTCGACGTCGGCGAGTTCGAAGAACTTGCGCCGTGCATGCGCAAAGCAACCCGCCTCGGTCACGGGTGCGGGCTGACGGCCGGGCGCGTAGAGCTCGTTGTAGCCGCCATAGGCATCAGCCTGCAGAATCCCGGCCCAGGACGCCAGATGCGCCCGAGGATGCTCGCCGCGCCGGTCGCGGGAATAGTGGAACAGGGCTGCGGGCGGATCGCTGCCGGCAAAGGACCGGTCATCGCGGACGTAAACCCACAGGCGCGCGGTATCGGTCTTGCCCTTGGCCAGGACCGGCACGGTTGTATCGTCGCCATGCAGCCGCCGGGCCGCAAGCACGTGCGCCTCGATCCGTCGATAGAGCGGCATCAGGGCGAAGGCCGCCGCGCCCACCTGGTCGGCCAGCGTCGAGGTGCTGAGCGCCACGCCTTCGCGCGCGAAGCGCTCGGCCTGGCGGTTGAGGGGCTGATGCTGGCCATACTTCTCGAACAGCAGCATGGCGAGGAAACTGGGGCCGGCCCATCCGCGCGGCACGACATGGAACGGCGCTGGAGGCTGCGTGATCGCCTCGCAATCCCGGCACGAGAACTTCTCGCGTACCGTTTGGATCACCTTCCACTGGCGCGGGATCACTTCGAGCGTCTCGGTCACGTCTTCGCCCAGCTTCGACAGGCGCACGCCGCCGCAGGACCGGCATGAACACGGTGCGGGAATGACAACGCGCTCGCGCGGGAGGTGTGCGGAGCGGCTTACGGCTCGGCCGCTTGCGCGCGAAGGCGGCAACGTCGGCTGTCCTGGCGGCGGCAACTTCGGCGGCTAGGTCATCCTCGCAGGCATCGGCCTCGAGGTCTTCCAACTGAAGCTCAAGCTGGTCGAGAAGTCGACGGCTGCGCTCGGCACTGGCGCCATATTGCTCGCGGCGCAGCTTGGCGATCTGCAGCTTGAGGTGGGCGATCATCGCCTCGGTCGCGCTCTCGCGGGCCCTGGCATTGGCGAGGCGCGCCTCGGCCTCGTCGGCGCGTTCAAGCGCGGCGGACAGCAGCGCCTTGAGCGCTTCGACGTCGTCCGGAAGGGGCGATGCGGCCGTGTCCATGACGAGCATGGAATCACAGATCGGCGCAGCATTGAAGCCGAAAATGCGCCGGAAGGCGAAGAAAGTGGCTGGTCTATCCGGCGCTCTGCGGGCGCCAGGAATACTGCGGGTTACGCCAGTCGATCCCTTCCAGCAGGCAGGACAATTGCGCGTTGGTCAGCGAGACGATCCCGTCCTTCGCCGAGGGCCACACGAAGCGTCCCTTCTCGAGCCGCTTGGAATAGAGCGACATGCCTATCCCGTCGTGCCAGATGATCTTGATCAGCGATCCCGTCCGTCCGCGAAACACGAACAGGTCGCCCCCATGCGGATCGCGCTTCAGGCCCTGCTGGACCTGCAAGGCCAGCCCTTGCATCCCTTTGCGCATGTCCGTGTGCCCCATGGCGATCCACACCCGCGCGCCCGCTGGGATCACCGCAGCGCCTTCAAGGTCGCGGTGACCAGTGCAGCGGGAGCTTCGGCCGAAATGCGAACGCGCCGACCTTCGCCCAGTTCGACGGTGATCACGCCGCAGCGATCACAGCCGTCCACCTTCTCGTCCTTAGTGAGGACCGCCTGGGCAAAGGCTGCCTCCACCATCGGAAGGGATGCCCCTTTGGCTTGTTCGCGTCGCAGATTGCGCCGCCAGGTGTAGATCAGGCTGGTCGATACGTCCCGCCGCCGGGCTACGTCCGCGACACATGCGCCCGGCGCGAAGGCCTCGGCCAGGATCTTGAAGCGCTCCTCGTCCCGCCACCGACGCCGCCGCTCCGGCCCCGTCATCACCGTAATCTGCCCCATGCTGCGCTCCTAAGCTCGCTCATACGAGCGCTCTTAAGACCGGTCGTTCACTCACCGGACAAGGCGGGGCTCACCGGATGGGTACGGCGACCGTCGGCGGAAATCTCCTTCAGCGCACTCGCTGCATGTATTTCCGCAACGGCGCAGATGGGACTTATCCGTGCAATAAGCGCGAGCCAGGCAGCGGCTGCGCCGCGATTGGCGGGCTCGACCGTGGGCAAGCTCTGCTGGGTGTGGGCGCATTATGCAATGCAGTCTCGCCTGGTGACTGGCCAGTCGCGCTGACGGCAATGGATGCCCGGATCGAAGTAGTTGGCCCGGCAGGCTCTCGCTATATGCCGATTGCGGAACTTTATCGCCTGCCCGGTGAAACGCCGCATCTCGAATTCACTCTCGCTCCAGGCGATTTAGTGACTGCGATCGAGGTGCCGAGGACGCCTGCGGGCCGCAGCTCGACCTATCATAAGATCCGCGACCGTGAATCATACGCTTTTGCGCTTGCCTCAGCAGCCGTAGCTCTCGAGCTGCAGGGAGGGCGCGTCACTCGAGCTCGCATTGCTGTGGGCGGTGTGGCAACCCGCCCCTGGCGAGCGACTGAAGCCGAGCAAATGCTCGCCGGGCGGCGGTTAACAGCTGACAGCGCACTCGAGATCGGCCGGGCGGCGTTTCAGGCCGCCCAGCCCGGAAGGCACAACGGATTCAAGCTCGAACTTGGCGCACGGACGGTTGCCGACGCCTTGATGATTGCTGCCGAAAGGAGCCGCTCATGAGCGCTGGTAAGTTTCCAGATCGGGCCCGCATTGATGCGCTTGAGAAGGTGCAAGGCTTGACGCGCTACCCAGGCGACATGCCGGCGTCGCGGATGCTCCATGCGATGATCGTGCCGTCGCGCATCGCGAAGGGGAGATTGACAGGGCTTGACACTGCGGCCGCACTTCGCGTCGCAGGGGTTGTGCGGGTGCTGACGCCAGAGGACTTTCCCTCTCCGCCGCCGGTCAGTGAAGCTGGACCGCCGCCACCGCCGCCATCACTTGAGCAGCGGATTGCCTTTCGCGGTCAGCCCGTGGCGCTCGTTGTAGCTGAAAGCCTTGAGGCAGCCATAGAGGGCGCGGAGTTGGTCCGCCCAAGCTTTGAAGTCGAGCCGTTTGCGGTCGAAATTGACAGCAAGGACAGCGAACGGGATGCAGCGGAAAACGTGATCTTCGGCGATGCCCAAGCCGCGTTTGCGAGGGCGGCGATCACGATAGAAGCAAAATATACTTCGCCAACTCAGCACCACAATCCGATCGAGTTGTTGGTAACGGCTGCGATTTGGGAAGACGGGCGCCTCACACTCTACGAGTCAACCCAAAGCAGTGCGGCAACGAAGGTGGCTACCGCTCGCGCGCTAGGTCTCGATCCCGCAATGGTTGACGTAAAGAGCGCCTATATCGGCGGCGGCTTCGGGCAGAAAGGCGGAAGTAGCCAACGGCAGACCGTCCTGGTCGCAAGAGCTGCAATGCTCCTTGGTCGTCCGGTAAAGATCGTAGTACCCCGCGGTCAGATCTTCCACCAAGCCACCTATCGGCCTCGCAGCCGGCACCACATCCGTTTAGGCGCGGACGCCGGGGGCAAGATGATCGCGGCCGCATATGATGCAGAGCAGGAACAGTCACGCCTCGGCTCATTTCCTGCCGCCGATTATCACGAAGCACCTGCTCGGATGTACGGGATTGAAAATTATCACGGCACCGCAGCAGACATCAGGCTGGACCGCCAGCCTCCTGGATGGATGCGTGCGCCGCACCCGCAGGCGGCATGTTTCGCCTTCGAGAGTGCGGTCGACGAACTGGCGTACGAGCTGGGGCACGATCCCGTCGCGTTGCGATTAGCCAATGACAGACGGGTCGATCCGCTTACGGGCCACCCTTTTTCTTCTCGCTTTCTGAACGAGTGCCTCGAAGAGGGCGCGAGGCGTTTTGGCTGGTCGCAGCGCAATGCTCGACCTGGATCAATGACGGCCAGCGATGGGAGCCTGATCGGTTGGGGTGTCGCGTGTGGGGCGTATCCTTCAAGAATGGTGCCCGCGGTTGCGACTTTGCGGATCGGTGCTGATGGCTCCACGCTCTACAAGGCTTCCGGCCACGAAATGGGCCAAGGCATTCGTACCGCAATTGCGACGGTGCTCCTCGAAGCGCTATCTATCGATCCGGATAGGCTGGAGATTGTCATTGGCGACACCAGCGCAGCTCCCCAGCACATGACCGCAGGTTCTTGGGGCACGGCTGGCGCGGTCCCGGCCGCGACCAAGGCGGCGGCGCGCATGCGCGAGGCGATGACAGAACTGCTTGCAGGACGACGTATCCAAGGGAATCTGCACCGGCAATTAGCGGCCGTGCGCCGCCCGTCTCTGCAAATTGAAGTTACCGAGCTCGGTCCCGGACAGGGGCCAGAGGCACTCGCGTCTTTACGCCGAGGGGGCTTTGCCGTCGCTGGCCCAGAATATCCGACGTTCACCACCATGAGCTACATTGCCCATTTCGTGGAGGTCCAGGTCGAGACCAGAATCCGGCGTGTCCGAGTACCGCGCGTTGTTAGCATCGCTGATTGTGGTCGTGTCATAAGCCCCCGAACGGCGGCGAGCCAGGTCCGAGGCGGAGTCGTCTGGGCGATTAGCGCGGCCCTACGTGAGGCCACCGAGATCGACCCGCGCTACGGTGGATATCTCAACAACGATCTGGCCGATTATGTCGTCGCCGTTAACGCAGACATAGGTTCAATCGATGTCGGCTTTATCGACCAGCCAGATCCGCTTGCGAATTCCACGGGTCTGAAAGGCCTCGGCGAAGTAGCGATGGCGGGCGCATCGCCGGCTGTCGCAAACGCCATCTTCCATGCCACCGGCAAGCGGATCAGGGAATTGCCAATCCGAATAGAGCATTTGCTGTGAGCATCCATTCATTCGATCGCCAGCGCAGTAATAGCCAATGAAGACATCAAGAAGAATGCACGATTGGCAGAAGAAGAGATGGTCATCTTCGAGATGATTGCTGAAATCAAATGAAGGTAACGATGCCGGGCGCGCGTAATGCCTGAAACTTGATCGTGGACGAAATGCGGTGCCAGATTTAGTATTTGATCTTCGCTATCTCAAATACGCTATGGCAGTTGCGCGACATGGCAGTTTTCGGCGCGCAGCAGATGCACTTGGCCTATCACAATCTACAGTCAGCCGACGGGTACAGCTGCTCGAGCGACGGCTGGGAGTGCCAATCTTCGAGCGGAACCGGACAGGGACGCACCTAACCTCCGCGGGGGAAAGATTTATCCGGGAGGCCGAGTTTGGCGCAGAGCGTCTTCATCAAGCTGCAATGGAGCTTGGAGGTAAGCGTCCGCCCGGGACCGTTGGCGGCAGGAAACGCCCCAAGTCGGCCAGTCAAATCGCGAGAAATGAGCGGCCGCTTTCAAGCAGCCCCCGCTTCGGACGCTATGGCATCAATGTCGGGGGGAGCGGACGTTTCACATTGATCGTGCAAGGCGTTTGATGGCTTCAGGCGGGCCTAATGCTACGAACACGGAATCTCTGGGAGTATGACTCGCATCTCTGCCCTTGACTGACTGGTCGCAGAGCGTTCCAATGTAGATTTTCCGCCGTGACACTCCAGCGGCAGCAAGCTCGCTCTGAACTATTCTTAGCCGCTGCCACTGTCGCCTATAGGGCTGATCGCCGCTAGTTGAGCAAAGATATGCTGCATATGGCAAGACTCGCATTGCATCAGCAATGACATCCACACCTGTGCTTGGCTCCGTCAGCTTCTCGCTGTGCGGCTGGAACTGCAAATAGAAGGGTCCTGAATGGACCGACGATGCGAAAGAGACAGTCCCTGTCATGACTAGAGCCGCAAAGGCCATGGTATGGCGAAACCCGGACATGAGGTAATCATAGCGGCTCTGTGGAAATGAACAACGGCAGCTTTGTCGGCGTGTCCGGAAGGCAGCTTTTGAACCGAAATCTCGGATAGCAGACCTTCGTTCCCGATTGCGGCAATGACCACAATCCACCCAAAATGCGCGTTCACGCCTGCCAGGTGGCCCAGTTCCAAGGCAGCAGTTCATCGATCCGGTTGATGGGATGCCCCTTGCCGATCCGATCGAGGACATCGGCCAGCCATTCCTGCGGATTGACGCCGTTGAGCTTGGCGGTTTCCAGTAGCGAATACATGGCGGCGGCGCTCGCCGCCGCAGTCCGCGCCAGCAAACATCCAGTTCTTGCGGCCAACGGCTATGCCCTGAGGGCATTCTCCGCCGGGTTGTTGTCGATCTCGAGCCTGCCGTCTTGGGTGTAAGCGAGCAATTGCGGCTTGAGCTTCACGGCATAGCGCAGCGCTTCGGCCAGCGGCGATCGGGCGGACGCCTTGGACAGCACGTCATTGGCGGGCGAAGAAATCCATCGCCTTGAGCAGTGACGCCTTGCGTGCCCTGCAGCGAGTATCGGCCGGCTCACCGGAAATTTGCCGCTCAATCTCGTAAAGGTCACGGATCATGAGCAGGCCCTTGCCTGCGGCCGAGTGCGGGTCCGCCTTGTAGACATCGTTGATTTTGCGCCGGGCGTGCGCCCAGCAGGCGACCGGTGTGATCGGCACCGGCTTGCGGTCACTCGCATAAAGGCGGTCAAAACCGGCATAGGCATCGGCCTGCAGGAAGCCCGTGAAGGTCTTGAGATGCTCGCGCGGTCTCTCGCCCTTGCGGTCTGGGCTGTAGCGGAACAGCGCCGCTGGCTTGTCCAAGGGACTCCATTGTCGGTTGTCGCGAAGGTAGACCCATAATCGCCCGGTCGCCGTCTTCCCGGTCCCCGGCGCCAGCACGGGAACGGGCGTGTCGTCGGCATGGACCTTCACGCTGGCCATGACGTGATCGGAGATCCGATCAACCAGCGGTTGCAGCAGCCAGCTTGCCTGGCCGAGCCAGTCCGCCATCGTTGAGCGGCTGATCTCGACACCTTCGCGGGCGTAGATCTGCGACTGGCGATAGAGCGGCAGATGGTCGGCAAACTTCGATACGATGACATGGGCCAGCAGCCCCGGACCGGCGCGGCCGCGCGGAACGGGCAGCGCCGGTCCAGGGGCCTGGCTGATCGCATCGCAGCGATTGCAGGAAAGCTTAGGGCGGACATGACGCACGACGCGGAAGCGACCTGGGATATATTCCAGCACTTCGGTAACGTCCTCGCCGAGCTTGCCCATCGTGCCGCCACAGGCCGAGCAACCCTCGGCATCGGGCGCTGCGTGCATGACCTCGTCGCGGGGCAGATGTTCGGGAAGCGGTGCACGGCGGGGTTTGCGCTGCGCCGCTTTGGCGGGAGCATCGTCGGGCACATGACCTGCAATTACGCACTCGGCATGGGCATGCTCGGCCTCGAGATCCTCGAGCGTGAGTTCGAGCTGATCAGCCTGAAGGGTAAGTCGTTCGGAGGATTGGCCGAACTTCATGCGCCGAAGCCGGGCCAACTGGACCTTGAGCTTCTCGATCTGGAGCGTGATCAGCTTGACCGCGTTGCGGGTCGCCTCATGCGCTTCGCGTTCGGCTTCCAGCGCCTGTTCCGAAGCGGCCAGACGTGCGCGCATCGCCTCGGCAAACGCGCGCAGTTCTGCGGGATCGGTAGGGAGTTCGAGATCGTCGGGGGACACGCCCCATTAGCAGAATCGGGTTCAGCACCCAAGAAAAAAGCCCGGAAATACGCCATTTTATACATCAAATCTGGACCGGCAGGCGCGGCGGGTCGGGCGCTACCGTACGCCTCCAGTCCATCGCTTCGATCAGCAGTGCAAACTGCGCCGGGGTGAGCACAACGCCGCCCTCGATGAGCGGAGGCCAGACAAAACGGCCACGCTCCAGGCGCTTGGCAAAAAGGCAAAGGCCGCTGCCATCCCAGTGCAGCGCCTTCAGGTAGTTGCCGTTCTTGCTGCGAAACAAAAAGACATGCCCGCCGAATGGCTCGACCGCGAACAGCGGCCGAACGAGCGCGGCCAGCCCATCGAACCCCAGACGCATGCTGACCGGCTTGCTTGCCAGATAGACCTTCGTTCCGGGCGCCAGCGAAATCACGATACATCCCGAAGCGCACGAAGAACGCGGGCCAGCGCCTTCTCGTTGACGTAGCTGTCCGTGGACAGGCGGACCCCGCTGGGCAGATCGATGTCTATCGCGCCAGGCCTCGCGCCGGGATGCGGACGCACCAGGTCTTCCGGCATCGGCGTACTAGACGGCGCGGCCTTCACCTGAGGGGCTGGCACCGGCGCCGTGGGCGCGGGTTCGGTCGTCACGATCGAACCGTAGGGAATGAACTCCAGTGGCTCGCTGGCGATCGCCGTTGCCTGCCGGCGGGCCGAACGCCAGTTGTAGATCAGGCTCTCCGCAATCTCATGGCGCCTGGCAACATCGCGAACAGAAACGCCCTCCTGATCCGCCTCGGCCAGGATCGCGGCCTTCTCCGCATCCGAATACTTCCTGCGCCGCTCCGTGCGCGCGATGATCTCCACCCGGTCTGTCACTTGGCCTCCTTCTGGAGTCCAGAAAGAGACTCCTTACTGGAGGTCCATCACCTTCACGCTCTTACCTCGCAACGCGACCGAGCCCGGACGCTTACGCTTGGAGCGATCCAGCGTGGCGATACGGGCGAATTGCGGATCGGCGTTACCAGTTCAATGGCGACCGGATTTCTAGCCAATGTGCTAGGTTTGTTCACGGCACGTTTCCCGAGCATTGTTCTGACGTTTGAAGAGGCATCTTCACAGGCGAACGCAGCAAGCGTCCTCGATAGTCGTTTGGACGTAGCCTTTGTCTTGGGAACGCCTCAGTTGCCAAACCATCAAACCCGACGTTTATGGGACGAAGAAGTGTACTTTGTTATCCCAGCCACTCACAAATTTGCTGGACGATCACAAATCACTTGGCGCGATGTTAGAGTCGGTTTCGAAACTCACGCTGACCGAGCCAAACGGCGTAGCATGAGCATGGCGGCGGCGGCGTAGAGGAAGGCTGCGGCGGATTTGAGGGTGGCTTCCACGTCCTTGGCCAGACGGCGGTTTCGATTGACCCAAGCGAAGAACCGCTCGACCACCCAGCGCCGAGGGAGGACGACGAAGCCGGACTGCCCGGCGATCTTGCTGACTATCTCGACGGTGATGCGGGTCGCCTCGGTGACACGGTGATGGTTATAGCCGCCATCGGCCCAGACCTTCTCGATGAACGGGAAGAGGCCGCGCGAGATTTGCAGCAACGCGCCGCCGCCATCACGATCCTGGACATCGGCGGTGTGCGGCTCGACAAGCAGCGGCCTGCCGTCAGTATCGACCAGAGCATGGCGCTTGCGACCTTTGATCTTCTTGCCAGCATCGTAGCCGCGCGGTCCGCCGCTCTCGGTGGTCTTGACGCTCTGACTGTCGATGATGGCTCCGCTTGGCGAGGCGTCCCTTCCGGCTCGCTCGCGATCGAGCGCGACCAGCGCATGGTTGATCCGCTCGAACAGGCATTCGTCACGAAACCGGGCAAACCAGCGGTAGACCGTCTGCCACGGCGGGAAGTCCTTGGGCAGCAACCGCCATGCAATCCCGCCGCGCAGAACGTAGAAGATGGCGTTCACGATTTCGCGCATTGGCCATTGCCGTCGCCGCCCCGTCGTGCGCGCCTCGGGAACAAATGTCGCGATCAGCGCCCACTCGGCATCGCTCAAATCCGTCTGGTAACGCTTCGAAACACGCGTATGCTGCACGCGGGTGGCTGGGGTCCACATCAAGATCTCCGGGTTGTCTGCAAAACCCCCGGAATCACACGAACCTCAGCCGCTCAACCCCTTTCGAAACGGCCTCTTAGGCAGGAAACATTTCTTGTACACGCCGGCGGAGCGGGCGAGGAAAGCGAGGATCATCTGATCAGGCGAGTTTCTGCACTAGGATTTCGGCCAAAGATTATCCGCCAAAAAGCTAGTCGAGAGTATATTTTCAGTCTGGTTGCTCTGGGTTACGGCATCGCCATCACAACAAGTTCTGCACAAGGGCTACTTGATAAGGGCGTTAAATTTGTGCGCGCAGGCGACGGCGGAGAAACCGTCGCCTTGAGTGCCGTATGGTTGGAGCACAGCTCGAACCCTGCACTTAGAAAGCTGCTTAATGTCTGCGACTCCCTTGTGTTTCAACGCTGAAGTGGGTGCGGCAATTTACTGTAGGTCATCTGTCGTGGCGTCGACGACCCACGTGATGCCGAAACGGTCGATCAACATTCCAAACAGCGGCGACCATTGCGTGGGTGCAAGATCCTGTAGGATTGTGCCGCCTTCTGCCAGCAGGGACCATCGGGCTTTATTGTCATCGATGCTCGATCCGCTGAGTGCCACATAGAATGCGTTCTTTCCTGCATCGAATTCTTGATCCTTCCGCACATCGAAGGCCATGATTCTGAAACCGTCCTTAGAGACGACTTGTCCCCACATGATGTGGTCCGGCGCGGCGGCGGCTTGCGCCTGACCCATTTTTTCATAGGTCATCAAAATCCGCTCGCCGTCGAATACGCGGGCATAGAAGTCGAGCGCCGCGCGGGCATGGCCACTGAAGTTGAGATGGGTAGTAACAGTAAGGGTCATTATTCTCTCCGAAACGATATGGGCGGCGTTGGCTTAGTCGCCCAATGGCGGTATAGCTTGGGGCAGCTGCCAATTTCCGTCAGTAAGCGATGCCGCGGGCCGATCGACTCCTACGCCTCCTCCAACTAATCCGCGTGATGGCGCCGCCGATCACTGCAGCGCGTCTTGCCGATGAAACCGGTGTGTCCGTTCGAGCCTTATACCGCGACATTGATGCGCTCCGCGCCGCCGGCGCACGGATCGAAGGGCAGCGTGGCTATGGCTTCAAGCTGATTGAAGACCCGTCACTGCCGCCGCAATCGTTGGATCGTGACGAGATCGAAGCGCTCGCGCTGGGGTTAGCCGAGGTCGGTTCCTGGGGCGATCCGATGCTGGCGAAGGCGGCGGCCTCTGTCCTCAGCAAGGTTGCGGCCACCCTTTCAGATGAGCGCGGGCGACAACTTATCCACGTAATCGCGCGCGTTTTCCAGCCTACACCGCGATATGCCAGCGACATGGATCTTTCGCCTCTCCGCAATGCATGCTGGCAGGAGGTTGCAGTGAAAATCAGCTATCTTGATCAGAAGAACCACGAGAGTGAGCGCGAGATTCTGCCGCTTTCCCTCGTATATAATGAGGACTGCGTTACCGTTCTTTCTTGGTCCTGCCTACGTGAAGATTTCCGGATGTTCAGGACCGACCGGATAACAGCGCTGAGATCAACCGATCGAAGTTTCCGTCCGCGACGCGTGGCCCTTTTAAGGACATATCTGGAGCAACTCCAAGGGCAGTTGAGCGGCCAAATGGCCAGGAGAAAGTGATGCGTTGTGATGATGGCGCAATCGCTTCGGCATAGGGCATAATGGGTTTGGCGCAGGGGTTTGCTGCCCCTCGTGAAGCGAGCTTGTATTAAGCGGAGCTTCCTTGCCCCGCTTGAATGAAGCGGTCCGTCATCGAGAGCTTCTCAAGGTGTCATCCTCTCAAGGCTTCTTGAGTGTCGCGCGACATTCAGGTTGAGAAAGCGCGACAAACAAGATGAGAATCTTGCGTTCCGGGATTGGCGAAGGGCGTAGCCCGTAGCCGATGCCGGAACGCAGGGGGCGCCTTTTGAAGGGTGCCTGTGATGGTCGTGGTGGTCGCTATGCATTGGGTTTTCCTAGGGAGGAGGACCTGACGTGTGGCGGGCCGACACATCAACGATCATCAGGTGAGACTTTTCATGACCCACAGACGTAACGATCCCGTCGCCCTGGCGGCGGCCAAGGCCGGTTTCAGCCCGGCGACAGGCTACCGGGTGCTGCAGGATGCGCGCCTGCCTTCTCAGCGACAGGCGCCGCGCGGCCGACGGCGGCCTGATCCGCTATCAGGCATTTTCGAAGAAGTCGTCGTGCCGATGCTGGAGGCCGCCCCCGGTCTTCGTCCTGTCGCGATCTTCGAGGAACTGCGCCGCCGGTACCCGGATACCGAGTTCGGCTCACGACGAACCCTGGAGAGGCGTATTCGCGACTGGCGCGCTCTGAACGGCCAGGATCGGGAAGTCATCTTCAGGCAGGTTCATGAACCGGGACGGCTCGGCATGTCCGATTTTACGTGCATGAACGATCTGGACGTCGCCATCGCCGGGGCCCCCTTGGATCACTTGCTCTATCACTTCCGCCTGCCTTGCGGTGGCTTTGAACATGGGCACGTCATTCTGGGCGGCGAGAGTTTCGTCGCCCTGGCCGAAGGGCTGCAGAATGCGCTCTGGTCTGCTGGCGGAGCGCCCAGGCTCCACCGTACCGACAGCTTGTCGGCCGCCTTCCGCAACCTGGACGCAGATGCGAAGGCCGACCTGACCAAGCGCTATGACGCCCTATGCGCCCATTATGGAATGGAGCCGACGCGCAACAACACAGGCATTGCCCACGAGAACGGTGCGATCGAGAGCGCCCACGGCCATATCAAGGCTGCAGTCAAGGACGCGCTGTTATTGCGCGGGACCACCGACTTCACCGACCTTGCCGCTTATCGCCGCTTCATCGACGAAGTCGTGACCGCAAGGAACCGGCGCCACGGTCCCGGCATCGATGCTGAGCGCAAGGCGCTGCAATCCCTCCCGAACGCACGGACTACCGATTACGAGGAAGTCCTCGTGACGGTGACGTCCTCGGGCGGCTTCACTCTGCGCAAGGTGTTCTACACGGTCCCCTCGCGCCTGATCGGACATCGCCTGCGCGTGCGCCTTTACGACGACCGTCTCGATGTCTTCATCGGCGGCACAAGGCTCATGACCCTGCAGCGCGGCCGCGCCGGTGTGAACGGTAAGCACGGCCACGTCGTCGATTATCGCCATGTCATTCATTCCCTGCGGCGCAAGCCGATGGCGCTACGGGGATTGGTCTATCGTGACAGCCTGTTCCCCGCGCGCCCTACCGCCTCATGTTCGAGCACTTGCTGGAAGCTGTGGGCGAAAGAAGCCTGCCGGATCATGGTCGAGCTTCTGGCCATGGCCCACGAGCGCCTGCGAGGCGGAGCTCGCCCATATCCCGGAGGAGGACATGGCAATCCGCAGGACCCCATGCCTGTCGGCACTACGGGCCCGCTTCAGCCCCGATCCCGCCACTTTGCCCGAAGTCGTGGTCGAGATGGTCTCGCTCTCGATCTACGACGGGCTGATCGAACAGGGAGAAGCGGCATGAGCACGGCTCCTATGATCGACGCACAGCGCACGGGCCTGATGCTCAATGAACTGCGCTTGCCAACCATCAAGCATATCTGGGAGATTTTGCGGCCCGTGCGGACAAGGAAGGATGGCCCGCGAGCCGGTTCCTTGCAGCCCTTGCCGAACATGAACTCGCCGAACGCGATCGCCGCCGGATCGGGCGTCATCTGGCTGAAGCCCACCTGCCGGCAGGCAAGACGTTGGACTGCTTTGCGTTCGAGGCCGTGCCGATGATCTCCAAGGCCCAGGTCATGGCCCTGTGCGCCGGCGATGGCTGGCTCGACCAGGGTTCCAATCTCATCCTGTTCGGCCCGCCAGGCGGCGGCAAAAGCCATCTGGCGGCGGCGATCGGCCTGGCGTTGGTGGAAAATGGCTGGCGAGTGCTGTTCTCCCGCACCTCTGACCTCGTCCAGCGTCTGCAGGTCGCTCGCCGCGAACTGACGCTGGAATCCGCAATCGCCAAGCTCGACAAATATCATCTGCTCATTCTCGACGACTTTGCCTACGTCTCACGCGATCAGGCGGAAACCTCCGTCCTCTTCGAACTGATCAGTGCCCGATACGAGCGCAGATCCTTGCTCATCACCGCCAACCAGCCCTTCGGTGAATGGAATCGCGTCTTCCCGGACCCGGCAATGACGCTCGCTGCGGTCGACAGGCTCGTGCATCACGCCACGATCTTCGAGATGAACGTCGAAAGTTATCGCCGGCGCACGGCTCAGGCCCGCCGCACCGGGGCTGGACGTCCTGCCGCCTACACCACTCCGAAAGTCCTCGAGACCATCCGCGACAATCAGGATGAGAACGAGGTCCTTGCCAGCGACAATTAAAATCGGCACTGAATGACGCGCCGCGACAATCACATTCTCATCCTGATTGACGCGCAATCCTCATCCTGTTTGTCGCGCTACACTTGAGCGATCGGCAAGCTAACCCTTGTCTGACAGGCTTCGACGCGCTCGAACGAAGCCGCGATCAGTGGCGATGAAGCGCTGGACCATGGGGGCAATGAGCTTGGCTGGATCCGAGAGCTGTTGTCCCGTCTCGCGGGCCAGGACCTCCGCGTAGGCGACGAGATCCGTACCCATCCGGTGAGCCCCGCCTTGTCCGGTGAGTGAACGACCGGTCTTAAGAGCGCTCGTATGAGCGAGCTTAGGAGCGCAGCATGGGGCAGATTACGGTGATGACGGGGCCGGAGCGGCGGCGTCGGTGGCGGGACGAGGAGCGCTTCAAGATCCTGGCCGAGGCCTTCGCGCCGGGCGCATGTGTCGCGGACGTAGCCCGGCGGCGGGACGTATCGACCAGCCTGATCTACACCTGGCGGCGCAATCTGCGACGCGAACAAGCCAAAGGGGCATCCCTTCCGATGGTGGAGGCAGCCTTTGCCCAGGCGGTCCTCACTAAGGACGAGAAGGTGGACGGCTGTGATCGCTGCGGCGTGATCACCGTCGAACTGGGCGAAGGTCGGCGCGTTCGCATTTCGGCCGAAGCTCCCGCTGCACTGGTCACCGCGACCTTGAAGGCGCTGCGGTGATCCCAGCGGGCGCGCGGGTGTGGATCGCCATGGGGCACACGGACATGCGCAAAGGGATGCAAGGGCTGGCCTTGCAGGTCCAGCAGGGCCTGAAGCGCGATCCGCATGGGGGCGACCTGTTCGTGTTTCGCGGACGGACGGGATCGCTGATCAAGATCATCTGGCACGACGGGATAGGCATGTCGCTCTATTCCAAGCGGCTCGAGAAGGGACGCTTCGTGTGGCCCTCGGCGAAGGACGGGATCGTCTCGCTGACCAACGCGCAATTGTCCTGCCTGCTGGAAGGGATCGACTGGCGTAACCCGCAGTATTCCTGGCGCCCGCAGAGCGCCGGATAGACCAGCCACTTTCTTCGCCTTCCGGCGCATTTTCGGCTTCAATGCTGCGCCGATCTGTGATTCCATGCTCGTCATGGACACGGCCGCATCGCCCCTTCCGGACGACGTCGAAGCGCTCAAGGCGCTGCTGTCCGCCGCGCTTGAACGCGCCGACGAGGCCGAGGCGCGCCTCGCCAATGCCAGGGCCCGCGAGAGCGCGACCGAGGCGATGATCGCCCACCTCAAGCTGCAGATCGCCAAGCTGCGCCGCGAGCAATATGGCGCCAGTGCCGAGCGCAGCCGTCGACTTCTCGACCAGCTTGAGCTTCAGTTGGAAGACCTCGAGGCCGATGCCTGCGAGGATGACCTAGCCGCCGAAGTTGCCGCCGCCAGGACAGCCGACGTTGCCGCCTTCGCGCGCAAGCGGCCGAGCCGTAAGCCGCTCCCCGCACACCTCCCGCGCGAGCGCGTTGTCATTCCCGCACCGTGTTCATGCCGGTCCTGCGGCGGCGTGCGCCTGTCGAAGCTGGGCGAAGACGTGACCGAGACGCTCGAAGTGATCCCGCGCCAGTGGAAGGTGATCCAAACGGTACGCGAGAAGTTCTCGTGCCGGGATTGCGAGGCGATCACGCAGCCTCCAGCGCCGTTCCATGTCGTGCCGCGCGGATGGGCCGGCCCCAGTTTCCTCGCCATGCTGCTGTTCGAGAAGTATGGCCAGCATCAGCCCCTCAACCGCCAGGCCGAGCGCTTCGCGCGCGAAGGCGTGGCGCTCAGCACCTCGACGCTGGCCGACCAGGTGGGCGCGGCGGCCTTCGCCCTGATGCCGCTCTATCGACGGATCGAGGCGCACGTGCTTGCGGCCCGGCGGCTGCATGGCGACGATACAACCGTGCCGGTCCTGGCCAAGGGCAAGACCGATACCGCGCGCCTGTGGGTTTACGTCCGCGATGACCGGTCCTTTGCCGGCAGCGATCCGCCCGCAGCCCTGTTCCACTATTCCCGCGACCGGCGCGGCGAGCATCCTCGGGCGCATCTGGCGTCCGGGCCGGGATTCTGCAGGCTGATGCCTATGGCGGCTACAACGAGCTCTACGCGCCCGGCCGTCAGCCCGCACCCGTGACCGAGGCGGGTTGCTTTGCGCATGCACGGCGCAAGTTCTTCGAACTCGCCGACGTCGAGGCCGCCGCACGCAGGAAGAGCCGCGGCGAGCGTACCGGCATGATCTATCCGATCGCGTTGGAAGCTGTGCAGCGCCTCGATGCCCTGTTCGAGATCGAGCGTGGCATCAGCGGCAAGGCCACCGAAGAGCGCCTCGCCGTCCGGCAGGACCTCAGCGCACCGCAGATGGCGGATCTGCACGCCTGGCTCACCGCCCAGCTCGCGAAGCTCTCGCGCAGCCACGATCTGGCCAAGGCCATCAACTACATGCTCCGACGCTGGGGGGCCTTCACCCGCTTCCTCGAAGATGGCCGGATCTGCCTCACGAACAACGCAGCCGAGCGGGCGCTGCGCTGCGTGCCCTCGGGCGCAAGGCATGGCTGTTCTGCGGCTCCGATCGCGGCGGACAGCGCGCCGCCGTGCTCTATACGCTGATCCAGACCGCCCGGCTCAACGATGTCGATCCGCAGGCCTGGCTGGCCGATGTCCTCGCGCGCATTGCCGAGCATCCCGTCAACCGGATCGACGAACTGCTCCCCTGGAACTGGCAAGTCCGGCCCGGAGTGCTATCGCAGGTGGCATGACCGCCCGATCGACAGACAGGCCCACAGCCACCGACAGTTTCCTGCAGATCGCAAGGCTGCGCATCGAGCTTGAGGACAGCGATCCGCCAATCTGGCGCCTGGTCGAAGTGCCGACCTCGGTCACTCTCAAGGTCCTGCACGACATCGTGCAGGCCGCGATGGGATGGTTCGATTACCATCTCTGGGAGATGCGCATTGACGACCAGACTTATGGCCTGCCGATGGAAGACGACTGGGGAACCGCTCCGCGCAAGATTGCCGCGCGCATCCGCCTGCGCGACGTACTCGCTCCCGGCGCGACCACGATCGCGTATTCCTACGACTTTGGTGACGACTGGCAGCACACGCTCACCTTGAGCGACGTTCGGCAGGGAGATCCGGCTCTCGCCTATCCCCGCTTCATCGGCGGCGAGCGCGAGTGTCCACCCGAGGATTGCGGCGGGATCTCCGGCTTCTACGAGATGCTGGAGATCAGGTCTGATCCCACGCACGAGCAGCATATCGAAATCAACGACTGGCTCGACGGCTACGACCCGGACGAACTCGACATCTTGCCGATCGAAGCGGGGCTCGCTCGTATCGCTGTCAGACGCAACGCCGCAGCAAAGCGCATCATCAAACCAAAGGCGACCTAGCCACGGCCACTGCGGCCTTCACCGGATGGGTACCGAGATCCCGGTGCAGCGGTGCCGGTAGCTCGATCGTCACCTTGATCGGCTTGTCGTCGGCGATCGCGCCGAGCTTGAGCTTGGTCATCTCAGCCTCCGTAAGGTTCGAGCACCAGATCGCGGGTGACGATGACCCGCACCGGAAAACCAGGTCGAATCGTCAACGTCGGGGCGATGTTGAGCTGGCGGCGGATGATCTGCTGGCCAGCGTCGTTGATGGTGTCCTGACCGCCGTTGCGGATCGCCTGGATCAGCCGGTCGTCGTCATTGGTTGCGAGTTCCGCCCCGACGCTCAGCAGCGTCGAAAGGCCGGCTGCCTTAGCGAGATCCCACCAGTGATAATCGATACCGTCCTGCAGGCCGGCATAGCCCTCGGCGTCGGCGCCCGGCTGGCGCTCGAGAACGATCGACCGACCGTTCGGAAAGATCAGGCGGTTCCACACCAGTAGGACGCGGCTTTGGCCGAACTGAACGTTGTTGTCGTACTGGCCGATGACGCGCGTGCCCTGCGGGACGAGAAGGATGCGGCCGGTCGGGCTGTCGTAGATGTTCTCGGTGACCTGGGCCGTGATCTGACCCGGGAGGTCCGAATGGATGCCGGTGATCAGCGCCGCAGAGATGACCGCACCCGCCTGAAGAATGTTCGGCGATGCCGGCGCAGCGACCCGATCGGCGGCAACGGTGCGCCGGTCGACCGGCGCGTTAAGGAACGCCTGTTGCCGCTCCTGCGCCGTGGGCGTCGCCGGGGGCGGTGCGAGACCAAGGCTCGTAAGGTCGGGCTGCGCCAGGCTCGGCGTGCTGGTCGTCGCCGGCGTCGTGGTACGCGACTCCGACGCGGCGAACAGCCGGCTGGTGCGCGCCGTCTCGATCTCCTGGAGGCGGCGCTGCTCCTCCGCGCTCATTCCCGGCTGCGCGGGCGCAACGCCGGGCGTCGGTACGGGCTGCCCTCGGTTCTGTGCGCTGACAATCGGCCGACCGAGATCGCCGGGCAGCGGCGGTCCGAGCTGGGGCACGCCGGTATAGTCGCGCGGCAGCCCCTGAAGGCCGTCCGCCGTCGAGCGATTGTCGGTCGAATAGAGTTCCTCGGGCGGCCGCCCGCCGTTCCGGGTCTGGAGCGCGTAGACCAGCGCGCCGCCGAGGCCGAGGCTCGCCACCAGGCCGAGCCCGGCCAGCACCTTGCGCGACAGCCGGGTAACGCGTGGAGCCTCCGCGCGCAGCCGCATCGGAGCGGCCGCCTCCGGCGCCGATCCCGTTAGCGGCGCGCTGGCTTCCTCTTCCTCGTTCCGGTCATCGCTCACGACGCGGGCCTCCCGTCGGTGCGGGTGATCCGGACGCGCTTCTGATTGTTGCCGGAGCCGAACCGCAGCTCAGCGGCGGCGAAGAGCCGGTCGACGATCATGTAGTTGTTGCGCACCCGGTAGTTGACGAGTTCGGAGGTGTTGCCTTCGGCGCCAACAACGAACAGCGGCGGCATTTCACCCTGGCCGATGCCTCTCGGGAATTCGATGAAGACCTGCCGACCGTCGTCATAGGCGCGCAGCGGACGCCACGCGGCGCGATCGCCCGTCACCTCGTAGCGGAAATTGATGCGCGAGAGATCGACGCCGGTCGCCACCGGCTGGGTCGCCTGCGCCTCGGCGTTCTGGCGGCGCAGCGCGATGAGCTGGTCCTGCGGATATTGCCAGGAGACCGAGGCCATATAGGTGCGCTCGGTCGAGCGCAGCTCCATGTGATAGGTGCGCAGATTGGTGTTGATGACGAGATTGGTCATCAGGTCGGCGCGGGTGGGCTTCACCAGGATGTGGACCTGCAGAGTCGCCCCGGAACCGCTCTGCGTGTCGCCGATGATCCAGCGCACGGTATCGCCGGCCGCCACCGGCCCGGAGCCGACGAGCTGCTCACCCGGCTGAAGCGCGATGTCGGTGATCTGCCCGACGGCGGTGTAGACTTGGTAGAGCGCGCCCTGGGTGAAGGGATAGACCTGCATGGAGTTGATGAAGCCGTCGCGCACCGGCTGGATGCGGGCGGCCGCATTGGCTTGGTTGACGCGCGCCGTGGGATCGGCTGGCTCAGGCGCCCGCCGCGATTCCTCGACCGGCTTCATCTGGCCGGGCAGTGGGAGCGGCCTCGGCAGCTCGATCACCCGGACCGGCGCGGGCGGATCGACGGTCTGCACGGCAGCGGGTGCGTCGTCGTAGCTGATCTCCGGCGGCTTCTGCGTCGTCGCGCAGCCGGCGAGCGCCGTTGCGGAAAGCAGCAGAGCCGCCAGTGTGTGAGTACGGAAAGACGGTTCTCCGGCTTTCCGGAAAATCGGCATCGTCATTGCCCCAGCTCCCGTGACCATGAAATTGCGTTGACGTAGATCCCCAGCGGATTGGCGCGCAGCCGGTCGGCGTTGCGCGGAATCTGGACGACGATGGTGAGGATCGCCGTCCATCGGGTCGTGTCGGCGAGCTGGCCGTTCTCGTAGCGGCGCTCGGTCCAGGCGACCCGGAAGCTGTCGGGAGAGGCGCGGATCACGCTCGAGACGTCGACGGCGATCTGCTGGCGGCCAACCTTCGTGAAGGGATCGTTGGAGCGCGCATAGTCGTTGAGCGCGGCGGCTCCCCGGTCCGTCGTGAAGTCGTAGGCGCGCAGCCAGTTCTGGCGGACGATGATCGCGTCGGCCGGTATCGAGCGGACCTGCTCGATGAAGCGCGCGAGGTGGAACGCGATCTGCGGGTCGGTCGGCTGATAGTCTACCGTCGCCGGCGCGATCGCCTGCGCCTGGCCGAGCCGGTCCGTCTGGACGACCCACGGAACCACGGTGCCGCGCGCCGACTGCCAGACTAGCGCCGCCGCGAACCCTGCCGACAGGAGGAGCGAGCCGAACGCCATGTAGCGCCAGTTGCGTGCCTGGACGCGGGCTGAGCCGATACGGTCGTCCCAAACCTGGGCGGCGCGCTGGTACGGCGTTTCGGGTTCGGGAGCTTTTCCATAGTGCGTCGAGGGTCGTCGAAACATCAGCGGTCACCTTCGGAGAGATTGATGGAGGAGCCGCCGCCGTGGCTGTCGCCGCTTCGCACCGCATGAACCGTGGTCGAGACGGCGTGGCTCATTTGTTGAGAGCGCTTCATGCGGCGGGCCCAGGCAGGCGGTTGATCGCCGCCACCGGAAGGGGTCGGTGCGGCGTCGTTCGCCGCTTCGCCAACGGTGCCCATGGTGGAGGAGCCCCCGGTCGCCTCGAAGGCGGATCGGGCTCCGTCGGCGAAGCTGGAGCGCATGCTTGACGATGCGCGCTCGGCGGCGCGCCGGAGCGGCGAGGTGGCTGCGGAACCGGCGGCCCGGGCGACGCCACCCAGGCCGCTGGCCACGCCCGAGGCGCCCGTCTGCCCTGCGGCGCCCAGGCTGAATGCGGTGGAAGCTCCGCCCGCCAGCGCTGCGCCCCCGCGGGCGGCGGCGGCGGCGCCTCCTGCGAGCGCCGCGCCTCCAGAAGCGACCGCGCCGACTGTGGCAGCGCCGGCGGCGACCATGCCGCCTGCGGCAAGGCCCGTTCCGACCGCAGCGCCGGCGCCGAGCTGCGGGCCTCCGGACACGAGGCCGTTGGCGATGCCGGGACCGAAGATGCCAAGGCCGAGAAGCGTCAGCGCCGCGAGCACGATCGCCATCGCCTCGTCGATCGTCGGCGTGCGGCCGCCGAAGCCGGCGGTGAACTCGGAGAAGAGGCTCGATCCGATCCCGATGATGACGCCGAGGACGAGCACCTTGATGCCGGAGCTGATGACGTTCCCCAAAACCCTTTCGGCCATGAAGGCGCTCTTGCCGAAGAGGCCGAACGGGATGAGCACGAAGCCGGCCAGCGTCGTCAGCTTGAACTCGATCAGGGTGACGAAGAGCTGGATGGCGAGGATGAAGAAGGCGAGCAGCACCAGCGCCCAGGCGAGCAGCATCACAGCGATCTGGATGAAGTTCTCGAAGAAACTCCAGTAGCCCATGAGATCGGAGATGGAATCGAGCAGCGGCCGTCCGGCGTCGAGGCCTGTCTGCGCGACGCGGCCGGGCCGCATCATGTCCGCGACCGTGAAGCCGGTGCCGGACGCCTTGAGGCCGAGCCCGGCGAAGCTCTCGAAGATGATGCGGGCAAGGTTGTTCCAGTTGCCGATCAGATAGGCGAAGACGCCGACGAAGAGCGTCTTCTTGACCAGGCGCGCCATGATGTCGTCGTCGGCGCCCCAGCTCCAGAACAGCGCGGCGAGCGTCACGTCGATCACGATCAGCGTGGTGGCGATGAAGGCCACTTCGCCGCTGAGGAGGCCGAAGCCGCTATCGATATATCGGGTGAAGACCTCCAGGAAATGGTCGATGACGCCGGTGCCGCTCATGATCTCAACGCGCCTCGTTCGTGTGGGAGTCGATCGCCGGCGCGGCCTCGTTGACGGCGGGATCGCGGGCGGCCGGAGGGTTCTGCGGCTGACCATTCGGGCCCGGCGCCTGCGGCGCGGGTTGCGGCTGCAGGGCCTGCGATGGCTTCAGGAAGCGGTCGCGATTGTCCGCCCAGGCCTGAACGCAGGCGGGATCACGGGTGCCGGCTTCGCCGAGCTGCTGGCAGCGCCGCAGCTCGATCTTCAGCGGGTCGGTGGCAGTTTCGGTCGCCGCGGCGACGCTGCGATAGAGCGGCGGTTCGTCCTTGCGGGAGAGTTCCATGGCCGTCGCGGTGATCGCAAAGGCTACGAAGCCGACGGCGCCGACACGCGCGAGAATCTTTCCGTCCATCGCCGCGCCCTCAGTTGCTGCCTGGGAACATCTGCGCGTTGCCGGGCTGGTAGCCGGTCCTCGGCGTGAGAAACCGGCGGCGCTGCTCGCGGCCCTGTTCAGCGGCGGCCGACCGCTCGGCCTCGGCGAGCGCCTGGGCGCGGCCATTGGCGGAGACGACGGCGGTGAGATCGGCGAGCTGCTGGGCCTGAAGCGCGAGAAGCTGGTTGCCGGCCTGCGTCGCCTGCAGGGCGCCCGTCGCGCCCTGGCTCTGACCGACGAGCGCCGACATCTGCGTGCGGTTGGTGTCGATATTGCCGACGACGCCCGCCTGGACCCGCATCGCGTCCTGCAGGCCTGAGACCGTGTTGTTCCAGCGTTCCTTCGCCTGGGCGACGAGCTGCTGATCGGAGGCGCTCATCGAAGCGCTGCCGGCGGCGTAATTTGTCTGGAACGCCCGGTCGATATTCTGGACGTTGTACGCGATGCCCTGCGCCTGGCTGAGGAGCTGCTGGGTGCGCTGGACAGACTGCTGAAGCTGCTGAAGGGAGGAGAACGGCAGGCTCGTAAGGTTGCGCGCCTGATTGATCAGGGACTGCGCCTCGTTCTGCAGAGAAGTGATCTGGTTGTTGATCTGCTGCAACGCGCGAGCCGCCTGCAGCACGTTTTGCGCGTAGTTGGTTGGGTCGTATACGATGATGGCTTGGGCAGGCGTCGCGAAAACAGGCGCGAGCGCGGCAGGAGCCGCGAGCAGTGCAGCAGCGAATCGCGCTGCGCGGTAACGGCGCAATTTCATGATGGTCTCTCCAGGTTGGTGAGGTTGGGAATGAGGTCGGCCGCCCACCCGACGCCGCGATGGCGCAGCCACGCCGCGAGGAAGCCCTCGCGTCCGTGCTCGGTGAAGATCCGGTCGATCGCGGCCTGGTCGGTTTTGGACGACGCCGCGCAGAGCGCGAGCGCGACGTCGGCAAGGCCCAGCTCGAACAGCCGGTTGCCGCGGCGGCTTTGGCAGTAATAGTCCCGCTTGGGCATGGCCCTGGCCAAGATCTCGATCTGCCGATCGTTCAGGCCGAAGCGGCGGTAGATCGCGGTGATCTGCGGCTCGATCGCCCGTTCGTTCGGCAGCAGCAGCCGGGTCTGGCAGCTCTCGATGATGGCGGGCGCGATCGCCGATCCGTCGATGTCGGACAGCGACTGGGTAGCGAAGACGACGCTGGCGTTCTTCTTGCGCAGCGTCTTCAGCCACTCGCGGAGCTGGCCGGCGAAGCCTTCGTCGTCGAGGGCAAGCCAGCCTTCGTCGACGATGATCAGGGTCGGTTCGCCATTCAGCCGGTCCTCGATGCGATGGAAGAGATAGGAGAGCACCGCCGGAGCCGCGGCCGTCCCGATCAAGCCCTCTGTTTCGAAAGCCTGGACGGTTGCGACGCCGAGATGCTCGCTCTCGGCATCGAGCAACCGGCCATAGGGCCCGCCGACGCAGTACGGCCGCAGCGCCTGCTTCAGGTCGTTCGATTGCAGCAGCACCGCGAGGCCCGTCAGGGTGCGCTCGCCGATCGGGGCGCTCGCCAGCGACGACAGCGCCGTCCAGATCAGCTCCTTGACCTCGGGCGTGACCTGAATGCTTTCGCGCATCAGGATGGCGACGATCCAGTCGGCGGCCCAGGCGCGCTCGGCGGCTTCGTCGATTCGGGCGAGTGGCTGTAGCGCGACGCTGTCGGCCGAGCCTTCGGTCAGGCCCCCGCCGAGATCGTGCCAGTCGCCGCCCATAGCGATCGCGGCGGCGCGGATCGAGCCGCCAAAGTCGAAGGCGAAGACCTGCGCTCCCGCGTAGCGGCGGAACTGCAGCGCCATCAACGCGAGCAGCACCGACTTGCCCGCGCCGGTCGGACCGACCACCAGCGTGTGACCGACGTCGCCGACGTGAATGGAGAACCGGAACGGGGTGGACCCTTCGGTCTTGCCGTACAGCAAGGGGGGCGCTCCAAAGTGCTCATCCCGTTCCGGCCCCGCCCACACGGCGCTTAGGGGTATCATGTGGGCGAGATTGAGCGTCGAGATCGGCGGCTGACGGACATTGGCGTAGACGTGGCCGGGCAGCGACCCGAGCCACGCGTCGGCGGCGTTGATCGTTTCGGGCATCGCGGTGAAGTCGCGGCCCTGGATCACCTTCTCGACGAGACGGAGCTTCTCGGCCGCGACGCGGGGATCATTATCCCAAACCGCGATCGTGGCGGTGACATAGGCCTGTCCGGCATAGTCGGCGCCGAGTTCCTGCAGCGCGAGGTCGGCGTCGGCGGCCTTGTTGGCGGCGTCGGTGTCGACCAGGGCGCTCGCCTCGCTGGTCATCACCTCCTTGAGGATCGCGGCGATCGACTTGCGCTTGGAGAACCACTGCCGTCGGATCTTCGTCAGCAGTTTCGTCGCGTCGGTCTTGTCGAGCAGGATCGCCCGCGTCGACCAGCGATACGGAAAGGCTAGGCGGTTCAGATCGTCGAGGATGCCGGGCGTCGTCGCGGTCGGAAAACCGACGATGGTCAGGATGCGCAGATGCGCGTCGGCAAGGCGCGGCTCCAGTCCGCCGGTGAGCGGCTGATCGGCCACCAACGCGTCGAGATACATCGGCGTCTCGGGAACGCGCACGCGATAGCGCCTCGTCGAGACCGTCGAGTGCAGATAGGTGAGCGTCTCAACATCATCGAGCCACCCGCATTCCGGCATGAAGGCCTCGACGAGCTGCAGGATGCGATCGGTGCGATCGACGAAGCCGCGCAGCGCCTCCCAGGCATCGACGCCGCGCTCGGCCTTGCCCTCGTAAAGCCAGCTCTCGGCGCGCGCGGCATCCTCGGCTGGCGGAAGGAAGGTGAAGGTCAGGAAATAGCTCGACTCGTAATGGACGGCGTCCTCTTCGAAGTCGGCCTTTCGCTCGGCATCGACCATCGCTGAGGCCAGATCGGGGAACCGGCTCGCCGGATAGGCGTCGACGGCATGGCGTTGCGCTTCGACGAAGATCGCCCAGCCGCTGCCGAGGCGGCGGAAGGCGCTGTTGAGGCGCCCCGCGACGGCGACCAGCTCGGCCTGCACGGCGGAATCGAGATCGGGTCCGCGGAAGCGCGCGGTGCGCTGGAAGCTGCCGTCTTTGTTGAGGACGACGCCGGGTGCGACGAGCGCCACCCATGGGAGGAAATCCGCAAGGCGGGTCGACGTGCGGCGATATTCGGCGAGGTTCATCATGGCGCGCGCCTCAGACGTTCAGGTGACCGGGGATGCGGAGGTGCCGGCGGCCGACGTCGACGAATTGCGGGTCGCGCTTGGCCGCCCAGACGGCGGCGAAATGGCCGATCGCCCAGAGACCGAGGCCGACCAGCCAGAGGCGAAGACCGAGACCGAGAGCGGCGGCGAGCGTGCCGTTGAGGATGGCGATGGCGCGAGGTGCGCCGCCGAGCAGGATGTGCTCGGTCAGTGCCCGATGGACCGGGACGGTGTAGCCCGGCACGTCGCCGCCGCTCTCGATCAGGCCCGCCATCAGACGAGCGCCCCGCCGCCGAACGAGAAGAAGGACAGGAAGAAGCTCGACGCGGCGAAGGCGATCGACAGGCCGAAGACGATCTGGATCAGGCGGCGGAAGCCGCCCGAGGTGTCGCCGAACGCGAGCGTCAGGCCAGTGACGATGATGATGATCACCGCGATGATCTTGGCGACCGGCCCCTCGATGGATTCGAGGATCGATTGCAGCGGCGCTTCCCACGGCATCGAGGAGCCGGAAGCGTGGGCGGCCGGGGCCAGCAGGACACTGGCCAGGAGGACGTATGCGGCTGTCGCCACATGGCGACGGAAATGCAGGGCACGGCGGTTCATGCGGGTTCTCCTTCGGGGGGCTGGGTTGCGGGGCGGACGTGGTAGTCGCCGTCGGGGCTGAGCCCTTCGAGGCGACCGAGTTCGGCCAGGCGCCGGGTCGAGCCGCGGCCTGAGAGGACCGCGACAAGATCAATCGTCTCCGCGATCAGCGCGCGCGGGACAGTGATGACGGCTTCCTGGATGAGCTGCTCGAGGCGGCGGAGCGCGCCGAGCGCAGTGCCGGCATGGATGGTGCCGATCCCTCCGGGGTGGCCGGTGCCCCAGGCCTTGATCAGGTCGAGCGCCTCGGCGCCGCGCACCTCGCCGATCGGGATGCGGTCGGGCCGCAGGCGCAGCGAGGAGCGGACCAGATCGGAAAGCGTGGCGACGCCGTCCTTCGTGCGCATGGCGACGAGGTTCGGCGCGGAACATTGCAACTCGCGGGTGTCTTCGATTAGCACCACGCGGTCGGAGGTCTTCGACACCTCGGCAAGCAGCGCGTTGGTGAGAGTCGTCTTGCCGGTCGAGGTGCCGCCGGCCACGAGGATGTTGCGGCGATCGGCGACGGCCTGGCGCAGGATCTCGGCCTGCTCGGCGGTCATGGTGCCGGCGGCGACATAGTCCTGCAGCGTGAAGACGGCGACGGCGGGCTTGCGGATCGCGAAGGCCGGCGCCGCCACGACCGGGGGCAGAAGCCCCTCGAACCGCTCCCCCGTTTCCGGCAGCTCGGCCGAGACGCGGGGATTGCCGGCATGGACCTCGGCCCCGACATGGTGGGCGACCAGGCGCACGATGCGCTCGCCGTCGGCCGCCGAGAGTCGCTCGCCCGTGTCCGACAAACCTTCCGAGAGCCGGTCGATCCAGAGACGGCCGTCGGGGTTGAGCATCACCTCGACAACGCTGGCGTCTCCAAGGAAATCGGCGATGGCGGGGCCGAGTGCGGTCCGCAGCATGCGGGCCCCGCGAAGTATCGCCTCAGATTTCTCGGAAGAACTGGCCACGTCGTCCCCGTTCTTTGCGGGACCGCGTCGGGCCGTCCCTGGATCGGGGATGATTAAGAGAACCGGAAATCGGTCCTCGGCAACAGGTTGTTTTGCCTGTCGTACCGTGGCGTATAAAGACAGGCGTTCGGCGGAACTACCGAATACTTGAGTTGCCGCAATCGCTGCTTATTGCGCGTCGCGCGCGGGATCGATGTCCTCGGAAATCTCCTGCCGGAGCTTCGGACCCTTGGCGAGTCTGCGGCCGAGCGCTGCAACGAAGGCATCGTAACGTTCCCCGGCCTGGGCCCGGGCGGCAGCCTGCGCCGGTTCGGGCAGCGGCGGATTGGTGGTCAGCCAAAACCGCACGAAGACGGCGAGCATCTCGATCGAGATGCCGACGTCACGCTCCATGCGCGTCATGCGACGGTCGAGCTGGTCGAGGCGTTTGGTCGTTGCCGCCTCGTGCCGTTCGGCGGCGTCCGGCGACAGGAAGGATGCGATCGCCGCCTCCGCGATCAGCGAGCGCGACTGATCGCGCCGGGCCGCATAAGCCGCAAGCGCCTTCATCACCTCGGGTTCGAGATAGACCGACAGGCGCTGCTTCTTCGATGGATTGGCCATGGGCGCGTCACAGCTCCATGCCGTCGTTCGGGTCGAGCGAGACCTGACGCGCCACGCCCTGCATGATCTGGTTGGCGCGGCTGATCCGGGCAGCATCGTCATCGGCCTCGTCGTTGAATCCGCCGTCGAACTCGTTCTCGATCGGCGCCTTCTTCTCGACCGGCGTGGCGCGTTCCAGCTCCGGCTGGCGGCGACGTTCCGATCCGGTCGGATCTTCGTCACCATCCTCGATGACAGCCACTCCTGGCGACACCGCGCTCGCCGGCCGGGGTGGAAGTGGTAGACGGCTCCAATCGTCCATTCCCGGCTGCGTCGGCCTGGTGAACGCCGGCGGCGCCATGATCCGATCGTTGAAGCGGCGATCCTCGTAGTAGCGCGCCTTCTTCGCGCGGATCGGCGGCGTGCCCGCGACCATGACGATCTCGTCGGCGGACGGGAGCTGCATGATCTCGCCGGGCGTGAGCAGCGGCCTCGCCGTTTCCGAGCGCGACACCATCAGGTGACCGAGCCATGGCGAGAGACGATGGCCGGCATAGTTGCGCATGGCGCGCATCTCGGTCGCGGTCCCGAGTGCGTCGGAGACGCGCTTAGCGGTCCGTTCGTCGTTGGTCGCGAAGCTGACGCGGACGTGGCAGTTGTCGAGGATTGAGTTGTTGGGCCCGTAGGCCTTCTCGATCTGGTTCAGGGACTGCGCGATCAGGAACGCCTTCAACCCGTAGCCAGCCATGAAGGCGAGCGCGGATTCGAAGAAGTCGAGTCGGCCGAGAGCCGGAAACTCGTCGAGCATCAGCAGCAGCCGATGCCGGTTGCCCTTGGCCTTGAGATCCTCGGTCAGACGCCGGCCGATCTGGTTGAGGATGAGGCGAATGAGCGGCTTGGTCCGGGCAATGTCCGACGGCGGCACGACCAGGTAAAGGCTGGTCGGCTGCTTGGCGCCAACGATGTCGGCGATGCGCCAGTCGCAGCGGCACGTCACCTCGGCGACGACGGGGTCGCGATAAAGGCCGAGGAATGACATAGCGGTGGAGAGCACGCCGGATCGTTCGTTGTCGGACTTGTTCAGCAGCTCGCGCGCGGCGGACGCGATCACCGGGTGCGGACCGCTTTCGCCAAGGTGAGCGGTCTTCATCATCGCCGCCAAGGTGGACTCGATCGGCCGCTTCGGATCGGAGAGGAAGGCGGCGACACCGGCGAGCGTCTTGTCCTCCTCGGCGTAGAGGACATGCAGGATCGCGCCCACGAGGAGCGCGTGGCTGGTCTTCTCCCAATGGTTCCGTTTTTCGAGGCTGCCCTCCGGATCGACCAGGATGTCGGCGATGTTCTGCACGTCGCGGACCTCCCATTCGCCGCGGCGCACCTCGAGCAACGGGTTGTAGGCGGCCGACTTCGCGTTGGTCGGGTCGAACAGCAGCACCCGGCCATGGCGGGCGCGGAACCCGGCGGTCAGTGTCCAGTTCTCGCCCTTGATATCGTGGACGATCGCCGAACCCGGCCAGGTCAGCAGCGACGGCACGACCAAACCGACGCCCTTGCCGGACCGGGTCGGCGCGAAGCACAGGACATGCTCCGGCCCATCATGCCGGAGATAGGCGCGGTCGTACTTGCCGAGCACCACGCCGTCCTCGCCAAGCAGACCGGCGCCGCGCACCTCGCCTTCATGTGCCCAACGCGCCGAGCCGAAGGTCTCGGCGTTCTTCGCCTCCCGGGCCCGCCACACCGACATGCCGATCGCGACCGCGATCGAGATGAAGCCGCCGGACGCGGCGATGTAGGCGCCCTCGACGAAGATCGGCGGGGCGTAAGCGTCGTAGAAGTACCACCACGGAAAGAAGGACCACGGATAGTAGATGGCCCAGTCGCCGAGCGTGAACCACGGCGGTCCGAGCTGGGGCTGGAAGCCGAGCCGGTAGGCTGTCCACTCCGTGGCGGCCCAGGTGGTCAGCAGGACAATCGCGAAGACCGTGAGGATCTGGCCCCAGAGGATCTTGGTGGCGGACATGGCGGGGTCCTTTCGCTTGGGATGGTAGTCAAACGCCGAGCCCCCGCTGGCGGCCGAAGGTCCAGTCGACGCCGCCATCGCCCCGGGCGACGCCGGAGACATGACGGCCGAGCTGCTTCTCGATTGATGGCGTCCAGGGCACGAGGCTGAAGCCGAGCCCATCGTCGATCATGGCGAAGCGGCCGCTCGCGAGATTCAGCCGGCGCTGGTAGGTGCCGGTGACATACTCGCCGGATTCCGGTTTGACCTGCGGCCGGCCGGTCTCGGCGACGATGCCTTCGGCGACCGCCTCCAGCTCGCGACGCCGCAGCGTGTCGACCAGGCCGGGCTGAAAGCTGACGCCACGCTTCTGGCGTTCGCCGAGGCCCTGGCCAACAAGATGCTCCGCCCGCCGGTCCATGGCATCGCGCACCTCGGCGCCGAAGCCGCCTCCGAGCGCCGCCGGCTCGCGGGCGATATTCTGACGGTCGAGCCAGGTGGCGCCGGTCGCGGTAACCTGCCGCTCGATGTCGAGGTCGGAGCGCACCGCGATCGCCACGCGGCGCTGGCCGCGTGCGTCATCGAATTTCCGAAGCTCGACGATCGAACCCGGCGCGCTGTCGCCGGCCGCATCCAAGTCGGGCAGCTTGATGTGGTGGGTGCGGCCGTCGACACCATCGACGACGGCGAAGGCCGTGCCCTTCAGTTCGTCGTCGAGGCCGCGGGCGACCAGGCGACCGATCACTGGATCGTTGAGGCTTTCGGAGGCCAGCACATAGCTCGCCGCGCCGCGCTCGATGCCACGCTCGGTCAGGCCGCGGTGGATGCGCTTGATGATGTCGCCGCGTTCGCCGAGCTCGCGCAGCGTCGCCTCGGCCTTGTCCGAGATCGCCCATTGTCCCGGGCTGATCTCGTCGGCGAGCCCGAGGCCTTCGAGCTTGCGCAGCCGCCCGACCTTCAGCGCGTGGAATTCGTCGGGCTGCCGATCGGGATGCGGCGCGAGATCGATGACGCCGGTGCGATAGGCGTCGCGGGCGAGCTGGCGATCGAGGTTGGTCCAGCGGTCGGCGTCGATCTGGCGCTCCAGCGTCTTCCGGATCTCCTGGTCGGTGCGCGGCCCAAGCTCCTGGGTGATCAGGTCGCGCGCCCGATCCCGCATGCCCTCCTTTATGTAGTCGCGCGAGATGACCAGGTTCTCGCCGTCATCGCGCACGCCGCGCACGATCAGATGGACATGGGGATGCTCGGTGTTCCAGTGATCGACCGCCACCCATTCGAGCCGCGTGCCGAGATCCTTCTCCATCTGGCCGACCAGCTCGCGGGTGAAGCCTTTGAGGTCCGACATTTCCAGCGCGTCGTCGGGCGAGACGATGAAACGGAAATGGTGGCGGTCGTCGGCGGACCGCTCCGCGAAACCTTTGGCACCGACGTCGTCGCTGCCCGGACCGAACAGTCGGGCCTTCTCCCCGTCGCGGGTGACGCCGTCTCGGCGGAGATAATCGAGATGAGTCGAGAGCGGCGCGGTCCGCCCGCCATGGCGAACGACCCGCGCCTTGATCATCGCACCGCGCGAGCGCGCGGTGATGAGGCGGTTCGCTTGGATAGAGGCGCGCTGACCGCGCCCGAACCGGGACCGCGCGCCCGACCCGATCTTGCCTTCCCGGGAGACGCTTCCGCCGGCGCGCTGGGCGGCGGCCAGCGCCTGCGCGATGAAGGGCCGCGCCCGCTGCGCGCTTGTCGAGCGTATGCGGCCTGGCCGGATGCGGAAATCGCGCTCGTCGGTCATGCCCGACGCTCCGCACATCGCGCCAACGCGATGATTTTCCTTGGAATTGCGCCGATGCGCAGGCTGCGCCGATTAGGCGCACCTCGCGAATTCGCGCCATAACCCATTGAAAACGCACAACCGAACCAAAGCGCACATCGCGCCCCTTTATCCTGCCATCGTGCGGTTGTGTTTGCGGTCCTCCCTTCCAACGCCCTCCATTCCGCGCTGGGGTTCGCCACGCTGCGATGGACGGGAAAGACTGTCATCGCGGGCCTGCAGGCTCCCGACGGGAGACGAACAGGCCGCCGGTCGGGCTCGCATCGGCAGAAGTATCGCGCGGTGAAGCCGCAGTGTCGCTGTCACGGGTCTGTTCGTCCGCGTGCACCGGACTTGCGCCCGGCTCGCGATCCGATGCGCCGATGAAGAGCGGCGAGCGCGTCCAGGCCAGCGGGTCCGCAGCGGCAATGGTGACGATGGCCGGAGACGCTTCGCCGCCGACAAGGGGCGCGAGCTGGGCGACATAGGCGCGTGTTTCTGCCGGCAACGCGCGGCCGTTCGAGAGGTAGTCGTCGTACCGCCCGGGCCCCGCATTGTAGGCCGCGAGAAAGCCCGGCGCGCCGTAGCGATCGTAGAGTTCGCGCATATAGGCCGTGCCAGCGATGATATTGTCACGGGGATCGAACGGATCGCTACCGAGCCGATAGCGGGCGCGCAGATAGGCCCAGGTGTCTGGCATGATCTGCATCAGGCCTATCGCACCCTTGGGCGAGACGGCGCGCACGTCGTTGGCGCTTTCGACACGCGTGAGCGCGCGAATCCAAGCGACCGGAATGCCGAACCGCTGCGAGGCCTCGCTCACGAAGGCGGCGACCTGAGGGCTCGCCTCGGTCGGGGCCGGCGCCACGGTTTGAGCCCGCGCCGGCGATATCGGCGACGCGGCGAGCGGCAGGCCGGAAAGGAGAAGGAGGAGCAGCCGGGAGGCGGCACGGGACCTATCCGTGCCACTCCGATGATGATGCGATCGATGCGGGCCGCGCACCGCTCAACCCTCGCTGTCGCGCGTGTTGGTGCGCGGCTTGGCGGGCCGCGACCAGTGCAGACCCCAGGTGCCGTTGTCGTCGCCGGCGCGGAAGAGATTGGCGCGCAGCGGACGCGGGAACAGCGGGCTGTCGAGCTGCACGGAGACATAGTCGCCGGCACGTTCGCCGACATGGTTCCAGCCGGCGCCGATCTCGATGCCGTCGTCCCCGCCGAGCAGGACGCGGTAGTCTGGAGCGTTCTCGGCCTCCGACGCCTCGGCCGGAATGAAGGTGAGTTCAGCGTCGATGCCGAGCGCGGTGAGCCGCCCGGAATAGCCGGACTGGGTGCGGATGAATTGGCCGATCTGGGTCATGGTCGTCTCCTTGGCTTTGGGGGTGGAAGCGGCAGTTCAGCGGGTCGGCGCGCGCCAGACGTAGCGGCCGTCGCTTTGCTCATCGGTCCAGAGCGGCGTCGCCCGGCCGATCACGTCGCTGGTCGGCAAGGGCCCGAAATAGCGACCGTCCAGGCTGTCGCGGACCGACCAGTTCATAAGGAAAAGTTCGCCGTCGGCGATGCGGCGGCAGCCCTGCCAGATCGGCAACGAGCGGCCGAGATGATCGCGGTCGAGCGCATCGCCCATCGGCACGCCGTCGACGGTGATGGCGTGATCGCGGCGGCAGACCTCTTGGCCGGCAACGCCCGCGACCCGCTTCATCAAGGGAACGCCACGGCCGATGTAGCCGCGCTCGACCATGAAGGCGGCGAGTGGTTCGGGCGCACGCACGGCGACGAGATCGGTGACCTTGAAACGGTCGGCCGGCGCGATGCTGTAGAGCCCGATCGGTGTGCTGGCCGACGCGTTCCAGATTACCTTTGTGGGAAAATCGACGAAGGCGGCGGTCGCCATGCCCATGGTCAGGACGTAGGTGACGATGACGTAGCCGAAGCGGCTCATGATCCGGCCCTCCGACGCAGGAGGAAGGCCTTGTGGTGCTGGGCCGTGTAAGACCGCGGCTGCTCGCCGGCGGTCATCCTGTTGTGGACGTGCCGCCAATGATCGGGCGAGACGTCGCCGGGATCGATGCCGATCGCTTCGATCGCGTCGATCATCTGCAGCACGCGCTCGACCTTCGGCCAGCCCTCGACCTTGAGCAGGATGTCGCCGCCGGGGCGCACGAACGGCACGGTCTGCTGCGGCTCGCCGGCGCGGACGGTGCGCAGCACGTCGAAATGCGAGGCGATGGTCCCGTAGTCGTTCGCGGCCCAGCGCACGAAGCCGAAGACGCTGTCGGGCGCAAACCGCAGCACGCGCCGACGGCGGTCGAGGATCTGTTCGCCGACCTCGCGGCCGAACCTGATCCAGTTCTCGACGCGCTTTTCGATCCAGGTGAGCTCGACCTCGGTCAGGTCGTGGGGCGGCGGCGCGGCCGGTCTCGGCTCGCCACGCGCATGGATGGCGGCGGCGCCGGTCATGTCGCGTCTCCAGTGCTGTCGGGGAATTCGCGCGCGAGCAGCTCGCGCAGCATGTCGGCAACGGTGACGCCGCGCTGGAAGGCAGCGATCTTGATCCGGGCTCGCTGGTCCGGCGTGACGTCGATCGTCAGCCGAGCGGTGTAGATTGCGGCGTCGGGTGCACGCGGGGCAGGCGCGTTGGCGGCCCTGATCCAGGTCTCCGCGTCGCCCGGCCGGGTGGCGAAGCCGCGCTTCGGAGGCGTCGCGGTCATTGCGCGATCCTCCCGATTTCGTTCACCAGCGCGGCGATCTCGCGAGCGGCGGCACTGTCCTGATCGAGTTCGCCGACAAGCCTGCCGGTCTGCGCGGTATCGGCGAAGGCGACGCGCTGGCCGATCCTGGCGGAGAGCAGCGGCGGGTCATGTTCGGCGAGCGTCTCGGCGGTCTCGCGGGCGATGACGGTGCGCGCGGCGCAGCGATTGAGGATGAAGCGCGCGACGAGCTGCGGCCGGTAGATGCGGGCTTCCCCGAGCAGCGACAGCATCTCGGCCGACGCCCAGCCGTCGAAGGGGGACGGCTGCACCGGTATCAGCACGAGGTCAGCGGCGAGCAGCGCCGAGCGCATCAGCCCCGCGACGCGTGGCGGCCCGTCGATGATGACGTGGTCGACGTCGCGGGCGATCTCCGGCGCCTCGCGGTGCAGGGTGTCCCGCGCCAGGCCGACGACACCGAAAAGCCGAGGCAGGCTTTCCCGCGCCCTCTGCTCGGACCAGTCGAGCGCCGAGCCCTGCGGGTCCGCATCGATGACGGTGACGCGCTGACCGCGCTTTGCCCATTCGCCGGCAAGGTGGAGCGCGATCGTCGTCTTGCCGACGCCGCCCTTCTGGTTGAGCAGGGCGACTATCATGACGGTCTCCCGGCGATCGGGGACTCGTCCACACGCGGCAAAAATGCGGTTCGCGTTAGAAAGATTCCGAAGGAATCTAGGTTAGAGAAGTTACCGGGCTCGCAAGTGGCTGATTCCGCAGGCGGATTCGGCGATTCCGGTCCCCGATAGCACGAGGATCGGGTCCTCGATAGCACGATGGGTCCGGTCCCTGATAGCACGAGACGATTCACAGCTTATCCCCAGGGGCGCTTGGTCGAGCGGCGGCGCTGGCGGGGGATGCCGAGCGCGTTCAGATCGATGGGTTTGAAGGAGAGGATTTCGGGACCGCCGAGGCACTGCTCGACAGTCAGGCGGTAGCCCGGCAGTGGCTGGCGGCGGACGATGTCGCGCAAGTCGTAGGCGAAATGCTTGAGCGGCGAGAGCGAGCCGGACTTGGCGTGGAGATGCGGGAAGTCGAAGCTCCAGCCGAACTCCTGCTTGCCGCCGTGCTTGCGCACGAGGCGATAGAGCCAGCGCTCAAGACCGCCCGTCAGGCCGAAATAGCCGCGGTCGATGGTCAGGACGAGCGCATCGTCGAGAACGGCGGCGTAAAACCAGTCGGGCACAATCAGTTCGAGGCCGAGCGGCCGGCCTCGGCCGTCGGCGCGCTCCTTCCACTCATTGATCCATGAAAAGCGATGCATCCGTCGTTCGGTCGGCTGACGGATCGAGGTCGCCACCGTGGTCGACTGGAGACGGTCGAGCGCGGCCTTGAGTCGGTCGTAATCGCGCAAGCTGACGCCGCGGCCGATGAACTGCAGGATCTCGTAGGGCGTCGTCGCCATCAAGCGCGACGGGCGCAGCCCGTGATCACGCGCCTCGACGATCTGGGAGGCCGCCCAGATCAGCACGTCGGCATCCCAGATGGTGGCCATCCCGTGCTCGGGGACGGCTTCTACGCGGATGACGACGGAGCCGGCCTTGAAGTCGATCGGCGCCAGACGCTTCGATTTGGCGAGCGAGAAGAACGGGTACGCCATCAGGTCTTGAGCGTCGCGGGGCGCGAGATCACCGGGCAGTGCCCGGAAGAGATCGAGCTGCTCGCGTTCGCTGCTGTGGCGGCGCGCCGACATGCCGGGGCTCAACGCGGGAAGCGGCCGGCGGCGGCAGGGGAAACCGCCTGGCGCTTTGCCGGAAGGACGGTCCCGCCGCGCGGATCGGACGTCGAAGTGACGAGACCGCGATCCGCCCATGTCTGGAGGTCGTCGACCGAATAGACGACGCGGCCGCCAAGCTTCCGATAGGTCGGACCCGTGCCGTAGGTGCGATGCTTTTCGAGAGTGCGTTCCGAGAGGCCAAGGAAGCGAGCAGCTTCCTGCGTTCTCAGGTATCGTGGCGGTAGATTGGCGACTTTTTCGGCCATGATCGAATCTCCGTGGTCTCGCGGGAGGCCGCTTCGGATGAGCGGCGGGTTGCGAGCACGGTGGCGCGAAGACGGCGCCTTGAACGATGTCGAAGTAAGGAGGTTAAATTCGATACCTGGTGGGCGTTTAGCGGTCGCGTCGGGGACGGCGCAGCAGCGCCCGGTATCCACCGCGCACCAGCTTCATGCCGTCGCGGGCAAGCCGGATGGTGGTTTCCCGGATGGGATGTCCGACCCAGGAGGCGGTGTCGATTTGGTGCTGCGGGAAGAGGTGTTCGGCGATGATGCGATAGATTGCACCTGCGTGCCGTGCGTCGACAGCACGCAGCATCTGCCGCGCCCGCTGCAGCCGCTGAGGAGTGATGCGGGGATCAGGAGGCACCGCTCGGGCTGTGGCGGCCGACCAGAACCGGCCCAATGCCGTGAGGCGATCGGGTGTCATCTCATCGAGCGGGATTACCGCAGCAAGCGGGGCGTCTTCCGTCAGATCGGAAAGACTGACATCGAAGGGTTCGCCGTTGAGGCTTAGTCGGAGGAGCGCTGCGCCGTGATGTCGGACGGCGTGAGCGCGGAGACCATCAACGGTGAAATGAGGTTGGCCGGATACTGCGGGACCGCCTTGGAGAATGATCGCCGCCGGATCGGCTTGGGGGGTCCAGAAGATCGGCTGAGCGAGCCCCGTGATGCTTGGGTCTGCTGCGAAAAGACAACCCCCATTGATGCGCAAAGGCTGTCGCTGTCTCGTCGGTTAATCGCCCAGAGGACAGTAATCTTTGAAAGCTCGCCCTATAATCCGGGTTTCGCCTGAGAAATTCCCACGCGAGTTCGCTAGTCGTAAGCTTATCAACATAGTCATACGCAGCCTCAGACCGCCAACTTTCTTCCTCGGACATCCTCCGCCGCCTCCGCGCAAATGTTAAGCAACGCGAGTAGTGAAGCGATGACGATTCCAAGTTGTGTTGATGCTGGGAAGAACGAAGTCGGATCAACGTGATGCAAGTCCTGCATCACCTCAGTGGAGGCGGGGGCCAAGTAGCTCGCTGTAGCCGCTTTGAGTCATCCATTTTGCGCGGGAGAGATGAGCGGCGTGGACGCGGGCGGCCCGCTCTGGATCGGTTTTGGCACATATGCCGAAGAGCACTTCTACGACTTCTTTCCAGTCTGCTCCGTCGGCGTCAGCGTCCAGGAGCCGCAGGTAAAGCTTCAGATGCGCCCGGTCGTAGGCGGTGAGCGCCGCGCCATCAGGCGGCTGATCCAGAAAGTCTTCTTTGGTCACTGAATTCCCCCTTGATAGATGTATCCATTTTGAAGGGGATTGTTAACGCTGTTTTGAGCGCAGAGGCCACCGGCTGGCGACACAAGTAACGACAGAGCGGCGCGATCGCCCGCCGACGCGTCAGTCGTCTCTCTTCCTACTGACAAGCATCACTCCCACACCCTGGTCGGAGTTCAGGAAGACGATCCCGCCACCCTCGAAGGCACGCCGGACTTCATCGCGCGTGCTCTCATACACCTCGAGGCCGCTTTCGGATTCGAGGCGCTTCAGCGCGGTCAAAGATACCCGGGCCCGGTCAGCGAGCGTCTCCTGTGTCCAACCCAGCAACGCGCGTGCGGCCCGCGATTGTCGGGCGGTGATCATGCATGATCACCTCCCATTCGGACCTACGCCCACGCCAGAACTACGACTATAATAGTCGCTCTGAGGCGCCAGGGCCAGCTTTAAGGCCTTCTGGCGGTCTCCACTTGCATCCATGCGGCGTGAACTGATTCGGTCGCCCTAGACGTCGAAGGCCCCGGCCTTCCGGCCGGGGCCTTGCGTGGGGGCTCAGTCGCCTCGCCGCCCGTTGGGGCGGGACCAAATCAGCGAGAAGGTGTCGCCTTCCTCGTCGTCGAAGAGGTTGGCGTAGATCGGGGCGTTGAAGCTCGGATCGTCGAGCTTGAGGCCCAGATAGTCGCGGCCCTCGTTGGAGCGCTTGGACCAGGCGGCGCCGATCTCGACCTTATGTGGTGCTCCACATAACGTCGATTATGCTGAGAACGGTATTATGCGGAGTGCCAGGTCTTGAGGGCTGGTTTTCCGGCTGTTTCGGCGGATTCTGCTCCACATAATCGCGGGCTTTGTGGGCGGGCGCCCCGCCGTGAGCGGAGCGCCCTTGTTGGATCATCGCGACCAGATGAGCTTGTGCTCGCCCTTGTCGCCCTGCACCAGGGAGGCGTAGACCGGCGCGGTGAAGGAGGGATCGTCGAGCTTGAGCGAGAGGTACTCGGCGCCTGTTTCCTTGGCGGTCTTGCTCCAGCCGGCTCCGAACTCGACGCCGTTTGCGGTGACCCGGTGGTCGGGTGCCTTGTCGCTGTCGTGGTCGCAGGGCTTGATGGTGGCCTTTACGTTGAGGGTGAGGGTTCTGATCGTTCCGGCGTAGGTGCCGTTTTCGTCGCGGGTGAAGGTGCCGATCTGAGCCATTGTCGTATCTCCTGAGAGTTGTCCGAAGCCGCCCCATGCGGTCTCGATGGCGGTCGAGGGGCGACGGGCCGGACGGCTGCACCAAAAGGGCCGCAGCGTGAGCGGAGGGCGGCGGCAGCCGAGCTTGTTGCTTCGCGAGGAATGCGGCGGAGCCGCAGGGGAAGAAGGTCGGCGGAGCCGTTGCAGATCAAGGCCGGACCGGCGCCAGACCAGCCCAGATGAGAGGCCGCATGGGGGCTTTGCTGCATTGTCGGAAGAGAACGACACGGGCAGTCGGCACCCCATCGGCATGACCGGCGTCACGGGCGGCGGGGCAATCCTCCCCGCCACCATGATCACCATGATCATCATCCTGCGACACGGCAACTCAGGTTGGCCCTTCCACGTCGGAGAGCAAGGATGCGATCAACGCGTCCCCCGCCTTGAACCGGCCGCGCCTCAGCTCCGGAGGAACGACCGCCTCGACCGCTTCCAGCTTCTCGGAGGGATCCATGCGCAGATAGACCTCGGTGGTGCGGATATCGGCATGGCCGAGCCAGAGTGCGACCTTCCGGATGTCGTGGGTGGCCTGCAGCATGATCACGGCACAGCTATGCCGGAGCTGATGTGGAGAGACGCGACGACCACGCAGCGATGCGCAGGTCTCGGCCGCTTTGCGGACGTGCTTGTCGAGGACATATTCGAAGCCTGCTCGGGTCATCGGCTCGCCTCGGGCGTTGACGAACAGTTCCGGTACGGGAACATTGCCCCTGACACTGAGCCACGCCCGAAGATCGCGCGCGGTTTCCTTCCAGAGCGGCAGGCAGCGTTCCTTGCGGCCCTTTCCCCGGATCGTCACGCTCGCGCCTTGCTGGAGCGAGAGGTTTGCGGTCAGGGTCCCGACCAGTTCGGAGACCCGCAAGCCGCCAGCAAAGCACAGATGCAACATCGCCCGATCTCGCACGCCGGATCGGGTCGTAACATCGGGAGCATTGAGGATCGCGCGAACCTCCTCCATCGTCAGATGACGGATGAGCTTCTGATCGTGGCGTTTGACCGGGATCGCATGGATCCTGCCAATCTGCTCCAGGGCCGACGGCACCCGGTACTCGACATAGCGCATGAACGCCTTGACGGCGGCGAGCCTCAGGTTGCGGGAGGAGACGCTGTTGCCACGATCCCGCTCGATATGCGTCAGGAACGCGACGATCATCGGCGCATCGAGATCCTCGATCGCAAGCCGCGACGGCCGGGTTCGCAACCGTTTAGCGGCGAAGTCGAACAGCAGCTTGAAGCTGAAGGCATAGGTCTCGCAGGTCTGAGGGCTGTAGCCTCGCTGATTGGGCATGTAATCGCGCAGGAAGCCGGTGATGAGCGGAGCGAGTTGCGTCATGTGGCGCTCTCCCCGACCAGCATTTCCGCAGCCGTGGCGATATCCGCCATCAACTCCGGCGTCGTTTCCAGATACCAGTAGGTGTTCCGGACATCGGCATGACCCAGATAGGTCGACAAGGCGACGAAGTGCCGGGCGACCGCACGACGCTCGGCGCCGCATTGCTCCAGCACCCGTGTCGCGAAGGTATGGCGAAGATCATGGATGCGGGGTTGCCGCCTTCGCTCCGGCGCAATCCCCGCGCGGCGCAGGACGCAGCGGAACGTATAGTTCACGGTGGTGTGGCACATCTCGCGATGCTGGACGGACGTGAACAGCCAGGGACTTTCGGATGCATATTGACGACGAAGCGCAAGATAGCGATCGAGTGCCTCGATGACCGTCGCATGCAGCGGCACGAGCCGGCTTTTCCGGAACTTGGTCTCGCGGATATGCAACACGCCGCCCGGCTGGATATCGTCCAGCTTGAGCCCGAGCGCCTCACAGACGCGTAGCCCGGTTGCTGCGATCAGCCCGAACAGCATGACGTAGAGCTGACGCCTCAGGGGATTGGGCTTCTGATACCTCAGACTGCCGGCCGCATCGAGAATCCGGGCGATCTCGTCCGGCGTGTAGATGTAGGGAACGGGACGGGCCTGGCTTCGTGGCAAGTCAGCGCGCGGGATGTCATGGCGGGGATCCTCGGCGTGGAGGAAGCGCGCGAACAGAACGATCTCCGACATCCGCCGGGCCCGCGTGTTCGGGGTGCCGGCGACTGTTTCGAGCCATCGAAGAACCGTTGTTGCCTGGATATGAGTTTCGCCGCGGTTGGTGGCAAAGTCCGAGTAGGCACGAAGATGCCGCTCGGTCTTGACCAGCTTGTAGCCGAGCGTGCGACGCAAAGCGATATAGCGGTCGGTGGCGTCCCTCAACATGGCAGCCTCCCGCCCCAGGGCTGGGCGATCTCCGACAGCAGGCCGATATCTACCTTGGCATAGAGCGCGGTGACAGATGGCGAACGGTGCCGCAACACCGTGCCGACGCCGGCAAGGCTCGCACCGTTGCGCAGCATCGCGGTCGCAGCGGAATGCCGAAGCATGTGAGCACCGCGATGCGCACTGTCGATCTTCGCCCGGTCGAGGGCGCGCCGTACCAGGCATTTCACCGCGATACGGCCGACGGGTCTGATCGGCGCTGTTTCGGTCAGGAACATGCGCGTCGTCGCAATTCGGGGCCGTCCCTGCTTGATATAGGCCAGAATGGCGTCGCCAACCTCCTGTGTGAGCGGCAGGTGTTCCTCCCGGCGGCTCTTGCCGGACAGCTTCAGCAGACCGTTCTTCCAGTCGAAGTCGCCGAAGGTGAGATTGGCGACTTCGCTCGCTCTCAACCCCAGGCGGGCAAGCAGGAGGATGATCGCGCGGTCACGTAATCGGACCTTGTCCTCACACGAGGCGAGCAGGCGATCGATATCGGCTTGCCCGAGGAAGCGGGGCACCGTCGCCAATTGCCAGCTTGCGAAGGTCGGAACCGCATGCTCCCGTCCGATCGGGCAGTGTCCGATCGCCACGAGGTATTTGAGGTAGGCGCGTGTCGCAACGGTGATGCCCCGTGCGCGCCCGATCCCGTGTGGTTTGGCCCGCTCCAGCACGAAGTCGCGTATCGCTGTGGCCGTGTAGGCAGCCGGATCGGTTCCAAGTGCCGCAAGCAGATCGGTCAGGGTTTGCTGATAGGTGTCGAGCGTGGAATCCATGATGCCGCGTTGCTCCCGCATCCAATGCCGGAAGGCGGCGAGTTCCGGCCAGTTTTCCTCGAGCGACGGTTCGTGCGCCGGCGGAAGAACGCCTTCATTACGCAGATAGGTGATGAACAGCTTGGCGGCGCCCTGCGGTGCGCGAGCCTTCTTGCTGCCCCGGAACACCGACGCCGAGGCGGCAAGGCCCGCGTCGAGCGTTTCGAGTTCAAAGCCCTTCGCGCGGACCCAATCGGCCCACAATGCGAGCAGGCGCACCACCTCGATAATCGTTGCCGGCGAGTAATTCCGATCGTCGAGCCAGTCTTTGAAGCCCTCGGCATGCGGTTGTAGCCAATTGATCCGGACATCGACGCTCCGGCGATGCCTGCGTTTCCGTTTTGCCATCCTGTTTTCCTTCGAGTTGCTTGTTGGTGCCGGAGGGACCGGCGCATCGAACAAATCGAAGGCTGCGGTATTATTCCACGCGATATGCAATTTGCCGGCCCGGATTGAACTCGCAGCATCGGGAGCGGTCTGAGTTGCCGTGTCGCAGGATGATGATCATGGTGATCATGGTGGCGGGGAGGATTGCCCCGCCGCCCGTGACGCCGGTCATGCCGATGGGGTGCCGACTGCCCGTGTCGTTCTCTTCCGACAATGCAGCAAAGCCCCCATGCGGCCTCTCATCTGGGCTGGTCTGGCGCCGGTCCGGCCTTGATCTGCAACGGCTCCGCCGACCTTCTTCCCCTGCGGCTCCGCCGCATTCCTCGCGAAGCAACAAGCTCGGCTGCCGCCGTCCTCCGCTCACGCTGCGGCCCTCTGGGTGCAGCCGTCCGGCCCGTCGCCCCTCGACCGCCATCGAGACCGCATGGGGCGGCTTCGGACAACTCTCAGGAGATACGACAATGGCTCAGATCGGCACCTTCACCCGCGACGAAAACGGCATCTACGCCGGAACGATCAGAACCCTCACCCTCAACGTCAAGGCCACCATCAAGCCCTGCGACCACGACAGCGACAAGGCGCCCGACCACCGGGTCACCGCCAACGGCGTCGAGTTCGGAGCCGGCTGGAGCAAGACCGCCAAGGAAACAGGCGCCGAGTACCTCTCCCTCAAGCTCGACGACCCCTCCTTCACGGCCCCGGTCTACGCCTCCCTCGTGCAGGGCGACAAGGGCGAGCACAAGCTCATCTGGTCGCGATGACCGCCAAGGGCGCTCCGCTCACAGCGGGGCGCCCGCCCACAAAGCCCGCGATTATGCGGAGCAGAATCCGCCGAAACAGCCGGAAAACCGGACCTCAAGACCTGGCACTCCGCATAATACCGTTCTCAGCATAATCGGCGCGGCCGACTAGGACCCGGTGGCTGGGGGCGTTCTCGCCGGTGGCGCGCTGGTCGGGGACGATGCGCACGTTCTTGGCCTGGACGCTGAGGGTGACGATCTCGCCGGTGAACTCGTTCGAGCCGGTCTTCTTGAAGGTGCCAATGGTCGCCATTGTAAGTCTCCGTTTTCCGTTCCCGAGCCCGCACCATTGCGGCCTCGATGGCGATCGGCAGGCCGGAGGCGATCGACGGCGCACCCCGAAGGGGCCTGACAGCTAAGGAGGGCTTTCTTGTTTCGCGAGGAATGACGGCGCAGCCGGCAGGGGAAGAAAGTTTGACGCGGCTGTTGCGTCGTAGGCGATCGAGGCGCAGCCGGTCTTCGGCCAGATCAGGCCATTGCAGAGGACGTTTGGAGCGGTCGAGGCACGGTCAGATAACGGAGAAGATGGCGGCCGTGCCGCAACGGCAACCGGCGCCGCGGCATGCTCACCGACTTCGTCTCCTCCCGCCAGGCCGACGCTGCTGCATCCTGACTTTCCATCGCCGCCACCGAGATCGCCGTGCCGATGTCCGGTGCCCGCCAAGACACGGCTCTGCTCCCGCAGCGCTCCAACGAGGACCGCCTTTCCGGACCAGCGTCGATCCGCGTCGGACACGCCCATCGATCCAGCATCAGACGACGGGAGCGACCACGGCCACGGCTGCCCTGATCCTCCTGGCGGCGATGACGAAGATCAGGCCCGTGCAAGGTCCCGGCCGGACGGGGCCGGAGCCGTCGCCATTCCAGCGACCCGCACGAAGGCGGTGACGCCGACCGCGACCGCGCCGATGACGGAGAAGGTGATCTGCCACGCGTGGGACGGCATAAGGTGCTGCACGATGCCATGGGTGGCATGGAAGCCGGCGATCGCCGCAGGCGCGACGAAGGCCGCGGCCACGATCAGCTTCAACCACATAGGTCGGACGATGGTGATGAGCAGATGGCCGGCGGCGAGCGTGATCGCCGCCGCAACGGCGCCGACTAGGATGGCGCCAGGGACGCCGGCGCCTGTGCCGTGCGCCCAAGCCCCTGCGGTCACGCCGAAGAACGCCGGCAGCGCGAAGACTGCCAGCGTGAACAGCAGCCAGCAAAGCAGGCCTATCGCTGCGAGGAATGCAAGTGTTGCGAGGATGATCATGGTGGTGGTCTCCGTAGCACAAGGTCTGACGGTCGCGCCTTCCACCACCACCACCACAGCGCGGCCGAGAGCATAGCTAAAATTCAGTCGCGGCGGGAACCGAAAAATCCGGTCGTCCGCTCCCGTCAGAGTCCGTATTCCATCTCGGCAATGAAGGCGTCAAAGCGTCTGTCGCTTTCGGCCGCATCGAAGGCAGCATTCAGGACAAAGAGCGCAGCAACCATAAGGTCAGTGTCGCGCTGATTGCTGTGGCTTTTGTCACCATGGAACAGGTTGTTCCGCGCTGTCTTGATGCTGTCGAACAATCCGCCCGCGTCTGCTGGCGTGTCTGGCTTGCCCGACCAACGGACGCCACCTCCGGTGTCGGGAACAAGATGGTCCGGCGGGGAAGTGAAATAGATCGCGGCCTCGGGCGCCGCTTTCATGCGCTCGAAGAAGTCAGCCGGCAGATCGGCGGCAAAGGCCCGCCAAGCGGCGTCCGCACTATTTTGCCGGCGATACCCGCCCTTCTTCATAGCGTACTCAAAGCGAGAGAAAACGGCCAAAAGATCGTATCCGGCCTGAGAGACCTTGTGTCTAAAGTATTCCTGGAGTTTGACCATGTTGACTGAGGGCCTCATTCATCTTTGATGGTGGTATAGCAAATATTTAACGTGGTGCCTCGCCAGGCATTCGTTGGGGCGGCGCTCACGCGCCGCCGAACTTCCAGACCGGGATGCCGAGCTTCTTGGCCTTGTCGGCGAGGTTGTCGTGGATGCCGGTGCCCGGGAAGTGCATCACGCCCTTCGGCACGATCTCCAGGATGTCGTCGTTGCGCTTGAAGGGTGCTGCCCGGCCGTGCTTCGTCCAGTCGGGCGCGAAGCCGATCTGCGGGACGTTGCGGTTGTTTGCCCAGAGCGAGGCGATCTTCTCAGCGCCCTTCGGCGATTTGCCGTGGACCAGCACCATGTCGGGATGCTTCTCGTGGACCTGATCGAGCTTGGCCCAGATCAGCCGGTGGTCATCGAAGTCGAGCCCGCCGGTGACGACGATCGTCGGGCCCGGCGGCAGGAGTACCTCCTGGTCTGCGCGCTTCTTCGCCATCAGGAAGTCGCGGCTGTCGATCATCGCCGAGGTGAGATTGCGATGGTTGACCTTCGATCCGCTGCGCGGAAGCCAAGTCTTGCCGACGTGGCGCTCATAGTGTTCCGCGGCTTGGTCGCGCATCAGCTCGAAGGCGTTCTGTCGCTCGATCAGCGTCATGCCCTCGGCGATCAGGCGCTCCAGTTCTACGGATTTCACCTCGCTGCCGTCCTGTTCGCGCTGCGCCCGCTTCTGGGCCTGCTCATTGTCGTCCAGATCCCGGCCGATCCGGTCGGTGGCGCGGTGGAAGACGTTGACGGTCGACCAGAGGAGATCGTCGAGGTCGGGTTCGAGGCGCGTGTCCTCCAGGGTGCCGATCAGGGCGTCGAAGATGTCGGCGACAGCGCCCGCGACCTGGTTGCCGTCGGGCAGAAGCCGCTGGTCGGGCTCGTCGGCGAAGGGCCGGTAGCCGTGGAGCTGGAGTTCGTTGAGGACATGGTCGGTGGGTGAGGATTCGTGGTGCGGTTCATAGTCGTCGTGATCGCGCATGGGATGCTCCGTCGGTTGGACCGCGACCGTCGCGGCCTTCATGGCGACGAAGCCCACGGGCCGGACGGCCGGGCACCCGGAGCGCGAGCGCAGGGCTCGATGGCTAAGGCCGGCTATTTTGTCTCGCGATGGAAAGGCCCGCAGGGCCGCCGGAAAATAGTCGGCCGCCGCCATTGCCCGGCTGGCCGGCTTGTGGGCCGATCGCCCTCTCGAAGGCCGAGGCGCGGTCCCACTTCGACGGATTGAAGCAGCCGCCGAGCATGACTGCGAACCGCACGCCCGTTCTCCTACCGGCTATGCCGCCAACGCCATGAAGCGCGCGACGTCCTGCGGCGCGACCTGCAGCCGGGCTTCCATGCGCAGCGCGTCCAGGCCGAGGGTGCGCAGATCCTCGTTGAAGTCGTCCAGCTCCGGTGAGATGACGATCGCCTCGATCCCGGCCGCGTTCGCCCGTTCGATCAGCTTATCGCGCGCCCCGTCGCCGGCCGGATCGCTGTCGCGGACGATGTAGAGTCGCCGCAGTATGTCGGGGAACAGGACGGCGGCGAGATGCGCCGCGGAGAGCGCCGCCAGCATCGGCATGTCGGGAAGGACCTGCCGGAGTGACAGGACGGTCTCGATGCCTTCGCCAGCCGCCATCACCTCTCCACCGATGCCGAAGCGCACAGCGTTGCCGAGGAGATCGCCCATTGCCCGCCTGGGCGTATCGATCGGCGCCTTGTCGCGGCGGCCGGGATCGAGCCAGGTGCGATGGGCCCCAGTGATCTTGCCGTCGAGGTCGGTGACTTCAGCGATCATCGCCGGCCAGGTCTCGGTCGGCGAATGCTCGTCGGGTCGATAATAACAACGCGGGTGGAAATGTAGGCTTCCGGTTCCGCGTAAATCCGTAATGCCGCGTTCCCGTAAATACGCCTTTACGAGCGTGCCGTAGATCGGCTGCGACATGCGAACTAGGCGTCGGGCGGCTTCGGGCGACCCATGCGGGGCTGGGCTCTGCCGCTGGTGCTCATGAGGTTCGGGCTCGGGGGGCGGCATCGAGAGGAAGGTCCGGGCCTCGTTGGCGACGTCCTTGAAGTCGACCAGGCCACAGCTTTCGCGGATGACGTCGAGAAGATCGCCATGTTCGCCGGTCGCTGCGTCGGTCCATTTGCCGGCTAGACCCTTGGGGGTGTCCTTGAGCCGGACATACATCGAGCGCCCGGGCGTGTTGCGTGCGTCGCCGACCAGCCAGTAGCCGCCTTCGCGGCGGCCACTGGAGAGATAATGGCGGCACACCGTTTCGGCACGATCGGCGAGGCGACGTGCAAGATCATGCGGATTTTGGGTCATGGTCGTTTCCCATGCGAAAAGGCCCGCCGTCTCCGGCGGGCCAGTCTCGCAAGTCGTTGACGTTATTCGGCCGCGATCGCGGTGGGGGCGTCGTGGGCCGTCTCATTCTCCGCAGTCGGCTCATCTTCGGCCATAGCCGTTTCGCCGCCGATCGCCGTCGATTCATCGCCCACTTCGACAGGTTGCTCGGTGGCCGCGGAGGCAGCGTGGGTTTCCGGCTGACCAACGGTGCGGAGCGGCTCCGGCAACCAAGCGGTGTCGGCCAACAGCGTTTCCGCCTCGGCCGCCATGTCGCCCTTCTTCAGATGCTCGATCCGGTCGGCGGCGCGCTGACCCTTCGCCTGCGCGACCGCCTGTAGGATGCGGGCCTTCGTCACCAAGCCGAGGAAATTGTCCACGGTCGGTTTCCACCCGGCGGCCGCCATGTCGAGATCGACGGCCTGTGCGAGCCGATCGGCATGGGCGAACGCCCGCGGCCGCCGGTTCCAGGGCTCGTAGACCGCGTTGACCGAGAGGCTGACGATGTGCGCGAAGAGGCCTGCCTGACTGTCGCCGTCCCACGCCTGGAGCGCCTCCCAGAGGTCGGCCGATTCCTTCGGCAGCGCCTTCGCCCAGCTCTCGTGTCGGACGCGGATCGCCTCGGCCGAGGCGCTGTCGTTGAGCCCCGGCGCCTGGGTGCCGAAGCTGATGCTCTTCACATCGAGTTCGAGGCAGCTATCCGAACCATAGTGGTAGAAGGTCTTCAGCGTGAGGACATGGAGAGCCGCGAGGAAGGCGACATCCGGCCGCTCGCCGAGCGCGTGGCGCAAGCCCAGCGTCCGGTGCGAGGTCAGTTCGGTCACTAGCCGATCGGAGATCGGCGAAACGCCATCGTCCTCCTCCGCGTCGGCGTCGGGCTCCGCCGTGACGACGGCTTCAGGACCTTCGTAACCGGCGGCCATGGCGTGCTCGTCATCGCCGTCCGCGGACAGCTCGGTCTCGGGTTCGGCCGGTAGCTCGTCTTCCGACCGAACATAACCGCGCTCGACGCGAAGTTGGCCGTCGGCGCCGATGTTGACGAAGGCGCCGGCGCGCGCGATCTCGGCGGTGTCGAACACAACGGGACGGTTGTCGAAGCCCTCGATCAGCGTCTCCAGCTCCGAGAGACGTTCGTCCACCTCGTCCGGCAGTTCGTCGGCGTCCTGGTATTCCTCGGACAGCCGGTCGAACTCGGCCTGGAGCGCATCGCGGCTTGCCTCCTCTTCGGGGGTCAACGGCACGGTCTCGCCGCGAAGCTGGCGCAGTCCGAAGGCGTGTCCATAGGCGAAGTCCGGCGCGACTTCGATCCACTTCCAGCCTTCGGCGGCGACCACCTCGGCGTCCGCCTTCAGCTTGTCGGCCACCATCTGGTCGACGAGCAGAACATCCTGCAGCCAGCCGCCGTCATCGCCTTGGAATAGGTCGCGCAGGACCGTGCCACCGGCCGCGACGTAGGCGTCAATGCCAATAAACTGCACGCGCTTGTCCGAGGCGCGAACCGCGCCCTCGGTCAGCATGCGGCGGATGACGTAGGGCTGCTTGTCGTAAGAGGCTTTCAACCGCTCGAACACCTGCTCCTGACGCTCATGGTCACCGGAGACGGTGAAGGCCATGAGCTGGTCGAGCGTCATGCCGTCCTCGGCATAGACGCCGAGCAAGGCTGGCGAGACCGACGCAAGCTTCAGGCGCTGCTTCACCACGTTGACGGAAACGAAGAACGCGGCGGCGATCTCTTCTTCGGGCTGTCCTTTCTCGCGCAGCGCCAGGAAGGCACGGAACTGGTCAAGCGGATGCAGCGGTGCGCGCTGGACGTTCTCGGCGAGCGAGTCCTCCTCCGCGATGCCGCTTTCGCGAACGATGCACGGCACCGGCGCGGTCTTGGCGAGGCGCTTCTGCTTCACGAGCAGCTCCAGCGCCCGGTAGCGCCGGCCACCGGCCGGGATCTCGAACATGCCGGTCTCGACGCCGGCCTGGTCGACGACAGCGCGCACGCTGAGGCCCTGCAAGAGGCCTCGGCGGGCGATATCGTCGGCTAACTCCTCCACCGAGACGCCGGCCTTGACGCGCCGGACGTTCGACTGGGAGAGCAAGAGCTTGTTGAAAGGGATGTCGCGCGAGGGCGAGAGGGTGATCTTCTGAACAGGGGTAGCCATCGGGATGTACTCCGCGACGAGCGCCGAAAGCCTCTCTCTCAGCACCAACTCGTCACGAAGCGCAGCGCCGCCCTCTCACTCTGGAGGGCAGCGCCGCAGAACCGACGACTTCCAATTAGCGCACCTTCGACTACCAATTTGCCGGCATCGGCTGAAAGTCGGAGACACGCCTTTCCGCATCTCCGGCTTTCCGGGACTCAGGCCGCCCGATCGAGCAGCTTCTTGGCCCGCGCCTCCAGGTCGAGCCGCGCGTCCTGCTGAGTCTTGTCTCGCGCGACAGCGGTGATGCCCTGGACGAAATCGAAGACGCTTTCGGGCTTGCGCCCTTCCTCGGCCAGGACGGTCTCAATGATCTTTGCCGTCTCGCTCTTGGAAAAGCCGCGCTTGCGCAAGAAATCGCTGCGGTCCTCGTCGCTGCGCGCGACAATCTTCTCCCGCGCCGCCTTGATGCCGTTGACAAAGGGCAACGGTGAGGAATTGGCGAAGCGGGTCAGCGCTGGAGCTGCCTCATGCGCGAACCGCGAGGCAGCGTATTTGGAATGGCGGATCGTGATCTCCTCGAAGTCCTCGACGCCCCAGAGATTGCGGTTCTGGCAAACGGCGCGGAGATAGAAGCTCGCCATGCCGAGCGTCTTCGCGCCCACCTCGGAATTCCAGCAGTAGAAGCCGCGGAAGTAGAGGTCCGGCGAGCCGTCGGGAAGACGCCCGGCCTCGATCGGATTGAGATCGTCGACCAGGAAGAGGAAGACGTCGCGATCGGAGGCGTAGAGCGTCGTGGTGTCCTGGGTGATATCGACGCGCGGATTGTAGATCCCTGTCGACCAGTCGAGCACCCCCGGCACTTTCCAACGGGTGTCACCCGTGCCGTTGCCGGCGATGCGCTGAACCGCGGCGACTAGTTCGTGGTCGAAGATGCGGCCGTAGTCGGGGCCGGTGACGGCACGCAGCTCAATGCGCCCATCTTCGATCTCCAGCGTCTTCACCTGCTCGGCGCGATGGGAGGTCAGCCCATACTGCAGGTTGATGCCAGCCAGCGGCGCAGGAAGCTGACGCAGATAGGCCGCCGGCGCGCCGACCAGGCCGGCGAGCTGGCCGAAGCTCCAGTGGGTCGGAGCGATCGGCGTGTCGGAGCCCGGCAGCATCAGCGCCAAGCGCTCGGCGTCGTCGCGGCTGGCCTCCACGCGGATCGCCGCGCTCTCCACCGTCCGGGTCCGGCTGCGCTCGGTTCGGCCGCGCACCGCAGCGTAGAGGTCGGACAGGGATAGGTAACGCTCGTCCGCCGGCCGCTTGAACCACTCCGAGGAAACGCGGCCGACACGCTGGCCGCGACTCACGTCCACCTTGTAGCCGCCGACGTGTTCGCGAGCGGTGTCCAGAATTTCCACCTGGGTCATGGGTCGTCTCCATGACGGGCGCTGGAAGCCTCTCTCCCAGCCCTCAACCCGTCACGGAAACTCGGTCCGCACTCTCACTCTCTTGCGGGGCGTTGCAGGGCGGCAGGCCCTGCAGAAGGGGTCGGCCGAGACCGCGGGCTCGGATGCAGGGGAAGGCTTTCCCAACCTAACGGTCAGCTCCGGCATGAAAGTCTTATGGCTTTGCATCTTTCCTCGGCACATCAATGCTGATACAAATCCTCGGAGAATACACCTCATACTCCGAGCCGACGTATCTTGCCCGAGCCCGCATCCCAGCGCCGAACTGCCCACACCGTGCTGAAAGCGCGTGGTATCGCGCGTCTGGCCGAACTGCGCGCGGAGGGAGTGACTGCGGCCACCATGAGCCGTATGGAGCGAGATGGTGAGGTCCTTCGGCTTGCGCGGGGGCTTTATCAGCTCCCTGATGCGCCGCTCGACGCTCACCATAGTCTCGCCGAGGCAGCGAAACGGGTCCCCAAAGGGGTGGTCTGCCTGGTCTCGGCCCTCGCGTTCCATCAGCTTACCGATCAACTCCCAAGGCAGGTGTGGCTCGCCATCGGCCAAAAGGATTGGGCTCCCAAGGGGCATGGCGTGCCTGTTCGGCTCGTAAGATTTACGGACCGCCTCCTTACGGAAGCCGTGGAGTTCCACACCATCGAGGGGGTGCCCGTAAAGGTTTTCGGGGTCGCCAAGACGGTCGCCGACTGCTTTCGGTATCGCAACAAGATCGGTCTTTCGGTGGCGATTGAGGGCCTCCAGGAAGCGCTTCGTCAACGCAAGACAACCCCCAGTGAAATGGCCAGGCAGGCGGAGCGAGGAGCAATCGCCACAGTCGTTCGACCTTATCTCGAGGCGCTGACCGCCAATGGCTAAGGAAATCAAGATCAGCGATACGTCGGCACTGTCTCCATTGCGGTATGCAATGCGGAAACTGGTGTGAGGGATAACCGATGAAGATCATCGACAACACCTCACTTCTTCTCGGAGATGACCTGAAGGCGACGCTGGGACGTGGCGCCCGACTCAAAATCGCGGCATCATGCTTCTCGATCTATGCTTTCGAGGCGCTCAAGAGCGAATTGTCAAAGGTCGAAAGCCTTCAGTTCATTTTTACGGCACCGACCTTTGTCCCAATGGAAATGACGGACCGCCTCCGCAAGGAACGGCGAGAGTTCTTCATTCCCAAAGCGACGCGCGAGCGAGGCCTGTACGGAACCGAGTTCGAGATACAGCTTCGTAATAAGCTGACCCAGCGTGCAGTCGCGCGGGAATGCGCTGACTGGATACGCAAGAAAGCTCGCTTTCGGTCGAACACGACCAAGGCACCGATGCAGCAATTCATCCATGCGGCAGCGGAAACGAGTGACGTCGCCTACATGCCGATCAGCGGCTTCACAGCTGTCGATCTCGGCTATCAGAAGGGCGACGCGGTATCGAACCTCGTCACGCGTATCGACGATGGCGCGCATACGCAGGTGTACCTGCAGTTATTCAACCAGATCTGGAACGATGAGGAAAAGCTCAGCGACGTCACGGCCGCCATTTGCGATCACATCGAGTCCGTCTACCAGGAGAACTCCCCGGAACGGATCTATTTTCATATTCTCTATAATCTCTTTCAGGACTTCCTCGAAGAAGTTGATCAGGACGCGCTGCCGAACGATCTGACCGGTTACAAAGACAGCCTCGTCTGGAACAAGCTCTTCAATTACCAGAGAGACGCCGCGACCGGCATTATCAATAAGCTTGAAATGCACAATGGATGCATTTTGGCGGATAGCGTCGGCCTTGGTAAAACTTTCACCGCCCTGGCGGTGATCAAATACTACGAACTGCGCAATCGGTCGGTGCTGGTTCTGTGCCCGAAGAAGCTTGCGGACAATTGGCGCAACTACAATACCAATCTGACAACGAACATTTTCGCCAAGGATCGCTTCAATTACGATGTCCTAAGCCATACCGATCTCTCCCGCACGTCAGGAGAGGCGTTCGGCATTCCGCTGAACCGGGTGAACTGGGGCAATTACGATCTCGTCGTCATTGATGAGTCGCACAATTTCCGGAACAACGATGTCTTCAAGGATCGAGAGACTCGCTACCAGAAGCTGATGAACAAGGTCATTCGTGCTGGCGTGAAGACCAAAGTTCTGATGCTATCGGCGACGCCAGTGAACAATCGGTTCAACGATCTGCGCAATCAGCTCGCGCTGGCTTACGAGGGTGACTCTGAAAACCTCAGTCGCAAGCTGAAAACCAACACTGGAATCGAGGAGATTTTCCGGCGCGCGCAGAAGGCATTCAACGCGTGGTCCGATCTGCCTCCAGAGGAGCGAACCGCGGCCGCGATCTTGAAAGCCCTCGACTTCGATTTCTTCGAGATGCTCGACGCCGTGACGATTGCAAGGTCCCGCAAGCATATCGAGACCTTCTACGACACCAAGGATATCGGCAAATTTCCCCAGCGCCGAAAGCCGCTTTCGTATCAGTGCCCGATCACCCATCGATCGGACGTGCTAGGCCTCAACGATATCTTCAGCAGCCTGTCGGTGCTCAAGCTCGCGGTCTACGCCCCGATCAGCTACATCCTGCCGAGCCGGCTTCGTAAGTACGAAGAAATCTACGACACCCAGGTGGAAGGCGGTCGCGGCAAGCTGCGGCAGGCCGACCGCGAGCGGAGCCTTCAGGCTCTGATGACCACCAATTTGCTCAAGCGGTTGGAGAGCTCTGTCGAAGCATTCCGCCTCACCCTACGGGCGCTGCACGGCAACATCGCGCAGACGCTCCAGGCTATCGACACCTATGAGAGCACGGGCGCGGCCCAGATCGTGAGCGACCATCTCGGCGATCCCGGTTTCGACCCGGACGATGACGACCTGAGCGGACTCGATGAGTTCACGGTCGGCAAGAAAATTCAGATCAGCCTGTCGGATATGGACATTCCGTCTTGGAAGCACGACCTCGCCGCGGATCTCACGCTCATTGGTGATCTGATCGCCTCGATGGATAAGGTGGGACCGGAGGATGATGCCAAACTGCAGCATCTGAAGGATGTCGTCACCCGCAAGGTTGCCGACCCGCTCAATGCGAGCAATCGCAAGGTTCTCATCTTCACCGCCTTCGCGGACACGGCGAAGTACCTTTATGCGAATCTAGCATCGGCATTTCTCGAGTCGGACGGCCTACACTGTGGCATGGTCACTGGCTCCGATGCGCCGAAGAGCACGCTGAAGAAGAGCTATGACTTCCAGTCCCTGCTCACGCTGTTCTCCCCGCGCGCGAAGGAGAAGCATCTGGTCCTGCCGCACGAAACGGGCGAGATCGACATCCTCATCGGGACGGACTGCATCTCCGAGGGCCAGAACCTTCAGGATTGCGACTATCTGATAAACTACGACATCCACTGGAACCCGGTGCGGATCATCCAGCGGTTCGGGCGCATCGACCGCATTGGCTCGCCCAATGCGCAAATCCAGCTCGTCAACTACTGGCCGGAAATCTCGCTCGACGAGTACATCAATCTCAAGGAGCGTGTCGAAAACCGTATGATGATCGCCGACGTTACGGCGACCGGCGATGACAACGTGCTGACCGCCAAGAGCAGTGACATCGCTTACCGGAAGGAGCAGCTCAAGCGGCTCCAGGAAGAGGTGATCGAGCTGGAGGACGTGCGAACCGGGATCTCAATCACGGACCTCGGCCTCAACGATTTTCGCATGGATCTCTTGAACCATATCAAGGAACACGGCGACCTCGATCATCTGCCCAACGGCATGCATGCTGTGGTGCCGGCGCAGCCGGCGCTAGGTCTGAAGCCGGGTGTGATCTTCGCGCTGAAAAATATCCACGACAGCGTGAACATCAACCAGCAGAACCGGCTGCACCCCTATTACCTCGTCTATGTCGGTCACGACGGTGGGGTCGTCATCGACCATACCGAGGTGAAGCGCTTGCTCGATCTGATCCGCACGAGCTGCAAGGGCCAAGCGGAGCCGATCCGGGCGGTCTGCCAGCTGTTCAATGAGCGGACGCAGGACGGTCGCAAGATGGAGCAATGCTCCGCGCTTCTGAGCGCCGCGATCCGCTCAATGATCGAGGTGAAGGCAGAAAAGGACATCGACAGCCTGTTCAGCGGCGGGCGGACCACGGCGCTAGTTCATACCATCGCCGGCCTCGACGATTTCGAACTGATCGCCTTCCTTGTGATCGAAGAGGCGGCGGCATGACGGCGGCCTTCTTCGACTATCCCATAGCCGCCGCCTTCGGCCGTGTTGTCCCGAAAAGCCGGATTTATGAGCATGCGGGCGTCGGCACGGCGCTAAGGGATCTGTTTGTGACCCAGGTCGATCAGATCACTTGGAAGTACAAGCTCGCGCCGGAAACTATGAACCTTGCGGCGACGAAGGCCGTCGGTGAGATTCAGGTTTTCGGCATCAGCCTGCGCAACGGCAAGCTCGACGAAGAGGTGCTGCGCGCGATCGACCGGGCGATCCCGTTCCCGCTGATTTTCGAGCTCAGCTGGTCTGGCAAGCGAAAGGCGGTGGCTGCCTTCAAGCGGCCGAGCGATGCCGATTCCACCAAGTGGGTTGTAAGCAGCTATTTCGCGACCGATTGGTTGCCTGACGAGGCGCCTCGCCGGCCGTTGCCGGTCGCGCTCAACCTAGGCGGCCTCTACGACGCCCTCATCACGGCTTTGATGCCAAAGGCCGGCGTCGAAGCGGAGCACGCTGGCGAGGACATCCAGACGCGCGTGGCGCGGATGGAGGCCATCCGGTCCAAGACGCGGGAGGTGGACCGGATCAAGGCCCGCCTTGTCCGTGAGAAGCAATTCAACAAGCGCGTGGCGGTCAATGCCGAGCTGCGCGCCGCACGGCGGGAACTCGAGCGCCTATCCAGCGCAGCTCCCGATCCTGCCGCGACGAATGAGTAAGGATATGACGATGGATAAGCTGAAGATGCAAAGCCCTGACCTGAGCCAGGAAAACATCGCGAAGATCCGCGACCTGTTCCCCGGCTGCGTGTCCGAGGCGCGCGACGAGGTGACGGGGGAAGTACGTCTAGCGGTAGACTTCGATCAGCTGCGCCAGGAGCTGAGCGACCACATAGTCGAAGGGCCACAAGAGCGGTACCGGCTGGACTGGCCTGGAAAACGCGAGGCCTTGATCACTGCGAACTCCCCCATCTCAAAAACTTTGCGACCTGCACAGGACGAAAGCCTCAACTTCGACACGACGAAGAACCTCTTCATCGAAGGCGACAACCTCGAGACCCTTAAATTGCTGCAGGAAACCTATCTCGGTCAGGTGAAGCTGATTTACATCGATCCTCCCTATAATACCGGGAAAGACTTCATCTACCGGGACAACTTCACCGCAGAGAAAGAGCAGTTTGAAATCGACGCGGGGGAGAAAACGGCCGAAGGCGGGCGTCTGGTGGCGAACTCAGATACGCGCGGTCGATATCATTCGGACTGGATGTCGATGATCTATTCGCGTCTGACGGTCGCGAAGAGGCTGCTGAAGGATGATGGGATCATCCTCGTCAGCATCGATGACTACGAACAGGCCGCGCTCCGAAAGGTGATGGACCAGGTCTTTGGCGAGACGAATTTCGTGGCTCAACTGGTCTGGGAAAAAGGCCGAAAGAATGATGCAAAATTCTTTTCCGTTGGCCATGAATACATGCTGGTTTTCGCGAAGAACGTGACGCGGATACGCGAACATCAAGAAGTTTGGCGGGAAGAGAAGCCAGGTGCACGCGATATCTGGGCCGAATTTGTCAGGCTGCGCGGAGTTCATGGTGATGACTTCAAGGCCATCGAGGCTGACCTTTCTCAATGGTACTCCGACCTGCCGAAGGGCCATCCCGCAAAGAAGTGGGCGCGGTACAAGCGCGTCGATGAAAATGGTCCGTGGCGGGACCGTGATATCTCTTGGCCCGGTGGAGATGGGCCGCGATATGATGTGATCCACCCAGTGACAGGGCTTCCGTGCGAAGTCCCAGAAGCGGGTTGGAGATATTCAACGTCCCAGGAGATGCAGAGGCAAATCAAGGCCGGGCTCGTCGAATTCCGTGAAGACCATAAGCAACCGCCGTTTAGAAAGGCGCACATTCGGCCAATCCCTGAAGAGGCGAATGGAAGCCAAGTCGACTCGAACGATATCGATGACGACAGCGACGAGGAAACGGATTTCGCCACGCAGGTTCGTGGGTCGTATTTCTACAAGCAATCCCAAGTCTCGGTAAAATACCTGCGCAAGCTCATGGGGGCGAAGGTCTTCACGAACCCCAAGGATCACGATGAGTTGGCAAAATTGATCGAATATATGACGCCGAATGACCGTGCTGCCCTCGTGATGGACTTCTTTGCTGGATCGGCCAGTACCGCCGAAGCTGTCTTCCGGGCTAATGCCACCTATGGAACCAACCACCGTTTCGTTATGGTGCAGCTCCCCGAGGATTTGCAGGAGGCAGAAGCCTCGACCACGGGGACTACGAAGAAGACGGTACAGGCCGCAATAAAGCTCTTGAAGAAGAAGGGTCGACCGCTCGTCTTGTCCGAAGTGTCTAAGAGCCCGATTCAAAAGTTCCTCAGGCGTAGCAATACCTTGCGGTTCTGCGGATAAGCATGCGGATAGAAGCGATCATAGCCCAGGCGGTTGAAGAGGCGATGGTCGCTTCCCAGTCCTTTGCGAGGCGACGACACCGCCCCAGCCAGGCGAAGGTGCGCTCGACGACCCAGCGGCGCGGGAGGACTTCAAAGCCCTTGGCTTGATCAGATCGTTTGATGATCTCGATCACCCAGTTCCCGGCTTTGGCGAGTGCCGTTCTGAGCTTGTCACCGGCGTAGCCACCATCGGCGAAGATATGGCGCAGCCAAGGGAAGCGCTGGCAAATCCTTTTGAGCACGTCGACGGCGCCATCCCGGTCCTGAATATCGGCGGTGTGCACGAGGATGGAGATCAGAAAGCCGGAGGTGTCGGTCAGGATATGACGCTTTCGACCTTTGACTTTCTTGCCCGCGTCATATCCACTCGGACCGCCGCTCTCGGTCGTTTTCACGCTCTGGCTATCGATGATGCCCGCACTGGGAGAGGCTTCGCGCCCCTCGATCTCTCGCAGGTTCATGACCAGCAGCGTGTTCATCACCTCGAACAATCCCGCGTTACGCCAAGCGTAGAAATAGCGCCGAACCGTCGAAACCGGTGGAAAGCATTTGGGCAGCAGGCGCCAGGCACATCCGGCCGAGACCAAGTAGAGCAACGCGTTGGCCACTTCGCGCATATTCGTGCTGCGACGCCGACCGCCGTGCTTTGCCGGAGGAATGAACGGTGCCACCAACGCCCACTCCCTGTCCGTCATGTCGCTTGGATACCGCAGTCCTTTGCGGCTATGCTCATCTCGAGCAATGCCAGTCCATGCCATTGATCACTCCATCTCTCGCAAGGACGGCGTGAATCATAACATGCTGGTATTGCTCAACAACTTTTGGATCGGGCTCTAAGGAACGCGTGAGACAGGCCGGGGCAGCGGTGTTGTCGGAGACTTGCGATCCGGGTTGGAATCGCGATGTCGGCTTCCGGGTCCTGAAGGTCGATACGTCCAACATGCAGGACGTCTATTATCGCCCGGACGAGATCGATCAGAAGGATCTGCTCACCGCCGTCGACAACATCAAGCCCGATCGCACCCCTGAGGACCTGCTGTTCCAGGTGCTCGTCGACTGGGGCGTGGACCTGACGCTGCCAATCAAGCGCGAGACGGTGCAGGGCAAAACCGTGTTCTTTGTCGACGGAAATGCGTTGGTCGCCTGCTTCGACACTGGCGTGACGGAAGAACTGGTGAAGGAGCTTGCTGCCTGCGAGCCGCTGCGCGTCGTGTTCCGCGATAACGGCTTTGTGTCCGATGCGGTGAAGATCAACGTCGAGCAGGTCTTCCGCCAGGTTTCGCCCGGCACCGACGTCAAGTCGATCTGAGGGGGCGGGCATGAAGCTGAAATTCAAGGTCCAGCCCTATCAGACACAGGCCGTGACTGCGGTCGTGGACTGCTTCGCCGGGCAGCCGATGTCGAACGGGATCACCTACCGGATCGATCCGGGCCAGAAGGCGCAGACGAGCGCCTTCGAGGAGGGGTTCAAGAACGCCGATCTGGCGCTGACCGAGCTTCAGGTGCTGGCCAACATCAAGGACGTCCAGAGCCACCAGAACCTGCCTGTTTCCGACAAGCTGGTCACCAGCGCCGGATGCCGGACCAACCTGGACATCGAGATGGAGACGGGGACCGGCAAGACCTATTGCTACATCAAGACGATCTTTGAGATGAACAAGCGCTATGGCTGGTCGAAGTTCATCATTATGGTGCCGTCGATCGCCATCCGGGAAGGCGTCCACAAGTCGTTGCAGATCACTGCTGACCATTTCACCGAGAGCTACGGCAAGAAGGCGCGCTTCTTCATCTACAATTCCAAGCGCCTGCACGAGCTGGAGAGCTTCTCGTCGGATGCCGGCATCAACGTGATGGTCATCAACATCCAGGCGTTCGCGGCGCGCGGCGCCGACAACCGCCGCATCTATGAGGAGCTGGATGACTTCCAGTCCCGCAAGCCCATCGACGTGATCGCCAGCAACCGGCCGATCCTGATCCTTGACGAGCCGCAGAAGATGGAAGGCGCGGCCACGATGGAGGCGCTGCCGAAGTTCAAGCCGCTGATGATCCTGCGCTACTCGGCGACCCACAAGACGCAGCACAACCGCGTTCACCGGCTCGATGCGCTCGATGCCTACAACCAGAAGCTGGTGAAGAAGATCGCCGTTCGGGGCATTCAGACTCGCGGACTTGCCGGCACGAACGCTTATCTTTACCTCGAGGGGATCGAGATCTCGAAGAAGGCGCCCGTGGCGCGGCTCGAGATCGAAGTGAAGCTCGCGAGCGGCGAGATTAAGCGCCAGCTCAAGCGGCTGGAGTTCCGTGACGACCTGTTCGCCGAGTCAGGCGAGCTGGATCAATACCGCGACGGCTTCACGATCTCCCAGATCGACGCCCGCAACGACACGGTCGAGTTCACCAACGGCGTGGCGCTCCGAGCAGGGGAGGCGACCGGCGACGTGTCGGAGCGCGACATACGGCGCATCCAGATCCGCGAGACGATCAAGGCGCATCTGGACAAGGAAAAGCAGCTCTTCGCGCAAGGGGTTAAGGTGCTGTCGCTGTTTTTCATCGACGAGGTCGTGAAGTACCGTGACTACACGCAGGCCGATGAGAAAGGCGAATATGCCCGCGTGTTCGAAGAGGAGTATGAGCTTCTCAAGGCGGAATATCTGGGTGAGCTGGCGATTGATAACGACGCCTACCGGAAGCACCTGGCGGGCATTGATGCAGCCAAGACGCACAACGGCTATTTCTCGATCGACAAAAAGACCAACCGGCTGAAGGACCCCGCTGTCGGAGCGCGGTCGGTCGATTCAGACGACGTGGACGCCTACGACCTGATCCTGAAGGACAAGGAACGCCTGCTGTCTTTTTCGGAACCCACGCGGTTCATCTTCTCGCATTCCGCGCTGCGCGAAGGATGGGACAATCCCAACGTCTTCGTCATGTGCATGCTCAAGCACAGCGACAACACCGTTTCGCGGCGCCAGGAAGTGGGCCGCGGACTACGCCTGTCGGTGGACCAACACGGCGACCGGATGGATAACCCCGCAGTCGTCCATGACATAAACGTCCTCACCGTCGTCGCCAGCGAGAGCTACAAGAACTTTGTGGCCGGCCTCCAGAAGGAGATCGCCGACACGCTGACGTCGCGCCCGCGCAAGGCGACGGAAGCATACTTCACGGGCAAGACCATCAAGACGGATGCCGGCCCGGTCGAGATCACGCCGGCCATGGCGAAGCAGATCTACCGGTACCTCGTGAAGAACGACTATTCCGATGACGCGGACCAGATCACCGGCGCCTACCATCAGGCGAAGGAAGCTGGAACCTTGGCGGCTTTGCCAGATGAGTTGAAGGCGCACGCCGATCAGATCTTCCAGATCATCGACAGCGTCTTCAGCGATGCGCAGATGCCCAAGGTCGAGGATGGCCGCAAGTCGAAGACCAATCCGCTCAACGAGAATTTCGAGAAGAAGGAATTCCAGGAGCTCTGGCGGCGCATCAACCAGAAAGCCGTCTATCGCGTAGAGTTCGACTCCGAGGAATTGGTCCGCAAATGCGTAAGCGCCCTCGATAGCCAGCTTCGCGTGACGCCGCTCCAGTACACCGTTCAGGCAGGGATTCAGGGCGATGGGCTGACTGACGAGCAGCTCAGGGCAGGTGATGGTTTTGCCCTGACAGGGTCTACGACCGAGCGCGGCGAATCGGTCCATTCGCTCGTGAAGTATGACCTCCTCGGAAAGATCGCTGAAAATACGGAACTCACACGCAAGACTGCAGCCGATATCCTGACTGGCATCCAGGGCAGCGTGTTCGGGCAGCTCAAAGAGAACCCGGAGCACTTCATCGCCGAGGCGTCGCGGATCATCGCCGAACAGAAGGCCACGATGGTGATCGAGCGGCTGACCTATGACGGGCTCGCCGAGCATTACGACGTTGACATCTTCACCGCGAACCAGACCGGCCAGGACTTTTCCAAGGCTTCGACTAAGCTCAAGCGGCACGTCTACGATTATGTGGTGACCGACTCCGACATCGAGCGCAAGTTCGTCGACGGGCTCGATATCGCCAGCGAGGTCGTGGTCTACGCCAAGCTGCCGCGCGGCTTCCTGATCCCGACACCCGTTGGCGACTATAACCCCGATTGGGCGATTTCCTTCAAGGAGGGAAGCGTCAAGCACATCTACTTTGTCGCCGAGACCAAGGGCACCATGTCTTCGATGAAGCTCCGGGAGATCGAAAAGACGAAGATCGCTTGTGCCCGGAAATTCTTCGATGAGATCGGGCGGCGCGTGTCTGAGGATCGAGTCAAGTATGACGTGGTCACCGGTTACGAGAAGCTAATGGATATTGTGGGGGGAGCCCCTCCATTTAATTAGTGGCTTGCCGCGCGGAGAATGAATGAAGCATAACAGTCTCCCTCTAGCGATCCAATCTGACTCTCAGCCTCCGCGCCCTTTCCCTGAAGGCTTCCTCGCCTCCCTCCAGGATGTCGCACACCGCCTTGCGGATCTCGGCGTTCTCCAGCCCCCCGGCCTTGTAGGTGATCGGCGGAAGACCGCCTGCCGCATGTGGCCCGGCGTCCGCGACGATGATCTGATCGGCATCGGTATTGATGACAAGGTTGGCGTTGTGGGTGACCATGATCACCTGCCGCTTGGCCTTGGCCGAAATGAATAGAGCGACCAGCTCCTCGAACACCGATTTCGGGTCCAGGTTTTCTTCCGGCTGATCGATGATGAGCGGGCGATCGTCCGCATCGTCGAGCGCCAGATAGAGGAGAAGCAGCACAATGCCTCTCGTGCCGGGAGAGAGTTTGCGGATGTCGATGCCGTCATAGACAATCTCGTAGCGCACCGAGATGTGGTCCGTGGCGAAGAGCCAATGTGCGAACCGCTTCAGCCAGGCGCGGAATTCAGCCTGCTGGTTCTGCGCGTACGGCGCGTGGCCAATCAGGTCTCTCATATACTGGGCGATGAAACCAGCCATCGCCGTTTGTACGTCCGCGGCCGATCCCGTCTCCCAGGCGGGCCGCAAGGTCGCGTCCGCAAGCGCGATCAGCGAGCCGCGTCCCTGGAACGGTCCAGCCTTGCGCCGATCGAGGAGATTTTCCTCAGCCACCGTGCCCCAGCTGGCGACGTCGACGATGCGTCGGACCGAGAAGCCGAGTTTGCGTAGAGTGCCGGTCGAAGACGAAAGGCGCGCCATCAGAGGCGCGTACAGATCAGCGAGCGCGGTCTGCTCGCTGACGATCGCCTGGAAAACCCGGCCATAAGCGGCATCGCGCTCGGTTTGGAGGTCTTTTCGCCGCGCGGCCGCGCCCTGGGCATCGGTCAACCGTGTCTGCAGGTTTTGGAGCGCCGCGTTCTCTAGCGCGATCCGCTGCGACAGGGTGGCATACTGATTGCGGACGATGTTGTCGGCGCTGACCAGCGCTTCAAGGCGCGTCATCTCCGCCAGCAGCGTGTTGAGCGGCAGCTTCGTCAGGTCCGCCGTGTCCGGGAAGACGGGCGTTGTGGGGAGCGCCGGCGGAAGGGGAAGGCCCGTGAGCGTGGCGATCTGCTGATCGGCCCATGTCACGTAGTTGGCGAGGCTGGTGTCGACGTTGCCCTTGTAGATCAGCAGGAATTCATCCCACTGCTGCGCGCTCAGGCCGCTTTGTTGATGCCGTTCCTTGGCCTGGCGCAGGAGTTCAGGCGCCTTTGTGGCCCGCGTGCTGGCCACTTCATCCTGCAGTGCGACGAAGGTGCGCCGCTGATTGGCATAGGCCTGTATCGTACCACGCAGCGCTTGAACGGCCTGACCAAGCTGGGCGTGCCGAGCCGCCTGCGCTTCGGTGCCCTTGACGACGAGCTTGGCCAGATCCTGAGTGTAACTCTTGATCTGGCCGTCCTTCTGGGTGACCTGCAGCGACAGGCTCGCGATCGAAGCCTCCTTCTCGATTTCCGTGGCGACGCGATCAGATATGTCCGCGATCGCGTCCGCCTCCCGTTCCCGGGCCTGCTGGAAGCGGGCGGTCCGAAACTCACGCAGTTCTGCAAAATCGATCGCGCCATCACGAGCGTCTTGAGGGTGGGCCTCGAAAATCACGCGTTCGATTTCCGCAATCAGGCCGTCAGAGACGCCAGCGGAAGAGCAAAGCTCTTCGACGAATTGTTGCGACAGATAACGCGCACGGGGAAAGGCCAAATGGCCGTTAGCATCGCGGCCGTCCAGGAACCGCGTGACGGTGGCGCCGCCCGCCCATGCCAAGGTAGCGGACGCATTGCCGAGAAGCTTGCGGGCCCGCACGAGGAAGGACGGACTGATATTCTCGTTGGCTTTCCATGCCGCCGGCGTGATCGCGTCGCAACCGGCGGCGATCACGTCGGCGAGCGCGGTCTTGCCAGAGCCGCGCGCGCCGATGATCGCCACCAGACCGGGATTGAGTGGAATCGACGGCGTTGGAGCCCAAGCGGCATCGGCCAGCGAAACGTGCGAGATGACTTGTGAGGGCATCGCCGTGCGCGGCGGCTCGGCCGCGACATGAGCGCGCCCCTCGGGATCGATGCAGGCTTGGCGCAGGGCGTCGAATTCGAGCCCGCCCTTGATCCACGAATATCGATCTTCGACGGGCTGTCCCACGGTCTGCTGATCATGCGCATCGCTACCGTGAAGGCAGGGCTTGCAGCCGCCGTAGCGCTCGCGGAGCTGATCGAGCGTCACACCCCGGCGTCCACACCAAAATTCACGCTGGGCGGGACTACTCGAGAAAATGATATGGGCGAACTTCTCGATTTCCTGACGCATTGTGGCGTCGGCAGCCTGCCGCAAGCCAGACGTCCCGTCACCAGCCGCGCCGGCAACCGCGATCAGGATATTCGCTTTCGCCCAGTCGCTCTCTCGCATGACGCGACGAAGCTGATCGAAATTCACCTTGAATTGCGTCGCGCCGTGAGCGAGCGCGGCACGGTCATCGATGATGGTCGTGTCGGCCTTCTTGCCCAGCGAAATCAGGTCCTGGCGCGTGCAGTTGAAGGTATCGCCATGCGCCTGAAACTGAAGACGCTGCAGAATGCGGTGCAGCTCCTCAATGTGTTTGGGGTCGTCGGGGCTGACCAGAAGGTGCAGGTTGACGAAGCCGGTCTTGGCCGCGACGTCGAGGCGGAGCTCGACGTTCGGGAAAATGAGTTGGACCTTGGGCAGGCGGCCCGCCGTCTTGTGCTTCAGCACTTCCTCATATGTGTCCGTCAGATAGTAGTCCGTGACTGCAATTGCCTCGATCTTCGGCGTGACGGTTTCGAGGGACGTGAGATAGGTCTCCCACGGGGTGCCCCCGCCGAACTGATTGTTCAGGACGGTTCCCGGGGCGTGAATATGTGGCTCCCAGCGCCGCCATTCGGATCCGCGACCGATCATTCTTCCTCCTTTGTCCCGGTCGTTGTCCGCCTTGACGGCCGTGCTCCCGGTTGATGTGTTCGAGCCCAATGATGATGTGCCGAGACCGCGCATGCCTCGGCCCGGTGCAGTAATGTAAAAGGTCTATCGACTTACGCGAAAATCCCAACCCAGTTCGTTTCGCTGATCATTCAGGCCATCGGAGTAATTGTGAAGGACATCTCCGATTTGGTGCTCGTCGAGAGCGCATGGATTCTCCAGGGCCGTCTGATCCCAACCGACGTTCCAGATCGTCAGCAGTTCGGGTTTCTCGCTCCAGCGCGGCAGGAAGAACGTGATCGCCATCAGGGTAGGGAATTGACGGAGAATGCCGACCCGTGTCTGGTGGCCCGCCAGATTGCTTTTGCCGTCGAACTCCGGAAGCGACAGAATTTGCTCCCCGGGTTGGCCGAGTGCGATCTGCCACAGCTCGCCGCTTACACAGCTTTCCGCCGGTGGCCCGGCGTGGAAGAAAACGGGCAGAAGGCCGGACGGGCCTTGCGCGATGCTGCTAAGGCGACCGAGATCGACGACAAGCACGGTCGGGCCGTACTCGATCTGACCGGGCTTGATGTTGTTGCTGATCTTCTGGATCGTGTCGTCGATCCGCCCGACGGAACCTGCATTGGGCAGGTGGCCCGATATCTCTAGTGGCTTGCCGAAGTGGATTCCTGGTTGGCGCGCGCGTCCGTCCAGCTCGGCCGCAACCTCCAACGCCTCGTGACCGATCTCCTTGTGACGCCGCAGCGGTTCGGCGATTTCCAGGGCCTTGACCTCGAAATAGAGTTTGCCGGCGCTGTGCGAGTAGCGGAAATCCGGGCGCTTCGCGTTGTGGCCCCCGGTGCCGGGCGTGCGCTCCAAAACAACGCCGCGATCCTTCATCGCCAGATAGAAGGATGCTTCGGAGTAGGCCTCATAGGCCTGCGCCATCTGGACATGGTCTTCGGGGCCTGTCACCGCCTTGAGCTTGGCGCGCAGCTCCCGATCCAGGGATGCGAGCGTCGCGTCGGCTGCCGCGTCGGCAACGATCCTTTCGACCTGATCCCGCGTCATCATCATGATGGGGACCGAAAGCGTCAGGCCGGAGAGCAGCTGTGATACGCGGATGAATTCGTCGATCGATGTGGTCGCCATGTCTGACCTCACGCGCGCCGCAGCATCCGCTCGACGCGGACGCGATGGTAGCCATTCGCATGCACCTGCTGACGCAACTGGCTGAGGTCGTGGACGCCGAAAGCCACGGCGGCTTTGATCGGGCTCGCGAAGGTGGCGTAATAGGTCCAGCGCGCATTCTCAGGCAGGGCGGCGTTCTGGCGGCGGTCGGTGATGACGACGTCGCGCGGATCGCTGGTGTTGCGGAAGGCGTGGAAGGTGAACCAATCCGGTCGCCGATAGCGCGCGGCCTTCATGAAGGGCACCGACTGAACCTTGACGTCGCCCTGGTCGAGCAACCAACCGCGTTGCTCCAGGATCTGCCGCACCATATGGCCGATCATCTGCTTGATTCGATCCGCCAGCACTTCCTCCCGGAAAGCTTCGAGAAGTTGCTCTTCGATCCCCTCGACGGCGGGCTTGCTCAGCTCCGATGCGGTCTCGAGGCGGGCGACATTTTCGGGCCGGGTCAGGAAGGACCAAAGTTGTTGGCCGAGTTCGGACTCCGAGAGCGATGCGAACTTTTCGGGGTTATAGACATACATGGCCGACACTCCAATTTAGGCAAATATGCCCGGTCATAAACATCCGGTCAAGATTGCTCGACGTGGCAATCTCCGGAACTTGAAAACTGTCAGAAAACCGCGTATATTTCTGACAGGAGTTTGATGATGCAACGATTGCCCGAGCAGATTCTGTCGCACGCGGAAGGCCTGCCTGAGGGTGCGCCGATATCCGCCAAGGGCTTGCTGCACCTTGGCAATAGGGCAGCCGTCGACCAGGCGCTGTCGCGCCTAGTGGAGCGGGGCCGCTTGATGCGCGCTGGTCGCGGCGTTTATCTGCGCCCGATTTCCAGCCGGTTCGGCACGAGGTCCCCCTCGGTCGAGCAAGCCGTCGAAGCGCTGGCCAGTCAGCGCGGCGAAGTCATCGTGCCCAGCGGGGCGGCGGCTGCAAACACGCTGGGGCTCACGACACAGGTGCCGGTGAGATCGGTTTATCTGACGTCGGGTCGCAGCCGCACGATGAGCTTGGGAAAGCAAATCGTTGAGCTTCGCCACGCGCCGCGCTGGCAGCTTGCCCTAGCCAATCGACCGGCTGGCGAGGCTGTGCGGGCTCTGGCGTGGCTCGGTCCAGACAAGGCGGAGGCAGCGCTTCAGGCTTTGAAGCGCAAGCTGCCATCGACGACATTCCAGGAGTTGGTGGCGGTAGCACCCCAGCTTCCGACATGGCTTGCGCGCAGCGTCGGAAAGGCCGCGCATGGCTGATGTGTTCCTCAACCTTTCGGCGTCGGATCGCCGTGACGTGCTTGGTATTGCCGCTGACAAATCGGGACGGCCCGCCCATCTCCTCGAAAAGGATGCCTGGGTCGTTTGGGCGCTGGCAGCGCTCTATGCCACCTCGCTGGGTGAGCACCTCGTCTTTAAAGGCGGCACGTCGCTGTCGAAGGCCTACGGCGTCATCCGGCGTTTTTCGGAGGACGTCGATCTCACCTACGATATCCGCGCGATCGCCCCCGATCTCGTCGGCGAGAACGGCGAAGCGTTGCCGAAATCGCGCAGTGAGGAGAAGCGTTGGTCGAGCGAGGTGCGAAAACGGCTTCCTGAATGGGTATTGGGATCGGTCCAGCCTGCGATCGCCGGCGCTTTGGCGAAAGAGAAGCTGGCGGCAACCGTTCGCGCGGAGGGTGAGAAGCTCTTCATCGATTATGAGGCGACCACTACAGGGACGGGTTATGTCGCGCCAAGCGTCATGCTCGAATTCGGCGCACGCTCGACCGGCGACCCGGCAAGCGAGCGCGATGTCGCCTGCGATGCGTCCGGCTTGGTTGATGATGTGGTCTTTCCCACGGCCCGCCCTCGGGTGATGCACGCTGAGCGAACCTTCTGGGAAAAGGCCACCGCGATTCATGTCTTCTGCCTGCAAGAGCGTTTGCGTGGCGAGCGCTTCGCCCGTCATTGGCATGATGTGGTGCGACTGGACGAGGCTGGTCTTGCCGCGAGTGCCTTCGCCGATCGCGATCTGGCGGACGCTGTCGCGCGCCACAAGACGATGTTCTTCGCCGAAAAAGGGGCCGATCGTGAGTTGATCGACTATGGGGCCGCGGTCCATGGCGGCCTGCGCCTGGTGCCGGCGGGGGAAGCGCTCCAGGCGCTTGGCGACGACTACGCCCGGATGGTGGAGGACGGTCTGCTGCTCGACGACGCCGAAACTTTCGAGGCGTTGATGGCGCGTTGCGCCGACATGGCCGAGCGGGCCAACCGCGATAGAGAATAACGAGGGGGGACGGACGTGTGCGCATATCACGCATAAAGATCAGCAATTTCGCCAATTTCTCGGATATCGAGGTCGAGACTGGCGAGAGCATCGTCATTGTCGGCGAAAACAAGGTCGGCAAGAGCAACTTCATTCGCGCCCTACAATTGATCCTGGATCCGGGCCTGTCGGAACGCGACCGCCAGCTCGGGTTCGAACATTTCTGGGATGGGCTGGGCGAAGACAAGCTCGGCGAGACCATCGCAATCTCAGTCGATCTGACGGATTTTACCGACGATCCGCGATTGATGGCGCATCTCAATGACTGTGTGGTCGATCCGGGGCCACCGATGGTCGCGCGTCTGACGTACCGTTTTCAGCCCAAGGCAAATCTCGGCCGCGAGCCTGAGAGCCTGGCCGACTACGAATATATCATTTTCGGCGGCGACGATCCCGATATGTCGATCGGCTCAACCTTCCGCCGGATGCTGCCGCTCGATGTCCAGGTCGCGCTGCGCGATGCCGAGAAGGACCTGTCGAGCTGGCGGAACTCGCCGTTGAGGCCTCTCATCGAGCAACTGGCGACCTCGCTGGATGAAGACGCGCGCGACGAGATCCAGGAGCAGGTCAACGAGGCGCAAGCCGAGCTTGCTGGCCATGCCGAGGTGGTCGCCACCGCGCAGCGCATCAGTGAGCGGCTGATCGCTATTGCGGGCGAACAGCATGCCGTTCCGCTCACGCTTGGTCTTGCACCAACCCGCGTCGATGCTTTGCTGCGCAGCCTGCGGCTGCTGATCGATAATGGCGCGCGCGGCATTGGCGACGCCAGTCTTGGCACCGCGAATCTGATCTTCTTGGCGTTGAAGAGCCTTGAGCTCGATCGTCTGGTCACGGATGGCGAGCGCGACCATACGTTCTTTGTGGTCGAAGAGCCCGAAGCACACCTCCACCCGCATATACAGCGGCTCGTCTACCGGTACTTCCTCGGCGGAGCTGGGGACGGAGAGGAAGAGACTCCGCCGCTCACAACCATCCTTACGACGCACTCGCCGCATATTGCGAGCGTGACCCCGATCCGCTCGATCGTCCTGCTCCGACATGACGCCGGTGAGGAGGCGACGACCGCCGTATCCACGGCCACGGCACCCCTGACGGCACGCGATGAGGCGGACCTACAGCGCTACATTGATGTCAGCCGCGGGGAGATTTTCTTCGCGCGAGGCGTGATCCTCGTCGAGGGGGATGCCGAGCGGTTCCTTATCCCTGCATTTGCCGAGGCCTTGGACATCCCCCTCGATATGCTCGGCATCACCGTATGCTCCGTGAGTGGCACAAACTTCACACCCTACGTGAAGTTGTTGGGGCCGCAGGGACTCAATATCCCGCATGTCATTCTGACCGACCGGGATCCAAATGGTGCAAACCCGCCGCTGGTGCGCCGACGGCTGATCAATGTGCTGCGGCTGGTCGAGAATGGCGTGAGCTACACGCCATTAGACGCCGACGCTGTAATCGCGCGCGCCGAACCGTTCGGCTACTTCGTCAACAGCAATACGCTTGAGCCGGAGCTCTTCACCGGCGGCCTTGCCGAAGCGATGCAGGAAGTCATCGGGGAGGAGCTATCGATCAATCAGAACACTCAGGATCTGATCCAGGGCTGGGTTGACGATACCGATACGCTTGATGAGGAGCGGTTAATCAAGCTCATCGAGCGGATCGGCAAAGGGCGCTTCGCTCAGGCGCTGGCGCCACACGTCGATGAAGATACGTGCCCGGACTACATCCGGCAGGCGCTGGAGCATATTCGCGATGCCCTTGCGTAATGTCAGCGCCGCATATCTCGCCCAAGCGGCTGATCTGGCCAGCAACCCTGGGCAGCAAGCAGCCTATGACTCGACGGGACACTGCGTCGTGCTCGCGGGCCCGGGCAGCGGCAAAACCAAGACGCTGGTGCTCAAGCTCGCCCGGATCATGGCTGAGGACGTGCGCGCGCCGCGCGGTGCCGCCTGCATCACGTATAGCCAGGAATGCGCGCGCGAGCTGACGCGTCGGCTGGAGCGGCTTGGCCTGCGGGAGGCGCCGAACCTCTTCATCGGCACCGTTCATGGCTTTTGCCTGAGGCATCTGCTGATGCCTTATGGTCGTCTTGCCGATCTTCCGGTGCCGTTCCCGCTTGCCGTTGCCACACAGCGGCAGAGCGATCAGGCGATGCGGCGGATCGGCGACAGGCTCTTTGGCGCAGGCCATCCCTATAAGTCGATGGACCTCGGCCGCCATCGGCGATCGATCCTCGATCGAGCGTCGGAAGAGTGGACGGCTGAGGAGGAGCTTGCGGCGTGGGCGGACAGCTATGAAGCCGAGCTGCGGCGAACCGGTCTCGTCGATTTCGATGATCTTGTGATCTTCGGCCAGCGGCTGGTGTCGGAGCACGATTGGGTGTTGCCGCTTCTGCAGGCGAAGTTTCCTGTGCTAGCGGTCGATGAATATCAGGACCTGGGCGTGGCGCTGCACCGCATCGTCAAGCGCATGGCGTGCGACGGAGGCGTCCGACTGTTCGCCGTCGGCGACCCCGATCAATCCATCTACGGTTTCACCGGCGCAGATGGGGCTTTGTTGCAGGAATTGGCCGAGCGCGACGATGTCGAGCGCGTGCAGCTTCAGCTGAACTACCGTTCAGCCTCAAGCATCGTCAGCGCGTCGGAAATGGCCTTGGGCGAGGTTCGCGGCTACCAGTCGAACGACCCGGACCGGCAAGCTATTATCGCGATGGTCGAATGCGACGATGGCCTGGAGGGGCAGGCAGCGCATGCGATCGCCGAGATCATTCCAGCGGCGCTAGCGGCCAAGCCCGGCAGGGCGCTCGGCGACATCGCGATCCTCTATCGAGACTATCGCGCCGGCGACGTCGTCGCCGACGCTGTCGCGGCTGCGGGCCTCGACTTTGTGCGGGTCGACACCGCGGCGCCTTATCGCAAGGTCGCGCTCACAAGCTGGATTGAGGATTGCGCCGCGTGGTGCGCGGGCGGCTGGCGGGAGGCGCGGCCCCAGCTGCGTGGTCTGCTGGATCGCTGGATCGGCTTTCATCGTGCTCGGATATCGGAGGCGGACGCCAGCGTGGAGCTGCAAAGCCTCACCCGGCTTCTATGGTCCCTCAGAGTGGAGGATGGGCTCGCCCGCGATTTTGTCGCGTCCTTGCGCGCCGGAATGCTCGATGCGCTGATCGCGGGAGAACCAAGTCTGGCAGATCAGGCCGAACAGGTCGAACGCATGTCGACGGCGCTCGCGGTCGGCGGGGCGCTCGCCGATCTCGACCTCGCAAGCCTCGGCGGTCGCGATGGGTCGCCGCTTCACCTCAACCTTCTGACGCTGCATTCCGCCAAAGGCTGCGAGTACGACGTGGTCATCATGGTGGGGCTCGACCTCGGCAGCCTTCCTTGGCGCAACGAACTTCCTGCGGCGCGGCGGGAAAGCCGCCGCCTGTTCTACGTGGGTCTGACGCGCGCCCGCGATGAAATTCACATGCTGTATTCCGGTTATGTCGATACGGGCCGCGGGAGAATGCATTGGGGACGCTCACCCTTCCTGAACGAGCTTGAAGCGCGCATGGAGGAGGCCGAGGGCGACTAATTATGCTGTCATTTCGCGAAGCACAGACGGTCGAAGACCTGGCCGATCTTTTCTATGACTTCCTCCCGGGAAGTGGAAACAACAAGACGGCCTTTCCTATTGCGGCGGCCCAAGCCGGTATCGCGGACCTTTGGATTCCGGGGAGCAAGAGGCCGGCGATCGTCCAGCTCCTGACGTCCACGCTCGAGCGGCGGCGCTCGAATTTCACGAAGTTGATAATCGCGATCGTCCGGCAAGCGATGACCTACCGGCGCGGCAAGGGAAACCCTCTAACCCGCGCGGAAATCGATCGCCTGAACAGCCTTCTTCCCGGCGTTGAGTTCAAAATACCCGAACTGCTTGACCCAGGATTCCTCAACAGCTTCGCTCAGCCGAAGACGGAGGATCCGCCAGCGCAGTCGGCCGGGACGCTGAGCGCTGTCAAAGCGCAGGAACTGGCGACGCATCTCATCGAGATCACGCAGCTGGATCCGCAAACGAGGGGACTTCGCTTCGAGGGCTTCCTGAATGAGCTCTTCGCCGGATTTGGGCTGGCGCCGCGCGGTTCCTTCCGGCTGGTAGGTGAACAGATTGATGGCAGCTTTAAGCTGCATGGGCAGACCTACTTGGTCGAGGCCAAATGGCATGGTCCGCAGATTGGCTTCGCGGATTTGATGACGTTCTCTGGCAAGGTTGCGGGCAAGGCATCCTGGTCACGGGGGCTGTTCGTTAGCAATTCGGGATCCACCGCCGATGGTCTGGAAGCGTTTTCGCGTGGGCGGCAAACGAACCTAATCTGCGCTGACGGGCTTGATCTCTATGAGGTCCTATCCCGAAAAGTGTCGCTAATCGATGTTCTGGATGAGAAAACCCGTCGCGCGGCCGAGACCAATCGTCCGTTCATCGCCGTTCGCGATCTCAATCTTCCCGGTGGCTGAATAGGGGCGCTCTTTCGCTAGCGTAGCCTGCTAACTGGTCATATGCTATACCGGTCCGACGGTACCTTGCGAATGCACGCCTAACGCCATCTACCCGACCGCTGAGGGATGTGTTGCCTGATCGACCTCGATAGATGTCGAAACCATGCAAAAAAATTTCCGAGCGATTTTCTCTTTAAAATCAACACCGTAACTTTTTGACGGCCCGCGCGTCGGATTTTTTGGCGTCGAATGGGAAAAAATGTTGTTAAATCAATGGTCTATGTGTGGATTGAACAATGGAGTGGGAATGATCGGCAAGGCCGGGCCTGCGCGTTGAAGCGCTTGGGCTTGCCACCGACGACAATTACGAAAAAGGCCGCCGCTGCAGGTTCGCAGCGGCGGCCTTTTTCGTTGGGAGGCAGGGAAGGAGGGAGCTCAGGCCATCGTCGCTTCGCGGCGGCGCTTCCAGGCGGTCACCGCAAAGGTCGCGACGAGCGTGCCCAGGCCGACCGTGGCGATGAGCGTGCCCATCGGGCGCGGGGTGCCGTCGGCCATCCAGCCCAGGAGGGCGGTGGCAAAGACGCCGCTGCCGAATTGCATCGCGCCCACCAGCGCCGAGGTGGCGCCGGCGCGCTCGGGATGGGCGTCCATGGCACCGGCCACGATGTTGGCGATGAAGATGCCGTTGCCCGACATGAACAGGAGAAGCGCGATGACAAGGCCGGGAAGGCCGCCAAGGTCCGTATAGGTCGTCGCCAGCGTTGCCAGGCTCGCCGCGCCGATGAGGAGCGCGCCCATGCGTGCCATGCGCTCGCTGCCCAGGCGCATCACGAGGCGCGAGTTGGCAAAGCCGAGCGCCATCTGCCCGAAGATGCCAAGCGAGAACAGCAGTCCATAGGCCCGCGCATCGACGTTGTAGTATTCGATATAGGCGAAGGGTGATCCGCCGACATAGGTGTATATCCCGGCGTAATAGAACCCGCCCGCAATCCCGTAACCCAGCACCACGGGATCCTTGAGCAGCGTCCAGTAAACCCCGAAGGAACGGGCGAGCGGTGTGTGGTTGCGGCGCTCGGTCGGGAGCGTTTCGGGCAGGCGCAGTACGGCCAGGAACATGGCCGCGCTCACCGCCACGAGCAGCCAGAAGGAGAGGTGCCACGATCCAAAGCGCAGCAGTTGCCCGCCGATCAGCGGCCCCAGCAGCGGCGCCACGCCCATGATGAGCATCAGGATCGAGAGCATCTGTGCGGCCTTGTCGCGGCTGTGCAGGTCGCGCACCATGGCGCGGGCGAGCACGGGCCCCGCGCAGGCACCAAGGGCCTGGACCACGCGCCAGCCCAGGAGCTGGGGGAGCGTATCCGCAAGCGCGCAACCCGCCGATCCCACCATGAACAGGGCAAGCCCGGCCAAGACTGGGCCGCGCCGTCCAAGCCGGTCGCCGATCGGCCCCCACAGGATCTGCCCCAGGCTGAAGCCGATGAGGAAAGTGGAGAGGGTCAGCTCCACCCCGCGTCCGAACTCGCCCTTCATGTCGGGAAGGGCGGGCAGGTAGATGTCGGTGGACAGCGAGGCAAAGGCCATGAGCCCGGCCAGCGTGGCCGTGATCGCGGCGCCGGAGGGGCGGTGAGGCGCGGTAGCCGCAGCGGTGGACTTGGGGGAATCGGGGCGCATGATGGGCAGATAGGGCTTGAGCCCCCTGTTTGTTAAGTCCGCCGCTCTTTCACCGCAACGTTGAGATCACTTCATTTTGCGCGCTCGCGCGCGGGGGGTAGGCGGGTGGAAATTCGCAGGTGACCTTGTTGGTGTGCGGCGAGGGTAAAGCCGCCTTCGATTGTGAGGTGAATTCTTCTCATCGCGCCGTGTACCGGGCTGGGGCGACGTCAGGGGAACCGCAGGCGCCGCCCACGTCTTGGAAAACCTGTGTGCACGGACGCCGCCGTGTCCCGAAACTCTCTCAGCAATTGGAAAGACACAGATCCATGAACGTGAACTATGACTTCGCCGGCAAGGTCGCCCTCGTGACGGGCGCGGGTATGGGCATGGGCTACGCCACCGCCAAGGCCTTCGCCGCTGCGGGCGCGCGTGTCGTCGTCTCCGACGTAAGCGCCGAGCTGGCCGAGAAGGTCGCTGCGGAACTCGTCGAGGGCGGGACCGAAGCCATCGCCGTGACGTGCGATGTCGCCAACGACGATGCCGTCGCAGCCCTCGTCGCCAAGACCGTGGAAACCTGGGGGCAGCTCGACTTTGCCTACAACAACGCCGGTGTGCAGCCGACCCCGGCTGAGATGGCCGACCAGACGGTCGCCGAATTCGACCGCGTGACCGACATCAACCAGCGCGGCGTGTGGTCGTGCATGCGCCACGAACTGGCCCAGATGCGCAAGCAGGGCCACGGCGCGATCGTCAACTGCTCCTCGGTCGGCGGTCTCATCGGCGGCAAGGCGCTGGGCATCTACTACGGCTCGAAGCACGCGGTCCTGGGCCTCACCAAGAGCGCGGCGATGGACTATGCCGCGCAGGGCATCCGCGTGAACGCGGTGTGCCCGGGCACGATCAACACGCCGATGGTCGCCAAGATGCTCAACGAGCAGCCCGAGGCGATGGACGAATTCATGAAGCTGCAGGTCATCGGCCGCCTTGGCGAAGCCGAGGAGATCGCCCAGGCCGTGCTGTGGCTGTGCAGCGACGGCGCCAGCTTCGTGATCGGGACCGCGCTGACTGTCGACGGCGGCTTCTCGATCAACTGAGCCTTTCACGCTCCCACTTCGCGCAGGCGGCGCCCGCTCCCGGTACCTGAGGGCCCCGCCTGCGTTTTTCCGATGCCGTCTGCGGCCTCCTCCTCCCATCGTTCGCAGGCGGCATCGGGATCCTCCTTCATCACACCGCATTGCGGTCCCGCCTGCCCGGCGGGCGGGGCTGCCGACAGGAGACAGCCCGATGAACTGGACAACCGACGAACTCGAGGCTCTTGCCGCCTCGGACGACTTTCGCATCGCCCCCTACCGCGAAGACGGCGCAACGCCCGGCACGCTGACCTTCATCTGGTCGGTGGCGGTGGACGGCGCGCTCTATGTGCGCGCCTATAGCGGTACCCGTTCGCGCTGGTACCAGGCCGCGCTGCGCGAGAAGGCCGGGCGCATCACCGCGGCGGGCATGGACCGCAGGGTTGCCTTCACCCCGGTGGACGAGCCCGCCGAGCAGGACCGCATCGATGCGGCCTACCGCGCCAAGTACGGCGCCAGCAGCTACCTGGGCTCCATGATTTCCGAGCGCGCCCGCGCCGCCACGATGCGCGTCACGCCCACGGCCGACTGAGGCCAGCTACAGCAATCCGACTGGGGGTGGGGAGACTTCCGAAGACAATCCCAACCAAGGAGACCCTGAAATGCAGGACATGCTCAAAGGCAAGACCGCCATCGTCACCGGTGCCAGCAAGGGCATCGGCCGCGCCATCGCCGAACTCTTCGCCGAGGAGGGCGCGAACGTCGTGCTCACTGCGCGCCACCAGGACGCGCTCGAAGAGGCGGTCGAGGCGATCCGCACGGCGGGCGGCACGGCCATGGGGACGATCGCGGATTCGTCCGATCCCGAGGCCCCCACGCGTGTTTTTGCGGAGGCCATTGCCGCCTACGGCCAGGTCGACATTATGGTGAACAACGCCGGGACCGGCGATATGGTCGCCGTCGAGGAGTGCTCTGATGAGCACTGGGCCAAGGTCATGGAACTGAACCTGACCGGCGTCTTTCGCTACTGCCGCGAGGCGGTCAAGCACATGATGGAGCGCAACGAAGGGCGCATCATCAACGTCTCCTCGGTCAATGGTGCGCTGCCGATCTGCGGCGTGGCCTATACCTCGACCAAGGGCGGAGTGAACATCATGACCAAGAACATCGCGATCCGTCTCTCGGGCACGAAGATCCGCTGCAACGCGATTGCGCCGGGCGTGACCGACACCGAGGCGGCGGCGGCCTGGGCGGCGGGGGAGCAGGAAGGTGGCGACACCATGCTCGAGTTCTCGGACAAGTATACCAATACGACCGTGCCGATGACCGAGGCGCGCGACCAGGCCTATGCCGCGCTCTATCTCGCCAGCGAGATGGGCAAGGCGGTGACCGGCCAGGTCCTCACCGTCGACAACGGTGCCTTCCTCTGACCTCTCCTGTCCCTGGACACGAAAAAGCCCCGCATCTCGACCTGAGATGCGGGGCTTTTCTTTATGCATGGGGGGCTGGGCGTCAGGTCAGCCGGCGAAGACCGGGAACATGCTCGCATCGCCGTAGTCCTTGATGCGTTCCATGGTCTTGAGCGTCTCCATGTCCTCGGCCGAGATCGCGAAATCGACCTGGGCGTTCGATTCGATGTGCGCCTTGGTGGCCGACTTGGGCAGCGGCAGCAGGCCCAGCTGCAGCGCGTAGCGAATGCACAGCTGCGGGATCGAGACGTTGTACTTGCCCGCAAGCTCGCCGATCTTCGCGTTGTCGAGGATCTTGCCGTGGGCGACGGGGGAGTACGCCTCGACGAGGATATCCTGCGACTGGGTATATTCGATCAGATCGAAGGGCGTGTTGCTGACATGGGCGAGGACCTGGTTGACCATAGGCTTGACGGTGCCGTTCTCGATCAGGTTCTCCAGGTCGACCTTCTCGAAGTTCGAAACGCCGATGGCGCGCAGCTTGCCCGCCTTGTAGGCCTCTTCCATCGCGCTCCAGGCGGCGAGATTGCCTTCGAAGAAGTGCTCGCCCTTGCGGAATTCGCCCCAGGGCTGCGGTGCGTGGATCAGCAGCATGTCGATGTAGTCGAGGCCGAGCGCTTCGAGCGAGCCCTCGATGGCCGCCTTGGCGCCTTCGTAGTCCTTGATGCCCGCTTCCAGCTTGGTGGTGACGAACAGTTCCTTGCGATCAACGCCGCAGGTGCGGATGCCTTCGCCCACGCCCTTTTCGTTCGCGTAGGCCTGCGCGGTGTCGAAGTGGCGGTAGCCGATCTCGACCGCATCGCGCACGACCTGTGCGACCTTGTCGTCCTCGATCATCCAGGTGCCAAGGCCCAGCTTGGGAACAGTGATCTCGTTGGCGAGGGTATAGGTTTCGGTGGTGATCATGGTCTCTCCTGATCTTTCTTTCCGGCCAGCCCCAGACATTGGCGCGCCTTCGGGGCGCGGCCGGGGAGCAAGGCATTTGCAACTGGAGCCAAGGTAGGAAGCAGGGGGCGTTTGGACTAGGTCCCTGCGATTGGACGATGTGCTGAGTAGAATTCACCGCCCCTGGTGAGGAACTTTGCCAGTACGCCCTTGTTGATGTCGGATCGGCACCGGCGATTGGTCATGCATGAATGCTTCTCACCATGGCGCCAAGCAATTGCCGGCTTATGCCACGCCCAGCCAGCCTCTAGATGGCATCTTCGCGTTTGCACGGAGCGCATGCGCACCATTCGCCATTCTTCACGACAAGGTAACCCTCCAGATCATGAGCAACACGACCACGCCGGACGCGCGGCAAAGCGCGCTGGCTCTTCTCGCACTGGGCCTGGGTGCCTTTGCCATTTCGACGTCCGAATTTGCCAGCATGGGGCTGATGCCTCTGTTCGCGAAGGATCTGGATCTTTCGATTCCGGTCGCAACCAACGGCATTACGGCCTACGCGGTTGGCGTGACGCTGGGGGCCCCGGTGCTGACCATTGCGGCGGCCCGGCTCAACAAGAAGCGCCTTCTGATCGCCCTGATCGCACTTGCCTTCCTGGCCAATCTCGTCACTGCGATGGCGGGTGATCTCGTCTCGCTGGTGGTGGGGCGCTTCTTCAGCGGCCTGCCCCAGGGCGTCTATTTCGGGGCGGCCTCGGTGGTGGCGACGCGGATCGTCGGTCCCGAGCGGGCAGGGCGCGCGGTCTCGCTCGTCTTTTCGGGCATTTCCGTGGCGACCATCATCGGCGCGCCGGTAGGCACCTGGATCGGGCAGCAGCTCGACTGGCGCGCAGCCTATACCGCCATTGGCCTGCTGGCGCTGGTCGCGGGACTGGTGCTGGCGTTTGCGGTTCCCCAGCGCGAGGACCTGGCCGGAGGCCCGATCCGGCAGGAACTGGCTTCGCTGCGCCGCCTCAACGTGTGGATCATGGTCCTGTTCGGCTCGTTTGCGGTCTCCAGCCTCTTTGCCATCTACACCTTCATCGGCCCTCTCGTGACCGACGTGGCGGGCATGTCGACGGGGATGACGCCGCTGGCGCAGATGCTGATCGGCTTTGGCATCGCGCTGGGCGCGCTGTGGGGCGGCGGGATGGCCGACCGCTATCGTTTCCGGGCGCTGATCCTTTCGCTGGCGGGCGCGATGGCGGCCATGCTGGTCATGTACTTTGTTGCCGCGATGCCGGTCGGCCTGATGGCGATGTTCTTTGTGGCCTCGTTCCTGCTCAACGCGGCTGTTCCCTCCATCACCGTGCAGATGATGCGCATGGCGCCGGAATCGCCCACGATGATGGGGGCGCTCAACATGGCCGCCTTCAACATTGCAAACGCGGTGGGCGCCATCGGCGGGGCGCTCACGGTCGAGGCGGGGTGGGGGCTGCGTTCCCCCATCCTCGCCGGGCTGGGGCTGACCGGGGTGGCGCTCGCGATCTTCGCGCTGGCCTGGCCGCGCTTGCGCCGCGGCTGACGTGGCGCAAGCGGTACAGGAATCCGCAATCGGATAGATTTTGTTGCGTGCCTTGCGATTGCGTGGTGGGGGCTTGATTTCCGACAGGCGAACACGATTTGCCCGAAAATCCCGCTCAGGGAGCGATTTCGCCTCGGTCTGGCATCGGATTTGCCGATGGATCGTGAAATTTTCGAACCCACTCTGATGCAAAATATGCAAGCAATATTGTTGCTTTTGGATTTGCGATAATTCGGCAGAAGCCTATTTCGCACTCCTGCCGATCGCGACGAAATGCCGCGAGCGAGCGATAAAACGAAAAGCACGAAACGTGTTCGCAGGAGTATCGATTATGGCCATTCTTCACCGCACTGTCGGTGCAGCGGCGGCTCTGGGCACCAGCGCCCTGGTCTTCGCACTGACCCTGGTCTGATCTCGGATCTGACGTCAGAGTCACGCACATACCATTACCAGGCATGGGGCGGTCCTTCGGGGCCGCCCTTTGTCGTTTGGGGGGTCGGTGTTCGGATCCTGGCAGGCAGCGGGCCGTCGCCATGGAGGGGCTGCGGGCCTGTTGCACACGCACATCGCGCAAGGCGCCTTGAAGTCGACACGGCAAAACGGCCACGAGAGGCTCGTGACCGTTTCGGCAAGGGACCGTCGAACAGGTGAGGGGAGAGGCTTACTTGGCCTTCTTGTAGGGCACGAATTCGCGCAGGCCCACAAAGCCGCTCCACATGTTGGGGGTCATCCGATCACGCAGCTGGATCGTATCCACGTTGCACAGCTGCGAGCCGAAGATGCGCGTCACCAGAATATCGTTGTCATCGAGCAGGTCCGCGTTGGTCGGGCGGTTGACGTAAAGCGTGCTGCCGACCTTGTAGACGATCGCGGTCTTCTCGATGATCGTGGCGTTGTTGAGGCGCGAGTAGGAGATGCACTTGACCGGTTCGCCCGCCGTGCGCCCTTCGAGCATCTTGGCGAGTTCCTCCTCGCCGGTGAGCTTCTCCTTGGCCATCGCGGCAGGCGCGGACACAAGGCTGGCGGCTGCGGCGAGGCCAGCGGCGAGTACGGCGAAACGGGCTTTCATGGCTCTGGTCTCCATCACGCATCGTGTGTTGCTGTCCAAGCTTAGCACCTGGTCCTGAACCGGGGCTGACCGTTCGTCGCGGCCCCGGCACTTTTTATCCGCCGGCACTTTTATCCCGTTGTCTCAGGCGGTGCCGCCCACCGTCAGGCCCTCGACCACCAGCGTGGGCTGGCCCACCCCGGCAGGCACGCTCTGCCCGCCCTTGCCGCATACGCCGATACCGCGGTCGAGTTCGAGATCGTTGCCGATGCCGGTCACGCGGGTCAGCACCGAGGGGCCATCGCCGATGATCGTTGCGCCCTTGATGGGCGCGCCCAGCTTGCCGTTCTCGACCATGTAGGCCTCGGTGCACGAGAACACGAACTTGCCCGAGACGATGTCGACCTGGCCGCCGCCGAAGTTCTTGGTGTAGATGCCCTTCTTCACGCCGCTCAGCAGTTCGGCGGGGTCCTGCTCGCCCGCGCGCATGAACGTGTTGGTCATGCGCGGCATGGGGGCGTGGGCATAGTTCTCGCGCCGGCCGTTGCCGGTCGGCTCGACGCCCATCAGGCGCGCGTTGAGGCGGTCGTGCATGTAGCCCTTGAGAATGCCGTCCTCGATCAGGACGGTCTCCTGGGTGGGGGTGCCTTCATCGTCGACCGAAAGCGAGCCGCGCCGGTCCGCGATCGAGCCGTCATCGACGATGGTCACGCCAGGGGCCGCCACGCGCTCCCCGATGCGCCCGGCAAAGGCGGAAGTGCCCTTGCGGTTGAAATCCCCCTCGAGGCCGTGGCCGACCGCTTCGTGCAGGATCACGCCCGGCCAGCCCGGCGCCATGATGACGGTCATCTCGCCAGCGGGGGCATCGATGCTTTCGAGGTTTGTGAGAGCCTGGGCCAGTGCACCATCGATGGCGCGGTTCCAGTTCTCGGGGCGGAAGAGATCGTCGTAGAGCCAGCGCCCGCCCATCCCGAACGAGCCGGTCTCGCGCCGCCCGTTGCTTTCCGCGACGATCGAGACCGAAAGGCGTACCAGCGGGCGCACGTCGGTGGCGATGAAGCCATCGGGGCGCACGATCTCGACCACGGACCACGAGCCCGAGAGGCTGGCACTGACCTGCGCGACGCGCGGGTCACGCGCGCGCGCGGCGGCATCGATGGTCTCCAGCAGCTTCACCTTCTCGCCAAAGCCGACGAGGTCGAGCGGGGAGGCGTCGGTGTAGAGGTGGCGATTGCTTTTCGCAGGTGGGCCAGCCTTGGGCCCGGTCGCTGGGTCCAGAAGTTGCAGCGTTTCGCCCGCGCGCCGGATGGCCTTGGCCGAAATCTCGTTGGCGTGGGCAAAGCCGGTCATCTCGCCCGAGACGCCGCGCAGGCCGAACCCGGCATCGCGCGAATAGTCGGCGGTCTTGAGGCGTCCGTCGTCGAAGCCGAAAGCCTCGCTCGCCATGAACTGCATGTAGAGTTCGCCATCGTCGCACGTGCGCAGCGTTTCGGCGGCCAGGGCTTGCGCGTCCTCGGGCGTGAGGTGGCGGTAGAGGAGCGAGCGGGGATCAACGATGGAAGACATGTCCATCATATAGGCGCCAAGTCCGATGGGCGAAAGCCATTGCGTGCGACCTGGCTGTTCGCACGGACGAGGCAACTGGCGGAGCAAGCCCCGCGAGGCCATCAGGCTGAGCGCCCGCGTCCCGGCACGCGCAAGGCTTTGCGTACGGCGCTCTTCAAGGGGAGGAGTTTCGCCCGGACCGGCAAGGGCCGTTCAGGGGCGGGGCCTGTGGCTCAGGCCGCCTGCTGGTCGGCGGGGCCGCCCTTGAGGACGAAGCGGCGGTCGCAATAGCCGCATTCGACATAGCCCTTCTCGTCGATCTCGAGCCAGACACGCGGATGGCCAAGAGCGGCTCCGGCACGGATGTCGGTGGCTCCATCGCACTTGACGCGGTGGGAATCGGTGAAGACGGTTTCAGGCACGTTGCTCATGGGCGATGCCTTTACCAGCGGGCGTGGACGATTTCCAGCGGCAAACGCGCGCAGGTGCATGCGCAGGACGCAGCGCGCTTGCACGCGGGGCAATCTGTGGGCGGCAAGGTCTGGCTGGCGGGCCTCTTTGCGCTTTGCGCTCTTTACCTTGGGCCAAAGCTGGCCCACATGGGGCGCCATGACTGCCTCTTCTGCCCTCTCGCCCGCCATTTCGATCCGCGACCTCGTCAAGCGCTACGCGCCTGTCGGCAAGGCCGAGGCCAAGCTGGCCCTCAAGGGGGTCAGCTTCGACGTGCCGCAGGGCGAGATCTTCGGCCTGCTCGGCCCCAACGGTGCGGGCAAGTCGACCCTGATCAACATCATGGCCGGGCTCGTGCGCAAGACCTCGGGCTCGGTCGATATCTGGGGGCACGACATCGACCACGATCAGCGCAACGCCAAGCGCGCGATCGGCATCGTGCCGCAGGAGATCGTCTTCGATCCCTTCTTCACGCCGATCGAGGTGCTGGAAAACCAGGCCGGCTTCTACGGGATCGCCAAGCATCTGCGCCGTTCCGAGGACCTGCTGCGCGCGGTGCACCTGGCTGACAAGCGTGACGCCTATGCCCGCAGCCTGTCGGGCGGCATGAAGCGGCGTCTGCTGATTGCCAAGGCGCTGGTTCACCAGCCCCCTGTTCTCGTCCTCGACGAGCCGACGGCAGGTGTCGACGTGGAACTGCGCCGCCAGTTGTGGGAACTCGTCACCGAGATGAACCGTGAGGGCGTCACCATCGTCCTTACCACGCACTATCTGGAAGAGGCCGAGGAACTGTGTGACCGCATCGCGATCATCAACCACGGTGAACTCATCGCCAATAAGCCGACGAGCGAGCTGATCGGCATGGCGCGCGAGAAAGTGCTGATGCTGACGCTCGACCAGCCCGTGGCCCAGCTTCCCGAGCATCCTGGCTTCATCAAGTGCCGTACGGTCGGCGATACGGGGCTCGAGATCACGTACGACAAGGACCGTGCAAATGCAGGAGAGGTCCTCTCGGCCCTTCAGGCGCAGGGGCTTTCTGTTGTCGACGTCACGACCCGCGAGGCGGATCTGGAAGACGTGTTCGTCAGCCTTACGGCGTAACACGCAAGGAAAAGGGAAAGGGGCAGGTCCTCGGTTCGCCCGGCCCGGGCTTATTTAAGGCTCGGGAGGGCGTCATCGGACTGCTCCATCCATTCCTTGTGCCAGACATTCTTCTTGTGGCGGCGAATCGCGGCGCCGCATTGCGTGCAGGTGGAGACGAAGCTGTGCCCGTCCCAGCTGGCGTGCTGGCGGTCGGGTTGGTGGCGATTCAACCAGCAAAAGCGAAAGAGCATAGTTAATAAGCCTTTCCTGGATTTCGTGGTTCTTGTCATGGCCTGAGTGCTCTCAGTAAGCGGGTTGGACGAAGCATGTTCTCGTGCTGTGGGGCGAAGTGGATCGGCCTTGGCCAGTGTCCTGAAGTCGCGAGAGGCTGCATGCCGGAATGTGCAGTGCCAAATTCCAGACGAAATTATTTCGTTAGTTATTCGGCTTGACCTGCACGAGTGTGCTTTTTATCGTTAACCCGAAAGCTGAAGCTCTTCTCAACCGCAGTTGAGGGCTCCTCTGACTGCGCGAATCTAAGTATAAATACCTAGCTACTGCATTGCAACAATAGTCTCCTGCTTTCGTGAGATATCTTGCGATTGTTGCGCGCACTCGGCAATGAGGCGCGATGCAGGATAACGCCCCTAGTTCAACTTCGTATGACGTCATTGTCATCGGATCCGGCGCCGCTGGTCTGACCGCGGCTCTTGCCCTCGCCGAGAGGCTCAAGGTCCTCGTACTGGCCAAGGGCAGCCTGACCGGCGGGTCGACGGCCTGGGCCCAGGGCGGCATCGCCGCGGTTCTCGACCAGGGCGATACCTTTGACGAGCATATCCGCGACACGATGGTGGCCGGGGCGGGGCTCAACCGGCGCGAGACGGTCGAATTCGTGATCGAGCGTGCGCCCCATGCCATCGCGCGGCTGCTGGACCTGGGGGTCCCCTTCAACACCGAGGACGGGGAGCTGCACCTGACCCGTGAGGGCGGGCACTCGCACCGCCGCATCGTCCACGTGAACGATGCCACGGGCTGGGCGGTGCAGGACGCGCTTCTGCGCGCCGCGCAGGCGAACCCCAACATCACGCTTCTGCCCGGACAGTCCTGCATCGACTTCATTACCGGGCGCCATGAACTGCGGTATTCGGGCTCGGGCCGGGTCTGGGGTGTCTATGCCCTTGATGAGGCGACGGGCCGGGTCGAGGCGCACACCGCGCGCGCGACCATCCTGGCCACCGGCGGGGCAGGGCGCGTCTACCGTTTCAGCACCGCGCCGCGCGGGGCGACGGGCGATGGCATCGCCATGGCCTGGCGCGCAGGCGCGCGGGTTTCCAACATGGAGATGATGCAGTTCCACCCCACCTGCCTCTACAACCTCGACGTCAAGAACTTCCTCATCACCGAGGCCGTGCGCGGCGAGGGGGGGCAACTGCGCCACCCGGTGACCGGCCATCGCTTCATGCCGGACTACGACGAACGCGCCGAACTGGCCCCGCGCGACATCGTGGCGCGTGCGATCGACGATCAGATCAAGCGCTACGGCCTTGATTACGTCCACCTCGATATCAGCCACCAGCCCGCCGAATTCGTGCGCGAGCACTTCCCGACCATTCATGAGAAGTTGCTCACGCTCGGCATCGACATGACGAAGGAGCCGATCCCGGTCGTGCCCGCCCAGCACTACACCTGCGGGGGCGTGCTCACCGATCTTGATGGCAGGACCGACCTGCCGGGCCTCTACGCGGCGGGCGAGTGCACCGAGAGCGGCCTGCATGGCGCAAACCGCCTCGCCTCGAACTCGCTGCTCGAATGCTTCGTCTTCGGGGATGCGGCGGCGAGCCACATCCTCGACCACTGGGATGCCTTCGATGCGCCGCCCCCGGTGCGCGCGTGGGACGCGAGCCGGGTAACGGATTCGGACGAGGAAGTGGTCATCAAGCAGAACTGGACCGAGATCCGCCGCTTCATGTGGAACTACGTGGGGATCGTGCGCACGACAAAGCGGCTGGAGCGCGCCATGCACCGCATCCAGCTGCTCAACACCGAGATCGAGGAATACTACCGCCACTTCCGCGTCTCGACCGACCTGATCGAGCTGCGCAACCTGTTGCAGTCAGCCGAGCTGATCGTGCGTTCGGCTCTCAAGCGCAATGAAAGCCGCGGGCTGCACTTCACGCTCGATTATCCCGAGACCGAACGCGAGCCGCACGACACCGTGCTCGTGCCCTGACGGGCAGGTCAGGGTAGGGCAGGGCGGCCTGGGGCCGCCCGGTTCGGGCTTGCCTACATCCCGATGCCCAGCGCGCGCCCGATGAAGATCAGCGCCATCGCGCCCAGGATAGAGGCGAGGCAGCCTGCGCGGTTGAAGTCGCGGCTCCCGCGCGAGGTGATGAGACCGGCGGCCAGCGAGCCGCCGATACCCAGCAGGATTGTCGCGACCCAGGACATGGGCACCTCGCCCGGGTAGATCCAGCGCGCCAGAGCGCCGATGATGAGACCGCCGATGATGGCGCCGATGATATTGAACATGCATGCTTCCTTGCGAGAACCCGGTGGCGCGCAGGTACCCCTTGCGCGCAGGATCTAAATTCCTGATCGGCGCAGGGGTTGCACAGGAGCGGGCCACGCGCACGCGCGGCTCGGCGCAGCGCCGATGGCGCTCGACGAGGGGCGCTGCGAAAAGACGCATGGCGGCTGCAGGAAGATCAACATATGGTGTTCCGCTGGGGGCGCGTGGGGCACAGTTTGTGCTTTTGTGTCTTGACGTTTGAGATGCGGGCCTCGGTTCGTCGTATTCCCGATTCGTTTCGTCGGCAAATTTTGTGGAAAAATAATGGCCCGGACGGCTCCAGATTTCGCTTGCGTTCGAGGAGGGTTCAGGACTTCCCACGCGTCGCGGTGGCTGGGCAATTGTCCAGCGCGGCTTCGGGCCTCGCGGCTTGCGTGTCTCCCCCCTCTTGCGCCGATGCAAAGAAACGGCACTATGGGTTGTGGCGCTTCGGCGGTCGAACCTCTAAACCTTGATGCAGCGCGGGAATGTCCCGCGTCGCCCCCGGAAGCGATTTCGGGGCAGGTTTGGGCGACTCCGCGAGGCACCACAGGGTCGAGAGCAGGGGCAAAGGTCTCCTTTTCGTGCTGAACGTGGTAGTCTGGGATTTCCCCGGCGGCCGCGCTGCGGTGCGCCTTGACCCTGCGCGGAACACTACGCGCTTGCCTGCCTTGGCAGGTGGCGCGGCAACCAATGGGGCGAACGAGTGGATTTCAGGAACGGAAGTGACAGTCGCATCGACAGCGCGGACGCTACGGAAGAAACCGTTGCCAGCCCGTCGGTAAACTCGAACAAGGAGACGGGCGCAGGCCCGGCAATCGGAATGGACAAGGCGGATACGGCCAGCGCGGACCTCGTTGCTGCAGCCGCGGCCTCGGTGGCCGCAGCGGCCCAGGCAAACTCGGCGAAGGAATACGACTCCAAGTCGATCAACCCGCGTCGCTTCACCATCGTCACGGACGACAGCCGTAACGACAAGCTGACCGCGTTCGGCAAGGAAACGCTGGAGGATCGCTACCTCCTCCCCGGCGAGAAGTACCAGGACCTCTTCGCGCGCGTGGCCGATGCCTACGCCGACGATGCCGAGCACGCCCAGCGTCTCTACGACTACATCTCCAAGCTCTGGTTCATGCCCGCCACCCCCGTTCTCTCGAACGGCGGCACCGGTCGCGGCCTGCCTATCTCGTGCTACCTCAACTCGGTCGAAGACAGCCTCGAAGGCATCGTCAACACCTGGAACGAGAACGTCTGGCTCGCCTCGCGCGGCGGCGGCATCGGCACTTACTGGGGCAACGTGCGCGGCATCGGTGAGCCGGTCGGCCTCAACGGCAAGACCAGCGGCATCATCCCCTTCGTGCGCGTGATGGATTCGTTGACCCTGGCGATCTCGCAAGGCTCTCTGCGCCGTGGTTCGGCGGCCTGCTACATCGACGTCTCGCACCCCGAGATCGAGGAATTCCTCGAGATCCGCACCACCACGGGTGACTTCAACCGCAAGGCGCTGAACCTGCACCACGGCGTGCTGCTCTCGGACGAGTTCATGGAAGCCGTGCGCGATGGTGCCGACTTCGACCTGAAGAGCCCGAAGGACGGCGCGGTGCGCAGCACCGTCAACGCCCGCGCGCTGTTCCAGAAGCTGGTCGAAGTGCGCCTGCGCACCGGCGAGCCCTACCTCGTCTTCTCCGACACCGTGAACCGCATGATGCCCAAGCATCACCGCGATCTCGGCCTCAAGGTCTCGACCTCGAACCTGTGTTCGGAAATCACGCTGCCCACGGGCCGCGATCACCTCGGCGAAGACCGCACCGCGGTGTGCTGCCTCTCCTCGCTCAACCTGGAAACCTGGGAAGAGTGGAAGGGCGAGAAGCGCTTCGTCGAAGACGTGCTGCGCTTCCTCGACAACGTGCTGCAGGACTTCATCGACCGCGCGCCCGACGAGATGGCCCGCGCCAAGTATTCGGCCGCGCGTGAGCGTTCGGTGGGCATGGGCGTCATGGGCTTCCACTCCTACCTGCAGAAGAAGAACATCGCCTTTGAAAGCGCGATGGCCAAGGCCCTCAACCTCCAGATGTTCCAGTACGTCAACCAGAAGGCCAACGAGGCCTCGATGATGCTGGCGCACGAGCGTGGCCCGTGCCCCGACGCGGCCGACCAGGGCGTGATGGAGCGTTTCAGCTGCAAGATGGCGATCGCGCCGACCGCCTCGATCTCGATCATCTGCGGTGGCACCTCGGCCTGCATCGAGCCGATCCCGGCCAACATCTACACCCACAAGACGCTCTCGGGCTCGTTCGTGGTGGAGAACCCGTACCTCAAGAAGCTGCTCGCCGAGAAGTCGAAGGACTCCACCAACGTGTGGAACTCGATCCTCGAGCACGGCGGCTCGGTCCAGCACCTCGATTTCCTCTCGCCGGAGGAAAAGGCGGTGTTCAAGACCAGCTTCGAGATCGACCAGCGCTGGCTGCTCGAATTCGCAGGGGACCGTACCCCCTACATCGACCAGGCCCAGTCGCTGAACCTGTTCATCCCGGCCGACGTCGACAAGTGGGACCTCCTGATGCTCCACTACCAGGCGTGGGAAAAGGGCATCAAGTCGCTCTACTACCTGCGCTCCAAGTCGGTGCAGCGCGCCGGTTTCGCAGGCTCGGGCGGGGTCGAGGCGGACAACACCGCCGAAGCGCCCAAGTTCGAGATCGGCGAGACGACCGACTACGACGAATGTCTCGCCTGCCAGTAAGGCTCGGCCAGTTCATATAATAAAGCCCCGGACTTCCACGAAGTCCGGGGCTTTTTTTAAGGGTGCCGTTCCCTCATTGCATGAGGGACGCGGGGGGCGTGTCAGTTGGCGCCAGCGCCCACCGGAATGGCGGTTCCCTGCTTCAGGTAGACGCGGTTGTCGTCGATCTTGTCGACATTGCCGAGGTCGAGGAAGTGGTGCTGGCCATCCGAACTGTCGGTGCGGGTCAGCTTGATGCGATCATCCTCGATTCCATCGACGGTGCCCACGTGCTGACCATTGGCATCGGCAACTTCCATGTGTTCGCGGATACGGAGCTTCTCGAGCATATCTCTCTCCTTTCGCTCTGTTTTGCTGCGTTGTTACCCCTAATAACGCGCATCCCCCCGGGGGGCGTTCCGGCATCCATCGCATCATGGGCACGGTTGATGGAGGCGGGAGCGTGCGAGCGGCGCGCTTTGCCGCGGGGCGTGCGTGGAGAGGCTTCGGGCGTGCGCGGATCGCACGGGAACGGCTCGGGTGCCTTGCGTATTCTGTTGATTGAAAAGCCTAATCAGGAGAATACGAACGTGTTTCGCAGGAATGCCATCATGGCCGTCTCGCTCGCCGTCGCCGCATCGGTCGGCCTTTCGGCCTGCAACCAGTACGGCCATCCGCGCCCCGGCCACCACCGCCCGCACGACCGCTACGAGAAGCGCCACGACCGGGGGCATCACGGCAAGCGCCGTCACGACCGTCGCCATGACCGCCGTCACGACGACCGGCGTGGGCCGTGGTAAGACGGTAGGAGAATAGGTCCGAAGGCCATCGCCCTCGGGCTCCCAAAACGGTCGACCTCACCTCTCCCGGCCATCGCGGCGCGCGAAAGGTGAGGTCGACCGTTTTGGGGGCAAGGGGGGATGCCCCCTTGAAAAGTCTTTCTTCCGGGTTGTGTTTGCCCATCCCGTTACCGCGTGTGACAATTTGCGGCTTGAGCGCGTGCGCGTCCTGCGCTTTGCAGTTGAGCGATTCGTAATTGTTCAAAGGGACACTCTTCTCACATGCGCAAGTGGCACCGCTGGCTCTCGCTCTTCTTCGGAATCTTCATGCTGTGGATCGCGGTGACCGGCGTGCTCAGCCAGGTCGCGGTGCTGTGGCCGGCAGGGGCGCCCGATCCGGCCGTGGAGGCGCTCGCAACGCCGCCGGAAGGTTTCGAATGCCCCGAGGGCTGGCGCTGCATGCCGCCGCGCGCTTCGGGCGGTATCCGCTCGATGGTCGGCCTGTTCCATCACCTGCATTCGGGCGAGACCTTCGGTGCCATCGGTACCGTGATCTCGGTTCTGTCGGGCCTGGCTCTGGTGTTCTTCTCGATCTCGGGAATCTGGCTCTACGTCCAGATGTGGCGCTTCCGGACCAAGCGCAAGCTAACCCCGCGCTGGTTCTGGAAGTGAACCCGCGGCGGCAATAGCGCGCGACGCAAGAAGGGCCCGGGTCATCATGATCCGGGCCCTTCTCGTATCTGGCAAGTGTGCCGGGGCTCAGGTCGAGCTGGGCATGCCGAAGGTGATGTCGCCGCGATCGGAAAGGAGCACGCCTTCCTCGCCCACGCCGTCGATCTGGCTGAGCGCGATGAAGGAGTGCCCGCCATCGCCCGCGAGCATGACTTCGTCGCCTTTGACTTCGGAAACCCGGCCAAGGCAGGTCCCCTCGGCGTCGATCACCTTCATGTCCTTGTGAATGGTTCCCAGGCTCGTCGTCCAGAATGTCCCTTCGGCAGCGCGAGGGCGGCTGGCGGTGGTGGTCATGGCGTCTCTCCTGTTGGGCCCGGTAAGGGCCGGAATGTTCCTGCTGAAAGAACGCGCAAGGAGGCTGCGCAGTTCCCCGCAAAGCCCCGGATGAGGCGGGGTTTTGATGCGGGGGGGAGGGCTGCTCGGCTCTCGCCTATGTCCAATGTGAGGCACAAGGTCTAGCGCTTGTCTCCTTGCTCTCCCCCTAAATCTATGATTCAAAACTGTGCAAACCTGAAAAAAATTTGGCCAAAATAATGCTGGAGGGCTGCACAAGGAGGGGCCATTTCGTCTATCCGCTTGGGTCCCGGGCGCGACTCTCGTTGCACCGGGCCAGATCATGCGGATTGCGAAAGACGGACCACCTCTTTCGCCCTTCGCCAACAACGCACCACGTTAGACATCCAACGGAGTCAGTCGCCCATGCCTCTTCTCGACGCGCGCAAGACCTACAAGCCTTTCGAGTACCCTTGGGCCTACGACTACTGGAAGCGCCAGCAGCAGCTGCACTGGCTGCCCGAGGAAGTGCCGCTGGGCGAGGATTGCCGCGACTGGGCGCAGAAGCTTTCCGAGCATGAGCGCAACCTGCTCACGCAGATCTTCCGTTTCTTCACGCAGGCCGACGTGGAAGTGCAGGATTGCTATCACGAGAAGTACGCGCGCGTCTTCAAGCCGACCGAGATCAAGATGATGCTCACCGCCTTCTCCAACATGGAGACGGTGCACATCGCGGCCTATTCGCACCTGCTCGACACCATCGGCATGCCCGAGAGCGAATACGGCGCCTTCCTCGAATATGCCGAGCTGAAGGACAAGCATGACTACATGCAGAACTTCGGCGTCGACAACGATGAGGACATCGCGCGCACGCTCGCCATGTTCGGCGGCTTCACCGAGGGCGTGCAGCTCTTCGCCAGCTTCGCCATGCTGATGAACTTCCCGCGCTTCAACAAGATGAAGGGCATGGGCCAGATCGTCACCTGGTCGATCCGCGACGAATCGCTGCACTGCGAGGGCATCATCAAGATGTTCCACGCCTTCACCAAGGAGCGCGGCTGCCTGACCAAGGCCGTGCGCGACGACATTGCCGATGTCTGCCAGACCACGGTGCGCCTCGAAGACAACTTCATCGACCTCGCCTTCGAGATGGGCCCGGTTCCGGGCATGACCGCCAAGGACATCAAGAAGTACATCCGCTACATCGCGGACTGGCGCCTCGACCAGCTGGGCCTCAAGCCGATCTACATGATCGACGAACACCCGCTGCCCTGGCTCACCCCGCTGCTGAACGGTGTGGAGCACGCCAACTTCTTCGAGACCCGCGCGACCGAATACTCGAAGGGCGCGACCCGTGGCGACTGGAACACGGTGTGGGCGAACTTCGATTCGCGCCGCAAGGTGAAGCCGGAAGACGTGGCGCTGGCCGACGACGGCAGCGAGCCCGGCCTCTTCGAGGATACCCAGGCCGCCGAGTAAGCGGTATCGGGAAAAGGGCGCCGCAAAGGCGCTCTTCGGCACGGCCGATGCGAAATGAACACGGCCCGGCGGGAAACCTGCCGGGCCTTTTGTGTTAGATGGGTAACACAGTCTTTCCATCGAAGGAGTGACCGCATGCTCCATATTTCTGTTTCCCGCTCCGCGCGCATGGCTTTCCTCGCCGCGCCCGTCCTTCTTGCCGGGGCCGCGTCCGGCGCGCGTCCGGTGGCCGCGCAAAGCGGCGTCATCGCGCGGACCGACGCCGAGATCGCGAAGGCGATGCAAAGCCCCTATCTCAAGATGGTACGGAACATTTCGCCCAGCGAACTCGTCCCCGGCACGCCTGTCGTGGAAGGCGACGGCGGCGTCATCGGGACGGTCGAGGGGCGCGACGGGGCAACCGTGGTGCTGGTCGATGACCGCTATCGCTACCGCGTGCCCGTCACCGAAATCTACGCCTACACGAGCGGCGATGGGGACCACTTCGCGAGCCGTGTGGCGCGCAAGGACATGGCCCGCGCGAAGCTGGAGGCGGGAGAACGCCGGGGCGGCTAGGTACGGGCCGCGCCGGTCCTCGCTCAGATCGTCCAGGATCCGGGATTGGGCATGGCTTCGCGCTTCTGGGCCTTGAGCAGGCTCATCACCGTGCGCACGATCACCCAGATCGAGACCGCGAGCAGGATCGGGAAGCCGATCAGCACGATCATCAGCACGACGCCCAGGAAGCCGCCGACAAGGCCGATCCAGAACGTGTTGATGAGATACTGGTAATGCGACAGTTCCCAGTCGGACTTGGCTTCGCTGCGCCAGACGAAGGCGAGGACGACGCCAATGATGGCGGTCACCCCGGTCAGGAACGACGCGAAGTAGAGCAGGCAGATTACCGTCGGGTTGTTGAGCTCGAAGTTCGAGCCTGGCGTCGTGGGCCTGTTTTCACTGCTGTTCACGGGCTCTCTCCTTACCATGTTCATGGCAAGGTGACCCATCGAGCTACATGCTGCAAGTGCGCTTGCCGAGCGGCATGGCACACTTGCAGATCGGCGTGGGCCTCAGACGAGGCCGAGGAAAAGCCCCGCGAGCGCCGCACTCATCAGGTTGGAAAGGCTGCCTGCCGCCAGCGCGCGCACGCCCAGACGCGCGATGTGGGGGCGCTGGTTGGGAGCAAGGCTGCCGGTCACCGCCATCTGGATCGCGATCGAGGAGAAGTTGGCAAAACCACACAGCGCGAACGTGACGACCGCCACCGTGCGCGGCGAGAGACCGGCGTCGTTGCCCAGTTCGATGAAGGCGACGAACTCGTTGAGGACGATCTTGGTGCCGAACAGGCTGCCCGCCTGCATGGCCTCGGCCCAGTCGGGGGTGGCGAGCAGGTAGAAGACCGGGGCAAAGACATAGCCGATGAGGCCCTGGAAGGTGATGTCCGCAAAGCCGAAGAGCCCGGCCGCCCATCCGATGATGCCGTTTGCCAGCGCGATAAGGGCGACGAAGGCGAGCACCATCGCGCCCACCGCGACGGCGAGCTTCACGCCGGTCTGTGCGCCTTGCGAGGCAGCCATGATGATGTTGGCCGGGCGCTCTTCCTCGTGCTCGACGGGCTCGACCTCATCGATGTGGACGCCGGGCTGGTGGGTTACGTCGTCGCGGTTGAGGGCGGCGGCGGTCATTCCCGCTGGCGGCGTCGCGCCCTCGTGGATGTCGAGCTGCGTGGCCTCGTCGTGGCGCGGGTCGGGCATGATCATCTTGGCCATGAAGATGCCGCCCGGCGCCGACATGAACGCGGCGGCGACCAGATAGTCGATGCGGATACCCATCGAGGCGTAGGCGGCCAGGATCGTGCCGGCGACACCGGCAAGCCCCACGCTCATCACGCAGAACAGCTGCGAGGGATTGAGGTTGGCAAGGTAGGGGCGGATCACCAGCGGGCTTTCGCTCTGCCCGACGAAGATGTTCGAGGCCGCGCACAGGCTTTCCACCTTGCTGATCCCGGTCACCTTCTCCAGCGCGCCGCCGATCCAGCGGATCACCAGCGGCATGATGCCCAGGTAATAGAGGACCGAGATCAGCGAGGCGAAGAAGATGATGACGGGAAGGGCCGAGATCGCAAAGCTCGCACCGCCGATCTCGGGGGCTGCGAGGGGGCCAAACAGGAAGTTGGTGCCCGCAGCCGCGTAGCCCAGCAGGCTCTCCACGCCCAGTGCCGCGCCGCGCAGCAGGCGGTTGCCGAAGGGAATGTAGAGCACCAGCGCGGCAAAACCGGCCTGAAGCGCGAAGGCCGCTCCCACCACGCGCAGCCGGATTGCCCTGCGGTTGGTGGAAAGTAGAAATGCCACGGTCATGATGAGAACAATGCCGAGAAGGCTGTAGGCGACTTGCATTGAGCGGCGCTGCTCCGAAACGAGGGAAGATCGAGTAAACGCCGGAACCTAGAGGGCGATGTCCAATACGGCTAGTGCAATTGTCCAAGGCCGGTTAGAGCATCCCGATGCAGGCCAACGACAGCACATCCATCTCGCTCCCCCGCTCACTGTTCATCTTTTCGCTGCTCTACGGCGGACTGGTGGTGCTGGCCGGGGTACTGGGCACCAAGCTCGCCTCCCTCGGAACCTGGCCGGTGGTGGGCGAACTGGCGGTCGAATCGGGCATCTTCGCCTTCCTGTTCCTCGTCGTCCTGTCGAGCGCGGTGGCCGAACTGCACGGGCGCGCCGTCGCCAATCGCCTGATTCGCTATGGCTTCATTCCGCTCATCGTCTCGATGGTGCTGATCACGCTGGTCATCAACGTGGTGCCGCCCGCCGCGATGTGGGGGGACCAGGAGGCCTTCGCGCGGCTCCTGGGGCAGGGCGCGCGCATGCAGTTTGCAGGACTGGTCTCGTACGGCGTGTCGCAGACGCTCAACGTCTACCTTTTCTCGAAGCTGGCGGGCAATTCGCTGGGGCATGAGCGCGGCGCGGTGCTGCTGTTCCGGGCCTGGCTGGCGAGCATGCTCTCGCAGGCGGTCGACACCGTGCTGTTCATCTCGATCTCGTTCTTCGGCCAGGACCTCCCGCTGCTCGCGATCATGGAGGGGCAGATCATCTCCAAGCTGGTGCTTTCCACGATCATGGTGCCCCCGCTGATCCTCTTCTTCGTGCGCTTCGGGCAGTGGCTCGACCGACCGAAAACGGCCTGAGCAAAGCCACCTGCACACCAAGTGTTGCGTGTGCTTGACGAAAAAGGGCACAAAATACCTTCAATTCCGCGTCAGGGAAGCTAAAGCGGGCTCATGCCGAATCCTCATGATCCCGCCATGCTTGCGAAAGCCGAAACCCTCGTCGATGCGCTGCCCTACCTGCAGCGCTACGCTGGCCGTACCTTCGTGGTCAAATACGGCGGCCATGCGATGGGCGATCCCGAGCTTGCGCAGGACTTTGCCGAGGACATCGTTCTGCTCAAGGCCGTGGGTATCAATCCCGTCGTCGTGCATGGCGGTGGCCCGCAGATCGGGGCCATGCTGAAGAAGGTCGGCGTGGAGAGCCAGTTCGTCGATGGCCTTCGCGTGACAGACCGCGAAACCGCGCAGGTCGCCGAGATGGTCCTGTCGGGCGCGATCAACAAGGAGATCGTGGGCTGGATCGCGCGGGCCGGTGGCCGCGCGATGGGCATTTCCGGCAAGGACGGCAAGATGGTCACCGCGCGCAAGGTGCAGCGCACCAAGAAGGACCCGGACAGCCTGATCGAGAGGGTCCTGGACCTGGGCTTCGTGGGCGAGCCGGAAACGATCGACACGACGGTGATCGAATCGATCTCGGCCTCGGGCATGATCCCGGTGATCGCGCCGATCGCGGCGGGCGCGGACGGAGAGACCTACAACGTCAACGCCGACACCATGGCCGGATCGATTGCGGCGGCGCTGGGCGCGGCGCGCCTGTTCCTCCTCACCGACGTGCACGGCGTGCTCGACAAGGAAGGCGAACTGCTGACCGACCTTCGCCCCTCGGACATTGCCCGCCTGCAGGACGATGGCACGATTTCGGGGGGAATGATCCCCAAGCTGGAAACCTGCGTGCACGCGGTCGAAGCGGGCTGCGAGGCGGCGGTCGTCCTTGACGGGCGTGTCTCGCATGCCATGCTTCTGGAAATATTCACACAGGAAGGTGCAGGCACCTTGATCCGCACGGATCCTGCGGCCATCTGAAGATAACAACGGGCAAGAAAAGGCAAAAATCCACCGTCATGCGTACCCAGTTCGTCATCGCCGCCGCTGTGTGCAGTGCCGCCCTGCTGCTTGCGGGATGCGAATCGAATGCACCCGAAGCCATTCCGAGCGACGGTGCGACTGGCGTGGGTTCGGAACTTCTTGTCCCCGAGATGCTCCCCACCGATGCCGCGACCGGCGCGGTGAGCGGCGGCATCGCCAATGACCTCGACATGGAAGCGCTGACCGAGCGCCGTGATCCGGAACGCCTGCTGCGTTATTACACCAGCGCCATCCGCCTGGGCGACTGGATCGATGCGGCCAAGGCCTGGAGCCTCGATGCGCAGATGAGCCCGGAAAAGCTGCGCGACGAATTTGGCGGCAAGGCCGGCCCCAAGATCGCGGTCGGCAAGGGGGACATCGCAGGCGCTGCAGGTTCGCTCTATTACGAGGCCCCGATCGTCGTCGATTTCGCCGACGGGCGCCCCTCGCGCCGGGGCACGATCGTGCTGCGCCGCGTGAACGACGTGCCCGGTGCCAGCGAGGAGCAGCTCAACTGGCGCATCGAGCGCACCTCGACGCTGACCCAGTAAGGGCCTTCGGGGCCTCCTCTGGCTATCCCTTTGTCGATGCAGGATGGTTCATTGCAGAGCCACCCTTGCCGGAATCGGTCTGCCTCGGCTATCAGCGCGGCAACGCGTGACCGCGCGGGCGTTTCTGTCCGTGCGGGCACTGGCCAGTTCCAGCAGGAAAGGAGCAGGGCTTGCTCTTCTTAACGCTCTACCAGATCATCGATTACCTCGTTAACATCATCGTCTTCGTCGTGATCGTGCAGTTCGTGCTGGGACTGCTCATCGCCTTCAACGTCGTGAACATGCACAACCAGTTCGTGGCGACGATCTACCAGGCGCTGAACGCCATCCTCGAGCCCCTCCTGCGGCCGATCCGCAAGTTCATGCCCAACACCGGCGCGATCGATTTTTCGCCCATGGTGCTGATTATCGGGCTCACCATCCTCCAGATCATTCTCGCAAACCTGGCAAGGGCTTACGCATAACATGACCGCTCAGATCATTGACGGAAAGGCCTTCGCTGCGGGCCTGCGCGAACGTGTCGGCAAGGTAGCTGCCGATTTCGAGGCGAAGGCTGGCCGCAAGGCGGGTCTCGCCGTGGTGCTGGTGGGGGAGGACCCGGCAAGCCAGGTCTACGTGCGCAACAAGGGCAAGCAGACAATCGCTTGCGGCATGGAAAGCTTCGAGCACAAGCTTGCCGCCGACACCAGCGAGGCGGATCTCCTTGCCGTGGTCGAAAAGCTTAACGCCGATCCGGCCGTGGACGGCATTCTCGTCCAGCTTCCGCTGCCCAGCCACATGAACGAGCAGAAGGTGATCGCGGCGATCAACCCGGACAAGGACGTCGATGGCTTCCACGTCGTTAACGTCGGTCGCCTGTCGACGGGCCTGCCCGGTTTCGTGCCCTGCACGCCGCTGGGCTGCGTGATGCTCCTCAAGGACCAGCTCGGCTCGCTTTCGGGCCTCGATGCAGTCGTGGTGGGACGCTCGAACATCGTGGGCAAGCCCATGGCCCAGCTTCTGATCGCGGAGAGCTGCACGGTCACCGTCGCGCACAGCCGCACCCAGGACCTGCCTGAGGTCGTGCGCCGCGCCGACATCGTGGTGGCTGCGGTGGGCCGTCCCGAAATGATCAAGGGCGAGTGGATCAAGCCGGGCGCAACCGTGATCGACGTGGGCATCAACCGTGTGGCCGGTGCCGAGGAAGGCAAGACCAGGCTGGTCGGCGACGTCGACTTCGGCTCGGCCAGCGAGGTCGCGGGCGCGATCACGCCAGTGCCGGGCGGGGTTGGTCCCATGACCATTGCGGTCCTCCTGCGCAACACCATCGTGGCCGCGCACCGCAACGCCGGTATCGCACTGGACGAGAGCACGATTTGAGCGCCGCGCGGCGCCTCCTGGCGCTGAGCGTCCTTTCGGCAGCGCTGCTCGCCACGCCGCCGCTGGGCGCGCGCGACCGGCGCATGCCGGGCGGGCGCCCCGGTGCGGGCACGGCCAATCCCAGCGCGCTTGTCGCCGCCGAGATCGCGCTCAACCGGCGCGCTCGGGAGAAAGGCCGCTACGATGCCATGCGCAAGTTCGCCGCCGACGAGGCCGTTCTCTTCGCGCCGACCCCGGTCCTCGCCGAGGATTGGCTGCGAGGCCAAGAGGAGCCTGCCGATGGCCTGAAGTGGGACCCGGCCGAAATCTGGATGAGCTGTGATGGCACGCTCGGCCTCACGCAAGGTGGCTGGACACGCGCGGACGGCAGCTTCGGGGCCTACGCCACGATCTGGAAGAAGCGCGAGAAGAAGTCGGAATACCGCTGGGTTCTCAACCTCCGCCTGCCCAGCGACGAGCCGGTCACGGTTCCCGACTTCCTCACCGGCAAGGTGACCGACTGTCCCGCGCCGCAGCCCTGGAACGGGCCGCGGAAGAAGGCCGAGGACGAGATCAAGGTGACGGCGGACGGGCCACCCACGCAGGGTCGTTCGGACGACGGCACGCTGCGCTGGCGCTATGCGACGGCGCCTTCCGGAAAGACCGTGCTCACCGTTTCGCTTCTGACGGGCGGCGGGCTCAAGCAATTTGCGTTCGAGGCCGGGGCCCGGACAGGGGATACACGGCCATGATCGAATTGTTCATCAGCGCGTTCACCGCTTTCTTCGTGGTGATCGACCCGCTGGGCTGCGCGCCGATCTACGCAGGGCTCACGGCAGGGGCCAGTCGCCAGCAGGCGGTCAGCATGGCCGCGCGGGCCTGCGCCATTTCGGTGGCGATTCTCCTTGTCTTCGCGCTCTTCGGCAAACAGCTCCTGGGCGCGCTTCACATCGAACTCGACGCCTTCCGCATTGCAGGCGGCATCATGCTCTTCATGATCGCCATCGAGATGGTCTTCGAGAAGCGCACCCAGCGCCGTGAGGAGCGCGCCGAGAAGATCATGGCCCAGAACGCGGAAACGCCCGAGGTCGAGGACGTCTCGGTGTTCCCGATGGCGATGCCGATGATCGCAGGGCCCGGCTCGATCGCGACGATCATGCTGCTCATGTCGCGCGCGCAGGGCTCGGAGCAGACCTTCGCGGTGCTCGGCGCGATGCTGCTGGTGCTGGCGCTGACTTTCGCGGCGCTGGCGGCGGCAGGCCCCCTGATGCGCATCCTGGGTGAGAACGTGGAAGCGGTCATCACCCGTCTCCTGGGCGTCCTTCTGGCCGCGCTCGCGACACAGTACGTGATCGACGGGATCAACTCCGCGCTGCTGAGCTAGGAGGCATCTGTCCAGCAGTTCACACGGCATTCATGTCGGGGGCCGTTTCCTGTCCTCTCCACACGAGCGATGGGAGGTGCGCGATGCCCCGTCTGAACTGGCTTTCCTGCTTTGCTGCCCTGGCGCTTGTGTCGGGAGCGCAGGCCCACGCGGCCGACGCAGTGTCCGCCGATCCGGCTGCGCAGTCTGATGCCGAAGCCCCCACGACGGCGGAGCGGGTCGACCCCAATCATCGCGATCCCGCGACCAGGGGAACAGGCTACGACGTGCGGGTCTCGCTGCAGGTCCGCGAGACGCGGCGCGATATTCGCGCGATGCGCCGGGATGGCAGCATGAGCCGTGGGCAGGCGAGGGCCTTTCGCAAGCAGGCCAGCGTTGTGTCCGCGGCAAGCAATCGGGCACAGAGGCGGGCTGGCGGCATGAGCGCTTCGGAGGCGCGTGACATGGGTATGCAGGCGGCGATGCTCGACAGCCTCGTCAATGCCCCGATGGCGCAGGACCGTCCCGAGCGGCGCTGATGCGCCGCGCTCACGGCCAAGGTCCGCGATCTACTGGAGAGTCGCGCCGTCTTCGTCGCTGTCGCCGTGCTTGCCATAGAACTGCATGAGCTGCACCAGCATCTCGCAGCGCTCGGCGAGGGACGGGGACTCGAGCAGGCCCTGCTTGGAGGCCGGGTCGAAGGGGGCGATCTGCGAGACACCGTTGATCAGCGCCTGGTCATCGAGCCGGGAAACCTGTTCCCAGTCCACCGCATAGCCCTGCCGTTCGGCAAAGCGGCGTGCTTCGCGTTCGAACGAGGCGCGCTCGACGGGGGCAAGCACTTCATCGAGCGGTTCGGGAAGGAGCTCGGCCTCGATCTGGCGGAAGGGGGTCGTGACATTGAGTTCGCGCGTCATGCGGAACAGCCGCTCGCCCTCCAGGATGATGTTGTAGCGCCCGTCCTGCAACGCCTCGACCTCGCCGATACGCCCGAGACATCCCACCTGAAACAGCGGGGCGCCTTCGGTCGGACGCTGGGGCTGGATCATGCCGATCATCCGGTCACGGGCGAGCGCATCGCTTACCATCGCGCGATAGCGCGGCTCGAAGATGTGCAGCGGCAGTTGCAGGTTGGGATAGAGCACCGCGCCGGAGAGGGGGAATATGGTGATGCGCGGCACGGTGTCGGTATCCTCTCTTGGGCTCAGCCGAACAGGATCGTCGAGAGCTTGCGGCGCGTTGCCGAAACCCACGGATCTTCCAGGCCGACCGCCTCGAAGATCTCGAGCAGCTTGGTACGTGCAGCGCTGTCGTTCCACTCGCGGTCGATTGCAACCATTTTCAGGAGCGTTTCGGCGGCAATATCGCGCTCGCCCGCGGCAAAGGCGGCGTTGGCGAACGAGAACTGCGCCTCCAGGTCGGAGGGGTTGGTTTCCGCTGCACTGCGCAGGGCGGCCAGTTCGCCGTCATCGGGCTTGTCCTTGGCAAGCTCGAGGGCCTTGCGGGCGCGCTCGATCTGCGGGTCGCTGGAAAGCTCGACCGGCAGGGTCTCGAGCATCTGGGCCGCCTCTTCCAGGCGGTCTGCGGCCACCAGCGCGCGGATGAGACCGGACGCGGCCTCGGCGCTGTCGGGCACGACCTGGAGGATCTGCATGAAGACGCCGGCGGCCTGTTCGGCGTCGCCCGCCGCTAGAGCCTCTTCGGCCATGGCAAGGTGAGGGGCAATATCGGGCTTGGGCGGCTGTCCGCCAGGCTGGACGGGAAGCTGTTCGAGCAGCTTGTCGAGCGTGGCCTTCAGCTGCGATTCGCTGCGCGCCTGCGTCAGGTCTGCGACCGGCTGTCCCTGGAACATCGCGTAGACGGTCGGGATCGAGCGGACCTGGAACTGCGAGGCGATGAACTGCTCTTCATCGACGTTGATCTTGGCGAGCACCACGCCCTTGTCGGCGTACTCGGCCGCGACCTTCTCGAGCACCGGGGTCAGCGCCTTGCAGGGGCCGCACCACTCCGCCCAGAAGTCGAGAATGACGAGCTGGGTCATCGAGGGTTCGGCAACCTCCTTGCGGAACCGCTCTGCTGCCTTCTGCTCTTCGATGTTCAGACCCATGCTGGCCACTGCACTGCTCCCGTCGGTCGCGATTTCAAGAGCGGCCTAGATCGACATTCTGGGGGCGTTTGTGAAGGGGGGGAATGCGGGAAAGCGGCGGGAATCTGCAATTTGTATTTTTTCTTTCATTTTGCGCTTGCAGGGTCCGGAACCCACTGCTAATGGGCCGCCTCCACCCCGGAAGGGCGGCGCGGACATCCGCTTCCAACCTTCCGAACGGACGCCAGAGCGGGCGTAGCTCAGGGGTAGAGCACAACCTTGCCAAGGTTGGGGTCGAGGGTTCGAATCCCTTCGCCCGCTCCAGTTTCCATCGGTAGTGCAAGGGCACTCTTCCATGCAGGCATGGCAAGAGCGCGGAAGTCTTGGTTTCGTCTTGCAAGGGGTTGGGCCGAAATACATTTTAGGGTCTTGCGGTGCTTTCGAAGCGCTGCTAATGGCCCGCCACCGCAGACACGATGGTGCTTCACCAGAGTGTTTCGGAAAAACGCCAGAGCGGGCGTAGCTCAGGGGTAGAGCACAACCTTGCCAAGGTTGGGGTCGAGGGTTCGAATCCCTTCGCCCGCTCCAGTTTCTAGATGACATTGTCGGTATATCGCATGACGCCGGGCATTTTGCTGCGGCGTTTTTCGTATGTGCGGCGTTTGCAGCGCCTTGCGGCGGCGGGCTATTCGCCCGCCACCGTCATGCCGTCCACGCGGATCGTGGGTACGTTGATCGCGCGGTACCATTCCAGGTCATTGGCCGGAGTGAGCTGGGCGTACATGGCCATGAGATTGCCCGCGACCGTCAGCTCCGAGACGGCGCCCGCAATCTGTCCGTCGATGATCCGGAAGCCCGAGGCCCCGCGGCTGTAGTCGCCTGTCACCCCGTTCACGCCCTGGCCGATCAGTTCGGTGACGTAGATGCCGTCCTTGATGTCGGCCATCAGCTCCTCGGGCGAAAGCGTGCCGGCCGAGAGGTGGACGTTGCCGACCGAAACGGACGGCGAGCCGCCGCCTGCGCGCGCGGCATGGCCGGTCGGGGCGAGGCCAAGCTGGCGGGCCGAGGCGGTGTCGAGCAGCCAGCCAGTGACGCGCCCGTCCTCGACCAGCGTGGTGGGACGGGTGGCGAGCCCCTCGCCATCGAAGGGGCGCGAGCGCAGGCCGCGCTTGAGGTGCGGATTGTCGCCGATCTCGATGCCCGCCTTGAAGATACGCTCCTCGATCCGGTCGAGGAGGAAGCTGGAGCGGCGGGTGATCGCGCTGCCCGACATTGCGCCCAGCAGGTGCCCGATGAGCGTGCCGCCCACGCGCGGGTCGAAGACGACCGGGAGCGGTCCGCTTCGGACGCGGCCCGGGTTGAGACGGCCGACGGCGCGGGTGCCGGCCAGCGTGCCTATCTCGGCGGCGGAAGGCAGGTCTTCGCGGTGGTGCGACTGGCGCCAGGCGTTGTCGCGCTGCTTGGCGTTGCCTTCGCCTGCAACGACCGAGACACTGAGCGAATGGTTGGTCGAGGCATAGCTTCCGGCAAAGCCGTGGCTGGTAGTGAGCGCGAAGACGCCGCTGCCCGAATGGGCCGAGGCGCCGTCCGAATTGGTGACCCCGGCAACGGCGCGCGCGGCTTCCTCGCCTTCCTCGGCCATCGTGCGCAGGGTCTGCGGGCTGAGTTCGCCGCTGTCGATCATGTCGAGATCGGGCCAGGGCGCCTGGCTCAGCAGTTCCTCGGGAGCGAGCCCGGCGTAGGCATCTTCCGGCGCGAGGCGCGCCATGCTGATCGCGCGTTCGGCCAGTTCGTCGAGCGCGGCGGGCGACATGTCGGAGGAGCCGATCGAGGCCGAGCGCTTGCCCGCGAAGACCCGCAGCGAGATATGCTCGCTTTCGGAACGCTCCACGTCCTCCAGGTTGCCGAGGCGGATCTGGATCCCTTCGGAGGCGTTCGCGGCGTAGATCGCATCGGCGGCGTCCGCTCCGGCGCGGCGGGCGCGCTCCACCAGATCCTGCGCGCGGTCCTGGGCCTGCTGCGGGCTAAGCATGTCGGTTCGTACTCCAATGGCTCGGGCGCGGTCGCGCCTTTGTCATCGGGAGTTAGTGCGCCCCTGCGCCAAGCGCAAATGAAGCTGAGTGATTGTACCCGAAAGCGGGAGGCTACGTGGTTTGGCGAAGAGCTCAGGCGAAGAGCAGGCCGAGCACCTTGAACAGGCCGGTGAGGGCAAAGGGCAGACCGATCGCGATCCCCCACAGGAGCAGGCAGTCACGGCGGCAGGCGGGCGCGAGCGCCGGATCGCGGGCCTCACGGTCTGTGAGGCTGTTCCAGCGCGCTTCGAAACGGCGGCAGGCCGGGATGATGGCCAGAACCAGCACAATCAACGCGAAATAGGGGAGCAGCGAACCTTCACCGGCCTTGAGCGCGCCAATGGTCACGAAGATCTGGAGCGCGGTGTAGACGAGGAGGGCATAGGCGATGTGGTCGCTCATGCGGCGGCGCCAGTCGAGCGTGGCGGCAGGGCGGCCACTGGCAGGGGCAGGCTCGTGGGCCTTGCGGTCGGGAAAGGCGGCGCTGGCCTTGGGGGAGTTGCTGTCCATTGGCTGAAAGCCCCATATGTCCTCGTGAGAGGCCAATTAGACCACTCTTGGCGCGGCGAATCAAGATTGCGGGAACTTTTCCAAGCCGTAAACGTGCTGCCTCGACATATTCGTGCGTTGGAAGGCACGCTGCGCGTATCGTCGGCCACAAACATGCACGAATCCTGCCATTTGCACGGCGAGGGTCCAAAACCGCCCTTGCCGAGCCCCCGCGCTCCGCTTACATCCGGCAGGTAATGACTGCACCTACCGATCTGGACGCCGCCCCCGCGCAGGCGATGCGCGCCGAGGCCGCGGGCGATGGCCTCGAAGTGATCTCGATCGCCAAGAGCTATGACAAGCGCACGGTTCTCAGCGACATTTCCCTCTCGGTCGCCAAGGGCGAGGTTCTGGGCCTGCTGGGCCCGAACGGTGCGGGCAAGACCACCTGCTTCTATTCGATCATGGGACTGGTGAAGCCGGACTCCGGGCGAATCCTGATGGACGGCGTCGATGTGACGCGCCTGCCCATGTACCGCCGCGCGATCCTGGGTCTGGGCTACCTGCCACAGGAGACCTCGATCTTCCGCGGCCTGACCGTGGAACAGAACATCGGCGCGGTGCTTGAGCTGAACGAGCCGGACCGCGACGTGCGCGCCAGCGAACTGGAGCGCCTGCTCGACGAGTTCGGCCTCACTCGCCTGCGGGGAAGCCCGGCGATGGCGCTTTCGGGCGGCGAACGCCGCCGCGCCGAGATCGCCCGCGCTCTTGCCGCGAAGCCCTCGATCATGCTGCTGGACGAGCCGTTCGCCGGCATCGATCCGCTCTCGATCTCGGACATTCGCCACCTCGTCGCTGATCTCAAGACGCGCGGCATCGGTGTGCTGATCACCGACCATAACGTGCGCGAGACGCTCGACATCGTGGACCGCGCCTGCATCATCTATGGCGGGCAGGTCCTCTTTGCTGGTAGCCCCGAGGCGCTTGTCGCCGATGAGAACGTGCGCCGGCTCTACCTGGGTGAGGGTTTCACGCTGTGAGGCCCCTGCCAACAGGAACCTGATCCATGGCGTTGGGGCCAAGGCTGGACTTACGCCAGACCCAGTCGCTCGTCATGACGCCGCAGCTCCAGCAGGCGATCAAGCTGCTGGCGCTGTCCAATCTCGAAATCGAAGCTTTCATCGGCGATGCGCTCGACGCCAACCCGCTGCTCGACGTCGGCCGTGATCCCGCGCCTTCGGGCGAGGATGGGGCGACCTCTCCCGAAGCGGACGTGCGGCGCACTTCGCTTGAGCAATCGCCGGCCGACCGGCTGATTGGTGAGGGGCGCGGCGGCGAGGACAATCCTCTCGACATCGATACAGGCGCCATCGACCGTGATGTCGACACCGGCGATGGCGAGCGTCTGTCCCTGTCCGACGGTGCCGTGTCCGGTGCCGCGCCATCGGGCGAGGGCGACTGGGGCGCGGCGCTCGTCGGCAGCGCGGGCGAGGACGGCCCGGGCATCGACGAACGTGCGGGCGGCGAGGAGAGCCTCTTCGACCACCTCGATGCGCAGGTCGGCGCCGTCACCGGCGATCCGGTGCGGGCGGGCATCGCGCGCTATATCATCGGGCTTCTGGATGAGGCGGGCTACCTGCCGGTCCGCCTGGAGGACGTGGCCCACGATCTGGGGGCGGAGATGGCCGAGGTCGAGCAGGGACTGGCCCTGGTGCAGTCGCTCGATCCGACCGGGGTGGGCGCGCGCAGCCTGTCGGAATGTATCGCGCTGCAGGCCATTGAGGCCGACCGCCACGATCCGTGCATGGCGCGCCTGATCGCCAATCTCGACCTTGTCGCGCGCGGTGACCTCACCCGGCTCAAGCGCATGTGCGGGGTGGACGATGAGGACATGGCCGACATGCTGGCCGAACTGCGTTCCTACGATCCCAAGCCGGGCCTGCGTTTTGGCGGCGAACCGGGCGGGGCGGTGACCCCGGACATCCTGGTCAGCGCGCGGGACGATGGGGGCTGGGATATCCGGCTCAACGAGGCGACCCTGCCGCGTCTGGTGGTCAACCGGGGGTACTACGTCGCGCTCAAGGGAAGCTGCGAGGACAAGACCTCGCGCGCCTGGCTTTCGGAGAAGCTGGGCGATGCGAACTGGCTGATCAAGGCGCTCGACCAGCGCCAGAAGACGATCCTCAAGGTCGCGAGCGAACTGGTGAAGCAGCAGGACGGCTTCTTCCGCAAGGGCGTCTCGCAACTGCGCCCGCTCACCTTGCGGGCCGTGGCCGAGGCGATCGGCATGCACGAATCGACGGTGAGCCGGGTCACTTCGGCCAAGTTCCTCAACTGCGCGCGCGGGACCTTCGAGCTCAAGTACTTCTTCTCCTCGGGTGTCGCCTCCGCGAGCGGGGAGGGCGGGGCATCTGCCGAAGCGGTCAAGGCCGCGATCCGCCAGTTGATCGACGCGGAAGACCCCAAGGCGGTGCTCTCCGACGACACCCTTGTCGAACTGCTCAAGGAAAAGGGGTTCGAACTCGCCCGGCGCACGGTCGCGAAATACCGCGAGGCAATCGGCCTTGGCAGTTCGGTGCAGCGCCGCCGTCAGAAGAAGATCGCAGGCGCGGGCTGACGCGAATCCTGCGCTGACGCGTCCTTCGCAAAACGCCTTTCCCCAGCGCGCTGCGGGTAAGGATTGCCATTTGTGCATGATCCTGTCTAAACGGCGCAACGAAACGCCCCCACCCGGGCGGCTGACACCTGCCCCCTTCACCCGGATGGCGCCGTGCTGGAATGCGGCGCCTGTTCGGGAAGGGGGGCTCTTTCGCGCTCTTACCTAGGCGCCTCTTTCCACCTCCTTGACCGTCCTTGCCTAGCCTTCGCCGCGCGCCGCAGTCCCGGCGCCGAGGCCATGGGGAGGCGCGCGCATGATACCCAAGACATTCCATTTCATCTGGGTAGGCGATGAAAGCCGCCGTCCGGACAACTGCATCGAGACCTGGCGCAAGGCGCATCCGGACTGGGGCTTTCGTCTCTGGGGCAACGCCGATCTCGACGGGCGCGCGTGGATCAACAAGCGCCACATGGACGCCATGCGCGAGCGCGAGTGGAACGGGGTTGCCGACATGCTGCGCTGGGAGATCCTCTACGAACACGGAGGGATCGTCTTCGATGCCGATTCGGTCTGCACGCGGCCGCTTGACGAGGACCTGCTCGATTGCCCGGCCTTTGCCTGCTGGGAAAGCGAGATCGCCCGGCCCGGCCTGATCGCGGCGGGCTACTTCGGCTGCCAGCAGGGCAATCCGTTCGTGAAGGGCATCATCGATACCATCGCCGCGCAAAGTTCGGTCGTCGAGGACATGGCTTGGAAGACGGTCGGCCCGCTGCGCCTGACCGAGTGCTATCGCAGCTTTGGCTACACGCCCTTGCGCATCTACCCCAGCCATTACTTCATTCCGCGCCATTTCACCGGCGTGACCTACCAGGGCAACGACCCGGTCTACGCGCACCAGCTCTGGGGAACCACCGCGCGGCAGTACGACACGCTGCACACGGTGGATGTGAGCACGATCGGGCGCGAGGGCGGGCAGGAGGCGGCCCCCGAGGTGGCGGAGGCACCCGCAGCCGAGCCGGCACCTGCGTCTCCTGCGCCCGAGCCTGCTCCCGCTGCGCAGGCGCATGCCGATGCGTCCGCCGTGCCGCTGGGCGCGCCGACCTCCCCGCTGGAAAAGATCCACGCGCCCTACTTCCTCCAGCGCGTGCCGGTGGGATCGGAGCTGGCGCGTCTGCCTCGCATGGATGTCTTTGCCAGCCTCCTCCAGGGGCAGCGGGTGCTCCACGTGGGCTGCGCGGACTGGCCGATCACCGATCCGGCGACTTCGCTACACGTCCGCTTGCAGGCGCACTGCGCGCATCTTGACGGGCTCGATCCGCATGGCGAGGCGCTCGAGCAGCCGCGCCCGCACGTGACCGGGGAGCTCTTCACCGACTTTGCGCAGGTTCACGCCAGTTACGATGTGGTCCTTGCCCCGGAAGTGATGGAGCATGTGCCCGACGTCGAACTGTTCCTGGCCCAGCTCGAGAGCGTCGATGCCAAGATGTACCTGATTTCGGTGCCCGACGCCTTCCAGTGCCGCGCGCGCCATTTCGATTACCAGGCCGAAACCGAGATATTCCTGGAGGGCGTCCATCCCGACCACAACGTCTGGTACACGCCCTACACCTTTGCCAACACGCTGCGAAAATACAGCCACCTCGACCTTCAGCGCATGTGGTTTTTCAATGGTATATCGCTGCTGGCTCTGCTCAGCCGACGCGAGCTGGCGCAGGCTGCCTGACCGGGCGCTTGCCTCGATAGGGTCTGCCGCGTACCATGAGCGGACCAATAACGCGTGAGGAGCCGCACCGCCGTGAACATCTGACACACAGCAATACACCCTGTCTGTCATTGTACCGTGCGAGTGCATCCCATGTCTTTTCTCACGCTGGACGGCGTGGCGTTCCGAACCCTGGAAGGCCGCGCTCTCTTCTCCGAACTTTCGCTCTCCATCGGCCGCGAGCGCATTGGCCTCGTCGGGCGCAACGGGTGCGGCAAGTCCACCCTGCTGGGCGCGATTGCCGAGGGGCGCAGCGCCTCGGCGGGACACATCGTGCTTTCTGGAACTGCGGGCCTTCTGGCGCAGGACTGGCCAGGAGATTGGGCCTTGGGCCACGTGCTCGGCGTGGCCGAACCACTCGCCTGCCTTGCGCGTATCCTCGCAGGAGAGGGACGCGAAGAGGACTTTGCGGCGGCCGACTGGACGCTGGAGGAGCGCCTCGCGGCGATTCTCGATCGGTTGGGTCTGCCGGGCCTTGCGCTGGAACGGCGGGTCGCCAGCCTGTCAGGCGGCGAGCGGACACGGGTCGGTCTGGCCCGGCTGCTGCTCGAAGCGCCCGATCTGCTCCTGCTGGACGAGCCGACCAACAATCTGGATGCCGCAGGACGCGACCTTGTGGCCCAGGTCCTTGCCGACTGGCCGGGCGGCGTGCTCGTCGCCAGCCACGACCGTGCTCTGCTGGAGGGTATGGACCGGATCGTCGAGCTTGCGCCCACCGGCGTGCGCACGGTCACGGGCGGCTGGTCGCAGTTCGCCGCGATCCGCGATGCCGAGCGCGTGCGGGCCGAGGCCGAACTGGAGCGCGCCGAGGCGGACCTGGGGCAGGTGCGCCGGGCGGCGCAGGCGCAGAAGGAGGCCAAGGCGACTCGCGACAAGGCTGGCCGCGCCTTTGCCGCAGGCGGCTCGCAGGCTAAGATCCTGCTCGGGCGGCAGGCCGAGCGTGCGCAGAACAGCGGTGGGGCCCTGAGCCGTCAGGCCACGCGCCAGAGGGGCGAGGCCGAGGACCGCCTTGCTCAGGCACGCGGGCAGGTGGAGGTGCGCGTTCCCGTGCGCATGGATGTGCCGTCCTCCGGTCTGCCTGCGAATGCGCAGGTCCTCTCGCTGCAGGCGGTCACCCTCTTGCGGGCGGGACGGTCGTTTGGGCCGTGGTCGCTCGACATCAAGGGGGCGCGCCGCATCGCCGTCACAGGTCCCAACGGGGCGGGTAAGACAACCCTGCTGCGCCTCGCGGTAGGCGAGTTGGCTCCGGAAACCGGTGCGGTTGTGAGGGCGGAGGGGCGCGTGGCCTGGTTCGACCAGCACCTGGGACAGCTGGCGGGCGATGCGGACATCCTTGCCAACTACCGTCGCCTCAATCCGGGCGTGCAAGAGGAAGACGCGCGCGCGGCGCTCGCCCGCTTCGGCTTCCGGGGCGAGGCCTCGCGCCAGTTGGTCGGCACGCTTTCCGGAGGCGAGCGCCTGCGCGCCGGGCTCGCCTGTACGCTGGGCGGAGCGAGGGCACCCTGGCTTGTGGTCATGGACGAGCCGACCAACCACCTCGACATCGAATCGGTCGAACTGCTCGAAGATGCCTTGCGCGACTATGATGGGGCGCTGCTTGTGGTCAGCCACGACCGGGCCTTTCTCGAAGCCATAGGGATCGAGGAACAGGTGGAAATAGGGAGATGATACAAGGGGCCATCGCCCCTTGACCCCAAAACGGGCAACCTCACCTCTTTCAGCCAAGGCTGCGCGCGGGAGGTGAGGGTGACGGGTTCGGGGAGCCCGAGGGCGATGGCCCTCGGATCTTTTCTTCCTGTCTTCTTCTATTCCACGAAGAACGGTGCGGGAGCCTCTCCATCGAGGTGGCGCTGGTGCATCGTCTCCAGCGCGCGTTCGAAGCGGCGGGTGTAGGCGGGTGTGTCGAAGAGGGCGCAGCTCATCCGCGCCTCGGTTAGGCGCTGGCGCAGCGCGGCCAGGCGCTCGGGATGGCGGGCCAGAGCCAGGGCGCAGGCCTCGTATTCGCCGGGACTGGTCGTGGCCAGTTCGGGGAGGCCGGCGGCTGTCACCAGACTGGCCGCGACGCGCGCGGCGAACTGGCGGCCGGCCAGCGTCAGGACCGGGAGCCCAGCCCAGAGCGCATCGCTCGCGGTCGTGTGCGCGTTCACCGCGAAAGTGTCGAGGAAAAGATCGGCCAGCGCGAGCCGCCCGAGGTGCTCGGCGTGAGGAAGGGAGGGAGCGAAGACAAGGCGCGCCGGATCGACGCCGCGCGCCTCGGCCTCGCGCCGCAGGTTCGCTTCGGCCCATTCGTTCGAGCGCAGCAGCCAGAGCGCCGAGCCGTCCACCTGGCTCAGGAGGCGCATCCAGATGTCCCATTCGGCGGGCGAGATCTTGTAGGTGTGGTTGAAGCTGGCGAAGACGAAGCCCTGTTCGGGCAGGCCATGGCCCGCGCGCCCCTTCGTGTCGGGGACGATCATGCGCTGGTTGTCGTTGGCCTGGTAGCTTCCGGCCAGGCGAACGATGGCTTCGGAGAAATGCGCTTCGGCGCCTTCGGGCAGGGCCACCTCGTCGGCCACGAAATAGTCCATGCAGGCGTGCCCCAGCGTTCCGGGATAGCCCATGTGGGCCACCTGCACAGGCGCCAGACGGTGCCCGAACATGCGCGAGCGGGTGCCGCGCGTGTAGCCCTTGAGGTCGATCGCGATATCGAGGTTGTCCGCGCGGGCGCGGCGCATGACCTCCTCGTCGGTCAGGCTGCCGATCTCGGTGAAGGCATCGACCTGGCCTTTCAGCACGGCGCGGTGGTGGTCTTCCTCGCGCTCGGGACCGTAGCTGTAGAGGTGGACCTCGAAGCGGCTGCGGTCGTGTTCACGAAAGAGCCCGCTCATCAGGTAGAGCGTGGCGTGGTTGTGAAAGTCGGCCGAGAAGTAGCCGATGCGGATGCGCCCGTCGCGGCTGGGATCAGGCGCGGGCAGGCTGGCGGGTTTGGCGGGATAGACGTGCGCCGCACAGGCGCGCGAGCGCTGGTGCTGGTGGGCGGGGTCGTCACGGAAGGGCAGGGAGGCGAAGGGCTGCACCGCCCCCACGTCTGCGCCCAGGGTCAGGGCGTATTCGCCGCGCGCACGCCAGTCGCACATGTGGGCTTCCTCGAAGAGCGCCTGGAGCCGTGCGGATGCGTCCGAAGGGGCCAGGGCCAGTGCGGCGCGAAACGAGGCGACGGCTTCGGGCAGGCGGTTCATGAGGATCAGCGCCTTGCCGCGATTGACCAGAGCCTTGCCGTTGTCCGGGGTGATCGCGAGGGCCTTCTCGAAACACTCGAGGGCTGCGTCCACCCGGTCGAGCGCGAGCAGTTCGCCGCCCATGTTGTTGATGGCATCGGCGTGTTCGGGGCGCAGGTGGATGGCCCATTCGTAGCAGGCGACGGCGTCGTCGCGCCGGCCCATCTTCGCGTTGAGATTGCCCAGGTTGTAGTAGGCGTCGACATAGCTGGGATCGATGGCGAGGGCCTGGGCGAAGAAGTAGCCGGCCTCCTCGTCGCGGCCGGACTGTTCCAGCAGGTTGGCCAGGTTGTAGCGCGCATCGGCGTAGGTCGGGGCGCGGGCGATGACCTCGCGGTAGAGCTCTTCCGCCTCGGCGTCGCGGCCCTGGCGGCGCAGCGCGATGGCCAGATTGTTGCAGCTGGCATGGGCGCTCGGGTCCGCGGCGATGGCGGCGCGAAAGGCGGTCTCGGTGCGCAGGTTGTCGCCCAGCGCGAGAAGCGCGGCGCCGTAGAGGTTCTGCACGCCGTGGGAATGCGGGAAGGCGCGCGCCAGCGCTTCGCCCTCGCGCACGGCAAGGCCCATGTTGCCATCGCGATAGGCCGCGACCAGGGTGTCGAAGCGGCGCTGGGCCGAGGTGCCGCTGGGTTCATCGAGGGCCTTGAGCGCGGCGCGTACACGGGTGTTGTTGGGGTGGCGTTCGAGGACATCGTGGTAGATCGCGCGCGCGGCATCGGCGTCGCCGCGCTTGGCCGCGCCCTTGGCCTTGATCAGGAGGGTTTCCAGTCCGCTCATGGTTCCTCGTGCTCTTCCCGGGATCTGACCTGGACATAACCGGACGTGGTGGACGTTCGGTGATCTGGATCCCCGGTAGAGTTGCGTAGGAGCCCGCCTCGGGTTGCGGGGCTTGCAAACGTTCGCATACCCGCTGGGAGGACGCTTTCATTGCGGCGGGGAAGGTTACTTTCCACTGTGCAAGGGGAGTGGCCGCAAAGGGCGGTGATCCCCCGGCAAGATGCTCGTTTTCCCGTATGTTTTTCAGGTTTGGCACACCTCTTGCTGAACTTGCCGGCATTGGAACCGCACATTTCGACACGGACGCGGGAAAGGTCAGCCGGATGGCAATCGAAACATTCTACGACGTGATGCGTCGGCAGGGCATCACCCGCCGCAGCTTCAACAAGTTCTGCAGCCTGACGGCGGCGGCGCTCGGGCTCAGCCCGGCCCATGCCCAGGACATCCGCCATGCCATGGAGACCAAGCCGCGCATTCCCGTGCTCTGGCTGCACGGCCTTGAATGCACCTGCTGTTCCGAAAGCTTCATTCGTTCCGCGCATCCGCTGGCCAAGGACGTGATCCTGTCCATGATCAGCCTCGACTATGACGACACGATCATGGCCGCGGCGGGCGAGCAGGCCGAGGCGATCATCGCCGAGACCATCGAGAAGTACGATGGCAACTTCATCCTCGCGGTTGAGGGCAATCCCCCGCTCAACCAGGAAGGCATGAGCTGCATCATCGGCGGTCGTCCTTTCCTCGAGCAGCTCAAGCACGCAGCCGACCACTGCAAGGCGATCATCTCGTGGGGCAGTTGTGCCTCGTGGGGCTGCGTCCAGGCCGCGCGCCCCAACCCGACCCAGGCGACGCCCGTTCACAAGGTCCCGGGCCTTGCCGACAAGCCGATCATCAAGGTCCCCGGCTGCCCGCCCATCGCCGAAGTCATGACCGGCGTCATCAGCTACATCCTGACCTTCGACCGCTTCCCCGAACTGGACAACCAGGGGCGGCCCAAGATGTTCTATTCCCAGCGCATTCACGACAAGTGCTACCGCCGTCCGCACTTCGATGCGGGCCAGTTCGTCGAGGAATTCGACGATGAGGGCGCGCGCAAGGGCTATTGCCTCTACAAGGTCGGCTGCAAGGGCCCGACCACCTACAACGCCTGTTCGACCGTGCGCTGGAACGGCGGCCTCTCCTTCCCGATCCAGGCCGGGCACGGCTGCATCGGCTGTTCCGAAGACGGCTTCTGGGACAAGGGCAGCTTCTACGAGCGCCTCTCCGACATCCAGGGCTTCGGCATCGAGGCCGACGCCGACCAGATCGGTGGTGCCGCCGCGGCTGCTGTTGGCGCGGGCGTGATCGCCCATGCCGCCGCGAGTGCGGTCAAGCGCGCCCGTTCGGGCAGTTCCCCGGCCCCCGCCGACACCACGACCACCCATGAGGACGCCTGAGCATGGCCACGCTGGCAACCCCTAACGGCTACACCCTCGACAACACCGGCAAGCGCGTCGTCGTCGATCCCGTCACCCGCATCGAGGGGCACATGCGCTGCGAGGTCAATCTCGACAGCAACAACGTGATCCGCAACGCGGTCTCCACCGGTACCATGTGGCGCGGTCTGGAAGTGATCCTCAAGGGCCGCGATCCGCGCGACGCGTGGGCCTTTACTCAGCGCATCTGCGGCGTGTGCACCGGCACCCACGCGCTGACCTCGGTGCGCGCGGTGGAGAATGCGCTCGGCATCGAGATCCCGGAAAACGCGAACTCGATCCGCAACATCATGCAGCTCTCGCTGCAGGTGCACGATCACCTGGTGCACTTCTACCACCTCCACGCGCTCGACTGGGTGAACCCGGTCAATGCGCTGAAGGCCGACCCCAAGGCGACGAGCGAGCTCCAGCAGATGGTCTCGCCCGCGCACCCCAACTCCTCGCCCGGCTACTTCCGCGACATCCAGACGCGCCTCAAGAAGTTCGTCGAGAGCGGCCAGCTTGGCCCTTTCAAGAACGGCTACTGGACCAACCCTGCCTACCTGCTGCCGCCCGAGGCGGATCTCATGGCCGTGACGCACTATCTGGAAGCGCTCGACTTCCAGAAGGAGATCATGACCGTGCGCACGATCTTCGGGGGCAAGGACATCCACCCCAACTGGCTGGTGGGCGGCGTCCCGTGCGCGATCAACATCGACGGCGACATGGCCGCGGGCGCGCCGGTCAACATGACCTCGCTCAACTACGTGCGCAAGATCACCGACAAGTGCATCAACTTCGTCAAGAACGTCTACGTTCCCGACGTCATTGCCATCGGCAAGTTCTACAAGACCTGGCTCTATGGTGGGGGCATCGCGAACAAGTCGCTGATGGCCTACGGGGACATTCCCGACCGCGCGAACGACTACAGCCCGGAAAACCTGATGATGCCGCACGGCGCCATCGTCGACGGCAAGCTGACCGACATCCACCCGGTCGACCTCACCGACCCTGAACAGATCCAGGAATTCGTGCCGCACTCTTGGTACAAGTACCCGGACGAGAGCAAGGGTCTGCACCCCTGGGACGGCATCACCGAGCCGCACTACGAGCTGGGCCCCAAGGCCAAGGGCACTTCGACGCGGATCGAGGAGCTCGACGAGGGCGCCAAGTACTCGTGGATCAAGGCGCCGCGCTGGCGTGGCCACGCGATGGAAGTGGGCCCGCTCGCCCGCTACATCATCGGCTACCAGCAAGGCCGCAAGGACATCCAGGAGCAGGTCGATGGCTGCCTCTCCGCGCTCGGGCTGCCGATGGAGGCGATGTTCTCGACGCTGGGCCGCACCGCCGCGCGTGCGCTGGAGGCGCAGTGGGCCGCCGAGAAGCAGGCCTACTTCCTCGACAAGCTCATCACCAATGTGAAGAACGGCGACACCGCGACCGCCAATACCGCCAAGTTCGATCCCAAGACCTGGCCCGACGAGGTCAAGGGCGTGGGCTTTACCGAAGCCCCGCGCGGAGCGCTGGCGCACTGGATCCGCATCAAGGGTGGCAAGATCGAGAACTACCAGTGCGTGGTTCCCACCACCTGGAACGGCACCCCGCGCGACAACGAGGGCAATATCGGCGCCTTCGAGGCCTCGCTGCTGGACACCAAGGTGGAGCGCGCCGAAGAGCCGGTGGAGATCCTGCGCACGCTGCACAGCTTCGATCCCTGCCTCGCCTGCTCGACCCACGTGATGGGGCCCGACGGGCAGGAACTGGCCGAAGTCAAAGTGCGCTGAGGAAAAGGAAGATGACGATGTTCGAACGCACCTCGCCTGCGCGCACCGCAGCACTTGCCGTCGCTCTGGCCGCGGGCCTGGCCGCTACCCCCGCTCTGGCCCATCCCGGCCACCTGGGCGATGGGCTGGTCGCGGGTCTGGCGCACCCCTTCCTGGGGCTCGATCACCTGCTCGCCATGCTGGCGGTGGGCCTCTGGGCGGCGACCCGCAAGGCCGCACAGGCCTGGCAGGCCCCGGCCGTGTTCCTTGCCTGTCTTGCGCTGGGCGGCGTTCTTGGCCTGGCAACCGGTGCCATCGGCGCGCTCGAGGGCGTGGTGGCAGGATCGCTGATCGTGCTCGCCGGGTTGCTGGTTGCCGCGCCCTTCGTCGGCAACCGCACGGGGCTTGCCCTGATCGGTCTCTTTGCACTGGCCCATGGTCATGCCCATGGCGGGGAAGCGAGTGGTCTTGTCCCCGCCTACTTCGCTGGGTTCCTGGCCGCATCGGCCGCGCTGCACCTCATCGGCTGGAAGGTTGGTTGCCACCTCTTCGCCTCGCCGGTCGGGCGCTGGGCGGCGGGTCTTGGCATTGGCGGTGCGGGGCTGGCCCTCGCCTTTAGTTGAGCGGCTTCGGCCAGGAGAAGGGACGCGTCATGGCGAGCACGACCTCCAAACCCCACACCGAGGAAACGGTCTACGTCTACGAGGCGCCCGTGCGCCTGTGGCACTGGATCAACGCGCTGGCGATCCTCGTCCTGTGCCTGAGTGGCTATCTCATCGGCAAGCCGCTGCCCGCGATCGGCGGGGAGGCTTACGACCACTTCATGTTCGGCAAGATCCGCTTTGCGCATTTCGTCGCCGGACAGATCCTCGTCGTGGGCTTCGTCTTTCGCTTCTACTGGGCCTTCGTTGGCAACGCGCACGCGCGTGAGATCTTCCACGTGCCGCTGACCCGCGGCTCGTACTGGAAGGAAATCTGGCACGAAATCAAATGGTACGCGATGATGGAGAAGTCGCCCAAGAAGTACACCGGGCACAACCCGCTGGCGCGCATCTCCATGCATATCCTGTTCGTGTGGGGCATCGTCTTCATGATCCTGACCGGTTTCGCGCTCTACGGCGAGGGCGAGGGGCCGGGCGTGATCCATACCCTCTTCACCAGCTGGGTGATCCCGCTCCTTGGCCAGAGCCAGGACGTCCACACCTGGCACCACATGGGCATGTGGGTGATCGTGATCTTCGTCATCGTCCATATCTACGCCGCCGTGCGGGAAGATATCATGAGCCGCCAGTCGATCATCTCCTCGATGTTCTCGGGCTGGCGGACGTTCAAGGATGACGGGTCCCCGGACTGAGGTCCGCCCCGTCCTCCCCCTCGAAGCGCCGGCGGCCGAACTTCCGCCCATCTCTCTCCCAGGTTGCCGGCGCTTCCCTTTCTGTGTGGAAGGATACTTTTCTAAGGAAACCTTCCGATATGGAAGGTTTCTATCCATAGGGCGTGCGCGCAAGCCGTGCGCCGTCACCAAGGAGTGCGCCTTGCCACGGTTGTAGGGCACTTGGCACGGGCTTTGCTGTGCATATTGGCAAGACACTTTCCAATCGGGTCGGGGTGAAGCCGGAACACACGGCCAGCCCCACGGAGAAACGGCAAGACATGGCATCCCCCCCTGACAGCACACCTTCCGTTCTGGTGCTGGGCATCGGCAATCTCCTGTGGGCCGACGAAGGCTTCGGCGTGCGCGCGGTCGAGCACATGCACCGCCACTGGGCCTTCCCGGATAACGTGCGCCTGATCGACGGCGGCACCCAGGGGGTCTACCTCGTTCAGAACATCCGCGAGGCCGACATCCTCGTCGTCTTCGACGCGGTCGACTACGGCCTCGAACCGGGCACGATGAAGCGCGTGGAAGGCGAGGAAGTCCCCCGCTTCCTCGGCGCCAAGAAAGTCTCTTTGCACCAGACCGGCTTCCAGGAAGTGCTGATGATGGCCGAGATGCTGGGCGATCCGCCCGCGCACCAGCTCCTCATCGGCGTGCAGCCGGTCGAGCTGGAGGACTACGGCGGCTCGCTGCGTCCGCAGGTCAAGGACAAGATCGAGCCTGCCATCGCGATGGCGCTCGACTACCTCGCGGGCTTTGGCATCGTGGGCGAGCGCCGCACCGTTCCGCTCGGCGATGCCGAAAGCATCGGCAGCTTGGAGATGGTGCTCGAACGCTACGAGGGGGAGCGTCCCGACGCCGAGATCGCGCCGCGCCATGGCGATGACCGCGTGCTGGGCGCAGGCTTCGTGCCGCCCGCCGACTTCGATGCCGAGATGGCCGAACTGGTCAGCCGCATGCCGCTGGATGCGGCCGATGCGGCAGGCGGGGAGGGCGTGCGCTGATGTGCCTGGGTATTCCCATGAAGGTGGTCGAGGTCGCCGGGCCCGGCCGGGCGCTGTGTGCCAACGGCGATGTCTGGGTCGAGATCGACACGTTGCTGGTGGGCGATGTTGCCCCCGGCGAATGGCTGATGACCTTCCTTGGTGCCGCGCGCGAAAAGATGGACGAGGTGAGCGCACTGCGCAGCCGCGATGCCCTGAGCGCGCTCGAAGCCATCATGAACGGCGGTGAGGTCGACATCGAAGCGGCCTTTGCCGACCTCATCGACCGCGAACCCCAATTGCCTGAACACCTGCGCAGCGGAGCCCCCAATTGATGACCCCCGTACTCGATTTCTCGCCGCTGCTGGAGGGTATCTGCCAGCGCCATGGTTACCCTATCGTGGGCGAGGCCGATCTCGACGCCGTCCTGGCCGACACGCCGCTGGCCCTGCTGTTCTTCTGCGGGGACCACCGCCGTCTGGCCGAGAGCAACGATGTGGCCGTGGTCCTGCCCGAACTCGACAAGGCGCTGGCGGGCCATGCGCGCGTGCTGGTCTGCGCGCGCGAGGATGAGCGCGCGCTTCAGCGCCGCTTTCGCTTCACCGCATTTCCCGCGCTCGTCTTCCTGCGCGAGGGACGCTACCTCGGCGCCATCGAGGGGATCCGCGACTGGTCCGACTACCTGGTCGAGATCCCCGAGATCCTGGGGCGCGAGCCGAGCGATCCGCCTGCCTACAAACTGCCCGCCGGTTGCGGCGAGAGCCGCTGAGGAGCCCCCATCCCATGACGTCCTTCCCTTCTGTGCCTGGTATGGGCGCGCCCGGTCTCGGTGCACTCGTCGGCCCGGGCAGCCAGCCCGAGAGCTTCGACGGCTCCAAGCTTGACTACATGATCATGCCCAGCGGCATGAACACCTTCTCCGCCGCCCACACGTGCCCGAGGCGGACGATGCGGCGGGGCACGGCCCCGCGCTGGCCGCGCTCGGCGCGATGCTGGACGCGCTGCGCCACGCCGAGGCGACAGGTGAGGGCGCCCGGATCGACCTCATGGGCCTTGCGCCAAGCGACCTCACCTTCGTCGACCAGTTGCTGGGCGAGGGCGAAGTCTCGGTTGTCGCAGGCGGCGATGCGCAGGCGCAGGAATCGGTCCTGGCCGGGCTCTGGCGCGTGCGCGTGGCGGGCGCGGATGGCTGCCGCCTCGCGGACTACGCCGAAGTCGGCGCCTTCCCGCAGGACCTCCTGGCACAGGCCTTCGCGGGCGCGCAGGCCCATGTGGACCTGCCCGAAAGCGCTGGCCCCAACATCTTCAACGCGCCCGCCCTTGTCAGCGAGATCAACGAACATGTGCCCCATGCGCGCGAGGCGGGTCGGGGCCCGCACATCATCAACCTCTCGCTCCTGCCGCACACCGAGGAGGACCTGGCTTTTCTCGAGAACGTGCTGGGTCCGGGCGAACTGATCGTCCTGTCGCGCGGCTACGGCAACTGCCGCATCCGGGCGAGCGGTACGCGCGACACCTGGTGGGTGCGCTACTACAATTCGCAGGACACCCTGATCCTCAACTCGATCGAGATCAGCCCGATCCCCGAAGTGGCGCTGGCCGCGCCCGAGGATATTGCGGATTCGGTCGAGCGTCTGTCCGAGATCCTCGACATCTACGCCCCGGCGGACGCCTGAGCATGTCCGGTGCTCCCTCCACCGACCATTTCTTTGCGGGAAGCTATGGCGGCGATGCGTCCAAGCTGTCCGACCACACGCGGCTGGAATGCAAGATCTGCTGGCACGTGTACGAGCCCGCGGAGGGCTGCACGTACTGGCAGATACCGGCGGGTACGCCGTTCGCGGCGCTGCCCGACCACTGGACCTGCCCGGAATGCGACGGCGCGAAGGGCGACTTCATGGTCATTCCGGACTGACGCCATGGATGGCCTGAGCGAACTTCGCATGTCTGATCTCTCCATGTCCGATCTCTCTGCTCGGATCGAAGGTCTTTACGAGACCATCGCCCGCACGCGCATGGCGGACATCGGCATACTCAATCCCCGTCTCGGTGTTTCGATGCGCGGCTTGCGGCGCTATGGGGAGAACCATGTCGGTATTCTGGTCACGCCCTGGTTCATGAATCTCCTGTTCCTTCCCGTGAATGCGCCGGGTTCGCCGGGTGGCGGGATCCCGCCGCGCATTGGCAGTTCGCGCACCTTCGCGTTGCCCTCGGGGACCTACGAGGGCATCGCGGGGCACGAGCTTGGCCTGGGCTGGCACTGGAGCTGTTCGCTGTTTTCGCCGATGTTCGAGTTCGCCGACATGGAGGGCGCGGTGGAGACCGCCGACGTTTCGCTCGACCTGCTGTTCGACGCCCCCGAAGGCGCGCGTGGGAACGAGGCGGGGCAATCGGGACCCTCGGAGGAATTCCGCGCCGCGATGGTGCGTCCCGAAAGCCATGGCACTCTGGATGCGCGGCTTGCGGCTATCGAGGCACGCGAGGCCGAAGCCGATGCTGCGGCCGAGGCGGAGGCGCGCATTGCCGAGAGCCCCGAGCTGGAAACCGACGCGCCTCGCAGTCTCGACCGGCGCGCGCTGTTCGGTCTGCGGCGCAGCGAGGAGCAGCAGGGCTGATGGCGCAGGGGCCTTTCCTTCGCATCGACGTGCCTTTGCCCGGCCCGGGTGAGGGCGAGCCGATCTTCATCGACTATGCGGGCACCGGCCCGGTCGCGCGGCTGGTGACGGGCGCGCGTGCGGACGCGATGCCCGCGATGATCGGGCGGCTCTTCGCAATCTGCGTAGAGGCCCAGCAACTGGCCTGCCGTCTGGCGCTTGCGGCGGCGCAGAACCTCCAAATCGACGGGGCCGAGCTGGAGACGGCCCGCCAAGGCGTCAGCCTGGAGGCGGTACGCGAGACCGGGCTCCACATCCTCCTGGGCTGGCCCGCGCTTCTGGGCGAAGGCCCGGCCCATGCGGCGGCGGCGGCGTTGCTGGCGGCCACGCGAGGTGCCGGGGACGCCGGGGCGCTTGAAGAGGTGCTGGCGCGGGCGGTTTTCGGATGCTCGCCGGGGCAGTGGCTCGCAGAGCAGACAGGCGGCGGTGCCACGTTGCGTTGGGCCTTCGCAGGCGCAACGCCCGCCGCGCGGCTGCTGGCACGCGCCATCGATGCGAGCGAGGTGCCGCCCCATCCCGCGCCCGCGCCGGGAAGTCCGGTCGAGCGCTGCGCGGCGCAGGTGTTCGTCGCCCAGCTCGATCCCGGAAGCCTTGCCGCCCACCACGCGGCGCGCCTGTTCGAGCTCGCCCGGCTGGCAGCCCCCTACATTGCTGGCATGCCCCACGCCGCATTTCTTGCCGCGCGGTCCCACGCGCCCGGCCATGGCCGGGCGGAGATCGCCTGCGCGCGCGGAACCCTTGTTCACGAGGTCGAGGTGGCCGATGGGCGTATCGCGCGGTGCGAGATGCGCTCGCCTACCGATGTCGCCTTCGCGCCCTATGGGCCGGGCCGCATGTGGTTGCAGACCGTGGCCGACGGTACGCTCTCCTGGCCATGCGAACAGCGCGAGGCGGTCATGCGCGAGGTCGTCGCCGCAATCGATCCCTGCATGGAGTATCGCCTCACCTTCGCCGCGCTGGCCAAGCAGGGAGCGCTCTGATGCATGAGATGGCGCTGTGCGAATCCATCCGCCAGATCATCGAGGAGCAGGCTGGCGCCCAGGGCTTTACCCGGGTCGAGCGGGTCGCGCTGGATGTCGGGGCCTTCTCCGGCGTCGAGGTCGAGGCGCTGCGTTTCGGGTTCGATGTCGTGATGCGCGGGTCCCTCGCTGAGGAGGCGCGGCTCGAGATCCACCAATCCAAGGGGCAGGGCTGGTGCCTGCCCTGCGCGCGCGAAGTCGAGATCGCGCAGCGCTACGACGCCTGTCCGCATTGCGGCAGCTACCAGCTGCAGGTGACGGGCGGCGAGAACCTGAGCATTCGTGAACTGGAGGTCTTCTGATGTGTACTGTGTGCGGCTGTAGCGACGGGGAAACCCGGATCGAGGGCAAGGCGCAGGCCCATGCGCACAGCCACGATCACCACCACCATCACGACCATGGGCATCACCACCACGATCACGATCACGATCACGGGGGCCATCACCACCATGGTGAGCACGGCGATCTGCACTATGGCACGGGCGCGGCGGGGACCTCGGTCCCGGGGATGAGCCAGACCCGCCTGATCCAGCTCGAAGCCGATATCCTGGGCAAGAACAATGGCTATGCGCAGGCCAATCGCGCGCAGTTCGCGCACGATGGCATGTTCGTGCTCAACCTCGTTTCCTCACCCGGCTCGGGCAAGACCACGCTTCTGTGCAAGACGCTGGAGGCCCTGAAGGACACGCTCGATCTCGCCGTCATCGAGGGCGACCAGCAGACCAGCGCCGATGCCGACCGCATCCGCGCAACGGGCGTTCCCGCGATCCAGGTCAACACCGGCAAGGGCTGCCACCTCGATGCGCACATGGTGGGCCACGCGGTGGAAAGCCTGAAGCCAGCCAAAGGCTCGGTCCTCCTGATCGAGAATGTCGGCAATCTGGTCTGCCCGGCCGGCTTTGACCTTGGCGAAGCGCACAAGGTGGCGATCCTCTCGGTCACCGAGGGTGAGGACAAGCCGCTCAAGTATCCCGACATGTTCGCCGCCTCCGACCTTGTCCTCCTCAACAAGGTGGACCTTCTGCCCTACCTCGATTTCGATATCGAGGAGGCCGAGGCCAACGTACGCCGGGTCAATCCACGCGCCCGCGTGCTGCGCGTCTCGGCACGCTCGGGTGAGGGGATGGAAGCCTGGATGCAGTGGCTCAAGGGCGGGGCGATGATGGCTTCGGCCACGCTGCCTGCCAACGCGCCGCTCGCGGCTCAATAGGACCTTCACGCCATGTGCCTTGCCATTCCCGCTCTTGTCACCGCCGTCCTTGCCGACGACATGGCCACCGTGTCGCTGGGCGGGGTGGTCAAGACCGTGTCCGTCGCGCTGCTCGATGAGGTTGCGGTGGGCGATTACGTCCTCCTTCACGTCGGCTATGCGCTCCACAAGATCAGCGAGGAGGAGGCCGAGCGGACCCTGGCAATGATGGCCGAGGGCGGACTGCTCGAGGCCGAACTGGACGAGATCGCGGGAGACGCTGCATGAAGTACGTCGAGGAGTTCCGCGACCGCGCGTTGGCCGAAAAGCTGTCCGCCGCAATCCGGGCCGAGGCCGATCCGGCACGCAGCTACAACTTCATGGAGTTTTGCGGCGGGCACACCCACGCGATCTTCCGGTACGGCGTGCAGGACCTCGTGCCCGGCAACGTCCACTTCGTCCACGGTCCGGGCTGCCCCGTCTGTATCCTGCCGATCCGCCGCCTTGATGATGCGATCGAACTGGCCGAGCGGCACGGCGTGATCCTGTGCTCCTACGGAGACATGCTGCGCGTGCCCGGCTCGAAGCGGCGCTCGCTCCTGAGCGTGAAGGCACAAGGCGCGGACGTGCGGATGGTCTATTCCACGCTCGATGCGCTGGATATCGCGCGCAAGAACCCGGACCGGCAGGTCGTGTTCCTCGGCATCGGTTTCGAGACCACGACCCCGCCCACCGCGCTCGCCATCCGGCAGGCTGCGGACGAAGGGCTCACCAATTTCTCGGTCTTTTGCAACCATGTGCTGACGCCCGCGGCGATCCGCCATATCCTCGATGCGCCCGACATCGATCCCGAGGAGGCCGTGCATCTCGATGGGTTCCTGGGCCCCAGCCACGTCTCGACCGTGATCGGCTCCAGGCCCTACGAGTTTCTCTCCGAGACCTACCGCAAGCCGGTGGTCATTGCAGGGTTCGAGCCGCTCGACGTCCTGCAGTCGGTGCTCATGCTGATCCGCCAGGTCAATGAAGGCCGCGTCGAGGTGGAGAACCAGTACGCGCGTGTCGTCACGCGCGAGGGCAACACCAAGGCACAGGACCTCGTCGACGAAATCTTCGAGCTGCGCCCGGCCTTCGAATGGCGCGGGCTTGGCATGGTGGCCAGGAGCGCACTTGCGATCCGGCCCGCCTATGCCCCCTTCGATGCCGAGGCGCGCTTTGACTTGAGCGAAAAGACCTCGCGCGAGGTCAAGTCGTGCGAATGTCCCGCGATCCTGCGCGGGGTGAAGAAGCCTAAGGACTGCAAGCTCTTCGGCAACGTGTGCACGCCCGACAACCCGATGGGCAGCTGCATGGTCAGCTCCGAAGGCTCGTGCGCGGCCTACTGGACGTACCGCCGCGCCGAGACACTGGCCGAGATGGCAAAGGACAAGGCCATGGCGGAGCAGGCCGCATGACCGCGATGCAGCCGATCCGCGCCAAGCGCTTTCACGCGGACGCGCGCGTGACGATGAGCCACGGCGGGGGTGGTCGGGCGACAAGCGAACTCATTGCCTCTGTTTTCGCGCCCCATTTCGCGAACCCGCTACTGGAGCAGGGCCATGACGCGGCGCGGCTGGACCGTCCGGCCGGGCGCATCGTCGTCTCGACCGATGGGCACGTGATCTCGCCGCTGTTCTTCCCCGGCGGCGACATTGGTTCGCTCGCCGTCCATGGTACGCTCAACGATGTGGCGATGGGGGGCGCGCAGCCGATCGCGCTGACGGCCGCCTTCGTGATCGAGGAGGGCTTCCCGCTTGCCGACCTCGAACGTATTGCCGCCTCGATGGGCGAAGCCGCCCGCCGCGCCGGGGTGCCCATCGCCACCGGGGACACCAAGGTTGTCGAGCGGGGCAAGGGCGACGGCGTCTTCATCACCACCACTGGCATCGGCGTCGTGCCGGACGGTGTCGAGATCGGCCCGGACCGGCTTGCCGCCGGCCAGGCGATCCTCCTTTCGGGCACGCTGGGCGATCATGGCGTCGCGATCATGTCGCAGCGCCAGGGGCTGGAGTTCGAGACCACGATCACCTCTGACAGCGCCGCGCTCCACCACATGGTCGCCGACATGGTGGCCGCGGTGCCGGGCATCGCGCTGCTGCGCGATCCCACGCGCGGCGGGCTCTCCTCCACGCTCAACGAACTGGTCGAGGGCACGCGGCTGGGCGTGCTGATCGAAGAAGCGGCGATCCCGGTGAAGGGCGAGGTCGCCTCGGCCTGCGAGCTGCTTGGCCTCGATCCACTCCACATCGCCAACGAGGGCAAGCTGGTCTGCATCTGCGAGGAAGCCGATGCGCAAACGCTGCTCGCCATCATGCGCACCCATGGCGAGGGCACCGATGCCGCGCGGATCGGTACGGTCACGGCCGAAGAGCCCGGCTTCGTGCGCATGACCACCGCGATCGGGGGCACGCGCATTGTCGACTGGCTTTCGGGCGAACAATTGCCGAGGATCTGCTGATGCCCGATTCCGTCTCCAGCTTGCCGGTGGTGCTTGTCGTCGACGACGAGATCCGCTCGCTCGAATCGCTGCGCCGCATTCTCGACCACGATTTCGAGGTCCTGACCGCCGCCAGTACGGCGGCGGCCGAGCGGCACCTGGAGGCGCAGAACGTCCACGTCATCCTGTGCGACCAGCGCATGCCCGAACGCACCGGCGTCGACTTCCTGACCGAGGTGAAGACCCGTTGGCCCGACGTGATCCGCATGATCATCTCGGGCTACACCGACGCCCACGACATCATCGATGGCATCAATGACGCGGGGATCTTCCAGTACATCACCAAGCCCTGGCATCCCGACAACCTGCTGCTGACGCTGAAGGCCGCCTGCCGCCTGTTCGACCTCCAGCGCCAGAATGACCTGCTCGCCATCGAACTTAAGATGCTGCCCGAAGCGGCCGACAAGCTGGTGGGTGAGAGGCGCGACAAGCTGCGCCGTGCCTACAGCTTCGAGGACGGCATCGTGCGCGCGCCGGGCAGCCCGATGGAGGATGTCTGTCGCCAGCTGGCCGATGTCGCTCCGTATGACCTTCCCGTCCTTCTGTTCGGCGCATCGGGCACCGGCAAGGAACTCGCCGCGCGGGCTTTGCACTATGGCTCGCACCGCTGGGACAAGCCTTTCGTGGTCGAGAACTGCGGCGCGCTGCCCGACGAGCTGCTGGAAAGCGAGCTCTTCGGCCACCGCAAGGGCGCCTTTACCGGCGCGGTTGCCGACCACATCGGCCTGTTCGAGCGCGCCGATGGTGGCACCGTCTTCCTCGACGAGATTGGCGAGGTTTCGGCCGCTTTCCAGGTCAAGTTGCTGCGCGTGCTGCAGGAGGGCGAGGTGCGCCCGCTTGGCGGAACCGTCACGCGCAAGGTCAATGTGCGCGTGATCGCGGCGACCAACCGCAACCTCGACGAGGAAGTGCGGGCCAAGCGCTTCCGTGCGGACCTGTTCTACCGCCTTGCCGGGATGATCGTGCGCCTGCCTGACCTCAAGGACCGTACCTGCGACCTGCCGGTTCTTGTCGAGGCCATTCTCGGGCAGGCGACGAAGTCCATGGACAAGCCGGTCCGGGGCGTGAGCGAGGCGGCCATGGCGCGGCTCGTTGCCTATCCCTGGCCGGGCAACGTGCGCGAACTCCAGAACGAGGTGCAGCGCATGGTGGTGCGCGGGCGTGAGGGCGACTGGCTCGATGTCGATGTCCTCTCCTCGCGCGTGCGCCGCGGCGGCGAAGGGGCCGCCCTGCGCGTCGAGACCGCGAACGAGGCGCCTGCCGAGAGCCCGGCTCACGCACCCCGTTCGGGCGCCCAGGAGAGCGGTACGCTCAAGGAGCGGGTCGAGGCTTTGGAGGCCGAGATGATCCGCGACGCGCTGATCCGCCATCGCTGGAACAAGAGCCAGGTTGCGCGTGAACTGGGCCTCTCGCGCGTGGGGCTGCGCTCCAAGCTCGACCGCTACGGGCTTGAGAACGTCCATCCCATCGCCCGCCGCGTGGCGCACTGATCCGTGGCGGACCAGGGACACCGAGGGACCCCGACACCCCCGCCGCTGCTGGCGGGCGGGATCGACGGGATCGCCGGGGCCCTTGGCGAGGGCGGCGGCGAGGAGCTTTGGATCGAGGTCATCCAGCAGATGGATGCGGTCTATTCCGAGCTCGTGGAATCGCAGACCGCGCTGGAGGAACAGCACCGCGAACTGGGCGAGGCGCACGACTTCATCGGTTCGGTACTAGATGCCATGACCGATGTCGTCATCGCCTGCGATGCCGAGGGGCATATCCTGCGCACCAACCGCGCGCTCGTCCGCATCCTGGGGGAGAGCGAGGAGGCGCTGCTCGGGCGCGAGGTCGAGGCGCTCTTTGCGCCCGGCGAGCGCAAGGACGTGCATGCGGCCATGAACGAGGTGCGCGCGGGCACGCTGGTCGACCAGCGCGAATGGCACCTCCAGATGCCCGGCGGAGCGCTTGGCCTCATCTCCACCAACATCGCCCCGCGCCGCGAGGGAAGTGTGCGCTCTTGCGGCTTCGTCTTCGTGGGGCGGCCGCTGGGCGAACTGCAGCGCGCCTACCGCGAACTCGACGAGGCGCACAGCACGCTGAAGCGCACGCAGGAACAGCTCCTGATGAGCGAGAAGATGGCCGCACTCGGCCGCCTTGTCGCGGGCGTCGCGCACGAGCTCAACAACCCGATCAGCTTTGTCTTCGGCAACATGTACGCGCTCAAGCGCTACGGCGAGGCAATCGCGCGCTATCTGGAGGCGACGGGCCGCGCGCCCTCCGACCCCGAACTGGAGGCGCTGCGCACGCAGTTGCGCATCGACCGTATCCTCGAAGACATCGGCCCACTCGTCGACGGGACGCTGGAAGGTGCCGAGCGCGTGCGCGACATCGTCCAGGACCTGCGGCGCTTTTCCTCCAATCAGGAGGAGACGCCCGAGACCTTCAATCTCACCCGGCTTGTGCGCACGGCGGCGGAATGGGTGGCCAAGGCCCAGCGCGCGCGGCCCGACTTCCACTTCGAGCTACCCGATCCGCTCGACGTGACAAGCCGCAAGGGCCAGCTGCACCAGATCGCGGTAAACCTGATCCAGAACGCCTGCGACGCGCTGGAGGGGCGCGAGGCCGGCGAGGTGCAGGTGACGGCCTGGCGGGAGGGCGCGCTGGTCTACCTGGAGGTGGCGGACAACGGACCGGGCATCGCGCCCGCCAATCGGGACAAGATCTTCGAACCCTTCTTTACCACCAAGCCGATCGGTTCGGGTACGGGGCTGGGGCTCTACGTCAGCTACAACATGGCCGCTAAGCTGGGCGGCAGCCTTGCCTACGCCGAGAACGCGTCGGGGGGCGCCTCGTTCATCCTCGCGCTTCCGGCTGGCGAGGGCACGCCATGACGCGGCCCGTGCGCCTGCTCTGGCTGCAATCGGGGGGCTGCGGGGGCTGTACGCTTTCGCTGCTCGGCGCGCAGGGGCCCGATCTCGTCTCGGCCCTGGAACTGGCCGGGGTGGAGATCGTCTGGCACCCGTCGCTGAGCGCGGCCAGCGGACGCGAGGCGCGCGCGCGGATCGAGGCGGTGGCCTCTGGAGAGGAACCTCTCGACATCTTCTGCCTCGAAGGTTCGGTGATGACCGGCCCCGATGGCACCGGCCTGTTTCACCGCATGGCCGGAACCGACGAGGCGATGATGCGCGTGATCGAGCGCGTGGCGGTTCGGGCCGATTATGTCCTGGCGGTTGGCAGCTGCGCGGCCTTCGGCGGGATCACGGCGGCGGGCGGCAACGAGGTCGGTGCGGTGGGGCTTGCCTACGACGGACGCCAGGCGGGCGGTTTGCTGGGCCCCGAATTTCGTTCGGGCAAGGGCCTGCCGGTCATCAACATTGCGGGCTGTCCGATCCACCCCGACTGGTTTACCCAGACCGTTCAGCAGATTGCGGCAGGGGTCTTCGATGAACGCGATATCGACGAGTGGCAAAGGCCGCTCGCCTACACCGGGCATCTTGTCCACCATGGATGCGCGCGCAACGAGTTCTACGAGTTCAAGGCGAGCGCGGAGAACCTGTGCGACATGGGCTGCATGATGGAGCACCTGGGCTGCAAGGGCACGCAGGCGCGCGCGGACTGCAACATCCGCGCCTGGAACGGCTCGGGCTCCTGCCTGGATGGCAACTATCCCTGCATCAACTGCACCGCGCCGGGTTTCGAGGAGCCGGGCCATGAATTCACCCAGACGCCCAAGATCTCCGGCATCCCGGTGGGCTTGCCAACCGACATGCCCAAGGCCTGGTTCGTCGCGCTCGCCTCGCTGTCGAAGGCGGCCACGCCCGCACGCCTGAAGGACAACGCCGCGCGCGACCGCATGGTGACGTTGCCCAGGGATAAGGCGCGTGACGCAGCTGCGGCCAAGCCGGGCAAGGGCAAGCGATGAGCGGGGAGGGCACGCGCCTCATCATGGGGCCCTTCAATCGGGTCGAGGGCGATCTGGAAGTACGCCTCGACACCAGCCTCGACACGGTGGTCAGCGCCGAGGTTTCCTCGCCGCTCTACCGTGGGTTCGAGCGCATGCTGGTGGGAAAGCCGGTCCACGACGCGCTGGTCTATGCGCCGCGCATCTGCGGGATCTGCTCGGTCTCGCAGTCGGTCGCCGCGGCGCGCGCGCTGGCGAAGCTCAGTCCGGCTGCCCTGCCCGAGGCTGGAGCGCATGCGGTGAACCTCGTCCACGCGGTCGAGAACCTAGCCGATCACTTCACCCACTTCCACCTCTTCTTCATGCCCGACTTCGCGCGCGAGGTGTACGCAGCAGAGCCCTGGTACGAGGGCATCGCCGCGCGCTTTCGTGCGATCACGGGCAGTGCTGTGCGCGAGGCCTTGCAGGCGCGCGCCAGCTGGATGGAGATCATGGGGCTGCTGGCGGGCAAGTGGCCGCACACGCTCTCGATCCAGCCTGGCGGCTCGACCCGGGCGATCTCGCGGCCTGAGAAGGTCCAGGTCCTCACCCTCATCCGCCGCTTTCGCCAGTACCTGGAAGCCACGCTCTTCGGGGACAGCCTGGAAGCCGTGGGCGAGCTGGCAAGCGCCGAGGCTCTTCACGCCTGGAGCGAGGGGCGCAGCAGCGACTTTGCGCAGTTCCTCCAGGTGGCGCGCGCGCTGGAGCTGGACCGGCTCGGGCGCACGCGCAACGCGCACATGAGCTTTGGCGCCTATGAACTGGGGACAGGGCATCTCTTCGCGCAAGGGGTGTGGGTGGCCGGCGCGGTGCAGCCGCTCGAGACCGCCTCCATCGCCGAGGACGTGAGCCACGCCTGGTACGCGCAAGGCCCCGGAGCGAAGGGCCCGCTGCGCGATGCGCCGGTGCCCGACGTGCAGAACGAGGATGCCTACTCGTGGTGCAAGGCGCCGCGTCTGGGTGGACAGGTGGTGGAAGTCGGCGCGCTCTCCCGCCTCCTCGTGGAGGGCCATCCCCTCGCACTCGATATGGCCCGCAAGGGCGGCAATGTCACCGCGCGTATCGTGGCGCGCATGCTCGAACTCGCCCTCGTCGTACCGGCGATGGAAACGTGGATTTCCGCGATCGATCCCGAGGCACCCTTCATCGACCACAGCGCGCTGGCCCCGGCCGGGGAAGGCGCTGGCCTGACCGAGGCCGCGCGCGGATCACTTGGGCACTGGCTGCGCGCGGACGCAGGGCGGATCGACCATTACCAGATCATCGCGCCCACCACCTGGAACTTCAGCCCGCGCGACAAGCGGGGTGTTCCGGGCCCCTTGGAGCAGGCGCTGGAGGGAACCCCGATCCGGCCCGGCGAAGAGGAGCCGGTGGCGGTACAGCATGTGGTTCGCTCGTTCGACCCCTGCATGGTCTGCACGGTGCACTGATGGCGCGCGTCACCGATGCCCTCACCGTGGATCGCAGCTACAAGGTCCTGCGCGTGCGTGGACAGGTGCAGGCGGTCGGCTATCGTCCGTTCGTGTGGCAATGTGCCCACGCGCTCGGGCTGGCGGGCGACGTTGCCAACGATGGCGAGGGCGTTCTTGTGCGCGTCGCAGGCCCATTCGAGGCGCTCGACCGTTTCGAGGCGCGGTTGCGCCATGAGGCTCCGCCGCTCGCCCGCGTGTTCTCGGTGGAGGTCGTGGACACTGCGCCGTTCGCCTGCGGTGAGGACTTCGCGATTGCGCGCAGTGGCGGCGGGGCGGTGGCAACGGGCATCGTGCCCGATGCGGCGACCTGTCCGGCGTGCCGCGCGGAACTGCGCGATCCTGCTGACCGGCGCCACGGCTATGCCTTTGGCAACTGTACGCATTGCGGGCCGCGTCTCTCGATCATGTCCGCGCTCCCCTATGACCGAGCCCGCACCAGCATGGCCGATTTTGCGCTGTGCGAGCCTTGCGCGCGCGAATACGCAGACCCTGCGGACCGGCGCTTTCACGCCCAGCCCATCGCCTGCCCCGCCTGCGGCCCCCGGCTCGAGCTGACCGGCGAAGGGAAGGGCGCGCCCGATCCGCTGGCGAGAAGCGTCGACCTGCTGCGAAAGGGGCGCATCGTCGCGATCAAGGGGCTGGGGGGCTACCATCTCGCCTGCCTTGCCACCGATGCCGAGGCCGTGGCGAAGCTGCGCACGCGCAAGGCGCGTGATGCCAAGCCCTTCGCGGTCATGGTTCCTTCGCTCACAGCCGCGCGGGAGCTGTGCGAAGTGTCGGACGAAGCCGCGCAGGCGCTGGAGAGCCCGGCCGCGCCCGTCGTCCTCCTGCCGCTTCGCCGCGACGGGCCTGCCTTGCCTGAGGCCGTGGCACCGGGGCAGGATCACCTGGGGCTCCTGCTGCCCTACACGCCGCTCCACCACCTCCTGATGGATGCGCTGCAGGCGCCGCTGGTGATGACCTCGGGCAACCGCAGCGACGAGCCGCAGGTGACGGATGATGGCGAGGCGCACGCCAAGCTTGCCGGGATCGCCGATTCCTGGCTTAGCCATGACCGCGCCATCGTCAACCGTATCGACGACAGCGTGATGGCGTTCGATGCGCGTGGGCCCGTGGTGCTGCGCCGGGCACGCGGACTGGCGCCCGATCCGATCCTGCTGCCCGAAACCCTCGCCGCGCCCATGCCGATCCTGGCCATGGGGGGCGAGCTCAAGGCGACCTTCTGCCTGCTGCGCGGGCGCGAGGCCGTCCTGTCGCCCCATATCGGAGATCTGGAGGACGCCGTCGCGCGCGCCGACTATCGGCGTATGCTTGACCTTTTCTGCGATCTCTATGCCTTCACGCCGGGCGCGATCGCGGTAGACGGGCACCCGGACTATGCCTCCACCCGGATCGGGAGGGCGCTGGCGCAAGAACGGGGCCTTCCGCTTGTCACCGTCGATCACCACCACGCGCACCTTGCGGCGTGTCTGGCCGAGAATGGCATCGAGGCGGGCGAGACGCTCACGGCCCTGGTGTGCGATGGCCTTGGCCTTGGCGGCGATGGTACGCTGTGGGGCGGTGAGGTGCTGCGCGGCGGCTATGGCTGGGCCGAACGGACCGGCGCGCTGCCTGCCGTGGCGCTCCCGGGCGGAGCGGCGGCGATGAAGCAGCCCTGGCGCAACCTGCTCGCGCACCTCCTTCATGCTTTCGGGGACGCATGGGCCGAAGCGGTGCCCGTGCTGGCCGAGCGCGTGCCTGCAGGACCATCGCGCCAGGTCCTGCAACGCATCATTGCGCAGGGGCTCAACAGTCCGGTCTGTTCCTCGGGCGGGCGATTGTTCGATGCGGTGGCCGCGGCATTGGACCTGTGCGGGCCGAGCATTTCTTACGAAGGCGAGGCGGCCATGGCGCTGGAGGCGGCGGCCCGGCCTTTCGTGACGGGGGAGACCGGCTATGCCTTCGCGCTCACCCATGATGCGGCGGGGCTTGCGCGGCTGGACTTCGCGCACCTGTGGCGGGCGCTGGCGCGCGATCTGGGCGCGGGCGTGCCGGGTGGGATGATAGCTGCACGCTTCCACCTGGGACTGGCTGATGCGCTTGTCGCACTGGCGGGCGCAGGGGAGGCGTCCTTATCCCATGGTCGGGTGGCGCTGAGCGGCGGGGTGTTCAACAACCGCATCCTGCGCGAGGCGGTGGCGCAGCGGGTCGAGGATGCGGGCGCTGTGCCGCTTGTCCATCGCCGCGTGCCGGCAGGCGATGGCGGGCTTTCGCTGGGGCAGGTTGCGGTTGCTGCAGCTCGGCTTGATGGGGACTGACAGGAGGACACAGGGACATGCTGAACGAACACGACCTCAGGCGGCGTATCGTCGGGGAAATGCACCTGCGGCGCTGGCCCCACGTCTGCGCGCCCTCCACGATCATACAGTTCGTGCGCGTGCTCGAACCGGACCAGCGCGAGGCTGAACTGCGCTGTGTCGAGACACTGCCCTCGGGCGGTGTCGCCGGGCGCAGCGAGAACCCGCGCCACCGCGCCGGATCGCTCGGGCCCGGTATTGCCTTTGGCTGGGAGCGCCAGAGCGAGGCCAGCACGACGACGCTCTTCATCGACCGCCTGCTGGTGGACGCGCAGGGCACCTTCGCGCCCGATCCGGCCGCGCTGGAAGCGCTGAGCTGGGCCAAGGGGATGCCGGGCAAGGTCCTGCGCGCGATCCGCGTGCTGATCGTGCCCGACGAGGACGCCGCCCGCACGCTGATCCCGGCGATGGGGTACGATCCGCTCGACCTCGTCAGTTGCCATATCTCCTGCCAGGACGGCGAACAGGCCGCGCGGGTGTGGTCCGATTTCCGCTTTCGTGATGAGGGCTACGGCCAGATTCTGGTGGCGGCCAACGGTATGGCGGGCGGCGATCTCTCGCGCTCGGTCCAGCGCCTGCAGGAACTGGGCAACTACCGCAACCTGGCGCTGCTCGGCCTGCCGGTGGCGCAGGATGGCTGGAAGCTGCTTGACCGGATCGAGGATGAACTCAGCGATCTTACCTCGCAGGTCGCCGACCCCGAAGTGCGCGACGATGATCTCCTGAGCGAGGTCACGCGCCTTTCGATGGAGCTGATCGCCCATTCGACCGAGACCGATTACCGCCTGAGCGCGACCGAGGCCTACGCCACCATCGTCGAGGATCGGCTGGAGGGCCTCCACATTCGCGCCTGTCCGGGGCATCCCTCGCTTGCGGACTTCACCCAGCGCCGCTTCCTGCCCGCCGTGCGCACCTGCGCGGCCCATCGCCGCCGCGAGGAGCAGCTGGCCCAGCGCACCGAGCGGCTGGTCTCGCTGCTGCGCACCCGCGTCGAGACCCGCATCGAGAACCAGAACGGACGCCTGCTTGCCTCGATGGAGCGATCAAGCACGCGGCAGCTGCGCCTGCAGCAACTGGTCGAGGGGCTCTCGGTCGTGGCGCTCAGTTACTACGGGATTAGCCTTATCGCGCACATGCTGGAGGGCGTTGAACTGCTGGCCCCGCACTTCCATGCGCACCTTGTCGTCGCCGCGCTGACCCCGGTCATGGTGATCGGCATGTACCTGGGACTGCACCACCTCAAGAAGCGCATCCTCGACTGAGCGCGGGTACTATGCCGCCGGGGAAGGCTTTGCGGCGCAGGTCTTGGCGATGAAGGTCGCGTGGTCGGGCAGCCGCTCGGCGGCGCGGGCAAGCGTGGTGCGGCGCTGGTCAAGAAGGGCGCGCAGGTCCCTCTCGGGGAGCAGGTGCGTGCGCGGATTGACCGCGCGCGGCAGCACGCCCTGACCCAGCAGGATGGCAACCCAGCTGGGTTCCTGGTGCGATTCCAGATCGTACATCGGCACGCGGCCGCAGGCATCCCAGGCGTCGAGCTTGGCGCGAAGGGTGCCCGGCAAGTCCATGGCCGCGACCTGGCGCCAGAGCGGCTCGGTCCGGCGGGTGCGGCAATAATGGGCGATGATGAAATCGCGGATGCGCTCGTACTCGAGCGCGGTCTGGCGGTTGTATTCCGCCGCGAGCGCAGGATCGGGGACCTTGCCGGGCAGGAACTCGACGAGCCGGGTCACGCCGGTCTGGATCAGCTGGATCGCGGTCGATTCCAGCGGTTCGAGGAAGCCTGCGGCAAGGCCGATGGCAATTACGTTGCCCTCCCAGAAACGGTTGCGGCGTCCGGGCGTGAAGCGCAGCAGGCGCGGTTCGGCCAGGGCCTCGCCGTCGAGACTGGCGAGGAGCTGCACGACAGCCTCGTCGTCCGAAATGTGGGCGCTGGAATAGACATGGCCGTTGCCGGTGCGGTTCTGGAGCGGGATGCGCCACTGCCAGCCCGCCTCTTTTGCGCTCGAGCGGGTGAAGGGCGTGAAGCGCCCGGCGCGTGCGCAGGGAACAGCCGCCGCGCGGTCGCAGGGGAGCCACTGGCTCCAGTCCTCGAAGCCCACGCCCTGCGCCTGGCCCAGGAGCAGGCTGGCAAAGCCGGTGCAGTCGAGGAACACGTCGCCCTCGACGCGTCGATCCCCGTAAAGCTGGAGCGCGCGGACGTGGCCGCTCTGCGCATCGCGCGCGACATTCTCGATGCGTCCTTCGACGCGGGTCACGCCCATGCCCTCGGCCAGACGGCGCAAGTAGGCGGCGTAGAGTGCAGCATCGAAGTGGAAGGCGTGGCGGAACTGCGCGGCCTCGCCCGAAAGCGCTTCGTGCGGCACGAACCGGTCCTGCGAGGCCAGCACCTCGGCCATGGAAAAGTCGCCCAGCGCCGGAATCTGACCCTCGCGGGCAAGGCGCAGCCAGTGCTGGTGGACGGGAAGTCCGGCAATGTCGGCGCCGTAGTCGCCAAAGCCGTGGAAGTGGCGGTTGCCGATCTCGCCCCAGTCGGCGAACTCGATGCCCAGCTTGAAGGTGCCGTTGGTGGCGGCCACGAACTCGGGTTCGTGGATGCCCAGAAACCGGTTGAGCTCGCCGATCAGGGGGACAGTGGCCTCGCCCACGCCGATGATGCCGATGTCCTCGGATTCGACGAGGGTGATCCGCGCGGCGGGGGGAGGCAGAAAACGGGCCAGCACCGCGGCCGAGATCCAGCCCGCACTGCCGCCTCCGGCAATCACGAAGTGGACAGGCGGGGTATCGGGTCCGGCCATTGGCATGTTGCTCCCGTCAGAAGTCGGCCCCGACGTCTTCCTTGCGGAAAAAGCCGGGGCCTTGGGAGGAGCTGGTATCAGAAGCGCGTGCGCACGACCATGGCGACGCGGCGGTCGGTCTCGGTCCAGCTGTAGCGCGGCTGGAAGCTGGGATCGCCCACGCGCAGGTACGTGCGCGAGGTGAGTAGGTTGGTGCCCTGCACGCCGACCTTCAGGTGCTCGTTCACGTTGACCAGGATCGAGGCATCAAGCTGGCCGTAGTCGTCGTTCCAGACCGGGTAGTTGATGTTCGCCGCCGAGGTGGTCAGCAGGTACTTCTTGCGCCAGTTGTAGGCGACGCGGGCCGAGACGCCGGGCGTCTCGTAGATCGCGGCCACGTTGTAGGACCACTTCGAGAGGCCTTCGAGCGGCAGGTTGAGGCCCGCATTCTCGCCGTTGGCGGTATCGAACACGTTGACCGAGGAGTTCGCGCCACCGGTCGAATCGACGTAGGTCAGGTTGCCGGTGAAGCCCAGGCCCGAGAGCGGTCCGGGAAGGAAGTCGAGGAACTGGGTGTAGGCCAGCTCGAAGCCCTTGATCTTGCCCTTGGCGCCGTTGGTCTGGCGGTTGACGTCGAAGGTGATCGTTTCGCCGCCGCTGGTGTATTCCTGCTGTTCCAGGCCGACGAAGATGTAGTCGCTGATTTCCTTGTAGAAGAGCGCCAGCGTCAGGCTGTTCGAGCGGCCGTAGTAGTACTCGAAGCTGAGGTCGAAGTTGTTCGAGCGGGTCGGCTTCAGGTCCGGGTTGCCCGCGGTGCCGGTGAACGCGGTGGTTACGCCGCCTACGCCCGTGCCGTTGGGGTTGCCGTCGTTGTCGAACGAGAAGTTCAGCGAGGTGTATGGGTTGAGCTGCGCGAAGGTCGGACGCGAGATCCCCTTCGAGGCCGCGAAGCGGACCTGGAAGTCGTCGGTCACGAAGTAGCGCAGGTTGAAGCTGGGAAGGACGTCGGTGTAGCTGTTGCTGCCCGAGGTGATCGAGGTGCCAAGGTCACCCGAGGCGAACGCGAGTGCACGTTCGTAGTCGGAGCAGTCGGTCGTGGCCGAATCGCAGTCGACGCTCAGCGTTCCGACGTTGATCGCCGAACCCAGCGAGTTGAGCTTGGTGTGGACCACACGCACACCCACGTTGCCGTCGAAGCGGCCGACCGGGCTGTAGTCCATGCCGAAGCGCGCCATGGCGTAACCCGCGAGGACTTCCTGGCCCTGGTTGTTGATGCCGCCCTGGCCGGTGGTCTGCGAGAAGTCGTCGCTGAGCGGAGCCCAGCCCCAACCGTTCGAGAGCGTAGCGCCCAGGTAATCGAAGGCATGGCCCGTGCCCTGATTGACGAGGCTGGGGGCGGGGAGCCACAGGCCCGAAGTCGGGTTGCTGGCTTCGCCGCGGAAGAAGTTGTTGAAGTCCACGAACGTCGACTGGTTGGGCAGGTCCGCGATCTGCGGGCCACCCGGGTAGCCGGTTTCATCAAGGCGCACTTCGTTGCCCGGAAGCCAGTACTGGCCCGAAAGAAGACCCCAGTTGTAGGTGGTCTGACGCGTGATCGCGGTGCGGTCCGACCAGCGGCCGCCGACCTTGAGCGACTTCAGGAAGCCTTCGTCGAACTTGTATTCCACATCGCCGCGGATCGCCCATTGGTCCGCCTCGTTGTCCTCGAGGTGGTCCATCGCGGCCGCCCACCAGTTCGCGCTCTTTTCCGCCAGCGACTGCGAGGGGTCGGTGGGACGCATGTTCATGTAGGGCGTGTTGCCGTCGAGGTCGAAGTCGAAGGTCGTGCCCACGTCCGTGCCGGTGAAGGCGGTCATCGAATAGACGCTGGCGGTCGACTTCGAGTACTGGACATCGGCCGTGACGGTCCAGTGGCTGTCAGGCTCCCACAGGGCCTTGAACGAGTAGTCCTGGTTCTTCTTGTCCTGGCTGCCCGCGCGCGTGTCGAGCAGCGGCTGCTGGTTGTCGGCCACGCCCGAGACGAGCTGGTTCTGCTCACCAAAGACGAAGCCCGGGGTCGTCGGGTCCATCTGGGTCGAGTTGCCAATGTAGTATTCGGTGTCGCGCGGCTTGGCGGTCGAGATCAGCGCCTCGGCCGTGAACTCAAGCGTGCTCGAGGGACGCCACTGCAGCGAGGCGTCGAAGGCGCGGCGTTCCTGCTGCCAGTCGATGCGGCGGAAGCCGACGCTGTTGGGGACGTAGACCGTGTCGCCTTCGGCATAGCCATTGGCATCCTCGGTCATCTCGCGCTGGAGGAAGCGGTCGGCCGAGATCGAGTCGGTGCGGTTGCCGATGTTGCTGATCGAGTAGGAGACGAGGACGCCGATTTCGCCCAGGCCCGTGTCGAAGCGGTCGCTGACGAGCGCGCTGCCCGACAGGAAGCTCTTGGAACGCAGGTCCGCGTAGTTCACGTCGCCCGAAACCGCAGCCACGAAGCCCGGTGCATCGAAGGGCTTGCGCGTGCGCAGGTCGATGGTGCCGCCGATGCCGCCCTCGACCATGTCCGCCGAGGGGTTCTTGTAGACGTCCACGCCCGACATGAGATCGGCCGAGATGTCCTCGAAGGAAAGCGAGTTGCCGCTGTTGGCCGAGAACACGTCGCGGCCGTTGAGCTCGGAGCGCACGAAGGACAGGCCGCGGATGAAGACGCCGCCGCCTTCACCCGAGAGACGCGCGGGGTCGCGCGCTTCGCTGGTGCGCTGGAGGGTGACGCCCGGGATGCGCTGCAGCGCTTCGGAAACCGAACGGTCGGGAAGGGCGCCGATGTCCTGCGCGGTGATCGAATCGACGACGACTTCGGCGTCGCGCTTGCGGTCGATCGCGCTCTCGAGCGAGGCGCGGATGCCGGTGACGATGATCGCCTGCTCTTCGTTCAGCGTGGCTTCGGCAGGCGTGTCCGCCTCCTGGGCCGCGGCGAGCGCGGGCATGGCGCAGATCGCGAGTGCGGTCGCGGACGTGCCTGCGCGCAGGAGCATGTCCCCACGGATTCCGGTGAAACTGTTACGAATGCGAGTGAACGCTGCCATTTCGGTGCCCTCCTGTCCCAACTCTGCTGCGCTGCATCTATTAGATAGCGCTATCATTTTGCGATGCGGCAAAACTATAGGTACGAATGCTGACGATTGCCGCGCCGTGGCGCTGGCTACTATCACCGGTGAAATACCCGCGCAACACAAAATGATGACCGCTAACATTTGTCGGTGCAGTGTTGCGCGAACGCGTCACGGTGCGCGCTTCCTATTGGAAAAACGCTTGGAAATCTCCGATTTGGGTGAACTGATCGCTTAGCGAGTACCCTCGTTCAGGGCCCGTGCGATCGCCGCTGCTGCGATGGGGGCCATGACGTCATAGCCCGCCGCGCTGGGATGGATGCCGTCCTTCGTGAATTCCCGTTTCAGCAGGCCCTTGTCGGTCTTCATCGCCGGGGCGTAATCGGCAAAGGCGTAGCCGCGAGCGGCGGCAAGCTGGCGCAGGTGGGCGTTGATCGCGCGCAACTGGGCGGGCTTGCGTTCGGCCTCCACCCACTGCGCCTCGGGCGTGTTGGTCACCGGCAGGATCGAGCAGAGCACGACCTGGATGCCGTGGCGCTCGGCAATGTCGGCCATCGCGGTGATGTTGCTGACGATGCCCTCGGTGGTCTCCATCTGGAGCATGCCCGAGACATCGTTGACGCCGCCCAGGATGACCACGGCGCGGGGCTTCAGGGCGACGACGTCCTGCTCGAAGCGGACCAGCATCTGTGCGGTGACCTGCGCGCTGATGCCCCGATTCACATAGGGCTTGCCCGGGAAGAAGCGTTCGAGGTTCCACAGGTCGGTGATCGAATCGCCCATGAAGACGACACGCTGTTCACCTGGCGCAGGCGGTGCGAGCTTCGCGTTGGCGGGCGCGTAGAGATAGCGCTCACCGAAGTCGCGCATCATGGACGGTACGAGCTTGTTGCGGAACGGGCCGGCCCAGGGCCCCCAGTCGCGGGTCTCTTCGATGGTGCGGCGTTCCGGGCTCGACTGGTAGGGCGCGGGCGCGTTCGCTGCGATCAGGAGGGCCGCTCCGGCGAGTAGGAGGCCAAGGCGTTTCATGCCGCGAAGACTCCGTGGCGCTGGCCGTAGGCGTAGAACAGGTCGGGCCAGGCGTGGGCGGGCGTGGCGGGATCGAGGCGGACCCCGAAGCCGTGGCCGCCCTTGTCGAAGCCGTGGAACTCGCACGGGCGCTGCTGCGCCAGCATCGCCGAGTACATCGCGAGCGAATTCTGGATCGGCACGAGGCCATCGTCGCTCGCCGCGGTCAGGAAGACCGGCGGGGTCTGTGCGTCGACGCGGTTCTCGACCGAGGCGTATTCGGCATCGCTGGCGGGCGCGCCTTGCCCCAGCAGATTGTCGCGCGACCCGGCGTGGGTGAAAGGCTCGGCCAGCGAAATGACCGGGTAGATGAGTCCGGCAAGGTCGGGGCGGGCCGAGACCTCGTCGATCGCGTCGAGCGGCGCATAGGTCTCTTCGGCAAAGCGCGTGGCAAGGCTGCCGCCCAGATGGCCGCCTGCCGAAAAGCCGAGCACGGCCAGCCGCTTGGGATCAAGCGCGAACTCGCTGGCGCGTGCGCGGATGATCCGCATTGCGCGCTGCGCGTCCTGCAAGGGCACGAGGGCGCGCTTGGCCCAGCCCTCTGCGGGAAGGCGGTAGGAGAGGATGAAGCAGGTGACGCCGCGCTGGGTCAGCCAGCGGGCCTGCTCCTCGCCCTCGTTGTCCCAGGCAAGGAAGCCGTAGCCGCCACCCGGGATCAGCAGCACCGCCGAACCATTGCGGTAGGCGGGCTGGCGCACCTCGAGCCAGGGCGTGCCGACGCCGGTGACGATGCGCTCATCGAAGCTGGGGTCCGTGCTCCCTTGCGCGACCTTGCGTTCGGGCAGGCGGGCAGGGGCCCCGGGCGCCTTGCCCGGCCAGAGCGGGATCGTCGGGCCAGAGGTGGTGATTGCCGTGGGGCCCGCATGCGCGGGGCGGCTGCGCGCGGTGGCCGCAACGCCCAGCGCGGCGAGGCCGCCGAGCAGGGCCCGGCGCGAGGTGGCGTGGGAAGCGGTCATCGCGCGTAACCTCCTTATTCGGGGCAGACGGTTCCGGCCGGGTCGGTGGCGATGCGCATGTCCGAGATCGAGACCGCGAAGGGCGCCTTGGCCTTGAGCGCGAAGGGCTTGGTGATGCCGCCCAGATACGTGCCGTGCTGGCCAAAGCACTTCAGCGAGATCTTGAGCGAGGACCATGTGCCCGGTTGCGCCAACGCTTCGTCGATGCGCACCGTGCCCGAACCCAGCGAGAGTGTGACGGGGGCCGTCGGCGCGGTGTCGAGGCGGTAGATCACCTCGACGTTCATGTCCGCATTCGCCTCGCGGTCGAGCTTGAGGTTGGGGCCGTCGATGCGCATCTGGCCCTCGCCCGTCCAGTCAAGCCGGATCGCGCCTTCCTGCCGGTCGGCGCTGTCGACCAGGCGCTGCGAAACCGCGCCGTCGAGGCCCATCGTGAAGGGCTTCGCAAGAATGCCGTCGGCGATGTAGGTGCTGGTGTTGGTCGCGCTGGCGTCGATCCCGGGCTCTTCGCCAAGGGCGGGCACGTGGGCGCTCTTCGCATAGCTCAGGCCATAGCCGAGCGCGAACAGCGGGTCGTAGTCCGCATTGCCCTGGTTGAGGCGGAACTGGTCGGCGCGCTTGGGCCAGCTGAAGGAGAGGGCGCCGGTGAAGTCGGTCGCACCGCCCACCAGAACATCGGCCACGCCTGCGCCTTCCGAACCGGGATACCAGGCCGCGACAAAGGCGTCGGACTGGTTGATCTCGGGGTTTACCCATAGCGGGCGGCCCGAAAGGAAGACCGAGACGGTCGGGATCCCGGCCGCTTTCAGCTTGGTAAGGAGCGCGAGAGCCTTCTTGTCGCCGGGCTGGAATTCGAGGCTGCGGATGTCGCCGCGAAGCTCCGCGTAAGGTTCTTCGCCGAAGACGACAATGGCGACGTCGGGCTTCTGCGAGAAGCTGCCGTCGACAGAAAGGGTGGCCGTGCCGCCGCCCGCTTCGAGCGCCTGCTCGATACCGGCGTAGATCGAGGTTGCACCCGGGAAATCGGCGTTGGTGTTGCCATCGCCCTGCCAGGAAAGCGTCCACCCGCCCGACTGGCGGCCGATGTCGTCGGCCGCATCGCCCGCGACGAGGACGTTGGCGCTCGACTTGATCGGCAGCACGCCCTCGTTCTTGAGGAGGACGAGGCTCTCACGCACGGCGCGCCGGGCAATTGCACGGTGCTCGGGCGCACCCATCACGTCCTGCCACTTGGCCTCGTAGGGGCGGGCCGCGTCGAACAGGCCGAGCTTGAACTTGATGCGCAGGATGCGGCGCACGGCATCGTCGATGCGCGCCATCGGGATGGTGCCGTCCTCGGCGTGCTTGAGGGTCGAGTTGAACAGGCCCTTCCAGCTGTCGGGCGCCATTGCCATGTCGAGCCCGGCGTTGAAGGTGTCGGGGCAATCGGTGTTGGTGCAGCCGGGGATCTGGCCATGGCCGTTCCAGTCCCCCACGACGAAGCCGTCGAAGCCCATGCGGCCCTTGAGGACATCGGTGAGCAGGGCCTTGTTGCCGTGCATCTTGATCCCGTTCCAGCTCTGGAACGAGGCCATGACGGTCATCGTGCCGGCATCGACGGCGGGGGGGTAGCCCGCATCGTGGATGCGGATGAGGGTGTCCTCGTCGACCTGGGTGTCGCCCTGGTCGATGCCCTCGGTGGTGCCGCCATCGCCCAGGAAGTGCTTGACGCTGGCCGAGACGCGGCCCGCCTGGACGGTGTTGGGTGTGCCGGGCGCGCCCTGCAGGCCCTCGATCATCGGCGCGGCGTAGGCGGCGACGAGCGCGGGGTTCTCCGAGTAACCTTCGTAGGCGCGGCCCCAGCGGTCGTCCTGCGGCACGGCGAGCGTCGGGCCAAAGGCCCAGTGGATGCCGCTCGCGGCGGTTTCGGCGGCGGTGGCCCGGCCGATCTCGCGCATCAATTCGGGGTCGTGCATCGCGCCAAGGCCGCTGTTGTGCGGGAAGAGCGTGGCGCCCACGACATTGGAATTGCCGTGAACGGCATCGATGCCGAAGATGATGGGAATGGCGACGTGGCCCTTGCGCTTCTCCAGCGCGACCGCATCGAAGGCGTGGCTGGTGGCGATCCAGGGCTCGGCGGGCGAGCGGTCGGGCGCGCCGATCGGGGGCGAGTTGCCGCCCGCGAGGATCGAGCCGAGCGGATATTCGCGCAGGTCCTCAGGCGTGATCGCGGCGGTGTCGGCCTGGATCATCTGGCCGACCTTCTCGCGCAGAGACATCTGAGCCATGAGCTTGGTGATCTTCGCCTCGATCGCGGGATCGATGAAATCGGGGCTCTTGGCGGCGGGCCACTTGTCCGGGTGCACCGGAGTGGGCGCGGGGGCCTCGTCGCCCAGGGCAGGCTGGGCCAGCGCGAGCGCCGCGCAGGAACTGAGCGCAAACGCCTGCGCGATGCGGTTGAAACGCCTCATGTCATCCTCATCCAGAAATTCTTCGCGGGAACCGTAGGGCATGCAGAATGATTGCGCTACCATTTTTCGCTGACGTGAAATTTTTGGCATCCTCCAGGCTACGCCTTTGCCTTTGGCGAAGTCCTGCTAAAGTCGGCCTATGGCAGATAGTGAGCGCAAACGCCGGTCCCCGCGATCGCGGCAGACGGGAGCCCCAACGATTGCAGATGTGGCCGCGATGGCGGGCGTCTCGATGATGACCGTTTCGCGCGTGATCAATGCCGAGCCCAAAGTGCGCCAGTCCACGCGCGACACCGTGAACGAGGCCATCGCCAAGCTCAATTACGCCCCCAACCGGGCTGCGCGCAGCCTTGCGGGCGCCTCGCAGATCCGCATCGGCCTGCTCTATTCCAACCCGTCCGAGGCGTTCCTTTCGGCCTTCATCGTCGGTAGCCTGGAAGAGGCTGGCCGGCTCGACGTGCAGATCGTCATCCAGAAGGTGGAAGAGGGCGAGGAACTGGCCGCGGCGGTCGAGCGCATGGTGGCAGGCGGCGTGGACGGCGTGATCCTGCCCCCGCCGATCTGCGAATCCGAGGAAGTGCTGGGCGTTCTGCGCCAGTCCGACATCCCGACCGTGGCCGTCGCCACGCCCAAGGAGCAGGACGGTATCGCCACGATCCTGATCGACGATGCGAGCGCGGCGCGCGAGATGACCGCGCACCTCGCGTCGCTGGGGCATGAGCGGATCGGCTTCATCCTCGGCCATCCCGACCTGGCGGCCAGCAAGGACCGCCATGAAGGCTACCGGCAGGGGCTGGCCGATGCGGGCTATGCCTATGACGAGGCGCTCGTCGCGCAGGGCTTCTTTACCTACCGCTCCGGGCTCGATGCGGCTGAGCAGCTGCTGGCGCAGGACAACCCGCCCACTGCGATCTTTGCCAGCAACGACGACATGGCGGCCGCGGCCGTCGCGGTCGCGCACCGGCGCGGGCTCGACGTGCCCGGCGATCTCACTGTCTGCGGGTTCGACGATGTGGCGATGGCGACGACGATCTGGCCCGAACTCACCACGATCCACCAGCCCATCGCGGCGATGAGCCGCCAGGCCGTCGAGCTCCTCGCGACGTTCCTGCGCAACAAGCGCAGCGCCGAAGTGGGCGAGCAGCGCATCATGGTCGATTACGAGCTCGTCCGTCGCCAGTCCGACGCGGCCCCGCGCCGCCGTCCGGCAACGCGGGTACCCGCGACGGTCTGAGCCCTCTCAGGCCGAGCGGATCGTCATTTCAAGAGCGCGCGTCGCGCCCGGCTCGAGCGGGGCGGGGGCGTCGCGGTTGACGGCGTCGGGCATGGTCGTTTGCGGTTCGGCGCAGAAGAAGTCGGCGCCTTGCGGAACGAAGAGGTGGAGATAGGGCGTGCCCGCGCTTTCGAGCACGAGGTCGCCGTCGCGCCGGGCGATGCGCACGGTGCCGTCCCATCCGGTGTAGCAGTTGTCGACCAGATGCGGTAGCTCGAGCGGGGAGGGCGTGCTCCAGTCGCCAAGGGCGTCGGGCGCGGTGTGCTCGGTCGGGAGCATCTCGGCATCGCCCAGCCACAGGCCCTTGGCCCCAAAGGAGATCGCGGTGACGTCCTCGCGCGCGAACCAGGGATGGAAGCCCAGGCCCGCAGGCATCGCGCGTGCATCGGTGTTGGTGATCGCGAGGCGCGCGGTGAGCCCTTGTGCGCTCAGGCACAGCGTTTGGGTAAGCGCAAAGGACCAGGGCCAGTCGGCATCGGCCGTATGCGCGTGAACCAGCGTGACCGAGTCCCCCCGGCTATCACGCACCATCCATTCGCCCAGCCAGGTCGTGCCGTGGATCGGATGCGCAATAGCTGGATGGTTGGGGGTGAGCGAGAAGGTCTCGCCCTCCCAGTCAAAACGGCCGTGCGCGATCCGGTTGGCGTAGGGTGCGAGCGGAAAGCAGGCGCTTTCCAGCGGCTCTGCGCTGCCCTCGGGCATGGGGCGCAGGATGTCCGCGCCCCGCCGGGTCAGCGCGCGGATCAGGCCGCCCGCTGCCGGATCCAGCGTCAGGGCCCAGTCGCCCGAGGCAATGCGCATCCTTACATGTCCTCGAGTTCGCGGCCGCGCGTTTCGATCACGGTGGCGCGCACGAAGAAGAACGAGACGAGGGCGGCCAGCGCATAGAGCACGTACGTGACCGAGAGGCCGGGCGTCTTGGCCAGCGTCGGGAAGCTGACCGAGATCACCGCGTTCGCGATCCACTGCGCAAAGCCGGCCACGGCGAGTGCCGAACCGCGGATCTGGTTGGGGAACATCTCACCCAGCATCACCCACATGACAGGGCCCCAGCTGACGTTGAAGAAGACAACGTAGGCGTTGGCCGAAATGAGCGCGATCAGCCCTGCATGGCCCGGCAGGCTCACGGTCCCGTCAGCGGCGGTGACGGCGGTCGAGAAGGCCCAGGCGACCACGCCCAGCGTCACGGTCATGCCCGCCGAGCCGATCAGCAGCAGGGGCTTGCGGCCCAGGCGATCAATGAAGGCGATGGCGATGAGGCAGGCGCCGATCGAGAGCGCGCCCGAGATTATGTTGATCTGGAGCGCGGAATCCTCGGTGAAGCCGACTGCCTGCCACAGCGTTGCGCCGTAGTAGAAGACGACGTTGATGCCCACGAGCTGCTGGAACACGGCGATGCCGATGCCCACCCACAGGATCGGGCGGATCTTGCCCGTCGCCTTGTCGACGAGGTCGGAGAGCTTGGGCTGGTGATGGTCGGCGGCGAGCGAGGCTTCGATCTCGGCGACCTTGCGCTGCGCGGTGGCGGCACCGAAGAGGCGGGTCAGCACCTCGCGGGCTTCCTCGATGCGGCCCTGCGCGACAAGGTAGCGCGGGCTCTCGGGAATGCCCAGGAGCGCGAGGAAATAGATCAGCGCGGGGATTGCCTGGAGCCAGAACATCCAGCGCCATGCCGGGAAGTCGAGCCAGAGCGTGGCGGTCGAACCACCGGCCCAGCGCGCCAGCACGAAGTTGGCGAGGAAGGCGCCGGTAAGGCCGGTGATGATCATTACCTGCTGCACACTGGAGAGGCGTCCGCGCACTTCGGCGGGCGTCATCTCGGAGATGTAGACCGGCGAGGTGACGCTCGCCGCGCCGACCCCGAGCCCGCCGATGATGCGCGCGATGATGAAGATGGCCGAGGACCCTGCCGCGCCGGCCAGAAGCGCGGAAACGAGGAACAGCCCGGCGGCCAGCATCATCGTGCCGCGCCGCCCGATACGGTCGGACAGGCGCCCTGCGATGAAGGCGCCGAACGAGGAGCCGACAAGGATCGCGCCGACATTGATGCCGATGCCCAGGCTGCCCAGGTCAAAGGCCGCCTCGAGCCCGTTCTGCGTGCCGTTGATGACGCCCGAATCGTAGCCGAACATGAACCCGCCGATGGTCGCCACGGCGACGACGAGCGCCACCAGGCGGGTGTTGATCTCAACCCTGTCCATTCCAGTAATCCTTTCCCAGCGGACCGCCGCACGTCTTGGGGGCGGCGTGCGGCCCGCGCGCAAATCAGGTGTTGGCGCTGCGTGGAGGCGCCGCGGGTACATCGACCCGGAAGGTAAAGAGGTCGCCCGCCTGCGGCTGTGCGGCCAGTTCGGCTTCGCCCAGGCCCTGGCGCGCGGTCGTGGCGTAGGCGGTCCGCCCGTCCGGGCCGCCCAGCGTGATCTTGGTGACGTTGCTGACCGGGAAGCGGACCTCGTGGGTCAGCGTGCCGTCGGGCGCGAAGCGGCGCGCCGCCGCGCCGCCGAAGAAGCCCTGCCAGATGCCGCCTTCTGCATCGCAGATCGCGCCGTCGGGATGGCCCCAGTCGTCGCGATCGGGCGTGGTGAAGTCGAGGAAAAGTTCGCCGTCACCCGCCGTGCCGTCGGCCTGGATGGCGTGGCGGTAGACCCGGCGCCCGATGGTGTCGACGTGGTAGAGCCAGCTGCCGCACGGCGAGATCGCGGGGCCGTTGGTGATGGTGGTCGCCGGAATTCCGGCCTCGCGCACGTCCCCCTTGTCGAGGACGAAGACGACACCGGTTTCGCTCTCTTCCAGATTGTCCATCGAGCCGAACCATACGCGCCCCTCGGCATCGATGGCCGCATCGTTCAGGCGGTTGTCGGGCAGGTCGGTGTGGACCTGTGCAATCTGGGTGAGGGTACCGCTCTCGGGATCGAGGCGGTGCGGGCCCGACTGGAGGCCGACGATGAGGCCGTCGTGTGCGCTCGGCAGGACCCAGCCCACATGCTCGGGCGTCGCCCAGCGGGTGAGCGCGTGGGTCTCGGGATCAACCTTGAAGACGGTGTTGCCCTTGATGTCGACGAACCACAGCGCACCGTCGATCCAGCAGGGGCCTTCGCCCAGGTGCGCACCGACTTTCAGGAAATGGTCTGCCTGCATCGCTCTCACTCTCTCGTCCTTGTGTTCTTTATAGGCTCGAAGGGACCGGATCAGCGCCAGCCGGCGTCGATCCAGTAATCGTGGCCGGTACACATACGGGCCCCGTGCGAGCTGAGGAAGAGGACAAGTGCGGCGACGTCATCGGGCATGATGCGGCCCGAAAGGCATTGCGCAGCCACGATTTCCGCTTCGCCTTCGGGGCTGTACCACTTTTCCTGGCGCGGCGTCTTCACGTTGCCCGGGACCACCGTGTTGACGCGGATGTTGTCGCGGCCAAGGTCGCGTGCGAGGCTGCGGGTCATGCCCGAGATCGCGGCCTTGGCGGTCTGGTAGAGAACGAGGTCAGGCAGGCCCAGGTGCCAGGAGATCGAACCGAAGTTGATGATCGCGCCGCCACCGGCGGCCTTCATCGCGGGGATGACGGCCTGGGCCGCGAAGAACTGGTGGCGCAGGTTCACGTTCATGCGCTCTTCCCAGAACTCCGGGGTCACGTCGGCGACAGCATGGCGGTCATCGTTCGCGGCGTTGTTGACGAGCACATCGACGCCGCCCAGCTGCGCAACGAGATCCGCCATCGTTGCCTGGACCGCGCCGATGTCGGTGAGGTCGAGGTGGTGGTAGATCGGCGCATGGCGGGCATCGCGTGCCAGTTCGCGGGCCAGTTCCTCCCCGGCCTCGTCCTGGATATCGACGAAGGCGACCTGCGCCCCTTGCGCCACGAACGCCTTGACGAGGCCCTCGCCGATGCCGCTCGCGCCGCCCGAGACGATGACCTTCGCGTCCTGGAGTTCGGGATAGATAGCGCTCACGCCATCGGTGGAAGCCTTGCTCAGCATCGTGTCCTGCTCGCCCACGTCTATTCTCGTTCTTTTGGTTGGTTGGTTTTCAAAGAAGCCCGCGCTTGGCGAGATTCTGGAAGAGGTCGGAAAGGCCGAAGGTCCAGGGTGCGACCTCGGCCGAAGTCCGGACGGTGTTGGTCAGCGTGCCCAGGCGCGCGCTCGAGATGGTGACCGTGTCGCCCACCTTGTGCGTGAAGCCCTTGCCCGGCTCGTCGCGGTCCTGCGTGGGGGCAAACAGCGTGCCGCAGAACAGCACGAGGCCGTCCGGGTACTGGTGCTCGCTCATCGCCTGGCCCAGCAGATCCTCTGGGTCGCGGCTGATCTCGCGCATCGTCGAGTGGCCTTCGAGGCGGTAGCCGTCGGTGCCCTCGATGGTCATGGCGACATCCGCGCTGCGCACGTCCTCGATGGTGTAGCCATCGTCGAAGAGGCGGATGAAGGGACCCAGCGAACAGCTGGCGTTGTTGTCCTTGGCCTTGCCCAGGAGCAGCGCCGAGCGGCCCTCGAAGTCACGCAGGTTGACGTCGTTGCCAAGCGTCGCGCCCACGGCCTTGCCGTCGGGGCCGGCCACCATCACCACTTCGGGTTCGGGGTTGTTCCAGCTGGAATCCGAGCGCACGCCGATGTCCGCGTCCTGGCCCACAGTCGCCAGCACCGGGCACTTGGTGAAGACTTCCGCGTCCGGCCCGATGGCGACTTCGAGGTACTGCGACCACAGGTCCTCGCCGATCAGCGTCTGCTTGAGCGCGTCGGCCTCGGGCGAGCCGGGGACGGTGGTGCGGACCGAGCCGCCCAGCGCATCCTCGATCTTGCCGCGCAGCTCCTGCGCCTTGCGGTAGTCGCCGCGGGCGCGCTCCTCGATCACGCGCTCGAGCGCGGAAACGGCGAAGGTCACGCCGCAGGCCTTCACGCACTGCAGGTCGATCGGGCTGAGCAGCGTGGCCTCGTCCAGAACCTCGATTCCGCCCAGTTCCAGGCCGCCTTCGCGCACGTTCTGCGCGATGAGGTCGGCGACGGTCGGCGCGACCTTGGCCATGTCGAAGACACGTCCGTCGCGAATCAGAATGGGTGTGGGGCCTTCGCTGGTCTCGATACGGCCAAGAAACGTGCCGGAGCGCCAGTCTTCGGGCAGGCCCCTGTTAAGGGCCGGTATATTTTTCATCAGTGCTATTCCCCTCCGCAGGTGTTAGCGTTATCTATGACAACCACGACAGCGTCAAGACGCGACTTTGGGATTGGTCGGCCATAAGGTTCGATCGTGAGGAGAGCGGGGCAGTTATGGCCTGGGGCAAGGCACGTAGGGCGGCGTTTTATGCGCTCACATTACCTCTTGCGGGGGCGGCCTTGGCTGCGTCCGTGGGCCCGGTCCTTGCACGTTCCGAGCGAGCCGAATCGGCTTCCTACGATTGGCAGCACGTGCGCGTCGGCGGAGGTGGTTTCACGCCCGGCATCATCTTCAGTCCCATCGAGAAAGGGCTGGCGTACCTGCGCAGCGACATGGGCGGGGCCTACCGCTGGGATGCGAAGGCGGAGCGCTGGGTGCAGCTTCTCGACGGCGTCTCCGAAGGCAGCTTCATGGGCATCGAGAGCGTGGCCGCCGATCCCGTCGATGCGGGCACGGTCTATCTGGCGGCGGGCATGCACAAGGGTGGCGCGGCCGCCATCTTCCGCTCGCGCGACTATGGTGCGAACTGGGCGCGCAGCGATGTTCCCTTCGCGATGGGCGGGAATGAGGACGGGCGCGGTCTGGGCGAACGGCTCGCTATCGATCCGTCCGATAATCAGCGCCTGTTCTTCGGCTCACGGCACCAGGGCCTGTGGCAGAGCGAGGATGCGGGCGCGAACTGGCGCAAGGTCGATGCCTTTCCGCTGGAGGGGCTGGGCATCCCCGAGGGGCGCCGGGCAACGCATGGCGGGCTTTCCTTCGTGGTATTCGATCCGGCGGTGAAGGGGCGTGTCTTTGTGGGCAACGCAGATCCGGAAGGCGCACACCTCTACCGCTCCGAGGACGGTGGTCAGACCTGGCAGGCGGTTGCGGGCGGTCCGGGCAGGGGCCTCCTGGCAGTAAAGGCCGTGGTCGGCAGCGATCACGTGCTGACGGTTACGCTGTGCGACGCCATCGGTCCCAACGGCATTACGCGCGGCGCGGTCTGGCGCTTCGATCCAGCGCGGGAAAGCTGGCAGGACGTGACGCCCCAGAAGGGGCTCAATGCGCCCGTGGGTGGCTACATGGGCGTGGCTGTCTCGGCGCAGGACCCCGCCACGCTGGCCGTCAGCACCGTGGACCGGGGAAATCCCGTCGACACCGTGTGGCTGAGCCACGATGCTGGCGCGCACTGGGAGGCGCTGTGGACGCGCTCGGTGCGCGACGTGTCGGCAACGCCCTTCCTCGATTTCGGCGCCAAGGCCAACTTCGGGCACTGGATCGCGGGGCTTGCCATCGATCCCTACGACGCCGGGCACGCCGCCTATGTGACGGGCGCGACGGTCTATGCAACCGACGAGCTGGACGCGGACGGCACGATGCACTGGCAGCCCTGGACCAAGGGCGTGGAGCAGACCGCGATCATCACGATGGTCAGCCCGACTGGCGGCGCGCACCTGATTTCCGGCTTTGGCGATATCGGCGGCTTCCGGCATGACGACTTCGCGGTCTCGCCGGCCACGCAGCACGTAAACCCGTTTCTTTCCAATACCAACACGCTCGACTATGCGGGCGATGCGCCGCAGATCCTGGTGCGCAGCGGCAATACCCACGCCCGCACGGTGCCGGACACCTCGCTTGCCTGGTCGCAGGATGGCGGGACGAACTGGATGCCGCTCTACGTGCCCGAGGGCGAGCGTCACGCCGATGGATCGCCTCTGCCTGAGGAGACGGGCAATGCGGCGATCACGGTCTCGGCGGACGGGAGCACCTTCCTTGTCGAGACGGACGAGCCGCAATACTCGCGCGATCACGGGGCAAGCTGGGACGCTGTTGAAGGCCTGCCTTCCCGCGTGCGGGTGACCTCGGACAAGCGCGATGCCCGCCGGTTCTATGCCATCGACTTTGCGAACAACCGGATCGTGCGCAGCTACGATGGCGGCGCGCACTTCATGGAGGCGGGCGGACATGGACTGCCGGGCGATCTCTCGCCGGCCTACTCGGCCAACCGCGAGGCGCCCGCGCCGATCCTCGCGGATCCCAACCGTGCCGGAAACCTCTGGCTACAGCTGGGCGGTGACTTGTGGCACTCGCCCGATTTCGGGGAGAACTGGGATCGGACAGGCGGCGACCTCGACGTCGAGCGCTATGGCCTGGGCAAGGGCGCGTCCGATGCCGATGTCCCTGCGCTCTATGCTCTGGGGACGAAGCAGGGCGTGCGTGCGATCTGGCGCTCGCTCGATGGCGGTGCGAACTGGCAGCGCATCAACGATGACAAGCACCAGTGGGGCCTGCGCATCCGCATGGTGACCGGTGACCCGCGTCTGTTCGGGCGCGTCTATATAGCAACCGACGGCCGCGGTATCGTCTACGGCGATCCAAAAAGCGGCGCGGGGGAGAGGAAGTGATGAAGTTTCCACCTATCGCAGCGTCCCTGGCGCTTCTGGCGGGGGCCGCAATGGCCGTTCCGGCGCGTGCAGCGCCCAGCGAATTGCCGCGCCTGGAAAGCAAGGGCGGGCGCCATGCTCTGATCGTCGATGGTGCGCCGTTCCTGATGCTGGGCGCGCAGGCCAACAATTCGAGCAACTACCCCGCGATGCTGGATGAGGTCTGGCCCGTGCTGGAGGCGATGCACGCCAACACGCTGGAAATCCCGATTGCCTGGGAACAGGTCGAGCCGGTCGAGGGGCGTTTCGATTTCAGCTACCTGGAGGCGCTGCTCGCAGGTGCCCGCGCGCATGACAAACGCGTCGTCCTGCTCTGGTTCGGGACCTGGAAGAATACCAGCCCCAGCTATACCCCGGCCTGGGTGAAGCTCGACAACGCGCGCTTTCCCCGCATGAAGGCGCCCGATGGCTCGGACCACTACGTGCTCTCGCCACTCTCGCAAAATACGCTGGAGGCAGATCGCCGGGCCTTCGTGAAGGTCATGGAATACCTGCGCGACCATGACGCGCAAAACACCGTCATCATGGTCCAGCCCGAGAACGAGACCGGCTCCTACCGGGTTCCGCGCGACTATTCGGCTGCTGCCAACGCGCAGTTCGCCAAGGCCATTCCGGCGCCTCTCGCCAAGGCCGAGGGCAAGTCGGGGACCTGGGAAGAGGTCTATGGAAAGCAGGCTCCGCGCGCGTTCCAGACCTGGCATGTCGCGCATTTCGTGAACGAGGTGGCGAAGGCGGGCAAGGCGGTGAAGAACCTGCCGATGTACGTCAACGCCTCGCTTGCAGGCCCCTCCAACGTGCCCGATCCCACCGGTGTCGCCAGCGGCGGGCCGCAGTGGGACGTGCTCGATATCTGGAAGGCGGCCGCGCCCGACATCGACTTTGCCGGGCCCGACATCTACGACCGCGAGAGCGCCAACATCGTCGCCTATCTCGACAAGTACGCCCGGCCTGACAACGCGCTGATGGTGCCCGAGATCGGCAATTCGATCGAGTTTGCACGCTTCTTCTGGCCCACCATCGGGCGCGGCGGGATCGGTTTTGCGCCGTTCGGCATGGATGACACGGGGTTCTTCAACTACCCGCTGGGCGCGCGCACGCTGGATGACGAAACACTGGGGGCCTTTGCTCTTCCTTATGCGACGCTTGCCCCCATCGCGCGCGAATGGGCAAGGATCGCCTACACCCGCCCGACCTGGGGCGCGGCCAAGCCCGACGACGGCTCGCCGCGCGAGACGGTGCTGGGCAAGTGGAAGATCAGCGCGGACTGGGGGCAGTGGCAGTTCGGTGAGAAGGACTGGACCTGGCTCCCGTCCGAGCCGCCCGAATGGGCCGAGGCGCCGGTGGGCGGTGTCGCGGTCGCGCAGCTGTCCCAGACCGAGTACCTCGTCATGGGCGATCACGTGCGCGTGCGCTTCAGTCCGGCCGATGGCGCGGCAAACGGCGTGGTCGTTTCGGTCGAGGAGGGCACCTTCGAGAACGGAAAGTGGGTCCTGAAGCGCCGCTGGAATGGTGACCAGACCGACTACGGGATCAATCTCATCGACAGGCCGCAGGTGCTCAAGGTCACCACCGGTTTCTATTCATCCAAGTGAGAGCCTGACAGGGCAGGGGATACGAAAATGAAGTTTGTGAAATTGTCAGCGCTGCTTGCCGGCTCTGCGCTCTGTTCGATGCCGGCGCTGGCCGCCAGCGTGGAAAAGATCGAGGGCGGCGTCATCGTCACCCCCGACAGCGGTCCGTCCGACACCGTGACGGTGACCCTCCACGGCGATGGCATCTTCCATGTGGTGGCCGATGCCAAGGGCTTCGAGGCGCCCGCCGCCAACGCCAGTCTGATGGCGCCCAATCCGCCCAAGGCGGGCACCTACAAGGTGAGCGAGAAGCAGGGCTATGTCTTCGTGAGCGCGGCCAAGGCCAGCGCTGCGATCAATACCGCGACCGGGCAGGTACGCTTTTATGACGCCAAGGGCGCGGAGCTCCTGAGCGAAAGCGCGCCCTCCGTATTCACGCAGACTTCGGCTGACGGCACGCCCTATGTCACCGTCTCGCAGCAGTTCAACCGCGGCACCGACGAGGGTATCTATGGCCTCGGCCAGCACCAGCAGGCGGTGATGGACTACAACGGCAAGGACGTGGAACTTGCCCAGCACAACATGGACATCGGCACGCCCTTCCTCGTCTCGACGAAGAACTATGGCCTGCTCTGGGACAACGAAAGCATCACCCGCTTCGGCAACCCGATGCCTTACGCGCTGGTGGGCGAAGAGGGCGGCCTGAAGGTCACTTCGGACGGCAAGCCGGGCTTCAAGGCGCAGTACTTCCTCGACGGCAAGCTCGCCGTCGAGCAGCAGGAAGCCTCGATCGACTACCAGTACATCGAGGATCAGGCCAAGTGGCCCGAAGCCGCCAAGGCGAAGACCGAAGCCGCGACCGAAGGCCAGAACACCGCCGGCAACGCGGTGCAGACACAGACCGTGGTGTGGACCGGCACGCTCCACCCGGAAAAGACCGGCACCCACCAGTTCCAGCTTTACGGCTCGAGCTACTACAAGGTCTATGTCGACGGTAAGCTGCTGCTCGACCGCTGGCGTCAGAACTGGAACCCCTGGTACGCCGATTTCGAGGTGCCGCTGACGGCGAGCAAGGACGCCGAGGTGCGCATCGAGTGGGAACCCAACGCGGGCTACATGGCGCTGCTGCACAAGGACCCGATGCCCGAGGCCGACCGTCATTCGGTCTGGTTCACCAGCGAGGTCGCGCGCGACAAGGACTACTGGTTCATTCCGGGCAAGGACATGGACGGTGTCGTTGCGGGCTACCGCGAGCTGACCGGCAAGTCGGAAATGATGCCCAAGTGGGTCTATGGCTTCTGGCAGTCGCGCCAGCGCTACGAGGATGAGAGCCAGCTGCTCGACGTGCTCCACACCTACCGCCAGCTGAACTATCCCATCGACAACATCGTGCTCGACTGGCGCTACTGGAAGGACGATGCCTGGGGCAGCCACGACTTCGACGAGACGCGCTTCCCCGATCCGGCCGCGATGGTCGAGGACGTCCATGCGAACAACGCCGAGATCATGATCTCGGTCTGGCCCAAGTTCTATCCCACGACCGACAACTACAAGGAACTCGATGCCGCGGGCGCGATGTACCACGGCAACATCGAGCAGGGGAACAAGGACTGGGTTGGCGTGGGCTACCTCAACTCCTTCTACGACCCCTATTCGGAAAAGGGGCGCGAGATCTTCTGGGACCAGATCGAGAAGAAGATCGCGGTCAAGGGCTTCGACGCCTGGTGGGCGGACGCCTCCGAGCCGGACCTGCACTCCAACCTCTCGATCGAGAAGCGCATCGACACGATGGGCCCGACCGCCGCAGGCCCGGCGGCCGAGTTCTTCAACTCGTTCCCGCTGATGAACGCCGAAGCGTTCTACGACGGGTGGTCGTCCTACAAGAGCGACGTGCGTCCCTTCCTGCTCACCCGTTCGGGCTTTGCGGGCCTGCAGCGCTACAGCTCGGCCGTGTGGTCGGGCGACGTTGCGACGCGCTGGTATGACCTCAAGGCGCAGATTTCTGCGGGCGTGAACACCGCGATGTCGGGCTTTGCCAACTGGACGCACGACATTGGCGGCTTCTCGGTCGAGCCGCGCTGGACCGTGGCGAACCCGACGCCGGAAGACCTTGCCGAATGGCAGGAGCTGAACCTGCGCTGGTTCCAGTTCGGCGCCTTCAGCCCGATCTTCCGCAGCCACGGCGAGTTCCCCTACCGCGAGATCTTCGAGATCGCGCCGGAAGGTTCGGACATGCGCGCCTCGATGGTGTGGTACGACAAGCTGCGCTACCGTCTGATGCCCTACATCTACACCCTGGGCGCGGACACCTACCTCAAGGACGGCTCGATCATGCGCGGCATGGTCATGGACTTCCCCGAGGACGCGAAGGCCCGCGCGGTCAACGACCAGTTCCTCTTCGGCAAGGCCTTCCTGGTTGCGCCGGTGGCGGACTACCAGGTGCGCGAGCGCGAGGTCTGGTTCCCGGGCCAGGGCCTGACCTGGTACGACTTCGAGACCGGCAAGGCCTATGAAGGTGGCACCTCGGCGACCGTACCCGCACCTGCCGAGCGCATGCCGCTGTTCGTGAAGGCGGGCTCGATCGTGCCGATGGGCCCGGTCATCCAGTACGTCGATGAACAGCCCGAGGCGCCCGTGACGCTGGTCGTCTACACCGGCGCGGACGGTGCGTTCTCGCTCTACAACGACGATGGCCGCTCGCTTGGCTACAAGACCGGTGCGTTCGAGCGCATGCCGATCCGCTATGACGATGCCACCGGCACCGTCACGCTGGGCGCGCGCGAGGGCAAGGGCTACAAGGGCATGCCCAAGAGCCGCACCGTACGCGTGAAGTGGATCGCACCCGGCGACAGTGTGGCCGAGGCGACGAGCTACGATGCGCAAGTGACATGGAATGGCAAGGCGGTGCGGATCGAGCGTCCGTAACTGTCTTGCGGGGTCTGGCCTGCCTCGCCTCTCCTCCTCCAAAAGTGAGGCAGGCCAGACCCTCCCATGCAGAAGTGTGTCTCCTCGGGCAAGTCCTGAGGGGGCGATATTGACTATAAATCATAGTAGTATCGCCCAATCGTGCCGTTTTTTCGGCCTCTTGAATTAATTTGAAACAAACGCCGATGCCTTGATGATTGGTGGTAGCGTTACCTTTTCTGGGAGAGCCATCCGCATGTCAGCGCTACGCAGGAACAACCGAGCCACGAGGCGGTGCGCGCCATGCTGAGAGGACTTCATCCTTCGCGCCGTGGGTTCCTCGCCAGTGCGCTTGGGGCCGGCGGTCTCGTCGGATTGGCCGGATCGGCACAGGGGCAGATCGCGACAAAGCCGGGGCCGGTCGAACCGACCTGGAATTCGCTGGTGGCGAACTACCGCTACCCCGACTGGTTTCGGGACGCCAAGTTCGGCATCTGGTCGCACTGGGGGCCGCAGTCGGTGCCCGAGCAGGGCGACTGGTATGGCCGCTTCATGTACATGCAGGGCCACCCCATGTACGAGCACCATCTGCGCACTTATGGCCATCCCGCCGATTCGGGCATGATGGAAGTCCAGAAGCGCTGGACCGCCGACAAGTGGGACCCCGAAGGTCTGATGGACCGCTTCGTGAAGGCGGGCGCGAAGTACTTTGTCAGCCTCGCCTGCCATCACGACAACCTGGATTGCTACGATTCCGCGCACCACGGCTGGAACTCGCTGCGCGTCGGGCCGGGGCGCGATGTGGTCGGGACCTGGGAGAAGGCGGCGCGCCGTGCAGGGCTCAGGTTTGGTGTCTCCAACCACACCTCGCACGCCTGGCACTGGTACCAGCCAGCCTATGCCTACGATCCGGAAGGACCGCGCGCCGGGGAGCGCTATGACGCGTACCGGCTGACGAAGGAGGATGGCGCAGGCACCTGGTGGGAGGGCCTCGACCCACAGGATCTCTACACCGGCCGCCACATGGTCGCGCCCGATGGCATCGAGACCATTGCGGCCATGAACGCCTGGCATGATGCGCACGACGGCGAATGGATCGAGACCGTGCCGCCCGGTGACACCGCCTTCGCGCGCCAGTGGTTGCTGCGCCAGATGGACCTGGTGGCAAAGTACCGTCCTGACTTCTGCTACATGGACAATTACGAGCTGCCCTTCGGGCCCTATGGCCTCGCCGCGGCGGCGGACTACTACAACCGCTCGCTCGAATGGCACGGCAAGATCGACGTGGTGCTGACCGCCAAGCAGCTGACCCCGCGCGCGCGCTTTGGCCTTGTCCAGGATGTCGAGCGTGGCTTCACCGATCATCTCTGGGACGAACCCTGGCAGACCGACACGTGCCTGGGTGACTGGTTCTACAACCGGGCGCGCTTTACCGACAGGAGCTACGTCCCCGCCGCCGCCGTGGTGCAGCGCCTGGCCGATGTCATTTCCAAGAATGGCAATCTGCTGCTTTCGGTGCCCCAGCGCGGCGATGGCACGATCGATGCCGAGGAAGAGAAGATCCTCGATGATCTGGCGCGTTGGTTCGCGGTGAACGGCGAGGCGGTCTATGGCTCGCGCCCCTGGCACGTCTACGGCGAGGGACCGACCCAGCTTCAGGTCGGCATGCAGAACGAGGGCGGCTTTGACGGCTTCGTGCCGGGCGACGTGCGCTTCACGACGAAGGACGGAGCGCTCTATCTCTTCGTACTGGCGACGGGCGATGCGCCGATCCAGGTCCGCGCGCTTGGCTGCCGGGCGCTGGTGCAGGCGGCCAAGGGCCGGATCGCGCGGATTACACAGCTGGGCGGTGGCCCGGTGCGCTTCCGCCAGGACGCAGACGCGCTGCACCTCGACCTGGCGCCGAGGGACCTTTTCGTGCCGGTGCTCAAGATCGAAGGGCCGGGGCTGGTCTGAGCGCCCCGGCACGCACGCAATACATAAACAGGAGAGAGCGATGTTTCGGCGGATGGTTCGGTGTGGTTTGGGGGTGGCAGGTGCCTTGGCGCTGTCGGCCCTGCCCGCGATGGCAGGTGCCGATGAGTTGCCTCGGATTGCCACGAAGGATGGGCGCCACGCGCTGATGGTCGATGGTGCGCCGTTCCTCATGCTGGGCGCGCAGATCAACAACTCCAGCTCCTGGCCCGCCGCGATGCCTGGCGTCTGGCCCGCGATGGAGGCCATGCACGTCAACACCGTGGAAGCGCCCATCGGCTGGGAGCAGATCGAGCCCGAGGAGGGGAAGTTCGACTTCTCGGCCGTCGATACCCTGCTGGAAGAAGCCCGCGCGCATGACGTGCGTCTGGTTCTCCTGTGGTTCGCGACCTGGAAGAACACCAACCCGCAGTACGCGCCGGCCTGGGTGAAGCTGGACAATGCCCGCTTCCCGCGCATGCGCCGGGCCGATGGAAGCTTCCACTATGCACTTTCGCCTTTCGCGAAATCGACATTGGAGGCCGACAGCCGCGCCTTCGCTGCGCTCATGGAGCACCTGAGAAAGGCCGACCCGCAGAACACGGTCATCATGGTCCAAGTCCAGAACGAGCCGGGCACCTATGGTCTTGCGCGCGACCATTCGCCCGAGGCCGAAAAGGCCTTTGCCGCCCCCGTTCCCGAGGCGCTGCGCCGGAAGACGGGCAAGGGGAAGGGGACCTGGCAGGAGCTCTACGGGCGCGATGCCGAGCTCTATTTCCACTCCTGGCATGTCGCGCGCTACATCGATGCGGTTGCCGCCGCAGGCAAGGCGGTGAAGCCGCTGCCGATGTATGCGAACGCGGCGCTGACCGGTAACCCCTTCGATTGGCAGGATCCCAATACTTACGCGAGCGGCGGCCCGGCCAACACCGTGGTCGATGTCTACAAGGCGGCCGCGCCGCATCTCGACCTTGTCGGTCCCGATATCTACACCACGAAGCACAAGGACTACCTCGGCTTCCTCGATAAGTACGACCGCCCCGAGAACGCGCTCTTCGTGCCCGAGACGGGCCATGCGAAGGAGTACGCGCGCTTCTTCTTCGAGGCGATGGGGCGCGGCGCGATCGGCTGGTCGCCCTTCGGAATCGACCGCCTGCGCTATTTGCCGAGCTTTCCGGTCACCTCGAAGCTGAACGATGAGGCGTTGACCCCGTTTTCGGCGAACTACGCCCTCTTCAAGGGGCTCGACCGGCTCTGGGCCAAGTGGGCCTTTGCGGGCAAGACCTGGGGCGCGGCGGAGCCGGAAGACCCGGCAGACGAGCACCGCGAGGTACTGGACCTCGGGCGCTACAAGGCCGAGGTCAGCTTCGGGCGCGGTGACTGGGGCATGGGCGAGGCCAAGGGCAACGACTGGCCCAAGGGCGGTGCGGTCCTCGCCGAAATCGCCCCCGATGAATACCTCGTCACGGGCCGTTTTGCGCGCGTGACGTTCGAGATGGCGGATCCGAGCCGCGCGAACCTCATCCTCGATCGCGTCGAGCAGGGCCACTATGACGCGGCAGGCAACTGGATCTTCGAGCGGGTGTGGAACGGGGACCAGGTCGACTGGGGGCTCAACTTCACCGCTGCCAACCAGATCCTGCATGTGAAGCTGGCGAGTTACCCCATCCGGTAAGAAAAAGAGATTTCCGAGGGCCATTGCCCTCGGGCTCCCCATACTGTCGGCCTCACCTTCCGCCCGCCACGGTGGCTGAGAGAGGCAAGGTCGACATTATGGGGTCAAGGGGCGATGGCCCCTTGAGATACTCCTTCTACCCCTTGTGCCGCGGCAGCCTTAGCCCCCAATGTATGGCCGCACCGCGCAGACAGAAGCCGCACAGCGTGGCGAGGATCGTTGCGAGACCAGAGGACAGCCCGGCCATGGTCAGGCCCAGGAACACGCCCGCGGCCAGCAGCGCGGCGGTCACGTAGAGTTCGTTGCGCAGGAGGATCGAGGGCACGCCTGCGACCACGTCGCGGATGACGCCGCCCATGCACGCGCTCATCACCCCCATGACCACGGCGGGAAGGGGGGCTGCGCCCAGACTCAGCGCCTTGCCGGTGCCGAAGACCGCAAAGGCGGCCAGACCGCCCGCGTCGAACCATTCCAGCGCACGTTCGGGCCAGATGCGCGTGGGCAAGAGCCAGACCAGAATGCCGACCGCGATGCACAGCACCAGCGGGGCCGGGGAGAGGACCCAGTTGACCTGAACGCCGGTGAAGACGTCGCGCAGCGAGCCTCCTCCGATCCCGGCGACGGTGGCGAAGAAGATCGAGGCAATGATGTCGAGGTTCTTGCGCGCCGCGACGAGCGCGCCCGAAACCGCGAACACGGCGATCCCGGTGTAGTTCACGATGTCGAGGATCGGTCCGACGAGAACGAGTTCGGCGGGGACGAGTTGGGTGGCAACAGGCATCCCCCAGCCTTACACGCGCCCGGGCGCGAGGGGGAATAGGGGGCGACCCGCAGGCGCTGCGTTGTCCGAAGGAATTTTCGTATCGCAGGAATTCGCGGCCCCTGAAACGACAGAAGGCGCCCCTGTCGGGGCGCCTTCCGGAAGTTCGTGGCGCGAGGGCCCGAGATGCTTACTTGGGCGAGAGCACCATGAGCATCTGGCGGCCTTCCATGCGCGGATAGGCTTCGACCTTGGCGATCTCGGCGACGCCTTCCTGCACGCGGCGCAGCAGGTTCATGCCCAGCTGCTGGTGCGAAAGTTCGCGGCCGCGGAAGCGCAGGGTGACCTTCACCTTGTCGCCCGCCTCGATGAAGCGCTGTACGTTGCGCATCTTCACGTCGTAGTCGTGGTCATCGATGTTCGGACGCATCTTGATCTCCTTGATCTCCTGCGTCTTCTGGGTCTTGCGCGCTGCGTTGGCCTTCTTCTGGGCCTCGTAGCGGTACTTGCCTACATCGAGAAACTTGCACACCGGCGGATCGGCGTTGGGCGACACTTCCACGAGGTCGAGGCCGACATCGGCCGCACGCTCGATTGCGTCACGCGTCGAAAGGACGCCAACATTCTCGCCGTTCTCGTCGATCACGCGGACCTTGTCGGCTTGGATGAACTTGTTGTAGCGCGGTCCGCTCTTGACCGGTGGCGCCATCATGCGCCGGGGTGGGGGTGCTATATGCGTTCTCCTGAGTCGTTACTCTGAAATCGTGCGAATGCGGGCGTCCTTAATGCGAATCGTCGCCTCGCGCAAAGTGCGATTTTCCGAACGTTCCACAATGAATGCCCCGGCCGGAGACCCGGCCTTGTCCACCTATATAGGCAATCAGGCCGCTTTTCGCCAGAGGGGGTAGCGAACGAGCCGCTTTTGCGCCGGGATCAGGGCATCGATGGCCTGTGCAGGCTGCAGCGCGCCCAGGATTGCAGGATCGTCGGCCGCCATGCCGCCGGTGAGCGCGCCGAAGGCCGGGAGGATGAGGCGCGTCTCGCTCGCCACGGTGCAGGCGCGGCGGATGCGGCGCCCGCGCGCGGTGACCTCGAGCCGGGGGTGAAAGTGACCCGAAAGCTCCGGCTCGGTGACGTTGGGATGGGCCTCGTGGCGCAGCGCGATGCCCGCCACGGTCAACTCGGCAAGGCAGGTGCCGCCCGCCGCCGTTCCCAGTTCGGGGTCGTGGTTGCCGGTGATCCAGACCCAGTCGAGCGCGCGGGTGAGGGCATCGAGCATGCCCGCCGCGTGCGGCTCCAGACGCTCGGGCCCCGCGCTGTCGTGGAAATTGTCGCCCAGTGCGAAGACCCGGCGCGCGCCGGTTTGCCGTACCGCCTGCGCCAGACGCTCGAGCGTCTCGCGGCTGTCGTAGGGCGGCAGCATCTGCCCGGTGCGCGCGTAGAAGCTGGCCTTCTCCAGATGCAGGTCGGCGACCAGCAGCGCATCCTCGCGCGGCCAGTACAGCGCGCCGGGGCGCGAACCGGAGCCTTCCAGCAGGACCATTTCCTGCGCGCAGAACGAAAAGGGAACCATGGCTTTTCCTTGCCGTGTCCAGTCCGATTTGGCAAGCGCGGGACGACAACGAGAAACAGGACAGCTATGACCGATTGGGCCCCCTACACCCGCCGCGCCAGCGAATGGTTCGAAACTCTGCGCAACAGCATCTGCGCGGAGTTCGAGGCGATCGAGCGCGAAGCCGGCAGCGAGGCCTCGTTCCAGTACACGCCCTGGCGGCGCGATGCGGTCGACGATGAGAAGGGCGAGACCGGCGGCGGTACGCGCGGACTGATGAAGGGGCAGGTGTTCGAGAAGGTGGGGGTGAACATCTCCACCGTCCACGGCGCGTTCGGCAAGGAGTTTGCGAGCTCGATCAACGGGGCCTCGGTGGAGCGCCCGGAATTTTCGGCCACAGGCATCAGCCTCGTTGCGCACATGGCCAATCCGCATGTGCCCGCCGTCCACATGAACACCCGCTTCCTCACCACGACCAAGGCGTGGTTCGGGGGCGGTGCGGACCTCAATCCGCCGCTGCCCTACGATGAGGACACCGAGGAATTCCACGCGGCCTTCAAGGCGGCCTGCGACGCGCATGGTGAGGACTACTACGAGCGCTTCAAGGCCTGGGCGGATGAGTACTTCTACATTCCCCACCGCAAGGTGCACCGCGGCGTTGGCGGGATCTTCTACGATCACCTGGAATGCGCCGACGAGGCGATGTGGGAAGCCAACTTTGCCTTCACGAAGGCTGTGGGCGAGGCGTTCCTGGCGATCTTCCCCAAGCTGGTGCGCCGACGCATGGGGATGGACTTCACGCCCGCCGACAAGGCGCAACAACTGGAATGGCGCGGGCGCTACGCCGAGTTCAACCTCGTCCATGACCGGGGCACGCTCTTTGGCCTCAAGACCGGCGGCAACATCGATGCCATCCTGATGAGCCTGCCGCCCGAGGCGACCTGGAGTTGAGCCGCCAGGACTTCTGCAAGGCGCCTTGGGAGGTCGATCTCATGGCCGAGGCCGGACGGTTGCTGGCCTCGGTCTTCGGGCTGATCGACCGTACGCCGCTGGCGGGCAAGTCCACGCTGGAAATCGACACCATGGTCGAGCGCTTCATCGTCGATGAACTGGGTGCGCGCCCGGCGAGCAAGGGGCAGTACGGCTTTCCCTACGTGCTCAATTCCTCGATCAATTCGGTCGTGTGCCACGGCATGCCCAAGGACAGCGATGTCCTGAAGGACGGCGACATCGTCAACTTCGACATCACGCTGGAGAAGGGCGGCTACATCGCAGACTCCAGCAAGACCTATCTGGTCGGAGACGTGCACCCGGCCGCGCGCAAGCTGGTCGAGACGACGTATGCGGCGCTCTGGAAGGGGATCGCCCAAGTGCGCCCCGGTGCGCGGCTGGGCGATATCGGGCACGTCATCGAACGCCACGCGCACCGCGCAGGCTATTCGGTCGTGCGCGAGTTCTGCGGGCACGGCATCGGCCAGCAGATGCACGAGGAACCCCAGGTCCTCCATTTCGGCCGCCCGGGCACGGGCGTCCTGATCGAGGAGGGCATGACCTTCACCATCGAGCCCATGCTCAACCAGGGCCGACGCGGCGTGCGCCAGGAAAAGGACGGCTGGACCGTGCGCACGCTGGACGGCGGCCTCTCCGCACAGTTCGAGCACACTGTCGCGGTGACGGCGAGCGGGGTGCGCGTGCTGACGCTGCGCCCGGAAGAGCGCGCGATGGCCGCGAAGCTGGAGCAGGCCGGGGCGTTCTAGATTGAAGAAATAAAAGGATGTTCCGAGGGCCATCGCCCTCGGGCTCCCGGAATCGGCAGCGGCAGTTCGTCTCCGGCACCATCGCGCCACAAGGGCGAGGTTGTCATGAAATGGGGCTTCGCCCCGGGCGCATGCGTCCCGGAACGCGCTGCGCTCGACAGGTATAGGGAGCCCGAGGGCGATGGCCCTCGGATGTCCCTTCTTCTACTCTGAGATCAAACGCCAGCGAAGGCGCGTGCCCCCCAGTTCACCACGCGTTCGTCCTGGGTCGTACCCGAGGTCGTGCGCGCGGCGATGGTGCTCATGAAGTGCCAGGCACCGCGCACGCTGTCTTGCGTGAGGTCGAGCGAGACGTAGCCACGGCGGCTGGCGTCGCACAGCGCGAGGCCGGGGTTGGCGCCTTGCAGCGCGCGGGCGAGGTTTTGCGGGGCAACCGAGGGCAGGTAGCTCTCGAAGCCCGGCGAGGTGACCGAGTGGCCCGCGTATTCGACGCCGACCGGGGCGCCGTCGACGCTGAGGTTCTGGCCCCAGGCGTTGTGGCTGTCGCCCGAGAGGACGACGAGGTTCGCCTCGGCCTCGCGCGCGGCGCGCAGCAGGCGTTCGCGGGCGGCCGGGTAGCCGTCCCAGGAATCCATGTTGAAGGGCAGGCCGACCTTGGAGGCGGCCGCGATACCCATGAGCGCCTGGCGCACCTTGGGATCGGCGCCGTTGGGGGCGATGTCGGCCATTTCGGCGGGCGCCTTGAGCGGGCCCATGACGATCTGCTGGGCCAGGACCTGCCAGCGCGTGCCGGACCTGACCGACTGCGCGATCTCGCGGTTGAGCCACTTCTCCTGCGTCGCGCCCATGACGGTGCGGGCCGGGTCCTGCCAGGCGCCGTCGCGAAATTCGATCATGGCCCGGGCGATGTCGTCCTTGCCCGCGAGGGCCTTGGCGAAGTCGAGCTGTTCGACGCGCCCGGTGACGCGGGTCTCGGGGCGGAAGATCGTGGCGAGCGAGCCGATCTGGAAGCTGTTGTAGGGGGTATCGGAGACCGGCATCCATTCGCGGTAGACGCGCTCGGCAATGGCACGCCGCGCGCTCCAGGAGCCTTCGGTTTCGCTCTGGTGGTTTTCCGCGCCGCCCTGCCAGGCATCGTTCGCCAGTTCGTGGTCGTCCCACTGCGCCAGCATCGGGAAGCGGCGGTGCAGGGCCTGAAGGTCCGGATCGAGGCGATAGGAGGCGTAGCGCAGGCGGTAGTCCGCGAGCGTCAGGATCTCGTGGTCGGGCTGAACCTCGCGGCCGGCCATGGCCTTGGCCGGGTAGGAGCCGTTGGGCGCGTATTCGTAGAGGTAGTCGCCGACGTGGATGACGAGGTCGAGGTCGTCGCGCCTGGCGGCGTGGGCATAGGCGTTGAAGAAGCCGAAGGGCATGTTCGAGCACGAGAACAGGCCGATGCCGAAGCGCGCGATATCGCCGGTGGGCAGTGTGCGGGTACGGCCGATTTCGCTCATCGCGCCGTTGGGGGCGATGAAGCGGTAGTGGTACCAGCGGTCGGGGGCGAGGCCCTTCACCACCAGCTTGACGCAGTTGTCATGTTCGGGCGAGGCAATGACTTCGCCGCCCGAGATGACCTTCGTGAAGGCCTCGTCGGCGGCAACCTCGCAGCGCAGTCTGGTCTCGCCGCTGCCGACGTAGCGCGTCCACAGGAGGACCGAATTGCCCGAAGGCTCGCCGCTCGCCACGCCGTGGGTGAAGCCCTGGGCGGTCATGGCGCGGGCCATGCCTGGCAGCGTCAGGGCGCCGAGGCCAAGGAGGCTGCCCTGGATGAGAAGGCGGCGGTCGAGAGTGAGAGGCATGGCAGGCAGGGTCCTGTGTCGCAGGCTATCGGGAAGTGCGGATGGGCGGCGCAGCCGGGCGCGGGGCGCGTTCCGGGCCCGGCTGCGCCGGATCGTCAGAAGCGGGCCTTCACGGTCACGCCGTAAGTGCGCGGCTCGGCCGGGATGAAGGTGGGGTGCCCGAAGGCGCCGCCGGTGTTGCCCGCATCGAGGAGGTACTTCTCGTCGAAGAGGTTACGCGCCCAGCCTGCAATTTCATACTGGCCGTTGGCAAAGGTCACGCCGCCGCGCACGTTGGCGAGCGTCACGCCGGGCTGGCTGATCGCCTCGGTGTTGGGCGTCTCGAAGTAGATCTTCGAGCGGTAGGTCACGCTGGGCGAGAGGAACAGGCTGACGGTCTCGGTCACCGGCGCATCGATGATGAGCCCGGCCGAGGCCTGCCACTCGGGCTGGAGGCGGAAGCGCGAACCGGACAGGTTGCCGTTCTCGGGATCGTTGTCGATACCGCCGTCGATCCAGCCGCCGTTGGCGTAGGCGCGCAGCCAGGAGGTGGGGCTCACCTCGACTTCGGCCTCGACGCCCAGGTTGCTGGCCGAGCCCGCGCTGATCGTGCGCGCGTTGCCGCCCGCTTCGATCACGGTCACCTGGAAGTCCGAATACTGCTGGTAGTAGACGCCGAGCGAGCCCGAGAAGATCCCGCTCGCCACCTTCACGCCGCCCTCGTAGTTCCACACGGTCTCGTTGCCGACCTCGTTGGGGCCGGCATAGCGCGCGCCGGTGTCGGCATCGGTGAGCGTCGTCACCTGGACCGAGGGCGAACGGCGGCCCTTGGAGATGGTGGCGTAGAGATTGACCGCGTCGGTCACGCGCAGCAGCGCGTTGAAGCGGGGCAGGAATGCAGCGTAGCTGCGGTCCGCGTAGACCACCTCGCCGTCGGTGTTGGCATAAGGCAGCAGCGGCTCGCCGTAGATCGGGGCGACCGGCTGATAGGTCGAATAGCCCGAGCGGCGCTTCTCGATGAGGACGCGCGCGCCCGCGTTGAGTTCGAGTGCGGGGGTCGGGATCCAGGTCGCCTCGCCGAACATCGACCAGGACTGGTTGCGGCCCTCGTTCTGGAACCAGCTGGCATAGGGCGCGCTCTCGATCAGGCCGCCGGTGGCAAGACCCGTGGCGAGCGCGGCGGGCACGGAATTGTCCGGCGCGACGCAACCAAGGCCAGGGATGATGTTCGCGGTGCACTGCAGGTAGGTGCCGACTTCGCTGGAGAAGGGCACGTACTGGCGCGTGTCCTCGATCATGTAGTTCCAGCCGAAGTGGGCGCGCCACTGGTCATCGGCATAGGCGAAGCGGCCCTCGTGGCTGAACTGCCAGCCGTCGGCCTGCTCGGCGAATTCCAGATAGGAGGCAGCCGAACCATCGGCGTCGAAGACCTCCAGCGAATCGAAGTTGCGGTAGCCGTTGACGGTGGTGAAGCTCCAGCCGTCCGCGAAGTCCCAGTTGAAGGTGAAGTTGACGTCGTAGACGTCACGGTCGAGGCCCAGCTTGTCCTTGCCCAGGACTTCCTGCGAATTGGGCGAGCCGCCTAGGTACGCATCGCCGTAGACGTCGTCTACCGCGGTCGAGCCGAGCGTGCGCGAAAGGAACGGCGTGCCCGAGTTGCGCTGGCGGTCGTAGGTGAAGACGAGGTCGGCGGTGATGTCCGGGGTCGGGGTGAAGCGCAGCGAGCCGCGCACGCCCAGCGTGTTGATGCCGTAGAGGTCGTCCTGGTCGGGTGCGAGGTTCTTCACGTAGCCGTCGCGGTTCTTGTACTTGAACGCGACGCGGCCCGCGATCACGTCGTTGCCCGCGTTCAGGAAGCCGCCCGCTTCATAATAGTCATAGTTGCCGTAGCCGCCGGAAACTTCGGCCGAGAGGCCGGGCTTGGGCTTGGCCGAGACCATCGAGATCGCGCCTACGGTCGAGGCGGTGCCGAACAGGGTCGCCTGCGGGCCCTTGACGACCTCGATGCGCTCCATGTCGTAGATGCCCTGGTAGGCCCCGCGCGAGCGCGAGATGTCGACGCCGTTGTAGTAGAGCGTGACGCGCGCGGCGTCCTGCGCCGAGCCGCTGTCCGAGGTGATGCCGCGGATCACGATGCCCGGGTTGTTGGCGCTCTGCTCCTGGATGTTGAGGCCGGGAACGTAGGCCGAAAGCTCGTCGAGCTCGGAGACGCCGATCTCCTCCATGCGCTCGCCCGAAAGCGCGCTCAGGGTCACGGGTACGTCCTGCACGCGCTGTTCATAGCGCTGCGTGGTGACGATGATCGCGTTCTCGCTTTCGCCAATGCCATCGGCCTCGGCGGCCTGTGCGGCAGAGGCCAGCGCGACAAGGGACGAACCGGCGACAAGTGCGGAGAAGACAGCGGAAAGTTTCACGGAAAAAAGGTTCCCTCACGAAAGAAGCGACACATTGGAGTGGCTTGCGGGACGCCCCCTAGCCGGTGTTTGTGACAGCCGCGCGAACCCTGCCGCGTGAAATGGGGCAGGGTGTGCGGTGCCGGGCAGGCCCTTTGTCGCAAATTTACAATTGGGAACAGCCTGTTCGTGCAGGCACCAGGATGTGCCTTCGACAGGCACGCAGACGCAGCCGGACACGGAAGGGCCGACTGCGAGGGATGTACGGGAGGTTCAGAAAGGACGGCGCCGGGGCGCGGTGCCCTAGCAGGCGTAGAGCGGGGCGCTCTCGACCTGGTGTGCAGTGCGCAGGAGGCGGTTCTCCACCTGCCCGCCCAGAGTTCCGGCCATGTTGCCGTTGCGACGCTGGTTGGCAAGGCCGATCCCGTGCAGGTCAAGCGGGGCGGACAGATGCACGCCGAATTCACGGCCTTCCACCCAGCGGACCTCACCCTTGAGGCCGAAGGTTCCGGCGAGGTCAAGCTCGATCACTTCGCCGCAGCAGGGAAGCAGGTCCTTGCTGGCAAGACACATGCCCTGCTCGGATACGTTGCGGATCATCACCGGGGTGCCGTCCAGACCGGGCAGCGTCATTACCGCGCGCATCAAGGTGCGGTGGCGCGGTGCGCGCGTCACGCGGGCCATGCGGCCACCGCGCGCCTTCATCGCACCCGCTTCCGGCGTCAGCTGCGTTTCCGCTATTCCGGCATCTCTATCCAGCATTCCCATATCATCCGGTCTCCTCGCTGGTCTCCCGCACCGGGCGGCAGACTCTCCTCACTCTCAAACAAGATGATGCGCGGGACATTGCTGGCGAAGCGTTAACCCTCGCCCCGGGGCATTTGCGATGAAAACGATTGAATTTGCGCCATGCGCCGGGTTAATCTTTTCCGGCCTGCCCCGGCCTCGCACGTATCTGGTTGCAAAGACTGCATCTGAGCACGGCAAGGCTTGCCGCGCGCCAAAAAATCTTCACATGACATGGAACGATGCTGCGCCAGTACGAACTAGTTGAACGCGTCAAGGAATACGCGCCCGAGGCCGACGAGGCCCTGCTCAACCGTGCCTATGTCTACACGGTCCAGAAGCATGGAACCCAGAAGCGGGCGAGCGGGGACCCCTATTTCTCGCACCCCGTCGAAGTCGCCGGCCTGATGACCGAGCTCAAGCTCGACCAGCAGACGATCATCACCGCGCTCCTGCACGACACGGTCGAGGATACGCTGGCGACGACCGACGAGATCGAGAAGCTCTTTGGCGCCGACGTTGCGCGGCTGGTCGATGGTGTCACCAAGCTCTCCAAGATCGAGGTGATGACCGAGAACGAGCGCGCGGCGGAGAACCTGCGCAAGTTCCTCCTTGCCATGAGCGAGGACCTGCGCGTCCTCCTCGTCAAGCTGGCCGACCGTCTCCACAACATGCGCACGCTCCACTTCATCAAGAAGCCGGAGAAGCGCCAGCGCATTGCGCGCGAGACCATGGAAATCTACGCGCCGCTGGCCGAGCGCGTGGGCATGTACGAATACATGCGCGAGATGCAGCTCCTCGCCTTCGAGCAGCTCGAACCCGAGGGCTATGCCACGATCACCGGGCGCCTTGCCCAGATCCGCAGCCAGGAAGGCGGGCAGGTCGATGCGATTGCGCTCGCCATCAAGCAGGCGCTGGCCGAAGCGGGCATCGCGGTCGAGGTGACGGGGCGCGAGAAGCACCCCTATTCGATCTGGCGCAAGATGAAGGAGCGCCACGTCTCCTTCGAGCAGATCACCGACATCATGGCCTTCCGCGTCCTCACCGAGAACCCGGACGATTGCTACCGCGCGCTGGGCGTCCTGCACCAGCACTGGCAGATGATCCCGGGCCGCTTCAAGGACTACATCTCGACGCCTAAGTCGAACGGCTACCAGTCGCTGCACACCGCGCTCATCTACGAGAACTCGATGCGCATGGAAGTGCAGATCCGCACCCGCGAGATGCACCGCCTCAACGAGTTCGGCCTCGCCGCGCACTGGGCCTACAAGCAGGGCGGCTCGCGCCCCGACGGGCAGGTCGGCTGGCTGCGCGACCTCATCGAGATCGTCGACAGCACGCACGACGCCGAGGAACTGCTCGAGAACACCAAGCTCGCGATCTACCAGGACCGCATCTTCGCCTTCACCCCCAAGGGCGCGCTGCACCAGCTGCCCAAGGGCTCGACCGCGGTCGACTTCGCCTTTGCGGTCCATACCGACCTGGGCAGTGCGGCCGTGGGCGCGAAGATCAACAACCGCCACATGCCGCTGCGCACGCGCCTCAACAACGGCGACGTGGTCGAAATCATCAAGAGCGAGGGCTCCGAGCCGCAGCTCTCCTGGCTGGGCTTCGTCGTCACCGGCAAGGCCCGCGCCACGATCCGCCGCGCGGTGCGTGCCAAGGAGCGCGCCGAGATCGCCGAGATCGGCTCCAAGCTCTACGACGAGATCGTCACCCGTCTGCCCCAGCGCATCGGCAAGAAGGCGCTTCACGCGGCGATGGAGCGGCTGGGAATGCGCGGCGAGGAAGACCTCATGTTCGCGATCGGCTCGGCCCATGTGACCGACCGCGAGGTGATGGAGGCTTTGGTGCCGGGCAGCACCGAGACCATGCCTGACGATCCGGAATGGACGCGCAGCGAGAAGGCCATCTCGATCAAGGGGCTGACCGCAGGGATGGGCTTCGAGCTCGCCAAGTGCTGCCACCCGGTGCCGGGTGACCGCATCGTCGGCCTGCGCCGCCCCGACCACAAGGTCGAGGTCCACACGATCGATTGCCTGACGCTGGCCAACGGCGTGGATGCCGACTGGCTCGACCTGTCCTGGGGCTCGCGCACGACGGGCGCGACCGGGCGCCTGCGCCTCGTGCTCTACAACCGGCCCGGCACGCTCGCCGAAGTCACGCAGATCTTCGCCAACGCGCATGCCAACGTCGCCAGCCTCAACATGGTCCAGCGCGACGATCCCTTCGGCACCTATGAAGCGGATCTCGAAGTCGCCGATCTGGCCCACCTCACGCGCATCATCGCGGCGCTACGGGCAAGTGCGGCGGTGACCGACGCGGAGCGCATCTAGAAGGTCAGCTCGACCTCGACGGGTTCGTCTTCGGCAAGGTCTTCGGCCTTGCGCACGGCGGCCTTGACGGGCAGCAGCCAGGCGCCGTCGCCCTTGCTGGGAAAGACCGAAGTGGCAAAGTGCGTGTCGCCGATGCGCGCCTGGACCTTGATCGAGCCGAAGCCGCGCCCCAGGCCCTCCAGCTTGCGCATCAGCGCGGTCGCGCTCAGCGTTTCGGCATCGGCGCCCGTGATGCTGAGGAAGTACCAGGTGCCCCCGTTCGCGCCACCCGTCCAGCGCCAGAGCGGGGCAGTGTGGGTGAGGACCTCGCTCAAGGCTCACATCCCTGCGCGCTTTACGGCTAGCCCGACTTGCCGGACAGGGACGGGCACGTTGCACACATCAACGCCGCCTGCGGGCACATTGTAGAACGTGTCGTGGCGATTCGCACGCAGGTAAGCGTAGTTTGCAAAGCTGTCGCTGTCCGTGGCCATGGCCTCGTATGCGGGAAGATCGGGGACCTGGCTGCCGAAACGGACAGAGGCGATCTTCGTCCGCTCCTGCGGTGTTTCGTAAAAACCCATTTCGCCCGTGCCGCGTGGTAGCGAGGAGAGGTACTCCATGCCCGCGATGATCCGCCCAACGACGGCAATGTTGCGATCGAGCTGTCGCGGCGCTTGTCCAATCACGGTGTATAGCTCTGCACCTGTACCGGTGTCGGGCGAATAGTTGCGGCCCACGCCAACATACCCATAGCAATGCACCGGCCAGCTCACCCCCTTGGCATCGGTGGCCAGAGGCCAGCCTTGAGCGAAATAGGTTCCGGGCGCATAAGCATCGGGCAAAAGCAGAGGCTCCAGTGGACGCAACGGGTTGTGCTGCGGATCTGGTGCAAATAGCGGAGGCCCGAAAGGCGGGGCGCTGGCTGCCACATACTGACTTTGCGGTACCTGTTCCAGTCCCTCCGGCAAGGGCTTGGGGTGGTCGGTTTCCCCATCGGGATCGCCCCATTGCACCACGTAGTTATCCTGAACGCGAACAACGGCGATGCCATCATACCAGTGGCTTGCGATCAGCTTGCGAATATTGTCGACCCAGCCTTGCGAGAAGGGGGCAGGGATTAGCTGGATCACCACCCGGCGCCGCTTGCCCCTTGCATCGGGAGACAGGTCCATGACCATGAGGTCGGCAGGGTCGATCCGGTGCCAGTCGGTCGCTGGCGCATTGGCGACCACGCCACTGGGCGTCACCTGTGCCTCGGCTTCCTGCGCCGAGAGGGCGGGGGCAAAAGCCATTGCGGCAACGAGCAGGGGCAGGCCGCCCTTGAAGAAAAAGTGCATGGAACGACGATGCCACGCGTAACCCGCTTGCGAAAGCTGAAAAGTCCCGCTAGTGGCCTCCGCTCCAGCGATGCGGAGCGGTGGCCGAGTGGTCGAAGGCGCACGCCTGGAAAGTGTGTATACGGTAACCCCGTATCGAGGGTTCGAATCCCTCCCGCTCCGCCATTTCCCTGATCGTCGATGTTCGCGATTGCCCGCCAAAGGGCAGATTTGTGGGATTTTTCCTTTTTTGGTGCCCGAGGGCGTTCGCATCTGACCGGGACTTGCCAGTGTCCAGGCTTAGGGTCGCCCCGGCCAGGTGGGGAAGAATACTGGGGCTCAGTCCGGCGCCGCGCCGGTCAGGTAATTCGACCATCGCTGCATTAGCTTTCGGCGCTTCTCCAGCGCGTCACCACGGCGGTAGGCGCGCTCCACCTCGCTGCCAACCTCATGGGCCAGGGCCATCTCGGCGATGTCCCGGGGGACATCCGTGCACTCACCGCACCAGTCGCGGAAGGATGAGCGAAAGCCATGAACGCTGACGTTTTCGATGTCCATTCGGCGTAGCAACATCCGCATCGCCATGTTGGAAAGCGGCTTGGTATTCGACTGGCCTGAGAAGAGGAGGCTATTGTGCCCCTTTAAGTTTTCGATGAGCTTCGTGACCTCAGGCGTTAGCGGGATGCGGTGCTCTTTGCCAGCTTTCATGCGCTCTGGTGGGATTTTCCAGATGGCGTTTTCGAGGTCAAACTCGGTCCAGCGTGCGTCCAATATCTCGCATGTGCGGGTTGCGGTGTGAATGAGCAATTCGAGAGCGCGAGCCGCAGTACCTGGCTGCAATTGCAGGCGCGCCAGCAGTGAAGAAACGTCGCCGAAAGCCATTGCTGGATGATGGCGTCTCGGTCCCTTTCGCTGCTTGCCCAGAAGGTGCTCCAGATTGCCTCGCCAGGCGGCTGGGTTTGGCCCTGAGCGTAGTCCATGAACTGTCGCGGCTCCGAGCACCCGCTCAATTCGTCCGCGCAGGCGTTTCGCAGTCTCAGCTTTCTTGTGCCAGATTGGCTTCAATATCGCGTAGACATCGTCAACTTCGACCTCTCCCGCCGGGACATCCCAGATGGGTTTTGCATAGGTTGTCAACGTATTGCGCCATTGCTGGCGGTGCTTCGGGTTTCTCCATCCTGCCTCTTGCGAGGTGACATACTCTAGAGCGATGGCACCGAAGGTTGCATTGCGTTCAATGCCTGGAGAGGTATCCGAACCCGCGAATGGGTCGTGCCCATCCCTGATCTTGGCGTTGGTTTTATCGCGTTTTCGTCGCGCTTGTTGGAGGCTGACCTCCGGATAGGCTCCCAGGCCCTTCTGTCTGCGACGCCCCTTTGTATAGCGAACGTAGGTCCACCGCTTGGCCCCGGTTTTGCTGATGTCGAGATACAGGCGATCACCGTCAGAATGGAGGCCGGGTTCGGAAAGGCGTTTTACGGAACGCGGGTCGTGTCCCACGGGGTGGTGTAGGAAGGTTTCCCTGAGAGGGTGGCCACCGTCGATCTTCTGGTAGGGTTCGGATGCGAACTCGAACCTGGAGAAGAAGACGATGACCGACGACAGAATGGCCCTTGTTGAGCTGATTGAGCAAGGGGCTGATAGTGATTTGGTGCGTGAGATGCTGGCTTTCGCCGCCGAGCGCATGATGGATTTGGAGATCGAGGCGAAGACCGGTGCTCGCGCCGGCACGCGCAGCCCGGAGCGGCTCAACCACCGCAATGGCTACCGCGAGCGTGGGTGGGATACGCGCGCCGGGCGGATCGAACTGGCGATTCCGAAGCTGCGTAAAGGCAGCTACTTTCCCAGCTTCCTGGAACCGCGCCGCACCGCAGAGAAGGCTCTGGCGGCGGTGATCCAGGAGGCTTACGTCCACGGTGTCTCGACGCGCTCGGTCGATGATCTGGTAAAGGCTATGGGGGCCAGCGGTGTGTCGAAGAGCCAGGTCAGCCGCCTGGTCGCCGAGATCGACGAGCGGGTGAACGCCTTCCTCACGCGGCCGATCGAGGGCGAGTGGCCCTACCTGTGGATCGACGCCACCTACCTCAAGGTGCGTGAGGGCGGACGGATCGTCTCGATGGCGGCGATAATCGCCGTTGGTGTCAACACCGATGGCCGCCGCGAAGTGCTGGGCGTCGCCACCGGCCCTTCGGAGGCGGAGCCCTTCTGGAAAGCCTTCCTGCGCTCTCTGGCCGACCGAGGCCTGCGCGGAGTGAAGCTTGTCATCGCCGATGATCACAAGGGGCTGCGCGCCGCCGCGAGCAAGGTGTTCAGCGCCAGCCAACAGCGATGCCGGGTGCACTGGATGCGCAATGCGCTGGCCCATGCTGCGCCCAAGCAGCGGCCCGCCGTCATCGCCATGATCAAGACCATCTTCGCGCAGGAAACGGCCGAGGCGGCTCTCCAGCAGTGGGAACAGGTTGCCGATGCCCTGCGCGAGAAGTTCCCGAAGCTCGCCGACATGATGGACGCTTCGCGCGAGGACGTGCTCGCCTACATGACGTTCCCGAAGGACCACTGGGCGCAGATCGCCTCCACCAACCCGCTGGAAAGGGTGAATAAAGAGATCAAACGCCGCTCCGACGTCATCGGCATCTTCCCGAACGATGCCTCCGTCGTACGTCTCGTCGGCGCGCTGATGCTGGAGCAGAACGATGAGTGGGCGGTATCCCGACGCTACATGACGCTGGAAACCCTCGGCTCGGTGAGCCATAATCCAATCGTCAGCCTGCCAGCCCTGGCTGCCTGACCCGAACCCGGTCCTGCCGAGGATCGACGGTTCCTACACCACCCCACGGGACACGACCGGAACGCGCTGTGAGTTTGTGGGTTTTGCGGGGCACGATCAGTCTCCCGCAGTCGGCATCGATATGATGCAGGTATGTTTATGAAATGGCATCGTTGTCCTGCCTGGCATGGAACATCAGGGGTGGTGCTGCGAGGGGACGGTCGAAGTGGCGCAGGCATCAAGATCGCCTGGTCCACCTCGCCGTTGCAGCGAGAGCAACTTCGAAGATCAGGGTGGACAATGGCCCTGAATTCATCTCCCGGGCGCTCGATCATTGGGCTTACATCAATCGGGTAACGCTGGACTTCAGCAGGCCGGGCAAGCCGACCGACAATGCCTTTGTGGAGTCCTTCAACGGCCGGCTCAGGGACGAGTGCCTGAACACGCATTGGTTCTTGTCATTGGACGATGCCAGGACCAAGATCGAGGCGTGGCGGACGGACTTTAACGAAAGCCGACCTCACACATCCCTGGGGTTCATGACGCCTGCCGAATTTGCTTCATCGGCCGGGGTTAACCCCGGCCGATGAAGCGCAGGATCTCTTGTTCTGGCCGGGGGCAAATCCGGGACAGGGTCAAATCCACTTACAAACCTCAAAGGCTGTTGAGATTAAAGCGAGCCACTTCTGAAATCCAAGGGGGCGAAACACTGCCTGACGCGAGGTTCGGGATGTGTCGAATATCGCTTGTCGTCGTGTTTTGAGCTCGGCCATCTGTGCTCTGCGAAACTATAAGCCGTCAAATCCGATCATGAGAGAAGAACTCAAAAGCTGCCCATCGCCAGCATTACACGGGTATGCATTTCGCTGCACAGTTCTTCAGGCGCCTCGATGCGGATATCGCCGCCCCAGGTGAAGACGTGCTCTGCGATTTCGCGCAGGCCTGCTGCGCGGAATTTGATCAGGAGATCCTCGCCGTCTGGCTCCAAGGTCTGTGCAGGGTGAAAACGCCAGTGGCGGGCACGCTCGACTGCGCTGGGGAGGGCACGCAGGACAATGTCGTAGGCTTCGCCCTGCCAGATGCCGAAGCTAGTGGAGATCCAGGCATCAAGATCCCAGTCGTCGGGAGCGCAGCCGGGGTGATTGGACAAGTGGACTGCGCGCATCCGGTCAAGCCGGTAATATACAGGTGGGCGCTCGGCCTTGCCTTCGCGCGGGGGGAGTTTGCCGACGAGGTACGTGGTGGGCCCGTGCACGAGTCCATAGGGAATGACACGCCGCCACTGCGGGTCTTCACCGTCTTTTCCAGCATAGTCGAACTCGACGCAGTTGCCCGCCAGGATCGCGTGTTGGATTACCACCAGTGCTTGCGAGCCTGCCTCGTGCAGCGGGCCTGCCTCGATCCGGGTGCGCTGAAGCCGCACCAGCGCATCGAGATCGGGGGCGATGCGGTTGCGTTCGCGGGTGTCGAACGTGGACTTGATCTTGGCGAGAAGGGCCGCAAGTTGCCCGGCGTGCCCAGCCCCTTCGCGGCCGCGTGCGGTGACTTCCGCTTCGAGGGCAGCCACTTCTTCGGCAGAGGGGATCGTGTAGGCCCGATTGAGGCGATCGGGGATACGCAACCGCTTGGGGCTTTCGCCCGCAATTTCTTCGATGTTGAAGCCGGCTGCAATCAACGTCTTGAGCAGACGTTGCACAGTGCGCTTGTGGCCGCCCAGATCTTGGGCGAGCTCTTCCAGTGTCAGGCCATCGGTCGTCTCGGTGAGAAGGTGAACGGTGCGCAAGGCACGCAAGAGCGGCTTCATTCGGGGCTCTTCCACCGGACCTTCATCCGAGCGCACGCGCTTGGTTGCGCCCCTTGCCTCTGCGTGTACCTTCGTTGCCACTGCCATCCCCGCATGACCGGAATTGAACTATGCCTTAGCCCGTTTCCTCCTAAAGGAAAGCAGACAATTCAGCTAGATGCGCTTGCTCTAGCCATCTGATGACCGCTTCTGTCATGCGGCAGCCGTACCGCCGGTCCGATTACGATCGGAAGGGCCATGCGCGATGTTCCAAGTTCTATACTTTTACCGCATGGATATTCCTCGCCGCGAATTTCACGACGTCGATCCTGAAGCGGATCGCTTCTGTATCCAAACCATCCCCTTGCGGGCTTTTGAGGACGTAATCACCCCCAGGATCTTCCTCAAGCGCCTCGGATCGGGAGGGCGCACTCGAGGGAAGCCTGATCGTATGAAGAGTTTGGCTCCTTGGGTAAGGCCGATTGGCGTCTTATTATGTCACTGATAAGAAGAGATAATTGAGATGGTCCGTGTTGTCATAGTGCTAATTGTGCTGGCCGCGCTTGCCATTGTTGCCATCGGCATTTTCATGGCGCTGGTTACAAGGCTTCTCAAAGCCATCGCTTTCATCGCAGTTTCTGTTGGGCTTTGGCTTGTGGTCGATTGGGTCGTTATCACGCTCGGGTGGAATGAAGTACGGGCCAATCTGTTGGCGTTGCTGCTCGTCATTGCACTTGGAGCGGCTTACCTCGGCCAGCGATCACGGGTCAAGAAAGGAGCGGGCGGATCTCACAAAGCTCCGTTTGATTGCAGAATGCGCGCACCAGCTGTCGCGGACATAACGCTCGATGGCGAAGAGGAAGGCGGCCCGCAAACGGAAGCCGTCCTCGTGCAACCGTGGGAACGCCTGTTCGCGATGACCCGACGTGACGATCATGCCCAACTGCATGCTGCCCGCGGGCGCTGTAACCGGCTGCTTGCCTGCAAGGCGCCCGATTACGATGCGCAAGGCTATGCGGTCCACCTGCGCCGCGCCATTCCGCTCCTTGCCCACCACAACGAGACGATCTGGGCCGTTGCCGACAGGGGCCGCAGGCGCGAAATATCCGTTGCGATCGTTGCAGACTGCAAGGCCATGGGAGAGACGGCCGCCGAACATCTCGCCCGCCTGGCGATCATGCAGGAAACCGACCTGGCCATCGTGCGCCAGCATATCGCCAATGCGGCAAAGCGGGACAGTTAACTTTTTCGTCCCGCTTCAGCCGCTTTGAGATCAGCTTGTCGTTTCGCTTTCGTCCGCAGAGAGCATCAGGATCGGTGCTTCCCGTTCGCTACGGGCTTCTTCCAGCCATTCGCGTGGAGCGATCCCCCGGTGTTGCAACAGCGGTAGAGGCGCAGCGCGTGTAGCGGTCGCGGCCTCCCGGCCACGGATCTTTTCCAGCAAGGGGCGGGCGGCATCGCGGGCTTCGATCATCGCGAGTTCGTAATCGCTGCTGCCCGCTTCGGCCTGACTGTTCAGGTTAAGCGCTGAAAGTTCGACGAGGCCTATTGATCCGGTCAACATCTCAACCTGTGAAGCTGCCTCCTGTGCCACGGAAATCGCCATGGGGGCCTCGTTGCACGCGGCCAGTGCAGCAACTCGAAGCCCGGAGGCGAGTGTCGCGCTGTCGAGCATGGCATCGGCTAGCGCCATATTCCCGATATCTTCGGTCAGAAGATCATGAGCGCGGCGAACGAAGCGATCTTGCAGGGTGCGCGCGTCCTGGTTGATCCGCAGCCACTGCTGTTCGGCCCGGCCCTTGTCGCCAAACTGCCAAGATTCCTCGTAGAGGCTGGTTAGCGAGTGGATCTGCACGAAATCTGCATCAATCAGGTCTTGGCGCACCCGTTCGATCTGTGATCCGATCATGCCGATCCGATCACCCATTCCGCGAAGGGTTTCCTGCACACGGTTGAGCTTGGCCGTCATTACGCCGAAACCGACAACCGATATGCCCAGACCTGAAGCGCTCAGCGCCAGATTCGCAATGCCGAGGTTCGAGAGCAGATCAACGCCCTGGCCAAACTGGTTGGAAAGGCCGTCGAGCTTACCATCCATCGTATCTAGCTTATCCTCGATACGGCCAACGCCTTCTTCGATCCGGCCGGTGCTTGCTTCCACCCGATTGACGTCCTTTTGGATCGCCGCATTCTGCATGAGCCGTCCGGCCTGCATCGCCAGATCGGCTGCAACCGTTCCTGCTGCCAACCCCGCATTGCCCGTGCTTGCAAATGCAGAGACCCCCTTGCCAAGCGCGCCGCTCAACGGTTTGGCGATAGGGCCTGCTTCCTGCAGGAAACCGACGATGCGACCGGTCTTGGTTTCACGTAGTACGGATCCGGTCAGCTTTAATGCACCCTGGGCCAGAGCCAGGCGATGTTCGGGGGGGACCTGCCGCAGCAAGGTCGTGGCAACGTGAAAGAGACTCACAGGGTCATGCTCCGGGCTTCGTGGGCCGTGTCTTCGATCAGAGCGATCAGTTGCAGCTTGAATGGCATCTGTTGGCTCGCGCTGCGCGTGTCGCCCATCCACACGCCCGCCACGCGTTCCTGGGCAAGCCGGCGCAGCCGGGAATAGAGCCCCGTGCTATCCTGCAAGGATCGGCTCACGCTGTCTGCAGCGTGGGACACCCCTTCGGCGGCCCGATCCCGTAGGCGTAGAGCTTTGTGGATCAACGTGTTGTCGGATACGAAGCCGCGGACCTTCCCAAACCTTCTCGTGATGCCTTTGGACGGGGCGGATTGGTCGCCATTGCTGGGCTTGGGGCCAGAGGCTTGAGGTGCAGGCTCACCACTGACCGGCGTATCGCTTGGCATTGGGGCTTGTGGCATGATCAACGCATCGCCACTCCCGGCCAGTGCCTGTGCCAGCGAGGCCAAGCTTTCATCGAGGGCGCGCAGTTCGTCCGCAGCCTGTCCGAGGAAGCCGTGCAGTCGGGCTGCGATGGCCTCTCGCATCAATGCATCAATGCGGTTGTCGACGAAGGCGGCCGGATCCCAAAGTGATTGCCCCAGATCCGCATCGACGATCTGGCCGTCGAATGCGGATCGAGCGACCATTCCAGCACCATTGATGATCTGTACAGCTGCGAAGTATTGCCTGTCTCTCCATTCGGCGATGGCTTGCCGTCGCGACAGGAAGTTGATGTCAATCACGCTCGGTCCCGCCTGTATCCAATTGATTTCAACTTTCTGCTTTACGTGTCATTCGCCTTTGATCCAGCACTATATGCTCCGCATAGCTTAGGGCATCCTTGGCGCATGGCCGAATTTGTCGCAAATCAAGCGATTTGGCAGATCATTCATAAAGAGAAAGCCCCATTTCGGAATGTTTCACGGAGTTTGGCTGCAAAGCAGGTTTCCGGGCCGAGCCGACCGCCTTGGTGCTTGCCAAGAGACGACGTTCTAGAGCAGTTTTCGATCATTCTGGTTCATAGCCGCACGATCTGAAGTAGTTGGCGCATTCCTGAGGCTGGAAGATATCGACGAGTTTGCCGATCAAGCTCCACAGGCCGCTGACCGTTCGCTCGCCCGCTTTACGGAGCATGGCCTTCAAGCGGGAGAACGCTTTCTCGATCGGGTTGAAGTCTGGGCTGTAGGGCGGGAGAAAGCGCAGGGTTGCGCCTGCAGCCTCGATGAGCACCTGCACCGATGCGCGCTTGTGGCTCGACAGGTTGTCCATGATGACGACGTCGCCGGGCCGCAGTTCCGGGACGAGGACCTGAGCGACGTAGGCTTCGAACCAGTCACCGTTAATCGGTCCATCGAGCACCATGGGCGCGACCATGCCAGTCATGCGCAGGCCAGCGACGAGAGTGGTGGTTTTGCGGTGCCCGTGCGGGAAGCCCATCCGCAGTCGCTCGCCTTTCGGGCAACGTCCGTGGCTGCGGGTCATATTGGTCGCGGTCCAGGTTTCGTCGATGAAGACCAGGCGCTCCGGTTCGAGATCGAGTTGACCCTCGAACCAGTCCTGACGCTGTTTCAGGACGTCTGGTCGATCTTGCTCTATCGCATGGCCTGTCTTTTTTTGCGCGTCAGGCCACGGCGAACAAAAAAGCGATGTAGCCCGGCTACGGAAACGGCCATTCCCTTGTCCGCAAGCGCCAGACGTAGTTCTTCGAGGGTGATGTCCCTGCGCTCCTCCCAAATGGCCAGAATGTCCGCTGCCCGCTCTTCCACCCGCCGCGAGCGCATATCCCCGCCGCGCGGCTTTGGGGCTATGTCACCCGTCTCGCGCTGCTGTGCCCGCCAACGGACCGCCGTTGATGGTGCAACACCGAACCGGGCCGCCGCAGCACGGCAACTCGATCCACTGTCCACCGCTGCCAACAGCCGAGTGCGCAAATCCATCGAAAGAGCCATCCATGCCGGCCTCCTTCACCAGCACGGATTCTGAATCAGAAATCGCGCCCGAAGGGAATCCCAGACCGATTCAGAACGGTCGAAAACCGCTCTAGATTTTCCTGATCTCTGTAGTTCGCACGCAGATGAGATCTCCGGTGTGCATTTCCAACTGGAAATGTGCGCCGCCGTCATAGTCCATCACTATCGTGCCAACTGCGCCTGCCGGAAAGGGCAGTCTGTCCACTAACAAGCAGACCTGGTCGCACTCCCTGAATAGCGGGCAGGGTGAAGAAGGGAGGATCTTTGCCGATGTGACGCTGTGCAGGTCCCCTTCGAATTCCAACTGAGGGCTGCCCGTGAGGGTGGTGCGTGCCCAGCGTGCAAGCGGTTCGAACAAGTGCGCGCGCCAGAGCGTGGCAAGGCTGGGGTAGAAGCGAGGCGGAGTGTCCAGGCAGAGTGTGCAGCGCCATCCTTGATCTTCCTGCTGCGGGGCAAGGTCGTCGTCATAGACGAAGTCCCAGATGGTCCCGGCCTGCATCGCGGCGACACTGACGCCGTGCGGGCTAATCCAGCCATCGAGGAGACCGGGAAGGGGTGGGAAGGCAAGGTTTGCCGCATCACGAGCCGGATCAGGCGTGAAGGTGATGAGTTCATCGATTCCGGTTGAGTGATGCCAGGTGGCGAATGCCTTGAGAAAAGGGCGAGGGGGTTGCTCGAGCTTAGCCATCGCTGCTTCAAAAACCCACCTTACCGCTGCGTTCGCCGCGAAGTGTTGCTTCTTCGCAGAGCCATGTCACGAGGGTCTTACCCCTGGTTTCCCCCAGGAGTTGAGCGCGCCGGGCAACCACGGCAAAATCGCCCGGGGTCTGGCCTTCGAGCGGAGGCGTTCCTGTGGGCGGCGCCATGCCAAAATGGGCAGCGAACAGGGCGTTGGCCTGATCTTGCGACATCGCCTGGAAGCTGGCGCGCAGAGTGAAGCGGCGCTGCGTGGCGGGATCGAGCGCTGTGGCAAGGTTGGTGGTCGCCACCATCGGGGTTTCGAGGCATTCCATCCAGCGCAGCATCTCGTTCACCATCCCGCGCTCCCAGCTGCGCTGACCGCCATCCCGGGCAAACAGGAAGCTGTCCGCCTCGTCGATCAGCAGCAGGGCGCCGCGGTCGTGGGCACGCATGAACACGCGTGCGATGTTTGCTTCGGTTTGGCCGACAAAGGGACCAAGCAAGTCGGATCCGCGCACGTCTTCGAGAGGCATGTCCATGCGCTGGGCCAGATGGCGCGCATAGGCCGACTTGCCCGTGCCCGAGGGCCCTGACAGGAGCAGGCTCCAGCCTTTGTGGGGCGCGTCGCACAATCGCTGTGCCAGCGCGGCAAGATCCGTGTCGGCGCGCGCGTAGGCGGGGTGGTACACAGCGCTGGCAGGTGGCGTAGGCGGCTTATGGCGTCCCATCGCCTTCAGGATGCCGGTAATTGCGTCCTCGGCGGTTTGCGCCTTACCCGTGGTCAGTTTCGCAGTGCGCAGTCCCTGAGCGAGCAACGCGGGCTCCGTCTCGATCCGGGCAAGACGTTGCGCCTCTGCCTCGCTCACCTCCATGCGCAGGGCGGCGGCACTGCGTTGTACGACGCGCTCGCGCACGCGGACAGGAGGGGTATCAAATCCGATGGCAAGGTTCATGCGGCGGATCAGGGCAGGGTCGAGCAGGGCTGGATCGTTGAGAATCCACACGGTCGGAACCCTGGGGTCTTCGACCATCCTGTTGCGCCACAGCTTGGAGCCGGATTCGCTGTCTCGCATGGGAACATGCAGGACATCGTCGGCCTCATCGACGACGATGAGCGTGCGGCTTTCGCCTGCACCCAGGATACGAAGAAGCGCCAGATGGCTCATGCGGTCGGAGCGATCGGGCTCGCCGCCACGTCTGTCTACCAGACCGGCGAAGACCGCGTGGCGTGCGGACAGGTCGGCAAGGTGCCGGGCGAACTCGCTCTTGCCCGTTCCGGGAAGTCCGTGAAGCAGGATCGAGACCGGCTCGCCTGAAGCGATCAGGTGTGCTGCCAGCTTCGCGGCTTCGCCCAGGTGTTCGAAATCGGGCGCGGAGAGCGTCGATGGTGGGGCAGGGGGCAGCAGGTTGGCGCGCAGCGTCTGTGTATCGTCCCACAGGCTGCGTGTGACCCGCTGCAGCAAAGGAGATGCTTGGTATTCGCCGTCGCCATCAGGAAGGATCATGCCGCTGTTGATCAGCAGGCAGTCCCGGCCCAATCGGCTATCGATCTCGCTCGCGCAAAGGCCGGAAAAGAGCGCGATCACTTCTGCGTTGGCCGTGTTCGAATTGAAGGGCAGGGCCGTCAGCAGTGCGCTCCAGGTCGCGAAGGTGTCGATGCGGGCCACCAGCTGCAGGATGGTTTCTTCCACGGCGTCCAGACCGATGAGGTCTGCCAGAAGGCTCAATCTACGGCTCAAGGCGGAGCGGCTCGTGTCGGTCGTGAAATCGCCCTCATTTTCGTTGGCAGCCTGTGCCCGGTCCTCGAAGGCAACGGCAAGGCAGCGCATTTCCTCGGGGAAAGTTGCCGCGTCGGCCCCAGGCACATCCTCGGGCAGCACGTCGAGAATGATCGCGCGGTTCTGGATGAAGTGATGCAGGTTGTCCGAGGCCATCTTGAGCTGGCGTTCGTTCAACCCAAAGGCGACGTTGACAAGCGCCATGCGCAGCATCTGCTGCTCGGCTTCGTCCATGCCGGGAGCTTCGACGGGATGGCGGCGGCGGCGCTGACGTGCGGGGATGTAATGGCGGTTGGGCTTTCTCATGGCGACCGGTCTGGAACCGGTGCATGACAAAATCGGTCGCGTCATTTCGCAGTCAGAGAAGTTTCCAAAATTCAGGGGTATAGATACTGTTCTTTTGCCTCCGCAGCGTTAGCATCGCGGACATGCCGCACCTCTACTCCGCCGATCATCCGCTCCATGCGCAAAGCCTCAAGGACAAGCAGCGCAGGCTGCGCGATGGCTTCGCGCCGCCGCTTACTTTGCGTGTCCATCGCGCTTTGTCCTGGCTGCTGCGCGCCGAGCAGGAAACGGACGATGAGGACGTGCGGTTCATCCTGCTGTGGATCGGTTTCAATGCTGCTTATGCAGGCGATATCAGTCAGGCATCGGGCGAGGACGGGCGCACCGAGCGCGAACGCTTCCTGGAATTCTTCCATACGATGGTGCGCTTCGATTCCACACACCGGCTCTACGATGCCTGCTGGGACCGGTTCACGAGCGAGATCCGCCTGCTGCTCAACAACCGGTATGTCTATGCCGCGTTCTGGTTGCACCAGAACGGCTATGCCGGGTATTCCAACTGGGACCTTCGTCTCGCGGATGAGTGGCGCCAGATCAGCAAGGCGCTGGCTGCGCATGACACCGCCACGCTGCTCTCCAAGCTGTTCGACAGGCTTTACGTTCTGCGCAACCAGCTCGTCCATGGCGGAGGCACCTGGAACAGTTCGGTCAACCGTGAACAGGTCGAAGGATGTTCCGCCCTGCTGGGTTGCCTCCTGCCGATTTTCATCGACCTGATGATGGACAATCCCGGCCATGACTGGTCGATGCCACATTACCCAGTCGTGGATTGATCGTTTCTGTGAGGCTGGCGGAGTGGCATGGCTTGCTGATGCGCAGCATGACCGTTTCTGTCGCAGGTTGGCCGCAGGGCGTACCTTGCGCCCTGCGGCGCATGTCACGCTTGTTGAGGATCATGGAATTTGAAGCTGTTGCAAGACAGGGGGGGCATGGCCTCTCGCCTGCGGGGGGCTGCTGTTCGTAGGGGCGGGGGCCCTGTGTCTAGCGATGTGTCTCATCCTTGCTGCGAACATCGTTGGTCCTTCGGCGGAGGTGTTTGTGGACATGGTGCCGGGCAACGATCCCGCGAGGAATGGTACCGCGCCGGATCCGTTCGCGCAGTATCCGGCGCAGGATGTCTTCTTCGAAGATGCCCCGGTAGAGCCGATCCTGGAGGGGGGGGATCCACCGCACCGCCGCTATATCACCGCACTGCGCGCGGCGGGGCGCGAAATGCCCGATTTTGCAGGGCATTACCGGGTCGTGCACTATGGCTGCGGCACGATGTGCGGGTCTGCCAAGTTCCTCGATCGACGGTCCGGGCGTATTCTCGATCTGCCTGCTGGACTGGCTCGCTATTCGCCCGATCTGATGCACACTGCCGCCAGTCGGCTCCTGCGGGTGAGGGATGCACTGGAAGGGGCGTGGACGCGCTGCCGTTTTACTGACCTGGTGCTGGAAGACGGGCAGTTCAGAACGGTCGCGCAGCATGACGGGCCCTGCTCGGAGGATGCCTGAGGAGATGGAGACCGCCAGCCAGACTCTTGCCTGGATTTCGCACGATCCGGGCTGGCCACTGGTCACGCTCGATTTCGAGGCATCGTGCCTCGATGTCGGCAGCTATCCCATCGAGGTTGGCCTGTGTCGCTGGGATGGGCCGGAAAGCCGGGCGCGCGAATGGTCAGCGCTGATCCGGCCGGAACCGCAATGGGCCGCGCAGGGCATCTGGACGCAGGAGGCGCAAGGCGTTCACGGGATCTCCCGCGAACAGCTTGAAGGCGCCCTCCCGTCTGCCGCGATCATCGATCAGATCAACAGCTTTGCCGGTAGCAGAACCGCGTTTTGCGATGGCGGCCGCTATGATCAGAAATGGTTGGCGATGCTGCGCCGCGCTGCGGACCTACCGCTGCACTTGCGCTTTGGCGATGTCACCATGCTGCAGAACCGGCTGGACGATGCTGGACGGCTGCGCATGAAACAGTTTCTCGTCGTCCAAACCGCCCCCCACCGCGCAGGTCCCGACGCCTCGCGGTTGATGCGCGCATTGTGCGAGGGGATCGGCATCGCATGGCCGGGAGTGGATGGCGAATAGGCCCTTGCGCGTGCAGTTCGCCACTCGATCGGGATCGGTGCGCCGAAGCCGCCTTCTCCGCTGACCTTGCACAGCGCCCGGAACATCGCTGCCTCCTCGTCTCGCTCCGGGTCATCGCAGCCGATCAGTGCGCTGTCCGCCCGCGTGCTGTGACCCGTCTGTTCGTAAGACTCGTCCCACAATCTGGCCCGATGCACCTTGTCTCTGGGGCTGCAGGGAGAATAGCAGAAGCCAACCTTCCAAAAGAGACCGCGAAGGATCTCGGCAAGGAACGCGGGGTAGGAGCGACCTGTGAGCTCGCCATCTGCCCTTCGTTCGTCCTTGCCAAGCGGGCCGCTCCGGTCGGTCAGGCGGAAGAGGGGGCGCGACTTTGCCCGTTCGGGGCGTAGCGCCAGCCAACCCGGACACATAGAGTAGATGTTTCGTAATGAATTGAATTATTGGATATTTATTGTGTGGGGCTGGTCGTCCAGAGCGTAAGGGCTAAGTATATGTTGAAGCACGAAATGGCGCGGCCCGTGCCGCAGTGGTTGAGCGAGCTTGACCCTGCTGCCATACCGTATACCGATTTTCCCTTGGAAAAGATTCTTGAGAATTCGCTGTACTATCCGGCCTGCGGGTTCGATGGGCGTCCTGTCCAATTCCTAGGAGGCTTCGTACATGGTTTTATCTATGTCGACTATCTCGTTGAAAATCAGAGCGTTGTTGACCGGGCGTCGTCGTCCGAAAGCGGCTTTTCCGGGTATCGCCTGATCGGAAGCAAGGAGTTGAAGGTATCCGATCTTGCACCCCAAGGCTGGGCGCCTCGGGTACCGTTGCAGTTTCGGCAGGACTTGCAGAAATTTCAGTCCATCCAGCGGCGCTGGACCATGCCGGAAGCATTTGCCACCTGGTACGTCTTCGAGAGGGCGTCAGGGCTCTCGGATGAGCATGGTCCGATGCGCTTCAGTCTTCTCCATATCTGCGGAGATGGAGTGACTACATATCAGGCACTGTATCACACTGCAGGTTGTGCACCTGAAGTGCTGGCCATTATCCAGCCGGGGACTGGCTTTGGCGGCAACTATACCGACTTTCGAGATCCGACAGGCTTTTTCGCATGGACCGTTCTGCACAATCCCGCCGGGGCAACGCCCGAGTATCTCGTCTGCGGTGGGCGGTTAGTTGATTATACCGAAGCCTTCTGGCCTGATCACTATCCCGATCATGTGGAATGGTTCCAGAGGGTTTACGGTAATGGAGTGTGGCGGCGTAAGGCCATGTAGAGAACTCGCCCGAGCTATGCCTTGCACTTCAGGCAGAGGAAGGGCAAGGCCTTGTTCCTTTGGGACGTAGTGCGAGCGCCAATAGCGCGAAGGCCTCGTCAATCCAAGGCGCAATCACCCCGGGATTGTCGCCGCCATACCAGTCCAGGCAGGTCCCGTCTTCGCGCAGCGATGCCACCAGCTTGCCCGCGCGTCGGTCTGACCAGGTGATGCGCGCGCCATCCGGGTCGATCCAGATGACATCGACCAGTGCAGACCAAATCTGCGCGGCCGCAACGCCATCTTCGCGACCCGCGCGCCGACAACGCGCTCTGCATCGAGCTTGAAGCGTTCGCGGTGGCGCTCTGTGCGGGGGCTGGCGCCCATTTCGGCAGGATCAAGAAACAATGCCGCACTCCCTGGAACGGTTTGCGTGGCGCCACCCATGGCCGCGCGGAGCGCGTTGGTCGGGTCGGGTGGTGCGATCGGCCAGCGCTGCGCTTCGTAGGCTTCGACCTGCATTGCCAGCACGTCGAGGCGGTCATGGGGTTCGGTGCCCGGCGCGGCGCCCCACAGGCCCTCTGTCACGGCGAGCGCGGCGGCGTGGTCCTCATCGTTGCGGATGGGGAAAACGTCCATTTTTCAAGCCGCACGCTGCCGCGGCGAAGGTCTGGTGCGATCCAGGCTCTGGACGATGAGATCGCGCAAGGCGCGGGCGCTTGCTCGAGGGGATGCGGCCATGTCCACGGCGGCAATCGAGAGTGTCCTTTCGCCATCGGGGTGCACGGTGAAGCTGCGCAGCATCCTGCTGCCGCTTCCCGGCCGTGCCGGATAGAGCAGCATCAGCTGCGCGCAGTCATGGACCTGACCATAGGCCATCATCTGGTAGACATCGCCCTGACTGACGCCGCCCTTGCCCGAGAGCGAGGCCGGCTCGCCGCCGGCATCATGCTCGTTCTGGTCGAGGTGGCCGCGATCAAGGTGATCGGCGTCGAGCGGCTTCCACTTGGTGTCGATGATCGCCACTGTCCGGCCATTCTTGCGGATCACGATATCCGGGCGCATCTGGAAGAGATCGCGGCTGTTTTCACGCAGGCAGTAGCGGCTCTGGTCCTGTGTGCGGACATCGTATCCGGCATCTGCGAGGCCGCGTCTCAGCAGCGTTGCGACGGCCTTCTCGAACAGGTCGTTCATCGGGAACAAGAGCGAATGGCCCCGGGGGGCGGAGCCCTTGTGGCCGGTGCCCTGCCAGTCCTGGCCGAGCAGCATGCGCGCCACTTTCAGAAGGCTTTCCCAGCGCTTGTTCGAACGCTCGATGGTGATGGCCTGCCAGGGGAGCCGGTTCGGCGGCAGCAGCGTCACATCATCGAAGGCATAGCGCAGTTCATCGAGCAGGCGGGCTGTCGAGAGCGTGCGTGTTCGCCGGCGCAAGCTGACGATGGCGCAGGCCATGACCTGCATCAGCGGAATGTCGGCGTCGAGCTCGTCATAGCGGCACGCGAGGCGATCGGGGCGCACCGCATTGACAGTGAACTGGCGCGTCGCGTGGAGCTGCCCGCGCAGCGCGCGCAGGTCGTCCTCGCGTGCGAGATAGTGGCGCGGCAGTCCCTGCCGGGCCTGGGTCGCAAGGCGCGTGGCGAAGATTCGGATGAACAGGTCGAGCAGGGTCTCGGCGCCGCGCGCCATGGCGGCCGCCTCGCCTTCGGCAAGCCTGAGATCGTGCGCGAGATCTATCAGCGAGACGAGCCGCGCGCGCAAGCTCGACCTGTTGTCGAGGTGGCTTGCGGGATCGATCTTGGGCAGGATTTCCAGACTGATCCCCGGTGCGGAGAGCACCCCCACCAGCTGACCCACCTTCACGTGGTCGCGATAGTGGGTGAGGATCGCGCACCCGTCCCTGCCGCCGAGCGGATGGGACCTGGCGGCCTGTTCGAGCGCGAGCGCCTCGCGCGGCGAGAGCGCGCCTTGCGCGCCCTTCTGCGCTACCGCGATCCGGCCCCATTCCGGGCAAGCGAGGTGCCTCATGCCTCTTGCGCGACCTGGTCTGCAGGTTCGTCGCCTGGCAGTTCGACAAGGCCGTTCAGCAGGGTGTCATAGGCATCGGCCGCAAAGCGATCGCGCACGCGCCAGCGGATCTTCGCTTCGCTCGGGGCGAAGGTCTGGAGCTTCTCGAGCCCGCGCGGTGCGCCGAGCGGCTGTCCTTCGACGAAGCCGGTGCCCAGAACTGCGGCGATCATGCCCCAGTCCTCGAAGAAGTATTCCTGCAGCAGCGGGATGATCTTCTGGCGCATGACGCGATCGACATCCTCGGGCGTCGTGCAGCCGATGAAGAAGGCATGGCCGATGCGATGTTCGCGGTCGTGGAGATACTCGATCCGTTCATTGATCCCGGTAAGCACCTTGTCGAGCGCCATCCCGGTCTTGCGGACTGCCTCCTGGAATGCCGCCACATGCACATCGGGTGCCAACTCGCGGAACGTGAAACGCCGCCGCAGCGCGGTATCGAGCCGCGCGATCGAACGGTCGGCGGTGTTCATCGTGCCGATGATGTGAAGGTTCGCAGGAACGCCGAATTCGCGCCGGGAATAGGGCAGCGTAACGGTAAGCGCATTGGTCATGCCAAGTCGCTTGTCCGGCTCCAGCAACGTGATCAGTTCGCCGAAAACCTTGGAGACATTCGCCCGGTTGATCTCGTCGATGACGAGGACGAATTGGGGAATGTTTGCAGGGCCTGCGGCCTGCGCGCTCTCGGGCGCTGCCCCAATGTCGAATTCCTGAGGGTCAGAAACATTCGAAAGAAGTGTCTGCAGTGCACCGCGTTTGAGGAACTCTTCGCGAAGACGATAGCACGAGCGCTGCGTGAAGGGACGGGAATAGACCGTGTCCACCGCTATCGGGTCGTCGAAAACCTTCAGCCAGCGTACCGGCCTCTGATTGGTATATTCCGCATCGGGTGCGAAGGCATAGTCCCCGGTCACTTCGGCAATGGCTCGGATTTGCGTATTCCCGGCGGAGATCAGAACCAGATCCCCCACTTTCATGCTGACCCGGAATCGGTATGACTGGCTGATATTGCCATCATTTCCGTTGGTGCCGGGATGGTCCTGGTTCCAGCGAGCGTGAATGGCCTCGTAGGTATCGTGGTCCGTCCAGTCGATGCCGCCGCCCCAGCCCAGTGATATGATGCCCGTTTCCAGTGCGTCCTCGTAAATATGGTCCTCGATCCCGGCTCTGCCGAGCGACATCTTGAAGACCTGGCGTTGCCCTACGTCGAGACGGACCGGCTTCGACGCGCTTGAGGCCTTGTCCGGGAGACCTGCGGCTTCTTCGGCCAGACGTGCGATCTTGCGGAAAATTCCGGGGGCAGGAACGAGCTGAAACCCTCCGGACGACGACGCGTCCTCACCGTCGCTCGATTTCGTGTCGGGACGGAGACCTTCAACGAAGTCCTCGTACGCCATGGACTGGTGAAAGGTGAGGAAGGCGATCCGGTTCTCCTTCTGGAGTCTACGGTAGAGCGCCATGAGCTCGTCGCGATCTTCTGGTACGTTCTCTGCGCATAGGCGTACGGCTTCCCGCGCAGTCGCGTAAGTCTTGCCGGTGCCGGGCGGGCCGTAGAGGATGAGGTTGGTCGGGGCGGGAATTTCAATTGCTGGCATGGGTTCGATTTCCAGATCTGTGGCCGCCGTCTCCGCAATAGTATCGAGGGGGGCGCGGCAGGTTTCCCAGATAAAGCTCTGCACGTCCCACAAGTCGCGCGGAGCCCAGTTCCATTCGTCCTTCATGATGCGAAAGAGTTCACGGGCCAGCGCATTGACGGCCTCAAGTTCTTCGCGCTGAAGCGGGGCCTAGGAGAACGCGGGCTGGCCTGTGAGCGCTTTCATTGCCTGATTCGTCGGGCTGGAGCGGATGCCAAGCGTTCCGTCGGGATCCACGAGGCCTCGCAGCATCGTGGGAATCATTCGGCTTTCAGCGTAAGGCGCGGAAGTGAGGTCTTCGCGGAAAGCCTCCCAGAGGTTTTCGACAAAGCGCATGACGCTGTCCTCGGCGTTGTCAGCCAGGGCCAACAGACCGGCTTCCTGCTCGATGAGGCCCGGGTGACGATCGCGAATACCTTCAGGTATCTTGGCGGCGCGCCAATCGATCAGATTGCTGAAAAGTTCGGTCTTGTTCAGCAGAAGGTCGAGCAGAGCGCCGCCGAGCTCTGCAGGATCGTTCGACGCGGGAAATTCATCCATGATCTCGCGCGCACGTTCGAGCAGCGCGGTCTTGTAGCCGCCTTCCATCTCTTCAAAGCTGGGGCAGTTTGCGAACTCGATGAAATCAGGGTGTTTGGCGAGGAAAATCGCTTTCAGACGTTCAAGAGCGGCATGGTTGAGAGCGCCGTACTTTCGCTCATACCATTCCAGGACGCTGTTCAGCTCGTCCATTTCGCTAATCTGAAAGGCGAGAGCCGGTATTGGCGTCCACCCATATGTGGACTTGTGTTTCAATCTTTTTGGTAGGTTCGCTTCCCTGCCTTTTTCGGCAGGATACGAGATGCCTTCAACAGGAAGGTCGGTCGCATTCTCCGCGTTCTCCACCCAAAGTAGAATGGCCCCCTTCCGTTGCAGTGCAATTTGGCGCCCATCGTTCAACGCAAACCCCGCCATATTCGTGTTGTCTACGATAGGGCTGCCATACCGCCGTTTTAGTTCGGCTTCGATTTGCCTGCGATAGTCGCTGGTCACTTACATCCCTTCCTTCGCCACATGGGCGAGCGTGTTGACGAGCCTCAGGTGCTCCACTGATTTCGCGTCGAGTTCGAGAAGGCGCGGGTTGGCAAGAACCAGCGCCAGCGTTCGCGCGCGGCTGATGGCGACGTTGAGGCGGTTTTTCGAATAGAAGAAGTCGACATGGCGGGGCAGGTCGTCGGGTGAGGAGGTGGTGAGGCTGACAATCACCACTTCAGCTTCCTGGCCCTGGAACTTGTCGACCGTGCCCACGCGCGCGGCAGCGGGCAGCGCGTCCTGCAGCGCGTTCACCTGCATGTTGTAGGGCGCGACGATCAGGATGTTTTTCCAGTCGATGCGGCCGGGTTCGCCCGCACGGTTGATGAAGGGGGTGCCGATCAGACCCTCGCACAAGTCCCGGACGCGCAGCGCTTCTTCGTCGGAGCGCTGACCACAGTCCTTGTGGTGCTGTTCGAGGAACCGGATGCCGTGGGGGGCAAGCGCGGGGTCGTGGCCGTCCTCCAGTTGCAGAGTCTGGTTGGCGCAGGCGGGCAGGGGCTTGAGGCGTCCGTCATAGACCGCGCTTGAGATGAAGTCGCAGATCTCGGGGTGCATGCGCCAGGAGGTGTCGAGCAGGATACCGCGATCGGGCGCGACGGTGGCCTCGCCCTCCAGCAGGTAATCGAGCGCAGAAAGCCCGCTCTCTCCGGGATGCGCGCCCTGGACGGGCTGGCCCAGTTGCATCTGGTCTCCCACCAGCACGATGTTGCGGGCCGAGGCGCCCATGGCGAGGAGGTGGCCGAGCGAGACCTGCCCCGCTTCGTCCACGAACAGGTAATCGAGGGTCTGATCCATGTCTTCGCTCGCGAAGAGCCAGGCCGTGCCGCCGACCAGATCGGGGTGACAGTCGATCACATCGGAGTTCGAGTAGACGTCGGTGATGATCGCGCCGTCGAGCTCGGTTTCGGCATTGTTTTTGGTCGCCTTCTTCACGCCGGAGAAGGTCTGCCCAGTTTCGAGGGCCACTTCCTCCACCTTGGCGAGCAGGTTGTTGATCGCCTTGTGGCTGTTGGAGGAGACGCCCACGCGCTTGCCGGCCGCGATGAGAGCAAGGATGGCGTGCGCGCTGGTGTAGGTCTTGCCGGTGCCGGGAGGCCCCTGCACGAAGAGCGTGCTGTCATCGAGAGCGAGGCAGCGCAGCGCGGTGGCATCCACCAGCGTTTCGCCTTCACGCACCATGGGGCCGCCCGACCAGTCGTGCAGGCGCGGGGGCGTGCGCGCGATCAGGTCAAGGAGAGCGGTGTAGCGCTGTTTACCTGCGGCCCAGGCCCCGGCTACGCGCTTTACTGCGTCGCGCAGGGCGCTGGTGTTGATCGGTGCGCCCGAGATCAGCGAGCCGGCCTCGGGGAAGGCTTCACCCGGCTTGAGCTTGCGCTTGAGAGTGAGAACACCGCGTCGGGTATCGATCTCCTGAATTGCGCCGAGGGGGGCGAGGGTGGGGGCGTGGAGCACTTGCGTGCCCTTGCGCATCTTGGTGTCCTGCGGCGGGAAGCTGTAGCGCGCCACGGTGCTCTGCTTCTCCGGCCACTGCCACTGGCCTTCGTGTTCGGGAGAGGGGAGGGGCCGGATTGCGCCGATGCATTCGCCTTCCTCGACTAGATCGTCGGGATCGGCTTCGGCCCGATCGAACATCGACCAATACGCGGGTTTGTCGGCGCGGCGGTGGAACTGGGTGAGGTGGGCGACGAGTTCGCGGCCTTCCTTGCTCGGCGGCAAGGGACCGGCGTGGATGGCCTCGATCAGCGCCTCGGCGGCGGCCTGGGCTTCCAGAGCGGCTTCGCTCTGTTCGGCCTCCATCGCCTTGGCAGGCCCCACGCTGCGCCAGGGAAGATCGTCCGGGCGCAGGGAGATCAGCCAGTCGCGCAGCGCCTCGGTGTTCTCGCAGTCGACCTTGTTGTAGGCGAGGATGTCGTCGAGGATGGCCTGATCTCCGCCGTTTTCGCCGCCGGTGTCCTGCCAGTTCTTGTATTCGATGATCGAATCCGCCGCATTGGCCACATTCTCCGCGCGCTTTGGCGCAAAGAAGATCTCCATGGTCTTAAGCGAAAGGTTGGGCTCGCTAGTGCGGATCGACTGGCGCAGCACGCCATACAGATCGACCAGGCGGCGTTCGCGCAGCAGCTTGTCCACCGCATCCTCGCGACTGGCGTGGAGCGTGGACAGGCGGCGCAGCGCGGTCACTTCGTAAGGGGCGTAGTGATAGATATGCGCGCCTGGATTGGAGGCGAGATGCGCAACCATCCAGTCGACCGTACTTTCGAAGGCGACACGCTCTGCCACGTGGTCATGCCCCCAGCGGAAGCGGAATTCCGGCCGGGTGCCATCGCGATAGTGAATGCCCCAGAGGTATTCGAGGCCGCCTTGCGTGAGAGGATCGCCTTCCAGATCGAAGAAGAGATCGGCCGGATCGGGCGGGGGCAGCTGGGTGAAGCCGCGCCCGTCTTCTACCGGCAAGGTCACCACTTTGGCCTCACCGCCAGCGCGGCGTTCAAGCTGCAGGATTGCCTGTTCGCGCAGCTTGGCAAAGGTCTCGCGCGCCATGCGGGGTACGCGATGATCAGGATCGGCGGTGGCCAGTTGGGCCAGCGTGGTGATGCCGTCCGCTTCCAGTTTCAGGCGCTGGGGCATGCCAAGGCCGGCAACGAAAGAAAGGTGATCGGCCTCCTGCCACACCGCATCGCAATGCTCGCGCCATCCGCACAGGCCGCAGGCCGAGCAGGGTTCGGGCGTAGAGCCGGCCGCTTCGGCATCGATAAAGCCGAGATAGCGCGCCTGTGCCGCCTCCAGCGTGTAGGCAAATTCGGCCAAGCGAAAGCTTTCGGTCTCCCCTGAGCCGAGCGCGACATGGACGCGGCGCGACATCACACCCTGCACTTTGGCCATCATCTGCGCATAGAGACCCAGCTGCACGATGTAGGATGGCTTTACCGAGCGGGCGAGTTTGGTGTCGACCGGCTCGTATGACCACGGGCCAAGATCGGAAGGTGTCTCCACCCGGATCAGGAAGTCGGCAAAGCCATGCCAGGGCGGATCGTAGAATGTGGCCTGGAAAATCGCTGGCGCACCCTCGCGCATGGCCTCTGCAGTGGCCCTTGCACGCTCTTTGAGTGTGCGGTCGGTAGCGATTTCGACCAGACCGCCTTTGGCCTCCAGGCCGGCCCGGTAGGCGTCCTCGTGATCAAGGCCCTGCTGCTGCACGCGCTTGGCCAGTTCATCGTCGTCGGCCTGTTCCGGAAGGGCGTCGGGATCGTGCAGGCGCAAAAGATCGAGCGCGGTCGCGTGGCGACAGGCCAGGAAGCGGACAAGGTCCGAGGGCGAATGCAAGAGCTGGTCGGAATACGTACGCAAGGCTTGGAATGAACCCTCTGAAGGTGACGGCCGATGGCGGCCTTGTTGGATTCGAGGTCTGCTCCGAGCAAACGACAAATCCGGTCATGGCTGTTTGTACGGTAAGCCCTTATTATTGAAATAAAACATGAAATATTACCTTGCCGTGAAGGTGCCAAGGTCATTTCACAGCCTGTGAACGCCGGTCACAGGCGAATGCGGTTGGCGTCCAGATGGCGGAAGGCGCGTTCACGGCAGGTCAGCACAATGACCTGCATCGTCCTGGCCGCCTCCCCCAACATATCGAGCATGGCATCGAGGCGCATGTCGTCGGCGTGGACCGGCGGATCGTCGAGGATCAGTGAGAGAATCGCAAGCCGTTCCTGCGTGCCGTGGGACAGCGTGTCGGCGGCTTCCTCTCGCCCCTGACGGACGAGCAGATGGCATGTCTTTCGCCGTATTTCCCAACAGTCACGGAAGGCCGTGTGTCGATGATCCGCGCGTTCTGAGCGGGATCATCTTCACCAAGCAGAATGGCTTGCGTTGGCGTGATGCACCCAGGGATTACGGGCTTCACAAGGCCTTGTACAATCGCTGGAAGCGATGGGGCGAGATGGGCGTGTTCAGCCGGATGATGGAAGGTTTGTCTGCCCAGAGCGCTGAGCCCGAAACCCTCTGGATCGATGCGACCTGGCTCAAGGCTCATCGCACGGCTTCCGGCCTTGAGGTAAAAAAAAGGGGGGGCATGAATACCAGGCACCGCGCCGTTACCGATGCCAACGAACGGCCTTTGAGCTTCTTCATTACGGCGGGCCAGATCAGCGATTACACTGGGGCCGCGGTTTTGCTCGATGACTTGCCAAAGGCACGGTGTATGCTGGCCGATCGGGGCTACGATGCCGAATGGCTCTGGGGCGTGCCAGAGTAAAAGGGCGCCAGAACTTGCACTCCGGGCCGCAACTCCCGCTCGATGCCCGTCAAATGCGACAAGCATCGATATAAGCTTCCCAACCGTATTCTTCGCAGTCCTCGCTCTCGCAGCCACTGTTCTCTGCTGGCTCTGATCAATGCGTCCTGAGTCTAGGCAATGGCCTGTCGTCCAGCGCTTTTTCAGTCAGATGGCGAGTCGAGCCGCCAGTGCGGTCGCGATGACGAGGATTGTGAGGTGGATCATCGCTGCTTGTGCAATGATCCAGGTCGGCTTTACCTCATTTCCTGCCACATACCGACCGGCCCACCTCCGCCTCATTGCGCTTCCCCTTGGCTGCACCTGGCAGCTCACGGGAGGCGATTCAGTCCTCAAGGACACACATGATTACGACGCGAGACCAAATTTCGTCTCCCCTTCGCGTGGTGATCAGAGCAAGAGGGCTTGGCTCGACGTGCTGTTGACGGACGAGGGTAAGCATCTGCCGTAGCCGCCCGAAAAATATAGACTTTTTCGTGATTTGTCGCTATCGGAGACCATTCAATCCACCCGAGGAGATCAATCAGTGATATAAACTACATGGAGTATCACTGCTTTGAAAACTTCGCGAAGCGACGATTGGGCACTTCTTGCAGCGCTCGATCTCGACATTGTTCGCCCGGGTTTTGCGGGTGGGTTTTTGCGCGCCAGCCATGAACGTCGTCAAGTCATCACTGCGTATCTTGCTTGCGCCGAAGACTGCCTTGGCCGGGCAGAAGTCGCCGACTTTTTGAGTTCGGCTGATCATCGCTCGATCCTTCGAGCCACGTTCACGACACTTGGGCAGGGCATGCGGCGCGCACTCAGTCGGAGCGGAAATCGGACGCATCCTCGGCGCTATTATCGAGATTTGAATGTCGCACTGGTGGAAGGTTCCAAGCACGTTCGCCAGGCGATCATGCAATCGCAGGCACTTGGCCCGGCAAAACTCGCATTGATCCAACGGCTGCCAGAAGAGCTTTGCGATGTCCGTCTTCTGGTCCGTTTGGACGAGTGCATTTTTGTTGATGATCTGCTCGGCGCCATCGATGCGATTGTCGCGGGCGGGGTAGACCGCGCGGCCTTCATGAATGCACTTTTGACCTCGACGGTCGAGCCTGTCCAAGTGGTGCAGAAGTGGACGCTTCGCCTTTCATTCTCGCCAGGACCGGTCATCGAAAGCTCGTGTTTTCGACCAGTTCGCGATGGCCGTGAACTCCGCCAAGTGGCCCTCAGATACCGGAATTGCAGCCGCCGCTACGTCATCAATTGCCTCTCGGGGCAGAGCGCGTTCGGCGAGTACACTGCTGCGGATGGACGGCAAGTCTTGGTGCTGGCCGAGAAGCGGAATGGCGAATGGTACCTGGAAGGTGTCTACGCGGCCAGAAATCGTGATGTGCCGACTGATTTGCGCGAGGAGGCGACGGCTTTCGCGGCCGAGAACGATGTCCCAAGCCATCGCCAGACACGTCCGAAAAACGGGCCCATGGCAGCGCTCCGCAGGGTCAATCGTGCGGTATTTGACTGGTGAAGCCTATGGTGGTGGAGGGCTTGTCGTGTAACGTCTCATCTCGACCTCGCGGCCGACAGGCTATGGCTGAAGTACTTCGTCAATGTGCCCGAGGGCCTGGGGGGCGGTGGCGAAGTCGAGCCTCGTGTCAGCAGGGGCGTCGTCGGTGATGCGCGTTGCGCGGCGCTGCGCTAGGGGGCGCTTGGCGCCCTCCTGCTACGCCTTGCGGGCAATTCGCGGGCCACGCGGGGGGCATCAAAAGCCTGCTTGGTCGTCTCCTGACGGAAACAGGGCTTCCGTCAGTTTCCCGGCATGCGTATCCTCGGTCTCTACGGCCGATACGCGGCTGCCGTCTGGACGAGTCAGTTCGGCGTGCTTCTGTTCCAGGAATCGCTTGGACAGGCTTTATGTCCGTCGTCGAAACATTTGGCACAGATTGGAGCGTGGATCAGCGGAGAGCGGTCCTCGTCTGGGCGCGGGGTGAACTACCTCGCGTGATCAACCTCAAACAGGGGAAATGCGTCACCCATCTCACAGGATTTCTTTGCTGCCTGCAGTTCATTGAATTTTATAACTTTTATTTAGGGTTCGCCTCTGTATTATCCCTGCGTCTAAAACGTTCGTTGATCAGTTCGCAGCAGCGGGGCGCGCATGGGTATGTTGGCCGGGAAACCGATGGGAAAGCTGCTTCGTGCGCGCGATCTCGTGCCTTCATGCACGCGGCTTCGGGATCTGGCGCGAGGACAAGCTCGAGATCATCTTGCGCGTCCTGCACAGTGCTTTCAGAAAGTCCCGCTGTTGGCGGTTCCATCCCGCGCAAGTGCTCGAAGAGGACGGCGACGAGCTGCTGGTGAAACTCCGAGCTGGAGGCCTTGGTGAATTGGCTGAGTACCGGTTTTCCTGGGGCGCGACATCCGCATCGAAGCGCCGCCCGAACTGCGCGCAGTAATGGTCGAACAGATGACGCCAACCCGGGGGAGCTTGTGATGCAGTCGGGTATGACCGATTCTGACGTGGCGTCATTGTCTGACATGCCAATCGTTCGCCTCGGAGCAGGATGCATCAGATTACTGGTTGTGAATACATGAATCTTGAAGACAGAGCGCAGAGCGCAACCATCAGAACAGCCGATGCGACGCCTTACGCGGCGTCGCTCATCCAGAGCCTTCGGGACATCGGGTATTCGTGCGAAACGGCGCTTGCCGATATCGTCGACAATTCGATCACAGCGGGCGCTGGGAGCGTGGAGATCCTCTCCGACCTCTCTGCGTCTGAGCCATCGGTTGCCGTGCTTGATGATGGCAGAGGCATGACGGCCGATGAGCTGGTGGAAGCGATGCGACCCGGCTCACGTAATCCGCTCGAGGACCGTCACGCGGACGATCTCGGCCGGTTCGGGCTTGGCCTGAAGAGTGCGAGCTTCTCACAGTGCAAGCGACTGACGGTGCTGACCCGCAGGCATGGCGTCCTTTCCGGTGCCACGTGGGATCTCGATGCCGTCGCGCGAACCAATCGCTGGGAGATCGAGCTCCATGACGATTTCGGTTCGATCCCTTGGCATGATCGTCTGACCGGCGACGGCACACTGGTGATCTGGCGGTCTCTTGACAGGCTTTGGGGAGGGATCGAGAACGGGGACAGCGAGCAGATCCGGCACGTCAACCGCATTCTGTCGCAATCGGAGCACCATCTGCGCCTGGTTTTCCATCGCTTCATGTCCGAAGGCAGGGCACCGCTGACCCTTCTGCGCAACGGTCGTCGTCTCGATCCAATCGACCCGTTCGGTACGAAACTTCCGGGCCATCAGTACGATCGGATGGATCGACTGGAGATGTCGCTCGGGACCGTCGAGTTTCAGGCGCATACCCTGCCGCACCACAGCGGCCTGACCAAGGCGCAGTGGGACGATCTGGGTGGGCCCGAAGGGCATCTCCGATCGCAGGGCTTCTATGTCTATCGCGGGCGGCGCCTGATCATCGCCGGGAGCTGGCTCGGGCTGGCGCGACAGCTGGAACTGACGAAGTTGTGCAGGGTCCGTGTCGACATTCCCAACACGATGGATCCCGAATGGAAGATCGACGTGAAGAAGGCGTCGGCACAGCTTCCTCCGAAGGTCCGCGAGCGCATGCGCAGGCTGGTGGAGAACCTCCCGCAGACATCGAAGCGGACATATCAGCGCAAGGGACGAAGACTCGTCGATCAAGAGTATCTGCCGATCTGGAGCCGCATCCAGAAGGACGGCGGGATCATCTATCGCCCGGATCCGGCACACCCGCTGATCGCAGCTTTCTCCGACAAGCTACCGATGGCGCTGCAGGATGAATTCGCCACGATCGTGGCCGCGATCGGCTCCGCGATGCCGGTAGCTTCTCTCCATGCGGACTTCGCCGGCAACCCGGAAGATGTCCGCGCCGACGACAGCGATGAGGCCATGCTTATCCAGTATGCGAGGGCTCTGGTCCCGGGTTTCGTCCAGGCTGGCATGTCCGACGAGGAAATCCTCGATCATCTCCATCCAATCGAACTTTTCCGAAGCAGATGGGACCTGTCGCACGGCCTGATCCGCGACGTCGTGAATGAGGTGCGCAACGTATGACCGATATTGTCGAACTGCTTGAAAATTCCGTGACCCTGCAGGTCCTCGCATTGCAGGAAAGGACTTCCAACGGCATCCGCGAGATCATTGATCGATTGCGGCAGGTGCAGCCATTCAGTGAGGTCTCCAGCGATGAGGCAGAGAAGCTGGCACGCCGGATCGAGACGAACCATGGCATATCAATGGGGCTGGGAGCGGTCGTGCACGAGAAGATCTTCACGCCGTGGTTGCATTCGTGGAAGGCGGATCCAGAATACGATCCCTATTACTGGAAGAGGTACAGCAAACTGCTGGTGACGAAGCGTCTTCCGGCCGATGTCATCACCGGGACCGACAAGGTTACCGACACAATCCTTGCCAACCTCGGTAACCCAAAGGCGGTGGAGGCCTGGAGCCGCAAGGGAATGGTCGTCGGTCACGTCCAGAGCGGAAAGACCCAGAACTACACCGGATTGATCTGCAAGGCGGCCGATGCTGGTTACAAGCTGATTGTCGTCATCGCGGGCATCCACAATAACCTACGCAACCAGACCCAGATACGTATCGACGAAGGTTTCGTCGGGCGGGCTTCGGAGCATATAGAACGCGGAAATGGGGCGCCAAAGCGGACGGTCGGGGTCGGTCTTTTCGGTCACAATCGGGAGCCGGTCAGCATCACCACCCAGTCGCAGGACTTCAATCGGGATGCCGTGGCTGTGGCGCATGGCAATCTCGATGCTTTCAATGTGCCACTTGTCTTGGTGATCAAGAAGGAAAACAATACTCTCACGAACCTGATCGACTGGCTGACCGCCTACAATACCAAAGCCAGGCAGCATGGTGGCGATGGGCTGGTCGATCAGCCGATGCTGCTGATCGATGATGAAGCGGACAATGCTTCGATCGACATCAACTACCGCCAGACGCGCAAGTGCAAGGCCAAGGTCAAGTGCAGCGTGGAGGCGCCCTGTGCCCGCAACGGCAAGTGCGAGCGCTCGACCATCAATGGCCACATCCGCGATCTGCTCGCACTGTTTCGGCGCAGCACCTACGTGGGTTATACGGCGACGCCATTCGCCAACATTTTCATTGATCCCGACTTCGAGGGAGAGAACGAGACTGAGGATCTCTTTCCCAGACATTTCATCTTCGGTCTGGATGCTCCATCAAACTATTTCGGAGCAAGGAAGGTCTTCCTTGACGGAATTCCGGACCTCGATGATGGCAACAAGCGACCTACTTACGTCCGATACATCACCGACAACGAAGATACGCTGCCTGTCAAGCACAAGATCGACTATGGGCTTCAATCCATCCCGGAAAGCATGGTTGAAGCTCTGCGGTGCTTCCTGGTTGCCCGGGCGATCCGCAACCTGAGGGGGCAACAGAAAGAGCATTGCTCCATGCTGGTCAACGCATCCCGCTTCACCGGCATCCAGATGACCTTGCGCAACCGCCTTCATCAGCAGCTCGAGATCATCGAGGACGCTCTTCGCGACGGCGGAGCCGATCCTGATGCAGCGAACCGCAACAAGGACATTGCTGCACTGAAGGCCTGCTGGGAAAGCGAATACATGGACGCAGGAATGTCCTGGGATGATGTTCTGGGCGCCCTTCTCCCCGTGGCGGCCTCCGCACGGATCGTGACGGTCAACAAGGATTCACCCGATGGTCTGGATTATGAGAACGGTGGAGAGGGGCAGACCGTGATCGCGGTAGGGGGGCTTTCGCTCTCGCGAGGACTCACGCTCGAAGGCCTCACCGTCTCGTATTTCCTGCGCAATTCGATGATGTACGACACTCTCATGCAGATGGGCCGCTGGTTCGGCTATCGTCCGAACTATGAGGATCTCTGCCGCATCTGGATGCCGAAGGGAACTGCATCCTGGTATGCGCACATCGCCGAGGCGACTGAGGAACTCCACGAATCCTTGAAGCAGATGCAGCGGGACAATGCCACGCCCGAGCAGTTCGGTCTGGCCGTGCGGAGCCATCCCAGCACACTGATGGTCACGGCGCGCAACAAGATGGGATCGGGCCAGAAGACAGTTCGGATCGGGCTCTCCAACAGCTTCATCGAGACCGCCCGATTGTCTGCGAAGGAGGAGGATATCGAGGCGAACCGGACCGCTCGCGATGCTCTTCTTGCTGCGCTGAATGCTGCGGGAGAGAAGCCGGACGATGATATCCATGTATCCGGTGGCCATCTGCTTCGCGATGTCCATGTCTCGATCATCGATGACTTCCTCTCGGGGTTCCGTAACGAGCCTGGGGCGTTGCTGACCGAGACGGCACCGGTGAGGCGCTACATTCGCGAGCGCAAGGATGACGAACTCAAGACCTGGGATGTCCTGATCGCCGGAACTGGAAGTTCGCGCGATCAGGATGCTCCCCGGACGGCCGATGAGATAAATCCCGTGCAGCGATCGATCGCCGGCACGAGCACCGAACAGGACAGGATGGATAGGGAGAACGCCAAGCTGCGGGAGCGGCTGCAGTCCAACCTGTTCTCGCTCGGTGGCGACAAGGTCCGCCTGTCTTCGCGCGGGATCGAAAAGGTCGGCCTCACAATGGATCAGGCCGCCGGTGCAGAAGAAGCCTACGAGGCCTCGGACGCAACCAACCCGAGTGCATCCGGAAATTGGAACTACCCGGACTGGATCTATCGCCGCCGCCGCACCAAGCCGCTACTGATCCTTTACACGATCCAGATCAAGACTGAGAATGTTGATGCGGAACTGCGAGAACGCATTCCTTCGGAGCCGATCGTGGGCTGGGCCATCAGCTTCCCGCAATCGAGCAGGCCCGAGAAGACAACGGAATACGTGATTAGCCGGGTCGCTCAGCTGGCTCTCCTTGGCGGCGAAGATGCCGATGATTTCGAAGAGGATGAATAGGATGACGGATGTAATCGATCCGTGGGCGGCGCTGCAGAGCGGTGGAGCCGATGCCCGACGCGTCCTGGGGGATGGCCGCTTCGACTTCTTCTGGATCGTCACCGGTCGCAGGGAACCGGGCTGCTGCTGCAGCTGCCGACCGGCTTCGAGACCGGTGCATCGCTTCCCGAAATGCGTAATCTTGACATCGTTTTTCAGGATGTCGCCGGTCGGCCGGCCCTGATTATCGTACTTCGGGACAAGGATCAGCGTGAGCTTTTCGAGACACTGTGCCGGGACATCGTACAGGCGGCGGAGCTGGCCGACGATCTTCCCGATGCTGTGGGGCGCATGATCCGTCGCACGATGCGCTGGCATCACCTGCTGCGCAGTGGAAAGAACAGCAAGCTATCTGTTGAGGAGCAGCGCGGCCTGATCGGCGAACTGCAGTTCCTGCATGGGCTGATCGATCAGCTGGGAGCAACTGCTGCGATCCAGGCTTGGACGGGCCCCGCAGGCAGCGCCAAGGATTTCGAGATGGGGGCGGTGCTCGTCGAGGTGAGAACGGCGGAGCAATATTCGACCACGCTAGCGGCGGGATAGTCCTGCTGCGGGCGGCGTAAAAGTCGTCCACCTTGAAGCCTTTCTGCCAAGTCAGGGAGGTGTGGGGATCTACAGCGTGGAACTTTATCTTCAGGTCCGTTTGGCTTGCGCGGATGGCATGAGCCAGCGGGCGGCGGCGAAGCGTTTCAATGTGTCGCGCGACACGGTGCGCAAGATGCTGTCGTTTTCATCGCCACCGGGTTACCGGCGTCAATCTGTCCCGCAGCGTCCGAAGCTGGACGGGTTTGTGGCGATCATTGATGGATGGCTTGAAGGGGACCGCTGCGTCCCGCGCAAACAGCGCCATACGGCGAAGCGGGTATTCGACCGCTTGCGCGCCGAGCATGGTTTCACCGGCGGCTATACGATCATCAAGGATTACATCCGCGAGCGTGAGCAACGCAGCCGGGAGATGTTCGTGCCGCTGGCCCACCCGGCGGGGGATGCGCAGGCCGATTTCGGGGAAGCGCTGGTGGAGATCGGCGGGGTGCAGCAGAAGGCCTACTTCTTCGCACTCGATCTGCCGCACAGTGATGCCTGCTATGTGCGGGCCTATCCGGCGGCGGTGGCGGAGGCCTGGGTGGACGGACACGTTCATGCCTTCGCGTTCTTCGGCGCGGTGCCGCGCTCGATCGTCTATGACAACGATCGCTGCCTTGTGGCGAAGATCCTGCCAGACGGCACGCGTAAGCGTGCCACGCTGTTCAGCGCTTTCCTGTCGCATTACGTGATCCGCGACCGCTATGCCCGCCCGGGCAAGGGAACGAGAAAGGCAATGTGGAAGGGCTGGTTGGTTACTGCCGCCGCAATTTCATGGTGCCGATCCCGAAGTTCCCGACCTGGGAGGCCTTCAACCTATGGCTGGAGGAGCAATGCCGCAAGCGCCAGCAGGACAAGGTGCGCGGACAGAGCGAGACGATCGGTGAGCGCTTGCAACGCGATCTGGCAGCCATGCAGCCTCTGCCCGCTACACCCTTCGAGGCCTGCGATCAGACGAGCGGGCGGGTCTCCTCGCAATCCCTGGTGCGCTACAGGACCAACGATTATTCGGTTCCGGTGGCCGGGGCCATCAGGAGGTCTGGATCAGGGCCTATGTCGATGAGGTGGTGGTCGGCTGCCGCAGCGAAGTCATCGCCCGTCATCCTCGTTGTTATGCCCGCGAGGAGGTTATCTTCGACCCGCTCCACTATCTCCCGCTGATCGAGCAGAAGATCAACGCATTCGACCAGGCCGCGCCTTTGCAGGGCTGGGATTTGCCCGAAGCGTTCACGACACTGCAGCGGTTGATGGAAGGCCGCATGCACAAGCATGGCAGGCGTGAATATGTACAGGTGCTGCGCCTGTTGGAAACGTTCACCCTCGCCGATCTCCGTGCGGCGGTGGAACAGGCCATTGATCTTGGCGCCATCGGCTTCGATGCCGTCAAGCACCTCGCCCTGTGCCGGGTCGAACGCGTACCGCCCAGGCTGGACCTGGACGTCTATCCCTTCCTGCCACGCACAACGGTCGAGAAGACCTTTGCCAGAGCCTATCTGAGCCTGCTCTCCGACCAGCAGGAGGCCGCATGAGCGATCAGACCCCGGAGCTTCTTCTCGCTCACAATCTCAAGGCACCTGCTGCCTACGTGCCTGCGAGAGCACCACAAGCTCGCCCGGCAATGTGCCGCTGAAGGCGTCGATCATATCCGCTTCCTCGCCCGCCTTGTCGAGATGGAGATGATCGACAGGAGCGTCGTATGGTCGAGCGGCGCATCAAGGCCGCGCGCTTCCCCGCCGTCAAAAGCCTCGACAGCTTCGACTTCACCGTCATCCCCAGGCTCAACAAGATGCAGGTGCTCGAGATGGCGCGCTGCGAGTGGATCGAGCGGCGTGAGAACGCCATCGCTCTGGGGCCATCGGGCACCGGAAAGACGCACGTAGCGTTGGGGCTCGGACTGGCAGCATGCCAGAAAGGGCTGTCGGTGGGCTTCACCACTGCGGCGGCGCTGGTCAGCGAAATGATGGAGGCGCGCGACGAGCGGCGTCTCCTGCGCTTCCAGAAGCAGATGGTCGGATACAAACTGCTCATCATCGACGAACTGGGCTTCGTACCGCTCTCCAAGACCGGCGCCGAACTGCTGTTCGAGCTGATCTCCCAGCGTTACGAACGCGGCTCCACCTTGATCACCAGCAACCTGCCCTTCGACGAATGGACCGAAACCTTCGGATCCGAGCGTCTCACAGGCGCGCTCCTCGATCGCCTGACCCATCACGTCAGCATCCTCGAGATGAACGGCGAAAGCTATCGCCTCGCTCACAGCCGGGCCCGCAAGGCCAAAATCAGACCCTGAAAAGCAAGCCAATGCCGGGGGGAGTGGCCCTCGGGCTACGCCCTCACGCCACTCCCCCCGGCGTGTAACACGATGGCCTGGTTTTACGCCGCCCCATGGCCGACTTTTGCTCCGCCGTTGACAACATGTCACGTGCCATATTCGGGCTGACCGCGCTGCTGTGCGTGGGGATCGCAACACCGGCCCTGGCCAGGGCGGAAGGGGCCGCGTCCAAGGCGGATGAAGCGCGCTGCACACGCATCGCGCACGAGCGTTTCGGAGAGGATGTCACCCTGACCCGGGTCGTGCATCTGGACGTGACCCCCGCGACCGCCGGTGACGCGCAAGGCACGCCGCGCATGTCTGCGCTGCCCGCCCACTGCCGGATCGAAGGCATCGTCAACGCGCGCAAGGGCGCCGATGGCAAGGACTACGGCATCGGCTTTGCCATGGCGCTGCCCGATGACTGGACGGGGCGCTTCCTGCTCCAGGGCGGCGGCGGGCTCAACGGCAGTGTGAAGCCTCCGGTGGGGCCTGTCGCGAGCGATGGCACGCCGGCACTGGCGCGCGGCTTTGCCGTCATCAGCCACGATAGCGGGCACAAGGGCGCTGTCTTCGACGACAGCTTCCTGGCCGACCAGCGGGCTGCGCTCGACTTTGCCGAGGCTTCGGTGGAACGGGTCGCGCTGCTCGGCAAGGCGATCGCGACACGCTATTACGGCACGCCCATCGCGCACAGCTACATGACCGGCTGCTCGACGGGCGGGCGCGAGGGCATGCTCGCCTTTCAGCGCTATCCCGAACTGTTCGACGGCATCGTGGTCGGAGCTCCGGCGATGCGTTCGGCGGATTCGAACCTCGGGGTCGAATATACCCAGGTCCTGTTCAACCAGGCCGCGCCCCAGGACGAGGATGGCCTGCCCATCCTCAGCCAGGTCCTGACCGACGCCAATCGCAAGGCGATCCTGGCGGGTATCCTCAACCAGTGCGATGGCCTGGATGGCCTCAAGGACGGCATGGTGGAGAACGTCGCGCAGTGCCGCTTCCAACCGAGCCGCATCGGCTGCGAGGAGGCGCCGGGCGAAGGGTGTCTTTCGACTGGGCAGGTGCGCGCGCTGGAGCTGGGTCTGGCGGGGCCGAAAGACAGCGCGGGCTATCCGCTCTACGCGCGCATGGCGGCCGATACCGGCATCGTGGCAAGCCCGATGGGCTATCTGCCGACCGGACTTCCCGGCCCCTTCGGCCCGCCCAACCGCGCGACGAAGATCGACCTCGACGCGCGCATCCACGCGATCCGCAACACCGCCTGGCAGCGCCTGACCGACACAAATTACTGGACCAACCTCAGCACCTATCTGGGCCGTGGGGGCAAGATCCTGTTCTACCACGGCGTCTCGGACTTCTGGTTCTCGCCCTTTGCGACCTGGGACTACTACCAGCGCGCGGCCGAGGCGAACGGTGCCGCCTTCACGCAGGCAAGCCGGTTCTACATGGTGCCCGGAATGCTACACTGCTCGGGCGGCAACAGCTTCGAGGAGTTCGATCTCCTCTCCGCCATCGTCGCCTTCGTGGAAGAGGACAAGGCGCCCGAGGCCGTGACCGCCTATCGCAAGCGTGAGGGCGAGGTGCGCGAGAGCAGGCCCCTATGCCCCTATCCCGCGCACACGGCCTACCAGGGCGGCGATCCGAAACGTGCGGAAAGCTTTACCTGCGAGCCGCCTGCCGAGGCCGACTGACCCGGCCTATTCAGCGGGGAAAGCGGAATTCGGCGAGGGTCTCCACGATCTGCCCGTCTGCATCGACACGGCCGATGCCGATCCCTTCGACCATTCCCTCTGCGTGCGGGGGATCGGCCTTCGCCTGCGCCATGAAGGCATCGAGTTCTGGGCTCGTCTCGCGGGCAAGCAGGGTCAGGTGCGGATCGAACTGGGCAAAGACGTTGGGTGATCCGTAGCGCTCGAAGACGGGCAGTTTGTCGGGATAGGCCTCCATCCATTCGGGCGGCTCCACTGCGTGGTCGCGCAAGGGTTCGGCCGCGCGCGTGACGAGGTCGGCGAGGCGCTGGAGTGCGGCGCTGCGCTCCAGGGTCAGGAACAGCCAGTCCGAGGGTGTGCGCTCGGCTCCCGTGATGACAAGCGGGATGCGCGCCTGCTCGCGGGCGAGCGCGCCGATGGCGGCGATCAGCCGCTCTTCCGAGCCTTGTGGGTACTGCGTCAGGTAGAGCGTTGCGTGCACCGCGTGCCCCCGCGCCTGGAAGCTGGTCATGCCGCGCGCGGCAAGATCCGCGCTTGCCTTCGTGACGGCCTCTTCGATCGCGGCGGAGGGAATGGCGTAGACGTTCAGGCGCACCGGCTCCTGGGCATGGGCGCCAAGCGCGAGCGTCATGCCGACAAGACCGAGCATGGCGGCAAGGAGGCGGGCGAAGCCGTGGTGCAGCGCCCCACGCTCAGCCGCCCGGGTGGTAGCGTTTCTCGACATGGCCGGTGAGATCCTCGGGGTAGAAATAGACGGGGCGCAGGGCGCCTTGGGCATAGAGTTCGGCCTGGTCGGCGAAGTGCGGCGAGGCCGGATCGCCGTTTTCCCCGCCCGCCGTGACGGCGAGCGCGCGGACCTTCGGGCCGAATTCGACCACGGCGACGAAGCTGTTGCCGCTCGTGCCATAGTACTTGGTCGTGTTGGGGTAAGGCTTCGCGCCGAAGGACGCGAGCGAACCCCACACGGCCGAGGTGAAGGGCACCGGAAGGCTGGGCGCATCATCGTCGAAGTGGGGCGTGAGTGTGTTGTCGAGGCGCTGGAAGCGGTTGATGTCGCCCCATGCCACGCGCCAGGTGCCAAAGTCGCGGGTGAGGCGCACTACGGTGTCCTCAAGCGCGGCCAGCCGCGTGTCGGCATCGAGGTCGCGGGCGATGTAGTCGGGCAGTTGCAGGTGCGCGGCCTTGGCCTTCGCGCGGTAGCTCGCCCCCAGGGTGTCCCCCCAGACGACCGCCAGCGAGGTCGCCTGTGAGGCATAGCCCCAGCGGTGGTCCCAACGGCGAAGAAGCGTGATCGGCTCGGCCAGCGCGGCGCGGCGGGGTTCCTCTTCGGGAAGGGCGTCGTAATCGGCCAGCAGTTGCGGGATCAGCATCGCGAAGGCGGGCAGGTGGCTGTCAAAGGCCGCCCCGACCAGCGCTTCCAGCGTGAAGTCGGTGCGTCCTTCCAGCACCGCATCGGCGTGGACGCCGCGGTAGTTGGGGCCGAACTGGTCCATGTACTTCGGGAAGTCTTCCGGCCTGGGGCTGTCCGGGCCTGCCGCGTCCCAGGGCCAGTCGTTGGTGTTGTGGACCCAGCCTACACCGGGGTCGATGGCGCTGGGCAGGCTCTCCAGCGTGTGGAGGCCCTGCCAATCGGTCGCGGGATCGGCTCCGTCGACGACCTCGGTATAGTCGAATGTGTCGTCGCGCACGGGCACGAACTGGGGGTGGAGATAGGCGATCTCACCCTTGCTATCGGCAAAGATCGTGTCGTTCGAGGAATTGGCGCGCCGTTCGGCTACGTCCAGGTAGCTGGCCAGATCCTCGGTCTTGGTGCGCAGCCAGGACTGCTCGAGGGCGGGGATTGGCTTCCACATGAGCGCCTGCGCGATCCACTTGCCGCCGTATTCGGCAACAACAGGCCCGTGGTGGGTGCGATAGACCGGGAAAGTACGCGTGCCCTTCGTCCCATCCTCGCGGCGATAGGCGAGGGTGAGGCTTTCCTCTCTCACCGGGCGCAGTTCGTCCCCATAGCGGGTGAAGCGCGCGCCGTCCTTCTCGACCACGGTCTCGGCGAAGCTGTCGATGTTATCGACGCCCGAGGAGGTGTGCATCCAGCCGGTCCTGGTGTTGAAGCCCTGGTAGATGAAGAACTGGCCCCAGGTGCTGGCGCCATAGGCGTTGAGGCCTTCCTCGCTCGTCATCTGCAGTTCGGAGCGGAAGTAGAAGCTGGTGTGCGGATTGATGAGGAGGAGCGCGTGGCCGTTCTTCGTGTGGCCTGGCGCAATGGCGATACCGTTGGAGCCGCTCGGTTCGCGCGGGGCCGCGCCGGCTTCCAGCGCGGTCAGCGCAATCTCGCGCTTTTCATAAAAGGCCTGGAGCTGGCTGAGCGGGATCGACCGCTCGATGTCGCCGCCGATGCTGCCTTCGGTAAAGGAGAGCGCCATCCACGGCTCGAACCGGGTCACGACGCGGGGGCGTACCTCGGGGTGGGTGGCGAGGTAGTAGTTGAGCCCGTCCGCCCAGGCGTCCATCAGCGCGCGTAGCCAGGCCGGACTTTCGCTGTACTGGGCCTTGAGCCTGGAGGGATCGACGAAGAGGCGCTGGCGCAGGTCCTGCCAGATCGCGCTTTCCCCTTCCGCCTCGGCAACGCGGCCCAGCGCGGTCAGGTAGTTCATCTCGATGCGCGCGAAGTCGTCCTCGGCCTGTGCGTAGATCGCGCCGAAGACGGCATCGGCGTCGGTCGTGCCGTGGACGTGGGCGATGCCCCAGTCGTCGCGCGTGATCGTCACGTCCCGGGCGTGGGCGGACCAGCGCGCGGTTTCGGAGGCCGGGGCGGCGCTGGCCTGAACGGGCGCAAGGCTGGAGGCGAAGAGGGCGGCAAGGAGGAGAGCGGGGCGTGTCATCGTCTGCTGGTGCTATGCGCGCGTTCTGCGCGAGGCAAGCGCGGTGAGGGCGGGACGCGCCGGAGGGGATCGCTAGGGCCTTTCAGGGCCGCCCCTCGTTGCAATTCCTGCACAATCGAACGCAATAACCGTACAGCGCGGTATATTGACGAATTGTGTCTGAAGGGTCACTGGCCGACCGTTCTGTACGGTTATGGAGTGTCCGTTGTTGTCCATGTTTTCGCCGCTTGCGGGAAATGCCCCCCGATCCGCACGGCGCTCGCGCACCAGGGGCGCCGCCTGTGGCGCTGCGCTGGCCCTGATCCTCACGCTGGGCGCCTGCGCCGGTGAACCCGAAGCCAAGGCTCCCGAGCCCGCGCGGGTCGATGTCATGGTCATGCAGCCGCGCGACCTGCCGCGCGACATGGACTTCTCCGGGCGCACCAGCGCCTATCGCGTCGCCGAGATCCGCCCGCAGGTGAACGGCATCCTGCAGCGCCGCTTCTTCACCGAGGGCGTGGATGTCGCCAAGGGGCAGACGCTCTACCAGATCGACCCCTCGGTCTATCAGGCGACCTACAACCGCGCGGTGGCGAACCTGGCCTCGGCCCGCAATCTGGCCCGCCGCTACGAGGATCTCGTCGCCGACAAGGTCGTCTCGCGCCAGCAGCGCGACGATGCCGTGGCCGCCTGGCACCAGGCCGAGGCCGAAGTGCAAGCCGCCCACATCGACCTGCAGCGCACGCACCTGTCCTCTCCGATCACCGGGCGCATCGGCCGTTCGCTGACGACCGAGGGCGCACTTGTCTCGGCCGATCAGGCGGTGGCGCTGACCACGGTGACGCAGCTCGATCCCATCTTCGTCGACATCCAGCAGTCGAGCGATGAACTCCTGCGCCTGCGCCGCCACCTCACCGACAAGAACCTGACGGCGGGGAGCGGTGCGAAAATCCCGGTCGAACTCACGCTGGAGGACGGCAAGCCCTATGAGATCAAGGGCAAGCTTTCGTTCTCCGAAGTGAATGTCGATCCGGGCACGGGCATGACCACGCTGCGCGCGATCTTCCCCAACCCCGAACACCTGCTGCTGCCGGGCATGTACGTGCGCGCCAAGGTGCGCGCCTCGGTCGCACACAGTGCCTTCCTGGTGCCCCAGAACGCGATCTTGCGCGACCTTCACGCCGATCCGTTCGTCTATGTCGTGAGCCGGGACGGCAGCGCCAAGGAGGTCCACGTCACCCTCGATGGATCGAGCGGCAATTCCTGGATCGTCACGCAGGGCCTCCATGCCGGGGACCGGGTGATCACCAACGGCCTCGAAGCCGTGCGCCCAGGCGCCAAGGTTGCGGTCGAGGAGGTCTCCGGCGGCGCCGCCGCCAATCGCGTGGCGAGCGCGGAGGCCCACTGACATGGCCCGCTATTTCATCGACCGGCCCGTCTTCGCATGGGTCATCGCGCTCATCATCATGTTGGTGGGCGCGATCTTCGTGGTCTCGCTGCCGATCGCGCAGTACCCCAATATCGCGCCGCCCCCGATCACGGTCTCGGTCACCTATCCCGGCGCTTCGGCCGAAACGGTGCGCGATACGGTGATCCAGCCCATCGAGCAGCAGATGTACGGCCTCGATGGCCTGGAATACATGTCGGCCAATGCGCAGGCCGACGGGTCGGCGCAGATCGTGCTGACCTTCATCCAGGGCACCGATCCGAACATCGCGCAGGTGCAGGTCCAGAACAAGCTCTCGCTTGCCCAGCCCATGCTGCCCGCCGAAGTGGTCGCGCAGGGGCTCTCGGTGACCAAGGCCACGCGCAACTTCATGCTGGTCGCCTCCTTCACTTCGAAGGACCACTCGATGGACCGCGCGGCCATCGGCGACTACCTCGCCTCGAACGTGACCAACCCGCTGGCGCGTATCTCGGGCGTGGGCGACTACATCCTGTTTGGCTCCGAATACGCGATGCGCATCTGGGTCAAGCCGGAACGCCTGCAGAGCTATGGCCTCACCATCAGCGACGTTCAGAACGCGATTGCCAGCCAGAACGTGCAGGTCTCGTCAGGCGAAATCGGCGGCTTGCCGGCGCGCAAGGGCCAGTTGCTGGACGCCACCGTGGTTGGCCCGACGCGCTTCACCGACCCCGAGCAGTTCCGCAACGTCCTCCTCAAGGTCAACACCGACGGCTCGCAGGTGCGCCTCAAGGACGTGGCCGATGTCGAGCTCAACAGCCAGAACATGCAGCCGCGCGGCCTGATGAACGGCAGCGACACCGCCGCGATCGGCATCAACCTTGCCCCCGGCGCCAACCAGATGGAAGTCGCCGCCGCGATCAAGAGCGAACTGACCCGGCTGGAGCAGTATTTCCCGGAAGGCCTCACGGTCAATTTCCCCTATGATACGACGCCCGTCGTCAAGCTCTCGCTGGAGGAAGTGGTCGAGACCCTGATCGTCGCGATCCTTCTGGTGGTGGGCGTGATGTACCTCTTCCTCCAGAACGTGCGCGCGACGCTGATCCCCACCATCGCGGTGCCGGTCGTGCTCCTGGGCACCTTCGCCGTGCTCGGCTTCTTCGGGTTCACGATCAACACCCTGAGCATGCTGGGGATGGTGCTCGCCATCGGCCTCCTCGTCGATGACGCCATCGTCGTGGTCGAGAACGTCGAGCGCCTGATGGTCGAGGAGCATCTCAGCCCGCTCGAGGCCACGCGCAAGTCGATGGACCAGATCACCGGCGCGCTGGTGGGCATCGCCCTTGTCATCTCCACGGTGTTCCTGCCGATGGCCTTCTTCGGCGGCTCGGCGGGCGTGGTCTATCGCCAGTTCTCGATCACCATCATCTCCTCGATGCTGCTTTCGGCCTTCGTGGCGATCACCTTCACCCCGGCGCTGTGCGCCACGATCCTGAAACCCCATGACCCTTCCAAGGCAAAGAAGGGGGGCTTCTTCCACGGCTTCAATACGCGCTACGATGCCATGGTGACGCGCTATGGCGGCGGGGTCGCAGGGGTCCTGCGCCACATGCGTCCGGCGGCCATCGTCTATGTCGCGCTGACCGCGGGCACGCTCTACCTGCTGCAGGTCCTGCCCTCGGGCTTCATGCCCGAGGAGGACCAGAGCACCGTCTTCGTGCAGGTGCAGCTCAAGCCCGGATCGACCGCGGAGATGACCGAGAAGGTCAACAACGACATTCGCGCCTACTTCCAGGACCACGAGAAGGAGGCCGTGAACAGCGTGCTTTCGGTCATGGGCTTCAACTTTGGCGGGCGCGCGCAGGATGCCGGCATCGTTATCGTGGGCCTCAAGGACTTCGAGACACGCGAGGGCGCCGAGAACACCGCGATGGCGGTGGTCGAGCGGGCCATGGCGCACTTCCACGACTACAAGGGCGCGACGGTAACCCCGTTCCTGCCGCCTGCGGTCATGGAACTGGGCAACGCCAGCGGCTTCGACCTAGAACTGGAGGACCGTGGGCACTTGGGCCATGAGGCGCTGATTGCGGCACGCAACCAGCTTCTGCAAAAGGCCCGCAGCGATCCGCGTCTGGTCGCCGTGCGCCCCAACGGTCTCGACGACATTCCGCAGGCCCACTTCGTGATCGACCGCGAGAAGGCCGAGGCACAGGGCGTCTCGATGGCCGAGATCAACACGACGCTGCAAGGCTCGTTCGGGCAGCTCTACGTCAACCAGTTCACCCGGTCGGGGCGCACCAAGCGCGTCTTCATCCAGGGTGAGATCGACAAGCGCATGCAGCCCGAAGACCTCGATTACTGGTACCTGCGTAACGACCAGGGCCAGATGGTTCCGCTCTCGGGCGTGGTGCGGATCGACTGGAAGGTCGGCGCGCAGAAGCTGGAACGCTTCAATGGCGTAGAATCGATCGAGATCCTGGGCGAACCGGCGCGCGGCGTCAGCTCGGGCGAAGCGATGGCGATCATGGAAGGCTACATCGACGAACTGCCCGAGGGCATCAGCCATGAATGGACCTCGGTCTCCTTCGAACAGGAGCAGTCGTCCGGGCAGGCGGGCAAGCTCTATGTGGTCTCGATCGTCGCGGTGCTGCTGTGCCTGGCCGCGCTCTATGAAAGCTCGGCGATCCCCGTCGCGGTGATCCTGGCGGTGCCGTTGGGCGTGCTGGGGGCGGTGGCGGCCTCGCTGATGCGTGGCCTGCAGAACGACATCTACTTCCAGGTCGGTCTGCTCACCACCGTGGGCCTTGCCACCAAGAACTCGATCCTCATCGTCGAGTTCGCGCGCGAGGGCTATGACCAGGGCATGGAGCTGGTCGAGGCGGCCATCCACGCCGCCAAGGAACGTCTGCGCCCGATCCTGATGACCTCCTTTGCCTTCATTCTGGGCACGCTGCCGCTGGCGGTGGCCTCGGGCGCAGGCGCGGGTTCGCACGTCGCCATCGGTACGGCGGTCGTGGGCGGCATGATCGGGGCGACGATCCTCGTGATCTTCCTTGTGCCCGCCTTCTTCGTGGGCGTGATGAGGCTCTTCAAGGTGCCGCGTCAGGACTACTCCAAGCCGCATTCAGGCCCCACGCCCTATATCCCCGAGCACACCGGACAGGAGGCATGATCATGCGCAAGCCCCCCCTGAGCAGCCTTCTGGCCCTGACCTTTGCAGGCGCCCTCGCGGGCTGTTCGTTCACCCCCAAATACGAACGCCCGGACCTTCCGGTGGCCCAGGCGTGGCCCGAGGACCTGCAAGCCGCCGCCGGAGAACCGGGCTTGGGAGAGGATGCGGAAAAGACCCTGCGCTGGGAGGAGTTCTATCGCTCCGCCCCCTTGCGCGAGGTCATCCGGCTTGGCCTTGAGAACAACCGCGACCTGCGCCAGGCCGTGCTCAACGTTCAGGCGTACCGCGCGCGTTACCGGATCCAGCACGCGGACCTGTTCCCGACGCTGGAGGCGGGCGCGGACGGATCGCTCCAGCGCCTGCCCGCCGACCTGTCGCAGACCGGGCAGGGCCATGTCTTTGAACAGTATGGCCTGGACGTGGGCACGACGTCTTACGAACTCGATCTGTTCGGACGCATCCGCAGCCTCAATTCCGAGGCCATGCAGACCTACCTCGCCAGCGAGCAGGCGCGCCGCGCAAGCCAGATCACGCTCGTCGCCAACATCGCCATCGCCTTCCTGACGCTGGAGATCGACCGGCAGCGCCTCGACCTCAGCCAGCGCACGCTCTCCAACTACGAGGAGGCACTCGGCCTTGTCGAACGGGGATTGGAAGTCGGCACGGCGACCGAACTGGACCGGCGGCAGGCGGCGACGCTGGTGGCGCAGACCCAGGCCGAAGTGCAGCGCGGCACGCGCCTTGTGGCGACCGACACCAACGCGCTGCGCCTGCTGGTCGGCACCACGCTGCCCGAAGGCTTCGATAGAGGCTTCATTGCCGATGACACGATCCTCGCCCGCGTGCCCGCCGGGCTTCCCGCCGCGCTCCTCCAGCGCCGCCCCGACATCATGGAGGCCGAGCATCAACTGATGGCGGCCAACGCCGACATCGGCGCGGCGCGCGCGGCCTTCTTCCCGCAGGTGACCCTGACAGGCTCGGGCGGGACGGTCAGCGACGGCGTCTCGGGCCTGTTCGGAAATGGGCAGGGGACCTGGTCGTTCCTCCCGCACATCAGCCTGCCGATCTTCACCGGCGGGCGGCTGAAGGGCAACTTGCGCTACGCTGAACTGACCCGCGACATGCGCGTGGCGGCTTATGAGAAGTCGATCCAGACGGCCTTTCGTGAAGTCTCCGATGGCCTCGCCGCGCGCGCGACCTTTGGTCGGCAGCTGGCCGCGCAGCAGCGCGAGGTGGCTTCCTCGCAAGGCTATCTCGACCTCGCCGACAAGGCCTACCGGGGCGGGGTGCGCGACTACCTCGTCGTGCTCGATGCGCAGCGCACGGTCTTCTCTGCGCAGCAGCAATACCTTGTCGATCACCTCGCGCAGCTGACCGGCGAGATCCAGCTCTACCAGGCGCTGGGCGGTGGCTGGTCGCCGCAGGACGACGCGACGTCTCTCTAGGACACGAGAGGCCCGGTCCACGCCGCCGTGTGTGGGCCGGGCCCTGCCGTTTGCGGGACAGGGCGTCTTGCGAAGGGAGGATGTTCGCTCCTATTGCGAACGTACCGTATGGTATCTGAAAAGGGGGAGGACGCGGTGCGAAAGAAGACGCAGAGCAAGCGCGAGGAGATCGTCGCGATTGCCCGCGCAGCCTTCCTGGACGGGGGCTACAGCGCAACCTCGATGGCGACCATCGCGGCGCTCGTCGGAGGATCGAAGGGCACCCTCTACGGCTATTTCTCCAGCAAGGAAGAGCTGTTCGGCGCGGTCGTGCGCGATGTCAGCGAAGAGCATGGGCTGCCCGTGCTGGCGCTGCTCGACGATCCGCGGGCCGACCTTGCCGAGACCATCTTCGCGCTTGCGCGCGCGCTCACCCGCTTCTTCGTGATGCCCGAGGCCATTGCCCACTACCGTTTGGCGGTGGGGGAATCGGGACGGTTCCCGAAGCTTGGCCAGATCTTCTTCGAGCAGGGGCAGAAAGAGGGTGAGGACATGGTGACCGCTTGGCTGGAGGAGCGCATCGCGCGCGGCGAACTCGCAGCGCGGCCCCCGCGGCTCCTTGCCCAGCAGTTCGTGGCGCTGTGCCGGGCTGGGCCCTGGAACGCCCTCTTGATGGGCGCGCCCGAGCAGCCGGGCGAGGCGCAGCTGGAGGAACTGGCCACACTGGCGGCGCAGACCTTCCTCGCCGCGCACGCGCGGCCCCACCCAGAGTGATTCTGGGAGTGATTCCGGGAGTGGTGCCAGGAAGGGGCCGATGCGCGTGCACCGGCCCGTTCTATCCTCTCAGAACCAGGCCCTGAGGCCCGCGACCGCAACCACCCGGTCGGGATCGTCTCCCACCGCGCGGGCATAGTCGGCGGTGGAGCCGAACTTCTTCTGCCATTCCACGCCCACGTAAGGCGCGAACTGGCGCGCGAATTCGTAGCGCAGGCGCACGCCCGCCTCGAGCGAGGTGAGCCCGCGTCCGGTGCCGCGCTCGGCGATCCGCTGAGCCGAGAACAGCGCTTCGGCGCGCGGTTGCAGGATCAGCCGCTGGGTCAGACGCTGGTCGGTTTCGGCCTCAAGGCGCGCGGTCAGCTCGCCCTTGGTCGACAGAAAGGCCTGCGCGGAGATGTCGAACATGTAGGGCGCGAGCCCCTCGACACCCAGGCTCACCTGCGTGCGGTCGGGATCCGGGCCCAGTTCCTGCCGCACGCCGGCCTGAAGATCGAACCAGGCGCCGATGGCGTGGCCCCACAGGACTTCGACTTCGGCGTCCTCGATGCCCTCACCAAAGGCCGCTTCGCCCTCGCTCTTGATCCACAGCCGATCGATGTCGCCGCCGGTGCGCAACGCGCCTTCCCACGAGAGGCCGTCGCTGCCCTTGCCCAGTTTCGCTTCCAACCGGTCGAGCATCACGATGGTGGTGCCCATGCCGCCCATCTCGTGCCGGACCATGTGCCGGGCGTGGGCCATGTCTTCGCCGGGGAAGTACGCATCGGCGGCATGCTCCGGCCCGGAGAACGCCTCGGGCGGGGGCGGGCCTTGCGGAATGTCCTGCGCCATCGATGGCGCGCCCGGGGCCATGGGCATGGCATGGCCCTGATGCGCGTCGTGCGAGTCATGCGCCTCGTGGGAAGGCATCGCCATACCCTCGTCGTGCTGCGAATGGTCCATGGCGTGGCTGGACATGTCATGACCGGACATATCATGAACGGAATGGTCCTGGGCCAGCAAGGGAGCCGGGATCAGCAGCGCGCCGGTGAGGGCGCCGATCAGGAAACGGGTTTTCCTCATGCCGCACCTCCTTCCAGCGGGCGCACGGTGACGACGTTGAACATGCCGGACATCATGTGCAGCAGGAGGTGGCAGTGAAACGCCCAGTCGCCCGGCGCATCGGCGGTCACGTCGAAGGAGACCTTGCCCGCGGGCAGCACGCTCACCGTGTGCTTGCGGGGCCGCCGCTTGCCCGCGCCGTTGACGAGATCGAAGAAGAAACCGTGCAGGTGGATCGGGTGCGTCATCATCGTCTCGTTGACGAGGGTGAAGCGCACGCGCTCGTTGTGGGCAAGTCGGATCGGCTCGACCATCTCGGAGAAACGCCGCCCGTCGAAGGACCACATGTAGCGTTCCATGTTGCCGGTGAGGTGGACCACGATCTCGCGCGTGGGCGGGGTGAGATCGTCGCGGTCTTCGGGCGTTTGCAGGTCGGTGTAGACGAGCACGCGGTGCTCCACGTCATCAAGGCCCAGGCCCCGCTCGCCGGTGCGGTCGGTGGGCATGGGGGCCAGCATGTCGACGCCGGGTGTCAGTTCCACGCCGGGCGCGGTCGCGGGATCGCGCATCGAATGGTTCATCTCCATCCCGCCATCACCGTGGTCCATGCCGTCCATGGCCGCCATGTCGTGGCCGGAATGGTCCGTTCCATCCATGTCTCCCATCCCCATGTCCTTCATGGTGAGACGTGGCGGTTGGCGTAAGGGGGGGACGGGCGCGACCATCCCGGCACGCGGTGCCAAGGTGGCGCGCGCAAAGCCCGAACGGTCGCTCGATTCCGCGATGATCGAGTAGGCACGCTCGTCCGGCGTCACCACCAGGTCGTAGGTCTCGGCGACGCCGATCTGGATCTCGTCGGTCTCGACGGGCGCGACGTCGCTGCCATCCGCCGCGATCACGGTGAAGGGGAGGCCGGGAATGCGCAGGTTGAAGATGGTCATGGCCGAGGCGTTGATGACGCGCAGGCGCACCCGCTCACCGGGGCGGAACAAGCCGGTCCAGTTCGCATCGGGGCCCTGACCGTTGATGAGATAGGTATAGGTCGCGCCGGTCACGTCGGCGATGTCCATGGGCGACATGCGCATGCGGCCCCAGGCGAGCTTCTGTTCCTGTGTCCAGGGTTTGCCCGAGGGGTTTTCGAACAGGGCCTGCTGCTGGAAGTTGTAGTAGTCCGGGCGGGCCTTGAGCTTGCGCCAGATTTCCATGGGCGGCGTGAAGCTCCAGTCCGAGAGCATGAGGATCATCTCGCGCTCGGTTTCCACGCGCTCGCCGTGGGCGGGGTCGATCACCAGCGGGCCGAACAGGCCGGTTCCTTCCTGGCCGCCCGAATGGCTGTGGTACCAGTAGGTGCCCGACTGGCGCACGGGAAAGCGGTAGGTGAAGGTCTCGTGCGGGGCGATGCCGGGGAAGGTGACACCGGGCACGCCGTCCATCTGGAAGGGCAGCAGGATGCCGTGCCAGTGGATCGAGCTGTCGACATCGAGGTGGTTGGTGACGGCAAGCTCCACGTCCTGCCCCTCGCGCAGGCGGATGAGCGGGCCGGGCACCGTGCCGTTGACGGTGGTCGCGCTGGCGGTGCGCCCGCCCAGCGTGAAGGGCGTGCGCGCGATGGTGAGGGCGATGTGCTCGCCGCTCAGCGCACCCTCGGTCGTGGCGCCGGTTGCGGTGCCGGTCGCAGTAGAGGCGCCGTGGTGGTGGTGCGTCTGGGCGCGCGCCCAGTGGGGAAAGAGCAGCGAAGCCGCCGCGCCGCCGCCTGCGGTCAGCGCGCCGGCGAGCAGCGCACGCCGGTCATGGGGTGTCTGAAACATGGGGTATCCTTCCGGCAGAGCCGGGTCTGAAATTCGAAATGCAAGGCAAGGTCCGGGCGCGCAGGTGCGGGCGGACTTCGAAGATCAGACAGCCCGCGGAGGCGGGGGATCGAGCGGCGAGGCGTGCGAGGCGAGCGCGGCCATCGCGCGCGGCTGCGGGCGCTCACGGTGGAGCGGGCGCAGCGCCGGGGGCGCGGGAAGGTCGGGCAGGGCAAGCCCGGTTGCGGCCAGGCAGGAGGCCATGCAGTGCAGGTTCGCGAGCGGGGCCTTCCCATGGCCGGTGTCATGTCCCGCGCCGTGACCCGAGGTCTCGCAGCCGGTATGGGCCATGTCCATCGCGTGCGAAGGTGCGTGGTGGGCCTCTCCCGTGCCCGAAAGGACGGGCGACAGCGCAAGGCCAAGCGCAACCAGCGCGAACACCGCGATCCGGTGCGCAGAGGCAAGGCCTCCACGGGAGCCGGACAGGAGAAGGGTAAGGGCGCGGTGCATGATGCGTCCATCATATCCGCGAACGTGCTGCCTGCGCAATGTAAAGGAAGAAGGAAAAGAAGATTTCCGAGGGCCATCGCCCTCGGGCTCCCCATACCGTCGACCTCACCTTCCGCGCGCCAGGTTGGCCGAGAAAGGTGAGGTTGCCGGTTATGGGGTCAAGGGGTGATGCTCCCTTGAATCAATTGGTTATGATTCTTTAGCCTTGCCGTCTGCCTTCACGACATCGCCGCCCTTCATCACGAAGTCGACGTTCTCGAGCAGGGTGATGTCGGCGAAGGGATCGCCTTTGACCGCGACGAGATCGGCGTAGTGGCCGGGAGTGAGAGAGCCGACCACGTCGCTCGCACCCAGGAGGTCCGCGGCGTTGACGGTCGCCGCGCGGATCGCGTCGCGCGGGGTCATCCCGGCGCGCACGAGGAGGGCGAACTCCTTGGCGTTGGTGCCGTGGGGCGCCAGGCTCTGGTCGGTGCCGAAGGCGATCTTGACGCCCGCCTTGTAGGCACGGCCCAGGTTGCTCATCACGATCGGGCCGACTTCCAGCGCCTTGGCCGCGGCCGAGGGGTTGAGCGTTTCGGGGTGGGTCTTGGCGATCTGCACCACCGTCTCGGCGACGAGCAGCGTGGGTACGAGATAGGTGCCGTTGGCCTTCATCGCCTTGTCGGTCTCGGCATCGCCGAAGGAGCCGTGCTCGATGGAATCGACGCCCAGCTGCGAGGCGTGGAGGATCGCGGTCTTGCCGTGGGCGTGCGCGGCGACCTTGATGCCCAGGCTATGGGCGGTGTCGACCACGGCCTTGATCTCGTCATCGGTCATGGTCTGGTGGTTGGGATCATCGCCGATCGAGAGGACGCCGCCGCTGGGCATGATCTTGATGAGGTTGACCCCGTCGCGGTGCATGCCGCGCACGATCTTGCGCGCTTCGATGGGCCCGTCGATGACACGGCCTTCGGAATGGAAGTCGAGCTCGGGGCTCATCCCGTTCTGCGGGTCGCCGTGGCCGCCGGTGGGGCCGAGCGGATAGCCCGAGACCCACATGCGCGGGCCTTCGATCTCGCCCGCCGCGATGGCCTTCTTGAGGCCGACGACGATGGATGTCTCGCCGCCCACGTCGCGGATGCTGGTGAAGCCGCCGAGCAGCGTGGCGCGCGCGTAGGCGACCGCTTCCAGCGCGGTGTCGATGTCGGTCTTCTGCGCACGTTCGGCAACCGGGTTCTTGCCGCTGTAGCCCATCGTTACGTGGTCGTGGGTGTCGATGAAGCCGGGGAGCACGGTCTCCCCCGAAAGGTCGATGACGTCGGCGCCCTCGCGGGTGACGAAACCGTCCTCGACCGCAACGATGCGGTCATCGGCAATGACGATGGAGACGTTGGAACGGGTCGCCTCGCCATCGAACAGGGTGCCGGCGTGGACAACGGTGTCGCGGGCCAATGCGCTCTGGCCAAGCGGGGCTAGGGCCAGGGCAACGAAGGGAAGGGCACAAAGAAGAGAGGTACGCGTGGGTCGCATGGGGGTGGGAAAACTCCGGTTGGTCGCAGGAGGAAGGCGGCGGGGAGAAGGAGCTCTCCCCGCCGCGCCAATCCAAAGGTCTGGGATCAGAACTTCTGGCGCACATTGACGCCGATGGTGCGCGGGGTGGCGCTGCTCACCAGCGTGCGCCCTTGCGCGATCGCGCTCGAGGTGGCGCGGGTGATCGCGGTCGCGTCGAGCAGGTTGGTCACGTAGAGGTAGGCGCCCCACGACTGGCCGGGGCCTTCCACGCCCAGGCGCGCGTTGACTAGGGCATAGTCCTCGACCTCGCGCGCGAAGGTGTAGTTGCGGCGGAAGTCCGACCACGAACCGCCCACGTAGTTGAAATCGACGCGGGCCATGCCGCCAAGGCTATCGGTCAGCGACCAGTCGTACTGCGCCGAGGCGCCGCCCATCCACTTGGGCACGTAGGGGATACGGTCGCCCTTGAGGCCCGAGGTCGCCGTCGCGCCGGTGTTCTGATCCTCGGACAGGGTTGCGTCGGTGTAGGTCACGTTGCCCTGAAGCGAGAGGCCATCGAGCAGCATCGCGTTCACTTCGGCCTCGACGCCCTTGACCGTCGCCTTGCCCGCATTGCCGAGGTAGGAGAACGCGCCGTTGGGCGTGCGCTGGGTGACCTGCATGTCGCTCCAGTCGATCCAGTAGGCATCGATGTTGAAGAGCACCGCGCGGTTGAACCAGCTGGTCTTGAGACCGACCTCGTAGTTCCAGAGGCTGTCCGAATTGTAGCCGGTGAGCGCGGCGTCGAGGCCGAGCACCTGGTTCGCACCGCCCGGGCGGTAGCCCTGCGAGGCTTCGGCGTAGAGCATCACGTCGGGCGTGAACTCGTACGAGCCGTTGAAGCGGAACACCCAGCCGTTCTCGGTCGAATTCACCGCGGTGGGCGGGGTGATGCGCGCACCCACGAGGATCGAGGGCACATCGGTGTAGCCCACGATGTCCTTGTCGTAGTGGAAGTAGCGCGCACCGCCGGTCAGCTGCGCCCCTTCGAAGGGATGCAGCGTCACTTCGCCGTAGCCTGCAAGCTGGGTCAGTGAATCGTCGATGTGGCGCCCGGTCACGACCTGCAGCGGACGCACGATCTCACCCGAGGCGGGGTCGGTGTTCACCTGGGGGTTCCAGACCGCGATGCTGCGGTCCGACCAGAAGCCACCGATGGTCCAGTCGAGGATGCCGGTGGTGTTGGAGCTCAGGCGCAGCTCCCCGGTCCAGGCGTCCATTTCCTGCTGGGGATAGAGCACCGAGTAGGACTGCCAGTCGACGTAGTCGTAGTAATCGGAAAGCTGGGTGTCGCTGCACGGGCTGCCTCCGCCCACGAGCGCGGCGCAGCGGCCTTCGCTGCGCTGGGCCTGCATGAAGCGCGAGACGTCGCTTGCCGAGGACAGTTCGCGGTGCATGTACGAACCCGAGGCCACGAACGTCGCGAAGTCGAACTCGTAGGTCGACGCGATCGAGTAGAGCTCGGTGTCATCGACGATCGGCTGGCGGGTGTAGGCGTCGGAATTGAACTTGCCCGCTTCCTGGGTCCACAGCGGCGTGTCGGTGCGCGTGCGGTTGAGGAAGGTCGTGACATCGAAGGTCCAGCGCTCGGAGGGCTGCATGCGCAGCATCAGGCGTCCGCCATAGCTCTTGAGGACGTTGATGTCGTCGATGCCGAGCGCGGTGTTGTCGATGTAACCGTCCTGGCGCTTGTAGAAGCCGACCACGCGCACGCCGACCTTGTCGGTGGCGAGCGGCACGTTGAGCATGGCGCTGGCATCATAGTTCCAGCCGCCGTAGCGGGTGTTCGAAAGGCTGGCATCGACCGCGCTGCCAAGCCCTGTAAGGTCGGGCTTGTTGTAGATGATGCGAAGGGTGCCGCCCATCGAGCCTGCGCCGTAGAGCGTGCCCTGGGGGCCGCGCAGGACCTCGACGCGCTCGACGTCGAAGAGCTTGAGTTCGGGCGTCGAGCCACCCGCGTCGTTGCCCGCGCCGATCATGCCGGTCACCGGCGTCTCATCGTAGTAGGTGCCGATCATCGGCTCGCCCGAGCCCTGGATGCCGCGGATGACGACGCGGCGCTGCGAGGGGCCGCCGTCCACGAAGCTGAGGCCCGGCGCGCTTGCGGCCAGGTCGGCGATGTCCTGAACGCCGGAATTGGCCATGGTCTCGCCGGTGACGGCCGAGATCGAGATCGGCGTTTCCTGGATCGAGGTCGAACGCTTGAGCGCGGTCACCACGATGTCGGCGCCAACGACGGTGTCGCCGTTCGTCGCGGCCTGCTCCTGGGCGCTGGCTTGCGGTGCCCAGGCCAGTGCGATCAGGCTGGCCGCGGTGAAGAGGCTCCGGCCCATGGCGCGGGCCGACAATGTCGTGGTAGTATTCGTGAACACGGTATTCCCCCTGAATCCTCGGCGCGCGCTTTCTTTTGTTGCACGCGCGAAACCTGTTGACCGCACAGCGCTGTGCGGCCGCCCTCATTCGGCGTTTTCGCTCTCCCCGCCCATGTATGTTGTCCCTTGAAGCGGCTTTGCCCCCGCAACCATGATGGCAGGACGTACATCGCTGGTTCCGATTGCACGGTTGAAGCCGGAATGGAAGAGGGGGCGGCGCAATAAAATATTGGCATGATCGCGTGTCGACTTGTTGCAGGGTGTTGCGATCACGGTGTTTTGCGCAATAAACGTGCATGGAGCCGCACATGGGCACATGGCTTTTCCTCATCAGGCGAGAAATCACCCGATCTGAGGTGGTCCGGCGTCCGGAAGGCGGACAAGTTTCGGGAAACGGGGTGAAAACCGGTTGCATTGAGGACGATCCGGCCCAAGGATACGCGCCGGGGGTGCAGACAGATCGCGGGGCCATGACCCGGCCGCTTCCCGGCGGCCTGCCCACCGTCTGCACGACAGGGACAACAGGAGGCTTCATGTTCCGCAAGAGTCACGTGGGCGCGCTCGGCGCCCTGCTGCTGTGCAGTGCAGCGCAAATCCATGCACAGGCTGGTAGCACACCGGCCATGGACAGCGATTACGCTGCGGCGGTGAAGTCCTGGACCACAAAGCCCGAGTTCATGAGCCCTCTGGTCGATCACCTGCCGGTCTCCTCGACGATTCCCTCGCCCAAGGAGGTGCTGGGCGATCACATTGGTGCGCCGAACAAGCTGCACTACTACCAGCAAATCGTGGGCTACTACCGCGCTTTGGCACAGGCCGCGCCCGACCGGGTCAAGATCGTCGAGATCGGCAAGACCGAAGAGGGCCGCGAGAATATCATCGTGATGATCTCTTCGGCGCAGAACATGGCCGACATCGAGAACACGCGGTTGGGACTTGCCAAGCTGGCCGACCCGCGCGGCGTGTCCGAAGAAGAAGCAAAGGCGGTCATCGCCGAGACGCCGCCGATCTACCACATCTCCGCAGGCCTCCACAGCGCCGAGACCGGCCCGCCCGAAATGCTCATGGAGCTGGCGTACCGTCTGCTCGCCGATGACAGCGAGACCTTCCAGCGCATCCGCGACAACGTCATCGTCTCGCTCAGCCCCGTGCTCGAGGCGGACGGGCGCGACCGCTATGTCGACTGGTACTACCGCAACCTCATCGACGAGCGCGACGACCGCAACAAGCCGGGCGGCCCGCCGTACTGGGGCAAGTACATCTACCATGACAACAATCGCGACATCAATCTGTCGGACACGAGCGCCAAGGAGCTGATGAAGTGGTATCTGGAATGGCACCCCCCGATCATGCACGAGCTGCATGAATCGGTGCCCTTCCTCTACATCTATTCGGGCATGGCGCCGCAGAACCCGGACCTCGATCCGCTGCTTTTCGCCGAGCTGCCCTGGTTCTCCAACTACGAGATGGCGCAGCTCACCAAGTACGGCATGCCGGGCGTGTGGACGCACGGCTACGTCGATGCCTGGACGCCGGGCTACCTCGCCTTCATGTCGTCCAACCACAACGGCATGCTGCGCATGTACGAGACCTTCGGCAATGGCGGGGCGACGACGATGTACCGCCATGTCGCGCCCGATCCGGCTTCGGGCCTTGGCCGCGACCAGACCACGCGCAAGTGGTACCGCCCTAATCCTCCCTACAAGGAGGTCATGTGGTCGCTGCGCAACAACACCAACTTCATGGAGACGGGCGTCCTCACCGCGCTCGACATGACCTCGCGCTTCCCCAGAGAAATCCTCGAGAACTTCTACAAGAAGAGCCGCGATGCCATCAAGGTCGGCGCGGGTGAAGCGCCCTACGGCTTCATCATTCCCGCAGGCCAGGCCGATCCCACGCGTGTCAAGTTCGTGACCGACATCCTGCAGCTTCAGGGCATCGAGATCGGCCAGGCCGAGCGCGAGGTGAAGCTGAAGGAGGGTACCTACCCGGCGGGCTCGCTGATCGTGAAGCTGGACCAGCCCTACGGCCGTCTCGCCAAGATCCTGCTGCGCGTCCAGGACAACTACCCCGATGAGAACGTGGGCACCTACGACGACGCGGCCTGGACCATGGGCCTGATGGCGCACGCCAGGATCGTGGAGAGCGCGGACAAGGAGATCCTCTCGGTACCCACGCGCGCGCTGGACAGCTACACCCCGCGCGGCTCGATCACCGGATCGGGCGCGAAGACCTATGCGGTGCTCGATACGGGCGCTGTGGGCATGGCGACGCTGCGCTACAAGCTGGCGGACGTGGGCGGTGTCGAGATCGTCGAGGAGGCCTTCAAGTCAGGCGGTACGACCATTCCGGCAGGCTCCTTCCTCGTTCCGGGCCGCGCCTATGACACCTTGAAGCCGCTGGTCGAGACCCTCGCGCTTGACGCGGTGGGGATCGGCAGCGCGGCGGACAAGGCGCAGACCCACGCCAGCGAATTGCCCCGTCTCGGCGTCTTCAGCACCTGGGGCTCGACGCAGGATGTGGGCTGGCTGCGCTACGGGCTCGACCAGCAGGAGATCGACTACGACCTCCTGTTCAAGGAGCGCGTGCGCCAGGGCAACCTGCGCGCCGACTACGACGTCATCATCCTGCCTCAGCAGGGCCGCTCGACCAAGGACATCGTCTTCGACATTCCGATGACCGGCAAGCCGCTGCCCTACACCAAGACCGACCAGTACCGCTTTTCGGGCGACTACGGCTCCTCGCCCGACATCCGCGGCGGCATGGGGCTGGAGGGCCTTGCCGAACTCAAGAAGTTCGTGGACGCAGGCGGCACGCTCATCACCACGGGCCGCGCCAGCGAGGTGCCGATCGAGTACGGCTTTGTCAGCGAGATCGCGACCAAGGCTCCGCCGGCGAACTTCTACGCGCCCGGCCCGATCGTGAAGGGCAAGGTGGTGAAGCCCCAAAGCCCGATCTTCTACGGCTATGCCGGGGAACTGAAGGGCGGCAAGGTGCAGGGCGGCGAACTGGCGCAAGGTGAACTGCCGCTGCGCTGGGCCCAGAGCACGACCTACTACGTGCCCGAGCGCCTCAAGGCGGACGTCCTGATGACCTATCCGGGCGGCAAGGACAGCATCCTCAGTGGCTTCATCCGCGACGGGGACAAGCTCAAGGACAACGCGGCGATCATCAACGTGCCCTCGGGCGAGGGACGCATCCTGATGTTCGCGACCAACCCGGTCTGGCGCTGGCAGAACTGGGGCGAATTCCGCATGCTCTACAACGCGGTGCTCAACTGGAAGCAGCTGGGCGCGACCGACGAAACGCCTCCCCCGCCGCCCGAGGTCCCCGCTGCGCAGCAGTGAGCTTCAAAGTGATCTGATACGAAAAAGGCCCGCAGGAAGCGCTCTTCCTGCGGGCCTTTCTCATGTCGGTGCCGGAGCGGTTCAGGCGCGGGCCAGTTCGCGCTCGGAGAGGAAGCCGCAGATGTCGGCAACGGTCCGGGTGGTGTCCATTGCCACGCCTTCCTCGGCCGCGAGTTCGAGGGCCGAGTGGGCAATCGCGCCCATCTCCAGTTCCGCCCCGCGCGCATAGTCCTGCGCCATCGAGGTGTAATAGGCGCCCATGCGCCGCCCGATGGCGACCATTTCCTCGAGCGTCAGGCTGGGCTCGACGCCGAGCGCGCGGGCAAGCGCAATGCACTCCTCCAGCATCGGGATCGTGATGCGGGCGAGATGGGGCGAGGTGAACTGCTCGCCCACGGTTGCATTGGCGACCACCGAGAGCGGGTTGCTGGCGAGGTTGAGCGCGACCTTGGACCAGACCTCGCGGCGGATGTCGCGGGTCGGCTGGATGGCGATCGCACAGCCCTCGAACAGGGTGGCAAGAAGCGTCTCGGTCTGTGCGTGCGCATCCGCGATGCTGCCCAGGACCAGGCGCTCACGGCCGTTCGAGGTAAGATCGCCGCGCACGCTGTCGAGCGCGCAGCCCACGTAGACGACGGCGCCGATGATGCGCGCCGGATCGAAGGCTTCCACCAGCGCGCCTGTCGGATCGACACTGCGCACGGCGCGTGCTGTCTCGGGCTGGAAATACCACCAGGGTACGCCGTTCACGAGCGGGACGATGCGCGTGGCGGGGCCGATCAGCGGGCGGATTTCCTCCAGCGAGGCGGCAATGGCCTGCGCCTTGAGCGCGAGGAAGACGACGTCCCAGCCCCCTTCCATTGCGGCCGTCTGCGCGTCGAGCGCGGTGACCGGGATGGGCGCGCAGGCCGGATCGGCAAAAGTGATGCCCTGACGTTCCAACTGCTCCAGGCGGCGCCCGCGCGCGATCACGGTCGGGGCCTTGCCCGCGCTCTGGAGACGAGCCGCGACAAGCGAGCCGACCGCGCCGCCACCGAAGATGCAGGTGCGCAGCGGGCGGCTCACAGCGCCATCTCCAGCTCGGCTTGCGCAGCGCGGCACGCGGCGGCAAGGCCTGTGACGAAATCGTCGACGCGCGCAAGCGGCAGTCCGGCAAGGTTCACGCGGCCATCGGGCGCGACGTAGATCGCGCTCTCATCCTTGAGGCGCTGCACGACCCGGTGACCGGCGCCGAGCAGGCAGAACATGCCCTTCTGGTCGACAAGGCCGGTGAGGCCGAGTTCGCTCGCAAGGGGATGTTCGGCAATGGCCGCGCGGGTCTGGATCAGGCGCGTGCGCATGGCGTCCAGTTCGTCCGACCACAGGGCGGTCAGTTCCGCGCTTTCCAGGACCGTGCGCACGACCGCTGCGCCGTGGTCGGGCGGCATCGAGTATTCGCCGCGCGCCAGCGCCTTGGCCATGGCCATGCCCTTGGCAAGCGGGGCGGCCTGCCTGCCGGTCATCAGAAGCGCACCGACCCGGTCGCGGTAGAGCCCGAAGGTCTTGTTGCACGAGACCGCGATCAGCGCCTCGGGCACGCGTTCGACGAGCGTGCGCACCCCGGCGGCGTCCTCTTCCAGCCCGAGGCCGAAACCCTGGTAGGCCAGATCGACGAGGGGGAAGAGGCCCTTGTCGGCGATGCACGTGGCGAGCGTGGCCCACTGCTGGGCCGTAAAGTCGATCCCCGTGGGGTTGTGGCCGCAGCCCTGGAGCAGGACGGCATCGCCCGGCTCTGCGCGCTCTGCCATCTCCATCCAGGCCGCGAAATCGAGCGCACGGCCCATGGCATCGGTGTGGGCGAACGTGCGGATGTGAAGCCCGGCTCCTGCGAAGACGGGCGCATGGTTGCCCCAGGTCGGCGTCGCCAGCCAGATCGTCGCGGGCCCGGCGCCGTGGGCGCGCGGATTGACCGCCAGCAGACGCGCGGCAAGGCGCAGCGCGCCGGTCCCGCCCACGCTCTGCAGCCCCACGCTCTGCAGCCCCACGCTCTGCAGCCCCGCGACCTGGCAGCCGGCGTGCGCGCCCAGCACGAGATCGGCGATGTGCGCGCAGAAGTCTGCGTCACCTGCGGGCCCGAGGTAGGCCTTGCTCGCCTGCCCTGCGACAAGCTGTGCCTCGGCGGCCTTCACCGCCTGCATGACGGGCGTCTGCCCCTCTTCATCGCGGTAGACACCGACCGAAAGATCGAGGCGGTGGCGGCGCGGATCGGCGCGCACTTCACCGATGAGGGCAAGCAGGGGATCGTCGGGTTGCAGGTCGAAGCGGTCGAAGAGCACGTCACATTCCGGTTGTTGGTGAAGCGGGGTGGAGAACGTGCTTCTAGCGGGAGGCGCGCGCGCTGGGGTTGCCTATTGCGCGCGTTTTTCTGGAAATATGCACAAGATCGCCGTAATGTTGGGTATCCATGCATGTTCTGCGCAACCGCCGCGTTCGCGCCACACGTCCTGTGGCCCGTGCGCCGTGATCTGGAAGGGAGAGAAACCATGGCCAAGGAGCGGCTCGATTCCTTTGATCGGCGTATCCTGGAAATCCTGCAGCTGAATGGGGAACTGGGCCCCAGCGAACTGAGTGCCCGCATCCACCTCTCGGCCTCGCAGTGCTCGCGCCGCCTCCAGCGCCTGCGCGAGGAAGGGTACATCCAGCGCACCGCGGCGATCCTCGATCCCGAGAAGCTGAACCTGGGTATCTCGGCCTATGTCTCGGTGCGGCTGCGGTCGCAGTCGACCGAGATCGTCAGCGCCTTTCGCGAGCGGGTGGAGGCGCTGCCCGAAGTGGTTTCGTGTGACTACACGACCGGCGAGATCGACTTCATGCTCAAGGTCCACACCCACGATCTGGCGTCGTACAGCGAGTTCGTGAACGCCAAGCTCTTCGACGGCGATCTCATCGACAACATGCGCACGTTCGTCATCATGCAGCAGCTCAAGCGCACGACCAGCCTGACGCTCGACTACTGCTGAGTTGTCGAGGAAGGGCGTTCAGTTCCAGTCGGGCAGGGGCTCGTCCTGGAACAGGCGTTCGGCCACCAGCGCGATGGCGCCCAGGCCATGGGTCGAACGGTCGTCCTGGCTCAAGGAGAGGGGGAAGTCTTCACCCAGGAAGCTGAGCAGGTTCTGGGAAAAGGCGTGGGTCAGGGCCGGACCGGCCAGCTCGATCCAGGCCGGTTCCTCGACGATGACCCGGACCGCGTCGGGATTGGACAGGTTGACGAGGTTGGCAAGCGAGAGGCCGAGCGCCGTACCGGCATCCTCGAACAGGGCGCGCGCCTTGTTCTCCCCGGCGCGAGCGCGATCCGCGATCTCGGGGAAATGGGCCGCGAGCGCATGGACTTCGTCGTGGGAGGGGGCGGCCATTGCCGCATCGCGAAGGGCGATGCCGCCAACCGAGGCCACCGTGCCCAGACAGCCGCTGCCACCGCACCAGCACGGGAGCCCCTCGGCCAGGCTGGTCTTCATGTGGCCGAACTCCGGGTTCACTCCGCGCCCGCCCATGAGCACGGCCCCGTCACGCGTGGTCGCGAGGCTGAGGTCGAGGCCGACCTGCAGGAAATGGCGAAGGCCGATGCCCTCTTCCGGGGTGCGCCAGCATTCCGCGCGGGCGATCACGTTGGCCTGATTGTCGATGAAGACGGGAATGCCGAGGCGGCGCTCCAGCATGTCCTGTATGGGCACCGCCTGCGGGATTGCAGGGGGTAGCCAGTGCAGAATGCCGGCGGCCGCCTGAACCGTTCCGAAGAAGCCGACGCCTGCGGCATGCGGGCGCGGCAAGTCCCAGCGCAGGTTTGCCACCGTGCTGCGCAGGCACTCGGCGAGGGTATCGGCCAGCGCGCCTCCGGCCAGCGCGGGGGGCAGGGGATAGTCTGCCTCCGCGAGGACGTCCCCCATGAGATTGGTGATCTGCACGTGCAGGCAACCGGAGGGATAGAGCAGCATGCCGGCCATCGTTGCGGCTTCGGAATTGATCGAGAGCGCGAGACGCGGACGCCCCCGGCCTTCGGCGGGTTCGCGGATCTCGCGTACGATGCCATGGTCGACGAGTTCGCGGGTGATGTTCGAAATGGACCCTGCCGAAAGTCCGCTCTCCGTGACAAGCTCGACACGCGAGATGGCCTTGTGACGGCGAATGCAGTTAAGGACGTGGAGTCGGCTATTTACGGCAGATGAGGACACGACCAACGTCTTTCTGCATTGCGATCATTATCTTGCCTAGATTTTGCACAAGGAGTCTTTGTCGGCAAGAAGTATTGTGGATAATAATGAGTATTCTGGTCTATTTTGATTATGATTATTTTAGATTGGATGTATCTTTATTTTGAGATGCTGCATCGACGGGGCAGGGCGTGCCAGAGCCCAGAATGGCATTGGGCAGGGCCGCATCGTCCCAGTTCACATACATCCCGCCGGTGCGCACGATGACCGTATCCGCCTCGCGCGAGATGTAGACGCGCTGGCCGCCAAATCCGTCGAGATAGACCATGTCCCTGGCGATAAAGGGGGCCGAATGGCGGGCCTGGAATGCGACATAGGGGCCATAGGAGCGCCCCTCGCCTTCGGGAGAGCCAAGCCAGGTCAGCCAGCCATAGTTGGCGTTGCGGGGGCTCGGCCTGGTCATAGCATTGATCCAGCCGGTGGGAACGAGGCGCTTGCCTTGCCACATTCCCCGCTCCTTGATGAGGAGGCCAAGGCGCATCCAGTCACGGGCGCGGGCGTAGATGGAGGGCGTGGCGTGCCCGCTGGCATCGCCCGCGATCAGCGCGTCGGCCGCGCCAAGTGGTCGCCACAGACGGGTGGAGACGAAGCGGGCAAAGGGCTCTGCGCTCGCCCGGTGGATCGCTTCGATCAGCAAGGTGACGTTGACGGTATGGTAGTCGAAGGTGGCCCCCGGCGGGTTGACCACCGGCAGCGCGAGGGCGGCGGCCACCGCGTCCTCGCCGCCGACGAGCGCGCTTGCTCCCGCGCTTCCCGGTGCGGGATGGTCCAGTCCGCTCGTCATCTCGAGCAGGTGTCGGTAGGTAATTGCACGGTGGGCCGTATCGTCCCACTCGGTCAGGACCTCGGACACCGGGGTGTCGACAGAGGCGATCGCCCCTTCTTCGATGGCGATGCCAAGAGCCACGGCGGTGAGCGTCTTGGCCATCGAGGCGGACCAGCTGCGTGCGTTCGCGTTGTGCGGGGCAAAATCGTGGGCGAGTTCGAGTTGCCCGTCCCGCCAGACCAGCAGGGCATCGGAATCGGTGTGCGCGGCGTAGTCGATGGCCGCGCAATAGCGCGTGGCGGCGAGCGCGCGGGTGGCGGCATCCGCCAGGGGGAGGCCTGTCCGGTCCTTGGTGCCGGCAATCCCGTAAAGGGCAGGGTAGCCTGTGATCTGGCGGGCCGGGTTGGCAGATGGCGGGGCCTCCTCCGGCGCGCTCGCGGCCGGGGACATGGGGGCTAGTGTCAGGGCCGCTGCAAGAGCGAACGCGATGGGCCGTTGGGCGATCAGGCGTTGGGATGTGCGGCGCGCAGTTGGCATGCTGGTTCGACCCTCGCGAAATCCACCCCGCAAAAGGCGCGGGGGGCAGGCCTAGCATAGGCGCAAATCCACCCCTACGAAGACCTGGCGCGGTGTGCTTTCATGCAGTGAACAGGAGCGGGGCGCCCCCGCCGAAGGGAAGAGAGCGGCTCGCGAACCGGGTCAGTGGTGCGTGTGGGCCGAAGGCATCGGGGTCGCCAGCCAGTTCTCGGTATCCATGCCCTCGAACCAGGGCCGCGGAACCGGGCCGGAGCGGGGCCAGATCTCCTGCAGGTTCGCCGCATCATAGAGGAAGCCGCCCCGCATGACCGAAGCGATGGCGCGCGCCTTGGCAATGTCCGAGCGCGGATCGGCGTCGAGCACGAGAAGATCGGCCAGCTTGCCCGGCTCGATCGTGCCCAGATCGGACAGGCGCCCGATGGTCTGCGCCGAGCCCGCCGTCGCTGCGTGCAGTATGTCCTGCGGGCTCATTCCGCCCAGCGCATGGGCTTCCATTTCCCAGTGATAGCCGATCCCCGGCATTTCTCCGTGCGAGCCGATGCCGACCAGCACGCCGGCCTTGGCAAGGCGGACCAGGTCCTGCGCGATCACCGGGAAGCGCTCGCGCGAAAGGGGCTGGAACGTCCGGCTCAGCGTAAGCCTCTGGCGGATCGCGTTGCCCGGCCAGTACTGGCGGATCCTGGCATCGACCACGGGGTCCTCGTGCGCGATGAACCAGTCCAGCGCCGGGCCTCCCGAATTGGTGATCGAAAGCGTGGTGTCGTAGCTTGTGCCCATGGCCTTCATCACCGCGATGAGGTCGTCCCCCAAGGGCGGGGCAGCCAGCGCGTGCTCGTTGCCCGCATAGCCATCGAGGATCTGCGTCAGATCCAGCTTGAGTGCGAGCGCCCCCTCGGTCGTGGCGAGGAGATGCTGCTCGCGCGCGGCCATCGCCACCCACTGGCGCACTTCGCGATCACCTGTGCGGTACTCCTTGAGATTGGAGATGCGATAGCCGTCCGAATAGCGCTCCAGCACGTGCCGGGCATCGTCGAGCGAGCCTATGCGGACCTTGGAAAAGACCGCCGTACCCGTTGAACGCAGGCGCGGCGCCAGCAGCAGCCCGGCATCGACCATCCCCTGGTATCCCATGTGGTCGATCGTGAGTGTGGAGGGATCGAAACTGGTCGTCACCCCGTAGGCCAGCCGTGCGCGCAGGCCCCAGGATTCGCTGGCCCAGTTGGTGCGGCGGATCTCGCCGATATGATCGTGAACATCGATGAAGCCGGGCAGGATCGTTTTTCCGGTCACGTCGCGCACGCTGGTCCCGGCGGGCACATCGAGCGTGCCGCCCGGCCCCACGGCCGCAATGCGATCACCCGTCACCAGGACATCGGCATTCTCGATCACCCGGTCACCGTCCGCCATTGTCAGGACCCTTGCCCCGCGCAGGAGGAGCGAGCCTTCCGGCTTGGCCCGCGGCAGCCGGGCGACGAGGCGCATTTCGGCAGATGGCGTGCCTGCGCTGGTGTCATGACGGGTCCACCTGGTTCCCAGCACTGCATCCAGCCGATGCGGTCCCGTCCACTCGAACCAGTCCGCCCCCGACCCGGCAAGCGCCCGGGCCGGACTGTCCTTTGCCGTGAGGTCGACCGCGTGCGTGGGGTCGGCCGGGCGCGGCAGGACGTAGAGCCTGTCACCGATGGTCGCGGCCAGCGTCGTCCCGTCAGGGCTGATGCGCATGTCGTCGACTGGGGAATTTCCCTCCATGAAGTAGTATGAGGGTCCGGTCACCCTGGCGACCGGCGCAGTTGCTCCCGTGGCAAGATCCACGCGCTCGAGCGCGCTCCCCGTATAGTAAAAGGCGGCCCCGGCCTCCTGCGTGAACTGCGCATGCCCGCCGAAGTTGCCGTGCGCGATGATCTTGTCTGCACCGCTCGTGGGATCGAGGGCGACAAGGTCGCCTTCGCGTTCCATGCCGATCTCGAAATAGTTCTGTCGGCGCTGGTCGGTCGGGGAGCGCAAGACCAGGATCCGGCGGCCATCGGGCGTGAAGACCGGGGCCCGGTAATAGGCCGGGACCACATCCAACTTGCGCGCGCCCGAACCGTCGGCGGACGACGTCCAGACCGCTCCACCTTCGGCTTCGGACCAGGTCACGAAGACAAGGCGCGTGCCATCCGGGCTCCAGGCGGGCTCGCTCGGCAGGTCGAGGTCGATGGGCAGGCGCTGTGCCGCACCGCCACCAATCTCCTGCACCCAGAGCCCGCCAAGGGCGGCGAAGGCGATGTGCGTGCCATCGGGCGAGGTCATCGGCTCCATCGCCAGCCTGGATTCGACCGGGCCTGTCGGCTCGTGAATGGCAAAGCGGTTGGATGGGGCCAGCGCGATGCGTGCATCGATTGAGCGCGTCAGGACGTGTGCGGCGCTGCCATCTGTGGGCTGGCGGACGAACCGCCCATCCCGGCTGAGAAGCACGGCCGAGGCATCGGGGGTGAATGCCATACCCGGCACCATGCCCTGCCACGAGGAGGCCTGCATGGCATCGAGCTGTGTCGTGCCAAGCGCCCGATCCTCGCCCGTCGAAAGATCGCGCAGGCGCAGCATCGACGTGCCCTCCCGGCGGGTCACGTAGGCCAGGTGCCTGCCGTCCGGCGCCACGCGTGGCGCAAAATAGGCATCTTCCCCGGTTCCCCGCCCGGAAGGGCCCGCGATGATCGTGTCCTCTTCGCCGGTCTGCAAATCGCGGCGCAGGATCGTCCAGCGCGTGGGAACGTCAAATTCGAGCCCGCCCACCCGGCGCGCGTAGTAGAGCCAGCGTCCATCCGGCGAGGCCGAGGCATCGAGCGTGGAGTGCCAGGTGCTGCGCGGGGCATCAGGAGAGGGCTTGACCGGCGCGAGCCGTTCCGCCGTGCCGTTCAGGGGAAAGCGCCAGAGTTCGTAATTGTTGAGATCCGGCCGGAAGCGGCTGGCGAAGACGGCGTCGCCGCTGGCGCTCCAGGTGGGCGAGACCATAACCGTCTCATCGTCGAAATCCGAGATCACGCGCGCCTCCGAACCATCGGGGTGCGCGATCCAGATGTTCTCCGAACCGTTGCGATCGCTGGTGAAGGTGATCCAGTGCCCGTCGGGGGAGAAGCGCGGCTGGCTGTCGAAGGCAAGCCCTTCGCTCACCTGGCGCGCCGCGCCGCCTGTCGCGGGCATGGTGTACAGATCACCCATGACATCGAAGACGAGGGTATGGCCATCGGGGGAGACATCGAGCGAGGACCAGGTCGTGCGATCGGGGCGCACCTCGAGCACCCGCTCCGGTGTGATCGGCAGGTCGGCCCGAACCGGGTTTGCGGCCAGTCCAACCCCGGCCAGCAGCAGCGCCCTTGCAATTCTACGCGTCACGTCCTTGCTCCCTTGCGCGCGCGGCGCTGGACGACGCGCCCCGGCCGCTTCTTCCACCACAGGTAGATCCCCGTCACGCACATCGCGAAGACCACGAGCCCCAGCACCACGATCGCCAGTTCGCTCGGTATCCCGGCGATGTGGCCGCTGTGCAGCGGATAGAGCCAGCGGTACATCGCAAGGTTGGTGTTGCCGTGATAGGGATCGATGACTTCGGCCAGCTTTCCGCTCGCCCGGTCGAAATAGAGATAGATCGGCCCGAGGTCGTTGTAGCGGAGCACGCCGCTGTCGGTGAGGGTGACACCGATGCGATCCTCTTCGCGGTCGCGGATCGCGGTCGCGGGCAACCAGCTCTCTTCCATGCCCTTTGCGACGCGGCGCGCCTGGTCGAGCGCTGCTGTGAAATCCAGAGGTCCGCGGCCCTCGTCCTGTGGCAAGGCGATCTCGTGTTCGGGCACGAAGCGCTCGACCACGGGCGCATAGAGTTCGTTGAAGAAATTGAGGCACACCGAGGTGAAAGCCAGCACCGTGAGCGGGAGCAGCAACCAGAGCCCGGAAGCCCGGTGCAGGTCGAGCATCTGGCGCGAGAAGACACTCTTGAAACTGAAGCGCCAGGTCCGCTTCCACTGCTTCCAGAAGGTGCCGCGCGCCGGGAATGTCAGGTAGGCGCCGACGATATTGCTGATCAGCCATGCCAGCGCCATCACCCCCATGAACCAGCGCCCATAAGTGCCCAGCATCAAGGTGTAATGCGCATCGTGCAGGAGTTCGGCCGCGCCATGGCGGTTGAAGGCAGGATGGGTCAGGCGTCGGCCTTCGACTTCGCCGCTCACTCGATCAAGGAAGACCTGGTCGACCGGATGCGCGCCCTTCGTCGGGTAGACCATGACCGGGATCCGGGTATCCCGCGCGACGGCAAGAGGGAACGAGCGCACCGTGAACTCGGGATGCTCCCGGGCAAAGCGATCGACGAGCGGGGCGACGTCGGGAGCCGAGGCCGCAGGCGCATCACGAAACAGGTCGGCGTTGAGCCAGGCATCGAGCGGGCGCATGTAGACAAGCAGGCAACCGCTGAGCGCCGCAAAGCCGAGAAAGGCCAGTATCGCAAGGCCGGAATAGCGGTGCACCGCCATCCAGAAGTCTCGTGCTGTCATGCGCTTCGCCCCCACGAAACCTCCTTATTCCCGGCCCTTGCCCAAGACGCCGTCTGGCCCCAGACGCGCGGCATTGAGGCTGCGGATCCAATCGCGCAGCGCCGGATCCGGATGGCCGCTGGCAAGATTTTCTAACACCTCGTCATCCTCGTCCTGCGCCAATTTGAATGTTGCGTCGAGCCCGGTCACCGTCACTTCGAAACCGATGATGGCGCCCAGCATCGCCTCGTAGCGCGCGCCCAGTTCGTCCTGGGCCCACGGTGCGCTGCGACCGCCTTCGCAGTGGTCGACAAGCTGCGTGATCGCCGGTCCCGAGAGCGCCTCGTCGAAATGCACCTCGCCCTCGATCTGGAGCGTCGCGTAGTTCCAGGTCGGCCCCCAGCTGCGCCGCCCACTGTGTTCGGGCGAGACATAGCCCTGGGGCCCTGTGAACAGGAAATGGGCCTGCGGATCGGCTTGCAGCAGGGCGTGGAGTTCACGGCGGCGCGACATGTGCCCGACAAGCCCGACAAGGCGTCCATCCGCGTCGTAGCGCCCGAGAAGGGGCAGCACGGTCGCGGTCGCGACGGGCGCTCCGGGTGAAACCACCCAGGCCAGCGGATAGTCGGCAATGAGGCGGCGCACGTCCTCGCTCCCATAACGGGCAAACTTGGGGTTCAGCATGACGCGCTCCGGCTGGTGGCGATCCGACCCTGGCGAACGCGCGCCGGATCTCCTTGGGGTGGCTTCGAGTTGGCAGGATGATCGCGAGCGCATGGTCCCTGGACAAGTACCAATTGGCGTTAATAACATGGTCCAATCCGAAACGGCCTCCCACGCCCTTTCCACGCTGCGAAGGTACCAAGCCATGTTACGACACTGGCAGATATCGCTCGGCGCGCAGATCGACGCCGGACGCAACACGCCCATGTACATGCAGATCATCCATGCGCTGATCCGCGACATCGAGACGGGCCGGCTCACCTCGGGCACGTTCCTGCCCAGCAGCCGGGAACTCGCCAGCGCTCTTGGCGTCAACCGCAAGACCGTCGTCCTCGCCTATGAGGACCTCATTGCGCAAGGCTGGCTTTCCACCGAGGGAACGCGCGGAACGGTCGTCTCGCGCTCGCTGCCCAAGTCGCTTGGCCCGTTCGATGCCGCCGGTCTGGCCAGGAGCGATCCCGCTACCAGGGGCGTCCCACTCGACGATGAACCTCAGTACCGCTTCAGCGCGCCGCCCGAACGCCCGCTTGCACTGCCCGGCGGGGTGGGGATCAAGCTTGACGAAGGTGCCCCCGATGGCCGGCTCTTTCCCGCCGATCAGCTTGCCCGGGCCTATCGCTCCGCCGTCCAGCGGGCCTCGCGGGCGAACCGTCTGCAGTACCGCGACCCGCGCGGGACCGAGCGCCTGCGCGAACAGATTGCTGACATGCTACGCTCGCAGCGCGGGCTGAACTTCACTGCCGACAACATCTGCATCACCCGCGGCAGCCAGAATGGCCTCTTCCTCGCCCTCCAGGTCCTGATCCATCCCGGCGATGCCGTGATCGTCGAGGAGCTGACCTACGAGCCCGCGGTCGCGGCGATCCGCGCACTTGGCGGCAAAGTCATTCCCGTCGGCATCGACGCGGACGGGATCGACATCGCCGAAATGGAAGCCGCCTGCCGCCGCCATTCGGTGCGCGCCGTCTTCCTCACGCCCCATCACCAGTTCCCGACGACAATCGCCATGCGCCCCGAGCGGCGGCTGCAGGTGCTCGACATCGCCCGCCAGTTCGGGGTGGCCATCATCGAGGACGACTACGACCACGAATTCCACTTCCAGTCGCAGCCGCTTCTGCCGATGGCGGGCTACGCACCAAGCCAAGTACTCTATCTCGGCTCGATGTCCAAACTGCTGCTGCCGGCCCTGCGCATCGGCTATCTTGCGGCCCCCAGGCCGGTCATCGAGGCCATCGCGCACCGCGTTTCGCTGACCGATGGCATGGGCAACACGATCACCGAGGAGACCTGCGCGGACCTGATCGAGAGCGGCGAGGTGCGCCGCCATGCCCGCAAGGCCTGGCGTATCTATGCCGAGCGCCGAAGCGCCTTTGCCGAACTGCTGGAGAGCGAACTTGCCGGCCACGCGCAGTTCACCATGCCCGACGGGGGACTGGCTTTCTGGGTTCGCTTCGAGGGCGATCTCGAGGCCATCGAGGAGAGGGCCCTGGCTGCGGGCCTGCGCTTTGCCAGCCACCGCTCCTTCATGAGCCGCAGCAGCGCCGAGAAGGGGCTCCGACTTGGCTTTGCCAGTCTTGATCCCACGGAAGCGGGGCTTGCCATTGCGGCCCTTGCCCGCGCCACGAAGGCCTGAGGGGGCCTACTGGACCCTGTAATTTGTGAAGAATTGGAACTTTGAGGCTCCAGGAAATCTGGCACATTGCACAGGAATGCATTCAGGCCAGCTATTCGGGGCGCACCCACGATGACCAGATTTGACCGTCGGACCTTCCTCGCCCGAACGGCCACGGCGGGGGCTTTGGCGGTTGGTCTGGATTGGACGACGCAGGCCGCTTTTGCCGCAAGCGAACCTGTCGACACGATTTTCACCAACGCACGCATCTGGACCGGGGAAGGGCGCCGGGTCTTCACCGATGCCCTGGGCGTCGTGAACGGACGCGTGGCCGCTCTCGGCCGCGAGGCGGCACAGAGCCTTGCCAGTCCCCGGACCCGGTGGATCAACCTCGAAGGCGCGTTGGTCACCCCCGGGCTGACCGACGGCCATGTCCACTTCACGCTCGCCTCCGGCACCCTCGACCAGCCATCGCTGCGCACCGCGCGCAGCCGCGACGCCTTCACCGCGGTCCTGGCCCGGGCTGCAGAGGACGCGGCGCCTGGACAATGGCTCCAGGGGGGCAACTGGGACAACGATGGCTGGGGCGGCGAACTGCCGACGCGGGACTGGATCGATGCCGTCACGCCGCATACACCCGTCGCGGTCGTTCGCTATGACTTGCACATGGTCCTGATGAACAGCGCCGCGCTCCAGGCGATCGGTATTGCCGATGGCATGGCTGACATTCCGGGCGGCGTCGTCGTACGGGATGCGACAGGTCGTCTCACCGGCGTGTTCAAGGACGCGGCCAAGGACTTCGTGCTCGCGCGCATCCCTGTTCCCACCGAGGCCGCCATCGACGCGGCCAACCGCAAGGGTATCGCGCTCGGTCTCTCGAAAGGCATCACCCAGGTTCACGAGCCTGGCATCAGCTGGGACACGTTCCATTCGGCCCGGCGCATGAAGGCCGCAGGTGGGCTCGACATGCGCTTCTATGCCATGACCCCGCTCTCCGATTGGGAAAAGCTCGCCGCAATCGTCGCCGAGGAAGGGCGCGGCGATAGGCTGGTACGCTGGGGCGGCTGCAAGGTTGTCTTCGACGGCTCGCTCGGATCGCGCACCGCGCTGTTCTACGCCCCCTATTTCGATGATCCCTCGACCCGGGGCATCACCGTCACCGACGAGGCGGATATGCGCCGCTGGGCGCGCGAGGCGGACAAGGCCGGCTTCCAGTTGTCCGCCCATGCCATCGGCGATGAAGCGAACGACATCGTCCTCGCGATGCTGGCCGATACCGCCGCGGCGAATGGTCCGCGCGACCGGCGCAGCCGCATCGAACACGCCCAGCACCTTTCGCCCGGCGCCATTGGACGTTTTGCCGAACAGGGTGTCATCGCGTCGGTTCAGCCCTACCACGCCATCGACGATGGCCGCTGGGCGGGGCGCCGGATCGGTACGAAGCGCCTCGAGACGACCTATGCCTTTCAATCGCTGCTCGCGAGCGGGGCGCAGGTGTGTTTCGGCTCGGACTGGCCCGTGGCTCCGCTGGACCCCTTGACCGGCCTGAAAGCGGCAACCCTTCGCGAAACGCTCGACGGCAAGAATCCCGATGGCTGGTTCCCACGCCAGCGGATGGGCATCCACGATGCCCTCCTGTGCTATGGCAAGGGAGCAGCCTGGGCCGGTGGCAGTGAACAGGACACCGGGTCTCTCGCCCCCGGGCGGCTCGCCGATTTCGTGGTCTGGGATAGCGATCTGACCACGATGCCCCTGGAAAAGCTCGACACGGCAAGGGTCCTTGGCACCTGGCTGGAGGGCCGTCAGGTCTACGGCTGAGGGGATTGGCCCCTTGAAGTACGTAGAATTGGATGTTTTGCAGGGACTAGAGGAGCCGCACTCTTCGCAATACAACGGGACTTCAGGGGCATGTCCCGGGCATAACCAGTTTGCACCTTAGGGGGGTGCTCTTAGTGAGGGATCAAACAATGCCGACCAAATCCACGCGCCTTCGCCTGAGCCGCACGAGCCGTGCCAGCGCCAGCTCGCTCGTCCTTGCGGCCGGGCTTGCCGCGCTCACCACGCCCGCCTTCGCGCAGGACAGCCGGACGACGCAGGAAATCGTCGTCACCGCGCAGCGTGAGAACGCCACGCACGTTGGCAACGGCGGCTCTGCCGGTGTCCTGGGCGACAAGGCGGCCGAGGACCTGCCTTTCAACGTGCGCAGCTTCGACGAGACCTTGATCCTCAACCAGCAGCCGCGCTCGCTGGGCGAAGTGCTCGAGAATGATCCCACCGTGCGTACCACGTACGGCTACGGCAACGCGGCCGAGAGCTTCATCATTCGCGGCTTCGAACTCTACGGCGACGATGTGGGCCTCAACGGCCTGTACGGCATCACCCCGCGCCAGCTGATCGCGCCCGAACTCTTCGAACAGGTGCAGGTCCTCAACGGCTCCTCGGCCTTCCTCAATGGCGCCGCGCCGGGCGGTTCGGGGCTGGGCGGCAGCGTCAACCTGCTGCTCAAGCATGCAGGTGACCAGAACCTCAACCGGGTGACCCTGGGCTACACCTCGGACGCGCATTTCGGCGGCAGCTTCGACGTCTCGCGCCGCTTCGGCAACTTCGGCATCCGCATCAACGGCAACTACCAGGACGGCGAGACCGGCATCGACCGCGAGGACCGCAAGACCCAGGTCCTGGGCGTCGGCCTCGACTGGGATTCAGGCCCTGTGCGCATGAGCCTCGATGTCGCCTACCAGAAGGTGCGCGTCGATCACCTGCGCCCGAAACTCACGCTGTCGACCAGCGAACTGCCCGAGATTCCCTCGGCCAGTTACAACTTCGCTCAGGACTACACCTATACCGACCTGCGCGACGTCTTTGGCGTCTTCAATTTCGAGTACGACTTTGCGCCCAACGCCACGATGTGGGTCAAGGCCGGTGCTCGTGACGGTTCGGAAGAGGGCATCTACGGCGGCTTCAACCTCTACGACGCCCAGACCGGCGACGGCTACCTGACCGCGCTTTACGTCCCGCGCACCGACAACAACGAAGCGGTCGAAACCGGCGCGCGCGTCACGCTGGGCAGTGCGATTACCCAGGAGATCGTGATCGGCGCCAATGCCAGCTGGCAGGTCAACCGCAACGCCTACGATTTCCGCTACGGCACCGACTTCACGGGCGTCGCCAGCAACTACTATGATGCCGTGCAGATCGACCTTCCGGATTCGGTCTATGTCGGCGGCGACCTCGACGATCCCTATCCCATTTCGAAGATCAACACCTTCTCGACCTTCGCCTCGGACACGGTGGGTTTCTGGGACGACCGCATTCTCGTGACCGGAGGGCTGCGCCTCCAGAAGCTGGAAACGAAGAGCTACTCGGCCTTCGGCGGCGAGCTCACCGGGACCCAGGAGCTCAACAAGATCACCCCGGTCGCCGGTGTCGTGGTGAAGCCGGTCGCGGGTCTTTCGTTCTATGCCAACCGGATCGAATCGCTGCAGCAGGGGCCGACCGCCGGGTTCGGCGCCAGCAACTTCGGCGAGGTCTTCCCGCCCTATGTCTCGACCCAGTACGAAGTGGGCGGCAAGCTGCAGATCGGAGCGATGTTCGCCAGCCTAGCCTGGTACCAGATCGACAAGCCCTACGGCTACACCGACGTCGATACGCTGGTCTATGCGATCGCCGGAACGCAGCGCAACCAGGGCGTGGAGTTCACTCTCAACGGCGAAATCCTGCCCGGCTTGCGTCTGATCTCGGGCGTTAGCCACGTGGACGCCAAGCTGCTGGAATCCACCGATCCCAGCGCCGGAACCACGCCCAAGGGCGTGCCCGACTGGACCGCGAACGCCAATGTCGAATGGGACACGCCGCTGCCGGGCTTCACCCTGACCGGCCGCGTGACCTACACTGGCAAGCAGTGGGTCGACGTGGCGAACACATTCAAGCTCCCGAGCTGGACCATCTTCAACGCCGGCGCACGCTACGTCTTCGCGGCGGGCGAGGTCCCTGTCACCCTGCGCTTCAACGTCGATAACATTGCCGACAAGAAGTACTGGGCCTCGGCCTACGACAGCTTCTCGTCCGCTGTTCTCCAGGGCCAGCCCCGTACCTTCAAGGCGTCGATCTCCGCCGACTTCTGATCGAGGAGTCCCCCAAGGGGCGAGGCCGGTTTCCTCACGGGCCTCGCCCCTTCGCGCGGGACTTGCCATTTTCTCGGTCTCCACTGCCAAGGACGCTCCCGATGCCCGCCACCTTCTTCCAGGACGACGATGTCGATCCCGAGATCCGGGACTGGCTCACGCAGATGTTTGCGGCCTCGGCCGCCTTGGGATCGCGGCCGGGCATGGAGGTCGCGCAGACGCGCGCCATTGCCGAGCAGCAGCGTGAACCCTGGCGTCGCGGAGGCCCTGGGATGTACGCCAGCGAGGAACTGCACGTCGGTCCCCATGCGCTGCGCGTGCGCATCCACCGGCCGGTGGCGGAGGATGTCCTCCCCGTTCTTGTCTATCTTCATGGGGGGGGCTGGTCGCTCTTCAGCATCGACACCCATGACCGGCTGATGCGCGAGTACGCCGCGCGCGCCGGGATCGCCGTGCTTGGCCTCGATTACAGGCTGGCCCCGGAAAACCCTTTCCCCGCCGCGATCGAGGACGTCGCCGAAGTTCTCGCCTGGCTCGATGAGGAAGGGCCTGCCCACGGTCTCGACCCGGTCCGCTACGCGCTTGGCGGAGACAGCGCCGGTGCCAACCTGGCCTTGTGTGGAACGCTCGAACGCCGCGCCGCGGGCAAGCCGCTTCCGCGCGCGATGCTCCTCAACTACGGGGCCTACGATCGCGCCGAGCGGCCCAGTTACGAACGCTACGGCGATGGCGAACGCTACATGCTTACCGGCCCGGAAATGGCCGATTTCTGGACCACCTATCTTGGCGTGGAAGCCGTTCAGGACCCACGCGCCCTTCCTTTCCGGGCCGATCTTGGCAGGCTCGCTCCAGCCTGGCTGTGCATCGCGCAATGCGATGTCCTGCTGGACGAAAACCTGGACATGGCCCGGAGGCTTGCCGAAGCCGGAAACCTCGTGGAAAGCCATGTCTACCAAGGCGCGACGCACAGCTTTCTCGAAGCGGTCGCGGCCTCCTCCCTCGCCGACCGCGCGATAACCGAGGCTTCGGAATGGCTCGCCAAGCAGATGAAGTAGAGCTGGCACCGTCGGGCCTGGGCCGGGAGCGGACAGGCCGGTTTGGAGGAGCCAGTCAGCTAAACGCGACATCGCCGCTTTGACCTGGCCGGGGTAAAAGGACCTGCCAGCGTGACGGAATTGGTCGACGCATCTCAACAGCGATCCTGGAAGTGGGTACGGGTTCGATCCCCTGACGCTGGCACCTTGTCCGGACCAGATGGGAACCAGCGGGTTTCAGCCCTTTGCCGTCCGATCCGGCCAATAACCCTAAGGTTCAGCTCTGACAGAGGTCTACCAGCGCTCGATCCAAGTTGGCCGCTGCCGCTTTAACTCTTCCTCGCACAAGGATATTTGACTTCCTTTGTGATCGCTGTAAACATGTCTTGTGATCAGCGTTCACAGGGTTTGCTAGATTGATTCGACAGAATGAGCCGGAGCTTGTTGGACTTAATGAGATCGCCACCATGGCTGGCGTCTCACGACAGGCCGTTGCCAATTGGCGAACTCGCTATCGAGACTTTCCCCAACCGCTGGTCGAACTCAAGGCTGGCCCCGTCTTCAGGGTCGGTCCAGTTAGAGCTTGGCTACGAAGAAGGAAAATTCCTATGGCGCGTATCGTCTCGTTGATAAATTTGAAGGGCGGGGTAGCAAAAACCACCACGACAGTCGCCTTGGCCGAGACGCTGTCTTCTCAGCACGGAAAGAAGGTTTTGGTAATCGATCTCGATCCACAGACGAATGCCACCACCATGCTAATCGGGGAGAAAAAGTGGAAGTCTCTAAACAAGAAGGGCCACACGCTTGCCACGCTGTTCAAAGATGCGCTGGATCCGACGAACCGAACCTTCGATCTTGATAAGACCCTCCAGAAGGGTGTCTCCGACGTAAAGGGTGCGAACTCGATCGACCTCCTTCCATCGAGCTTGGATTTAATCGACGTCCAGGATCGGCTTGCTAGCGCACCTTCTGGGCAGTTCTATGCCCAGACTCCGATCGACCTGCTCCGCCTGGCGGTAAAGCCGATCCTAGATAACTATGATGTTGTCCTGATCGACTGCCCGCCGAACCTCGGTATAATTACGCTCAACGGCCTTCGCATTTCGGAGGGCTATATCATCCCCACCGTGCCAGACGTTCTGTCGACTTACGGCATCCCACAGATCGTGAAGCGCGTTGGAAACTTCTCCAAAGACGTCGGCGAGGACATCGAACCCCTTGGAATCGTGATCACTAAGTATCAAGAGAACAGTACGATCCATTACAACGTCTCGCGCGACCTCCGAGGTCGTGGCGATCCTCCCGTGTTCGACACCGTCATCCGCCAAGCGAACCAGATCGCGGCAGCCGCCGAAAACCAGCCAAGCGAAAGGACGCTCAAACAGAAGTACGGCTATGGAGATCTGGCTGAGAGATACATTGATCTCGCTGCGGAACTCATTGAGACGCTGGAGGATCTATGAAGCTTAAGGCACGATTGACGCAAATAGCGACACTCATCGCCAGCGAGGCTGACCGCAATCCCGAGTTCGCGGCCCAGCTTGAGAGTCTTCTGGGTGACATCAGAAAGGCTCCGGCAAAAAAGCCCGTGCGCAAGTCGATGAACAAGGAGGCGCCCACTGGCGGTGGACCGACGGGCCATCGAGGGAGGCGTCCACCGGCAGTCCTAGATCCCGTGGCGCTCGCACGGGAAAGCGAGGCTGCACTTAGGGCAGGTCTGGCCGAACTCGATCATGATCGCCTGCTCGACGTGGTCGCAGAGTATGGCATGGACCCTGGGAAGCTAGTTATGAAGTGGAAGGACGACGGACGTATCCTGGAGCGTATCGTCGAACTATCCATGGCCCGAGCGACCAAAGGTGACGCCTTCCGCGCCGACTGATCGGATGTCCAGCGATTGGAGGCGCGAGGCACCACCGAAAAGAGCGACTGCTTACAGAATGACGCGAGGGCCGTGCGAATGACAGAATTGGGCGCCTGACTGCCCTGCGGCTTCTCGAATATCGGAATGATTGCGAATATAAGGGAACAGTGCAATCATAACCCGATGAACCGCACGAAAGCCGAGTGGAAGAGATGGGCGCCTGAGCTCTGGCTAGCCGTAATGTTTTTTATGATCGCGGGGTTTTCGATCCGGTCTGCAATTGCCGGAGCAATTTTAATCTTTACCTCCGCGCTGTTTTGGCTGGTCGAAACCCGGTTGCAGCGGCCGCGCCGATCCTATTGTCGATTGGCTCTGGGATCAGCCCTTCTACTAATCTTCTTGGTTTACGTTTCCTGGCACGGCGAAAAACTGCTTGCGGGCCTGACGTGGCTCGGCATGACAGTGATTGCCCTGTTCATCACCGCTTCCTATGAGCGGCAGGAAGGGCTGAGCTGACCCCTCCTAAATGCGTCCCTTCGCCAACTGTCACACCCAACAAAACCGAAGGTCTACTCCCTGGCGCATTAAATCGCACCTCGAACGGCCGACGAGGGCGCAGCGCAGAATTTCAGCACACGCCCCATAGCAGCCGTCAGTACATTGTGGCACCATCGCTGCTATGAACGCTTTTCTGTTGCTCGGTTTGGCAGCTGCTGCCGTCCTCCCCAATCCTGCGGGCATCTGGGATCTTGAGGTCGATCAAACCACAATTTTCCGTTTCGAGCTGCGCGATACGCCGCATGGAATAGAGGCAACTTGGGAACGCCCAGAGCACTTCCAATTTGATGGAGACACATTCTCCCAAGTCTCAGGTGAGAACGGCGGAGCAATATTCGACCACGCTAGCGGCGGGATAGTCCTGCTGCGGGCGGCGTAAAAGTCGTCCACCTTGAAGCCTTTCTGCCAAGTCAGGGAGGTGTGGGGATCTACAGCGTGGAACTTTATCTTCAGGTCCGTTTGGCTTGCGCGGATGGCATGAGCCAGCGGGCGGCGGCGAAGCGTTTCAATGTGTCGCGCGACACGGTGCGCAAGATGCTGTCGTTTTCATCGCCACCGGGTTACCGGCGTCAATCTGTCCCGCAGCGTCCGAAGCTGGACGGGTTTGTGGCGATCATTGATGGATGGCTTGAAGGGGACCGCTGCGTCCCGCGCAAACAGCGCCATACGGCGAAGCGGGTATTCGACCGCTTGCGCGCCGAGCATGGTTTCACCGGCGGCTATACGATCATCAAGGATTACATCCGCGAGCGTGAGCAACGCAGCCGGGAGATGTTCGTGCCGCTGGCCCACCCGGCGGGGGATGCGCAGGCCGATTTCGGGGAAGCGCTGGTGGAGATCGGCGGGGTGCAGCAGAAGGCCTACTTCTTCGCACTCGATCTGCCGCACAGTGATGCCTGCTATGTGCGGGCCTATCCGGCGGCGGTGGCGGAGGCCCGGTGGACGGACACGTTCATGCCTTCGCGTTCTTCTGGCGCGGTGCCGCGCTCGATCGTCTATGACAACGATCGCCGCCTTGTGGCGAAGATCCTGCCAGACGGCACGCGTAAGCGTGCCACGCTGTTCAGCGCTTTCCTGTCGCATTACGTGATCCGCGACCGCTATGCCCGCCCGGGCAAGGGGAACGAGAAAGGCAATGTGGAAGGGCTGGTTGGTTACTGCCGCCGCAATTTCATGGTGCCGATCCCGAAGTTCCCGACCTGGGAGGCCTTCAACCTATGGCTGGAGGAGCAATGCCGCAAGCGCCAGCAGGACAAGGTGCGCGGACAGAGCGAGACGATCGGTGAGCGCTTGCAACGCGATCTGGCAGCCATGCAGCCTCTGCCCGCTACACCCTTCGAGGCCTGCGATCAGACGAGCGGGCGGGTCTCCTCGCAATCCCCGTGCGCTACAGGACCAACGATTATTCGGTTCCGGTGGCCGGGGCCATCAGGAGGTCTGGATCAGGGCCTATGTCGATGAGGTGGTGGTCGGCTGCCGCAGCGAAGTCATCGCCCGTCATCCTCGTTGTTATGCCCGCGAGGAGGTTATCTTCGACCCGCTCCACTATCTCCCGCTGATCGAGCAGAAGATCAACGCATTCGACCGTGCCGCGCCTTTGCAGGGCTGGGATTTGCCCGAAGCGTTCACGACACTGCAGCGGTTGATGGAAGGCCGCATGCACAAGCATGGCAGGCGTGAATATGTACAGGTGCTGCGCCTGTTGGAAACGTTCACCCTCGCCGATCTCCGTGCGGCGGTGGAACAGGCCATTGATCTTGGCGCCATCGGCTTCGATGCCGTCAAGCACCTCGCCCTGTGCCGGGTCGAACGCGTACCGCCCGTGCTGGACTCGACGTCTATCCCTTCCTGCCACGCACAACGGTCGAGAAGACCTTTGCCAGAGCCTATCTGAGCCTGCTCTCCGACCAGCAGGAGGCCGCATGAGCGATCAGACCCCGGAGCTTCTTCTCGCTCACAATCTCAAGGCACTCAAGCTGCCTACGTGCCTGCGAGCACCACAAGCTCGCCCGGCAATGTGCCGCTGAAGGCGTCGATCATATCCGCTTCCTCGCCCGCCTTGTCGAGATGGAGATGATCGACAGGGAGCGTCGTATGGTCGAGCGGCGCATCAAGGCCGCGCGCTTCCCCGCCGTCAAAAGCCTCGACAGCTTCGACTTCACCGTCATCCCCAGGCTCAACAAGATGCAGGTGCTCGAGATGGCGCGCTGCGAGTGGATCGAGCGGCGTGAGAACGCCATCGCTCTGGGGCCATCGGGCACCGGAAAGACGCACGTAGCGTTAGCTCGGACTGGCAGCATGCCAGAAAGGGCTGTCGGTGGGCTTCACCACTGCGGCGGCGCTGGTCAGCGAAATGATGGAGGCGCGCGACGAGCGGCGTCTCCTGCGCTTCCAGAAGCAGATGGTCGGATACAAACTGCTCATCATCGACGAACTGGGCTTCGTACCGCTCTCCAAGACCGGCGCCGAACTGCTGTTCGAGCTGATCTCCCAGCGTTACGAACGCGGCTCCACCTTGATCACCAGCAACCTGCCCTTCGACGAATGGACCGAAACCTTCGGATCCGAGCGTCTCACAGGCGCGCTCCTCGATCGCCTGACCCATCACGTCAGCATCCTCGAGATGAACGGCGAAAGCTATCGCCTCGCTCACAGCCGGGCCCGCAAGGCCAAAATCAGACCCTGAAAAGCAAGCCAATGCCGGGGGGAGTGGCCCTCGGGCTACGCCCTCACGCCACTCCCCCCGGCGTGTAACACGATGGCCTGGTTTTACGCCGCCCCATGGCCGACTTTTGCTCCGCCGTTGACACTCAGGGCCATCCCTGCGCCGCAATGCCAAAAGCGTGAAAGTTGTCGACGACGACGTGGAGATGAGCTTCGACGACCCTGCACCGTACCCATCCGGTGAAGGCCGCAGTGGCCGTGGCTAGGTCGCCTTTGGTTTGATGATGCGCTTTGCTGCGGCGTTGCGTCTGACAGCGATACGAGCGAGCCCCGCTTCGATCGGCAAGATGTCGAGTTCGTCCGGGTCGTAGCCGTCGAGCCAGTCGTTGATTTCGATATGCTGCTCGTGCGTGGGATCAGACCTGATCTCCAGCATCTCGTAGAAGCCGGAGATCCCGCCGCAATCCTCGGGTGGACACTCGCGCTCGCCGCCGATGAAGCGGGGATAGGCGAGAGCCGGATCTCCCTGCCGAACGTCGCTCAAGGTGAGCGTGTGCTGCCAGTCGTCACCAAAGTCGTAGGAATACGCGATCGTGGTCGCGCCGGGAGCGAGTACGTCGCGCAGGCGGATGCGCGCGGCAATCTTGCGCGGAGCGGTTCCCCAGTCGTCTTCCATCGGCAGGCCATAAGTCTGGTCGTCAATGCGCATCTCCCAGAGATGGTAATCGAACCATCCCATCGCGGCCTGCACGATGTCGTGCAGGACCTTGAGAGTGACCGAGGTCGGCACTTCGACCAGGCGCCAGATTGGCGGATCGCTGTCCTCAAGCTCGATGCGCAGCCTTGCGATCTGCAGGAAACTGTCGGTGGCTGTGGGCCTGTCTGTCGATCGGGCGGTCATGCCACCTGCGATAGCACTCCGGGCCGGACTTGCCAGTTCCAGGGGAGCAGTTCGTCGATCCGGTTGACGGGATGCTCGGCAATGCGCGCGAGGACATCGGCCAGCCGTGCCTGCGGATCGACATCGTTGAGCCGGGCGGTCTGGATCAGCGTATAGAGCACGGCGGCGCGCTGTCCGCCGCGATCGGAGCCGCAGAACAGCCATGCCTTGCGCCCGAGGGGCACGCAGCGCAGCGCCCGCTCGGCTGCGTTGTTCGTGAGGCAGATCCGGCCATCTTCGAGGAAGCGGGTGAAGGCCCCCCAGCGTCGGAGCATGTAGTTGATGGCCTTGGCCAGATCGTGGCTGCGCGAGAGCTTCGCGAGCTGGGCGGTGAGCGGGCGTGCAGATCCGCCATCTGCGGTGCGCTGAGGTCCTGCCGGACGGCGAGGCGCTCTTCGGTGGCCTTGCCGCTGATGCCACGCTCGATCTCGAACAGGGCATCGAGGCGCTGCACAGCTTCCAACGCGATCGGATAGATCATGCCGGTACGCTCGCCGCGGCTCTTCCTGCGTGCGGCGGCCTCGACGTCGGCGAGTTCGAAGAACTTGCGCCGTGCATGCGCAAAGCAACCCGCCTCGGTCACGGGTGCGGGCTGACGGCCGGGCGCGTAGAGCTCGTTGTAGCCGCCATAGGCATCAGCCTGCAGAATCCCGGCCCAGGACGCCAGATGCGCCCGAGGATGCTCGCCGCGCCGGTCGCGGGAATAGTGGAACAGGGCTGCGGGCGGATCGCTGCCGGCAAAGGACCGGTCATCGCGGACGTAAACCCACAGGCGCGCGGTATCGGTCTTGCCCTTGGCGGGACCGGCACGGTTGTATCGTCGCCATGCAGCCGCCGGGCCGCAAGCACGTGCGCCTCGATCCGTCGATAGAGCGGCATCAGGGCGAAGGCCGCCGCGCCCACCTGGTCGGCCAGCGTCGAGGTGCTGAGCGCCACGCCTTCGCGCGCGAAGCGCTCGGCCTGGCGGTTGAGGGGCTGATGCTGGCCATACTCGAACAGCAGCATGGCGAGGAAACTGGGGCCGGCCCATCCGCGCGGCACGACATGGAACGGCGCTGGAGGCTGCGTGATCGCCTCGCAATCCCGGCACGAGAACTTCTCGCGTACCGTTTGGATCACCTTCCACTGGCGCGGGATCACTTCGAGCGTCTCGGTCACGTCTTCGCCCAGCTTCGACAGGCGCACGCCGCCGCAGGACCGGCATGAACACGGTGCGGGAATGACAACGCGCTCGCGCGGGAGGTGTGCGGGGAGCGGCTTACGGCTCGGCCGCTTGCGCGCGAAGGCGGCAACGTCGGCTGTCCTGGCGGCGGCAACTTCTGGCGGCTAGGTCATCCTCGCAGGCATCGGCCTCGAGGTCTTCCAACTGAAGCTCAAGCTGGTCGAGAAGTCGACGGCTGCGCTCGGCACTGGCGCCATATTGCTCGCGGCGCAGCTTGGCGATCTGCAGCTTGAGGTGGGCGATCATCGCCTCGGTCGCGCTCTCGCGGGCCCTGGCATTGGCGAGGCGCGCCTCGGCCTCGTCGGCGCGTTCAAGCGCGGCGGACAGCAGCGCCTTGAGCGCTTCGACGTCGTCCGGAAGGGGCGATGCGGCCGTGTCCATGACGAGCATGGAATCACAGATCGGCGCAGCATTGAAGCGAAAATGCGCCGGAAGGCGAAGAAAGTGGCTGGTCTATCCGGCGCTCTGCGGGCGCCAGGAATACTGCGGGTTACGCCAGTCGATCCCTTCCAGCAGGCAGGACAATTGCGCGTTGGTCAGCGAGACGATCCCGTCCTTCGCCGAGGGCCACACGAAGCGTCCTTCTCGAGCCGCTTGGAATAGAGCGACATGCCTATCCCGTCGTGCCAGATGATCTTGATCAGCGATCCCGTCCGTCCGCGAAACACGAACAGGTCGCCCCCATGCGGATCGCGCTTCAGGCCCTGCTGGACCTGCAAGGCCAGCCCTTGCATCCCTTTGCGCATGTCCGTGTGCCCCATGGCGATCCACACCCGCGCGCCCGCTGGGATCACCGCAGCGCCTTCAAGGTCGCGGTGACCAGTGCAGCGGGAGCTTCGGCCGAAATGCGAACGCGCCGACCTTCGCCCAGTTCGACGGTGATCACGCCGCAGCGATCACAGCCGTCCACCTTCTCGTCCTTAGTGAGGACCGCCTGGGCAAAGGCTGCCTCCACCATCGGAAGGGATGCCCCTTTGGCTTGTTCGCGTCGCAGATTGCGCCGCCAGGTGTAGATCAGGCTGGTCGATACGTCCCGCCGCCGGGCTACGTCCGCGACACATGCGCCCGGCGCGAAGGCCTCGGCCAGGATCTTGAAGCGCTCCTCGTCCCGCCACCGACGCCGCCGCTCCGGCCCCGTCATCACCGTAATCTGCCCCATGCTGCGCTCCTAAGCTCGCTCATACGAGCGCTCTTAAGACCGGTCGTTCACTCACCGGACAAGGCGGGGCTCACCGGATGGGTACCCTGCACCCAACTCACGCCCCGACGTTTTCCGTTTCCACCAAATGGATGCAAATCATGCTCGGATCAACTACGAGGGCATGGAACCCTTCGAGCTCATTCGATCAGACACGAAGGCTCCGCAGCTTGGGTCATGGAACGCCGATCGCAACTATACTCGTTCGATCGTGCGCCCGACTAATGCCGAGATGACGGCGATCTTCAACGCCGATCAGGCAGACCGCCGGGCGAAGAATATCGACTGGTCCAAAGTGGGCCCGGCAGATGACCAACGATTGGCTCGGACAAAGGAATTGCTTGCTGAAGGCGCGCTGCAAAGCGGAGATGACTTCGAGCACGCAGCCTTCGTATTTCAGCACGGCAACAAACCTGACGACTTCCTGCAAGCCCACCTCTTGGCAATGATCGCCGTGGCACGGGGCAAGCCGGGCGCTATCTGGATCGCGTCTGCTACGTTAGACCGTTACCTCCGCAACATCGGCCGGCCGCAAGTCCTAGGCACTCAGTATAGTCTACCTAAAGACGCGCCGGTCACGCAGGAGCCGTATGACCGAACTCTCATCCCCGACGCCATGCGAAAGGCGCTTCATGTGCCGACGCTTGCGGAACAGGAGCAGAAGCGGCAACGGATGTCAGAACGCCGCTCCGCTGAGAAAAAGCCATAGGTCTGGCCCCCCATCCCGGCTGCTGGCCGATCTGGTCGGCAAGGGATAGCGGACGGGCCGCTGCCAAGCGCGCCAGACCGGCCCTAGAACGACCGACAAGGGCGCGCAGCCGACCAGTCGCACCCGCCCTATTGCAGCCAACGACGAGCTTATCCGTCTAGGGGCAACTCGTCCCGGTAAACGATCATGGAATAGCCCAGGCGCGATGCATCCTGTGCCGCCGATCTCAGCGTTTCGTCCTCGATCGCAGAGAGATCAGCGTCGAGTTCCTTCTGTCGCTGAACCTCGACAAAATTCCATCCTCTGTCCTCGGCTCCGGCTACGGCAGCCGAGCGGGCAGCTTCGACCCCTGACCCTCTGCCATAAAGCAAGAGGGCATGTTGCGCACCTGGACGGTAGCGTGTGGCCTCGGTCGCGACACCTTTGGCGGAGAATATGAAGAGGGATTGGGTCATATGCTCAAGCTACACGAACGCCCTCCGGCAGCAACGTCTGCGCTCCAACCATCACGGCTGCGGGTCGATCTGGTCGGCAGGGGATAGCGGACGAGCCGCTGCCAAGCGCGCCCGATCGGCCCTAGAACGACCGAGACGGGCGCACCACGGCAGAATTCCACACGCGCCCCTTGCGGACATTCAGATTCGACCGGCTCAGTGCCTACAATGAGATGAGGAGCGGACGTTAGATCAGCGCAATAGCGAGACCCCAAAGACGAAAACTGCGAGGCTATGCAGCGGAACGCTCCAGATGGCGAAACCTCGTCCAAATGAGCCTTTCTTAGTTCGGCGCAACAAGAACCAGCCCAAACTAACGGCGGCGATACTCACCGCAACAAAAGCCACCCCAGTTTGTGGCTGGTTTGAGAGGATTTCGACTGGAGCATACGGGAGCGGGAATACAGCGGTCGCAGTCCATGCGCCGTGATTCCAGCTACGCTCTGCCTTCTTTTCCTGGCGTTGGTCATACAACCACTCCGGTTCATTCGATCGTTCTGGCGGCAACTGCATTCTTCGGCCCCTTTCTGGCACCCTCGTAACGTATACCAGCAGCGACAATCGGCAATGTCCGCAAAGTCATCGCAAGCTGACATTGGGCGATGAAAATGACAAAGGTTGCTTCCCTCCGCCCCCTGCTGCTGGCCGATCGGATCGACAAGCCTAACCGGACAGACGGCTTAGAGTCGGTTTCGAAACTCACGCTGACCGAGCCAAACGGCGTAGCATGAGCATGGCGGCGGCGGCGTAGAGGAAGGCTGCGGCGGATTTGAGGGTGGCTTCCACGTCCTTGGCCAGACGGCGGTTTCGATTGACCCAAGCGAAGAACCGCTCGACCACCCAGCGCCGAGGGAGGACGACGAAGCCGGACTGCCCGGCGATCTTGCTGACTATCTCGACGGTGATGCGGGTCGCCTCGGTGACACGGTGATGGTTATAGCCGCCATCGGCCCAGACCTTCTCGATGAACGGGAAGAGGCCGCGCGAGATTTGCAGCAACGCGCCGCCGCCATCACGATCCTGGACATCGGCGGTGTGCGGCTCGACAAGCAGCGGCCTGCCGTCAGTATCGACCAGAGCATGGCGCTTGCGACCTTTGATCTTCTTGCCAGCATCGTAGCCGCGCGGTCCGCCGCTCTCGGTGGTCTTGACGCTCTGACTGTCGATGATGGCTCCGCTTGGCGAGGCGTCCCTTCCGGCTCGCTCGCGATCGAGCGCGACCAGCGCATGGTTGATCCGCTCGAACAGGCATTCGTCACGAAACCGGGCAAACCAGCGGTAGACCGTCTGCCACGGCGGGAAGTCCTTGGGCAGCAACCGCCATGCAATCCCGCCGCGCAGAACGTAGAAGATGGCGTTCACGATTTCGCGCATTGGCCATTGCCGTCGCCGCCCCGTCGTGCGCGCCTCGGGAACAAATGTCGCGATCAGCGCCCACTCGGCATCGCTCAAATCCGTCTGGTAACGCTTCGAAACACGCGTATGCTGCACGCGGGTGGCTGGGGTCCACATCAAGATCTCCGGGTTGTCTGCAAAACCCCCGGAATCACACGAACCTCAGCCGCTCAACCCCTTTCGAAACGGCCTCTTACTGACACGCCGGATCGGCACTTGAACGACCTACTTGGGCGCGAAGCAGCCTCTTTCTGGCTGGCGGCGCAGTCCTGTGCGGCGCTTAGCCCGCTTCCACGAAGGCGCATTCAAGCCGCACGTCGTCGAGCAGGCTTTCGATGGCGGCGCGTTGGGCCTCGGTGCCGCTAGGCCTGACATCCCAGTTGCAATGCGGGTGTGTCTTTCTGTCGCGCACGATGACCTTCCCGACGGCTCGGCGCCAGGTCTGGGTGGTGCCGCCATTTTGCCGGACGAGGCGTGTTATCAGCAGGTGTTCGAGATCGGATGCCGTCATGCCCGCCGCATAGCTGTTCGCGGCGGCTATTCCAACACGGCGCGCGCAGGCGCTTGGGCGGCGGCGTCAGCGCAACTGGCTGTCCTTGCTGCCGCGCCGGTTGATGTGGGAATGGGCGATCGTCTTGTCGCGTTGCCCCTGGCAGGCGACGCAGGTTCGCACGCCCGGCAGGGCTTCGCGCCGACGGGGGGGAATGGTCTCGCCGCACTCTTCGCAGTATTCGAGCCCCTCGCCAGCGGGCATCCGGGCGCGTGCGCCGCGCACCGCGTCGCTTACCGTGTCATCAATCTGATCCTGCACCGCGCCATCGCGCGACCATCCACCGGCCATATCCATTCCCATTCGTATCGTGGTTTAGGACGTGGGGACCTGATGCGGGCGATTCAATACGTGGCATGTCCGGGCCGCACGGCAGGGCTCGGGCGTCAGAAGCGGGCGCGCAGGCCCAGGGTCCAGCGGCGGGGGGCGCCGGGGCCATAGGCGCGCGGGTTGGAGGCATCCGGGGCTTCGGCAAGGTCGACCTCGTCAACTTCGCTGAACGTGCCGAAAGTGGCGTAGTCGCGGTCAAGCAGGTTGCGCACGTTGGCAAAGAGCGAGAGGCCCGGGACCAGTTCCAGGCTGGCGCGCAGGTGGACCAGGACATAGCCGGGGACACGCGGGGTGAGGTTGGCCTCGTCGCCGACCAGGCCCTGACCCGAACGGGCGAGGACATCGCCGCCTATCGAGAAGGTCCGGCTGCCCAGTTCGCCTTCGTAGTCGGCGCTGAGCGTGGCGCCGTGGCGCGCGATGCCCGGGAGGCGATCTCCGGGGCGGACCTCAATCTGGCCGTCTTCGTCGGCGAGGGGATGCGAGGGGCTTGATACGGCAAGCGCCTGGCGGAAGGTCGCGTCGGTGAAGGCATACCCGGCCGCGATGCGCCAGCCGCCGTTTTGCGCTTTCACCGTCAATTCCAGGCCCTGACGGCGGGTCGAGCCCATGTTGCGGAAGTAGGCCCGCCCGCGCACCTCGGAGGCGACGTACTGGATATCGTCGGTGTTGGTGGTGCGCCAGCCGCTCGCCAACCAGTCGAGCGTCCATCCGCCCTGCGCGATCTGGCCCGCCGCGCCCACCTCGAAGGTCTTGGCAACGACCTGCTTCAAGGGCGGATCGGCCACGAAGAAGTTGGTGAGGCTGCACGGCGCGTCCTCGTCCGCGCAGGAGAGTTCGGCCGGGGTGGGCGTGCGGTTGGTCTCGGTGTAGCCCGCGCGCAAGGTGAGGGCCGGGGCGACACGCCAGTCGAACTCGATCCCCGGGTTGAGGCGGGAGAAGTGGTGCGTCCCATTGAGCGCGGTGCCGATGCCGTCGATCAGCTCGATCCGGGCGCGGTTGTAGCGAAGGCCGATTTCGGCGCGCAGACTGTCGGTCAAGGGGAGGCTGTCGGCAAGGAACAGGCCCCAATAGCGGGTCGTGGCGGTGAGGCGCACGGGCGCAATGGCACCGTCCTCCTGCACGATCTGGACGCCGAGACCCTCGACGCTGCGATCTTCGGTCAGGGCGCCGAGGGTGGTGCCTGCGCCAAATGTGCTGGTGCTGGTATCGTAGCTGAAGCCGAGCGCCAGATGGTTCTCTCCGGTCCACAAGGCGCGCTCGTCGATGATCTGGGCGAGGACACCCATGGAGCGGGTATGGACATTGCCCCTGTTGAGGACGCCGTAGCCATCGACGCCCGGTACGGCAGGGATTGATAGGCCGGCAGGGTCGGTCAGGACCCAGCTTGCCTCACCGCCATCGCCATCATCGTCGTCGTCGTCATCGCCTGCCGCTTCAAGACAGAGCAGGGCCTCATCGTCCTCGCACGGCTCGATGTCGGCGACATCGCCGTTGAGGGTCGAGACCTTGAGGCGCTGGCGATAGGCGGTGGCCTCGATCCGGGTATCGGAGCCGAGCGCGACCCAGGGGTGGACACTGATCCGGCCATAGCGGCTTTGCGAATTGTCCGGCCAGCTGAAGACCGAGCGGCGGCGCGCGGCGAGCAGTTCGACAGGGGCCACGCCGTTGCCGGTCAGGTCGGTGTCGGCCGCGATGAATTTCACATGGACGCCCGCATCGACGCCATCAAGGCCAAGGTCCGCGTAGCCGTTGACCAGATCGGACGGGCTGAAATCACGCCAGCCCCGCTCACGCCGGGACTGGAAGGCGCCGAAGTAGCTGAAGGCGCCGGTTCTGCCCCCGGCCGAGAGGCTCACCGTGCGCTCACCAAAACGGCCCGCGGCAAGGGAGGCGTCCATGCCGGGATCGCTGCGTCCGGTCGCCGTCTGCAGCACCATCGAGCCGCCCAGCGCGTTGAGGCCGTAGGCGGGGCTGGGGTCGGCGAGCGTGACGCTGCGGATCGCGGCGTCCGGGATGAGGTCGAAGCCCACGGTGTCGCCGAAGGGCTGGTTGAAGCGTGCACCATCGAGGTAGACCGCGATCCCTTGCGCCTGGCCCTGGAGCGGGGAGGCGACGAAGCCGCGGTAGACGAGATTGGGCTGCCAGGGGTTGCCCTGCGCGTCCTGCAGGCTGGCGCCGGGCAATGTGCGGGTGAGCACGCCCAGAAGGTCCGGCGTGCCGTTGCGGGTGATGTCGGACGCATCGAGTTGGATCGCATCGTCGAGATCGAAGCGCCCGCCTGGCGCAGTGACGACGATGGTCGGGACCTCGTCGTCCTCTGTCCGGATGCCCGTCGTCTGGGTCGCGGACGTCTGGGCGGTGGCCGGGGCGGCGAGGCTCGCGCACCACAGGCCCGCCGCGATCGCGGAGCATCTGCGCATGATCCTTGATCTCTCCCTGGATCGAATTCGTGGGGAGAGCCTAGGAAGGGGGCCGGGATCCTCGCAATTGGACCTAGGACCAATCTGGAGCGATATGTGGGGAAGGCATTAGCCTGGCGCAGATTCGTCGCGCCGTTGCAGGGACTTCAGCCCTCGACCGGGCGGATGAGACCTTCCTGCGTGGCGCTGGCGACAAGCGTGCCCTTGCGGTCGAACAGGGCGCCGCGCGCATAGCCGCGGGCGTGCCCGGCCCAGGGGCTGTCCATGGTGTAGAGCAGCCAGTCATCGACATCGGGATCGGTGTGGAACCACATGGCGTGGTCGAGGCTCGCGGCCTGGAGGCGGGGCGAGAAGAACTGGGTGGGGTGCGGCAGCGAGGTCGTGCGCAGCAGCGCGAAGTCGCTGATGTAGGCGAGCAGCACGCGCTGCAGCGCAGGGTCGGCCTGCATCGGACTGGCGAGGCGAATCCAGTAATGCTGCGCGGGAAGGGCATCGCCCCCGCCATGGTCTTCGCCCGAGCCGCTGACCTCGGGCGCAACGCGCACATCGAAGGCGGCGAGCTTGACCAGTGAGCCCGACGAAATCGCCTGTCCCATCGCGGCAAGGGCGGTTGCCAGATCCGGGCAATCGTCAGGCGCGGGCAACTGCGGCATGGTCTGCGCGTGCGCGAAGCCGGGCTCGGCGCGGTGGAAGGAACTGGCCAGGTTCAGGATCGGGCGCCCGTCCTGGATCGCGACGACACGGCGGTGGGTGAAGCTGCCGCCGTCGTAGTCGCGCAAGGTGCGGTAGATGATCGGCTTGCGCACGTCGCCTGCGCGCAGGAAGTAGGCGTGGAGCGAATGGCACTGGCGGGCGTCCTCCACGCTGTGCGCGGCCGCGCGCAGGGCCTGGGCCACCACCTGGCCGCCGAAGACCCGGCCTGGCTCGGTATCGCTGGCGGGGGCCCTGTAGAGATCGGTGTCGAGCCGCTCGATGGTGAGCAGGTCACCCAGCGCCGCCACGGCAAGGGAGGAGGGGTTATCCAGCATCGTGCGTCTCCTGGTCCGGCCGGGCCTTGGCGATCCACTCGCTGGCTTCGGTTTCGATCGCGACGAGTTCGCCCAGCGTCTGTTCGATCGCCTTTTTCTGCTTGCGCAGGTCTTTTATGCGCTCCTGCACCTTCTGGCGCAGGTTGCGCATCTGTTCGACATGTTCGGGATCGACTTCGTAGAGGTCGAGGAATTCCTTGATCTCGCGGATCGTGAAGCCCAGCCGCTTGCCGCGCAGGATCAGCTGCATGCGGCCGATCTCGCGCCGCGAATAGATGCGCATGGTGCCCGCGCGCTGGGGCGCAATCAGGCCCTTGTCCTCGTAGAAGCGCAAGGTGCGCATGGTGACGCCCAGCTGGCTCGCCGCCTCCTGGATGCCGAGCATGTCGGGGGCCGGATCGCCGTCAGGTTCCGGCTCCAGCGCGTTCACGCCGCGTCCCCGGTTTCGCCGCGGCGCGCCTTTTCCTCGGCGACGAGCTCCTTCTTGGAAAGCTTGCCGACAAGGGTCTTGGGCAGGGAGTCTCGAAATTCGATCGCGGAGGGCATCTCGATCTTGTTAAGCCGTTCGCGCAGGAATTCCAACAGTTCCTCATCCGAAAGGGTGTCACCGGGGTGGAGTGCGACGAAGGCCTTGGGGGCCTGTCCGCGATAGGGGTGGGGGATGCCGATCACGGCGGCCTCGTTCACCATCGGGTGCTCGTAGATCGCCTCCTCGATGATGCGCGGGTAGACATTGTAGCCTCCGCACAGGATCACGTCCTTGATGCGGTCGACGAGGAACAGGTAGCCGTCCTCATCGACATAGCCGATGTCGCCCGTGCGCAGCGCGCCGTGGGTGAAGGTCTTTTCGCTTTCCTCCGGGCGGTTCCAGTAACCCGACATGACCTGGGGGCCGCGCGCGCAGACCTCGCCCTTCTCGCCGACCGCGCACAGGCGTTCGAGGTTGTCGGGATCGCGAATTTCGATGGTCGTGCCGGGAAAGGCGGGCCCGCACGAGTTGTCCTTGACCTCACCCTCGAGCGGGTTGCAGGTGATGATCGGGCTGGCTTCGGACAGGCCGTAGCCTTCCACCACGCGCACGCCGGTGCGTTCCTCGAAGGTGTGGCGCACCTCCAGCGGGAGCGGCGCGCCGCCCGAAATGCACACCCGCACGCTGGAGAAGGCACCGTGCGTCTCCTCGCCGTTCAATGCGGTGTAGAGCGTGGGCACCCCGAAGAACTGGGTCGGCCTGGTGCGCAGGGCGGTCTTGAGGAAGGACTTCATCTCGAAGCGGGGCAGGAGGATCATCTCGGCCGCGGTGTCGATGGAGTAGTTGAGCACCGTTGTCAGGGCAAAGACGTGGAAGAGCGGGAGGACGCCCAGCGTGCGCTCCTGCGTCTCGGGCATGTGGCCCACGTGGGCAAGCATCTGCGCCGAATTGGCGGTAAGGTTCGCGTGGGTGAGCATCGCGCCCTTGGGCACGCCGGTGGTGCCGCCGGTGTATTGCAGCACGGCGAGGTCGTCGGGATCGCGGGCGACCGGATCGGGCGCGACCCGGCGCGCGACAAGATCGTCGTAGGCGATGAAGCGCAGGTCATGTTCGGGGAAGGGCACGATGTCGCCGCGCTTGAAGAGCAGGAACGCGCCGCGCTTGAGCGAAGGGAGGGCATCGGCAAACGAGCACACGACGACGCGCTTCAGCTGGTGCTTGCCCAGGAGGTCTGCGACCTTGGGCATGGAGACCTGCAGGTCGGCGGTGACAAGGATCTCGCAGCCCGAATCCTCGACAAGGTGCGCCATCTCACGCTCGGTGTAGAGCGGATTGAAGTTCACCACGACGCCGCCCACGCGCAGGATCGCGAAATAGAGGATCACGTAATAGGGCGTGTTGGGCAGGCACAGGCCGACCCGCGTGCCCTTGACGACGCCCAGGTCCTGAAAGCCGCGCGCCGCACGTTGCGCGCGCTCGCCGATCTCCTCGTAGGTCCACTTGCGGCCCATGAAGTCCACGGCGTTCCAGTCCCCGTGGACCTCGACAGCATGGTCGAGCAGGTCGGTCAGCAGGCGCGGCGCGATGGGGGGCATCTCGTCCGCCGTAGCGAGGGAGGAAGTCTGTGCCAGGCGGTCCATGCCGCCCATCTGCGCCGCGCGTGTCATCAGAAGGTCATCCTTGCGCCAAGAGAGAAGACGAGGGCGGAGGCATCGGTCAAGGTGCCGTCCACCAGGATCGGCGTCTGCACGGGTGTTCCCGCGTAGGAGGCCGTGGTGCGGTCGATCGGCGCGTCCTCGAAGCTGATGTACGAGGCTGCGAAGTCCACCGTCAGGTTGCGCGTGGCCGCGTAGCTGGCACCGGCCGAGAAGTTCAGGCGGTCGCTGTCGGGCACGCGCGCGTCACGGTGGCCATCGCGCGTGGGCGTCTGCCCGTACTGGATGCCGCCGCGCACGGTGAGCTTGGGATCGAGGGCGTAATCAAAGCCGCCCGCCAGGCTCCAGATGTCGCGGTAGCCTTCGGGGATCGAGGTGTTGATGGGCGCGCCCAGATCAATCGAATCGAACTCGCTCCAGCCCACGCGCACCGCCTGGAAGTTGAGGGTGAGCTCGGGTGTTGCGCGGTAGCGGACCGATCCGATTGCCTGCCAGGGCGTGGAGAAAGTCGCGCTGGTCGCCACTTCCATGTTCTGCCCGGCCAGCGGCCCCAGCAGTCCCGAATTGGTGAGCGTACCGTCGAGCTTGTGCTTGATCGCCGACTTGTAGGCGAGGCCGAGCGAGACGGGGCCGCGGTGCATCTGGGCGCCGACCGACCAGCCCGTGTTCCAGCCATCGCCCTTGAGGCGCTGGTGCCCATCGGGAAGCGCGGCGGACAGGTTGGGCAGGTAGTTCGAGAGTTCGGCCTTGGCGTGCTGGACGTTGAGGCCGGCGCCCAGGTGAATGCCCGGCGCCAGCTCGACCGCGACGGTCGGCTGGATGTCGATGGTGCGCAGCTCGGTCTTGTCGGCGGTGTAGCGCGCCCAGCTGTCTTCCGAATAGTCGGTGGTGAAGTTGTAGGGGGCGCTGACCGCAAGGCCGAAGGCGAACTTGCCAAAGCCATAGGCAATCGCGCCGGACGGCAGAACGCCGGTGTTGATCGGGTCCTTGGCGACCGGATCGCCGCCGACGGAGGCCGGCGCGGTGCCCGGGCGCACGATCAGGGTGTTCTCATCACGCACCTTGCCGCGCGGCAGGATGGCGCTGGCGTGGAGGGAGGCTTCGCCGCCTTCCATCCCGGCAATGGAAGCCGGGTTCCACCAGATGGATTCGACGCCCGTATCGGCGGCTTCGCCCGAAAACGCGCGGCCCTGCGCGCGCACCGACTGCTCCTGAAGATAGAAACCTTGCGCGTGGGCCGTGCCCGCTGCGCCCAGAGCGCCCAGCGATACCGCCGTGCAAAGGGCGACCCGCCCCGTCATTCGTGTCATGTGTCTTCTCTCCCAAGAAGGATATTTTGGTGTTGTAAGGCGTTAACGCGCGAAGGAGGCTAGTCGATCCGCGTCCAGGTCTGGGTCTTGCACAAGGGCCACACGATGCAGCCTTTCAGCTTGAGCGTATTGGGTCCGTCCAGCGAGATCGTGGCCTTGTAGGTGCCCCCGTCTTCGGGGTTGTAGATCGAGCCCTTCTCCCACTTGTCGCCGTCCTTCTCGAAGCCGCCGATGATCTGAAGACCCTTCAGTTTGCGGGTGCGCTTGGCTTCGTCCTTGTTGTTGACGTCGCGCAGGTCCGGGTTCTTCTTCAGGTTGTCCGAGCTGACCAGGCGGCCGCAGATCGAGGCGCCGCAGCGCGAGATCTCGATGGTGCCGTTCTTCGATGGGGTGCGCCAGGTGCCGAGCGCCGAATCGGCGCTGGCTGCCTGCGCAGGTGCGGCCAGGCCAAGCCCGGCAGCAAGCGCAAGAAGCGCGGATTTGCTGGTGTGCATGCGCAATCTTTCATCCTCTCTCTTCCCACGGTCTCGACCGTGACCCGGGTTGGGAACCGGGCCACGGCCTGCCGTGTTGAAGATTCAATAGCGCAAATTTTGCTTGACGTATAGGGAAAGAATTGCACCCTTAGGGAAGACATCGACAAGATTCAGATCCGGACGTTGACGGAATCGCCGCAAGAGGGATTCGAACGAACCGGGTTCGCCTGTGGAGAGAATGCATGGATAGCGTCGTCATTGCGGGTTACGCCCGCTCCCCCTTTCACCTGGCCAACAAGGGCGCGCTGGCGCGCGTTCGTCCCGATGACCTGGCGGCGCAGGTCGTGCGCGGCCTGATCGCGAAGACCGGCGTGGAAGCTGCCGACATCGAGGACCTCATCGTGGGCTGCGCCTTTCCCGAAGGCGAGCAGGGCCTTAACGTCGCGCGTCTGATCGGCCTGCTTTCGGACCTGCCGCTCTCGGTCGGCGGGATGACCGTCAACCGCTTCTGCGGCTCGTCGATGAGCGCGATCCATATCGCCATGGGCCAGATCGCCGTGGGCGCGGGCGAGGCTTTCATCTGCGCAGGGGTCGAATCGATGAGCCGGGTGCCGATGATGGGCTTCAACCCGATGCCCAACCGTGCGCTCGCCGAAAAGTCGGCCGCCTACATGGGCATGGGCGAGACGGCTGAGAACGTCGCGACCAAGTACCAGATCCCGCGCGCCGAGCAGGAGGCGCTTGCGGTCGAAAGCCAGAAGCGCGCCAGTGCTGCGCGCGATGCGGGCAAGTTCGTCGATGAGATCGTGCCCATCGAGACCAAGGCGGGCCTGGTCGAGCAGGACGGCACCATTCGCGGCGGTACGACAGCGGAGGATCTCGCCGGGCTCAAGCCCGCGTTCGATGCCAAGGGCTCGGTGACGGCGGGCACGTCCTCGCCGCTGACCGATGGCGCAAGCGCGGTGCTGGTCACGACGGAAAGCTATGCGAGGGCCCATGGCCTCCCGATCCTGGCGCGCATCAAGTCGGTCGCGATTTCGGGCTGCGCGCCCGAGACGATGGGGCTGGGCCCCATCCTCTCCAGCCAGAAGGCGATGGAGCGCGCCGGGATCACCGCGGCCGACCTCGACGTGGTCGAACTGAACGAGGCCTTTGCCTCGCAGGCCATCGCCTGCATCAAGGACCTGGGCCTCGATACCGCGAAAACCAATATCGACGGGGGCGCCATTGCCATCGGCCATCCGCTGGGCGCAACCGGCGCGCGCATTGTCGGCAAGGCGGCCTCGCTGCTGAAGCGCGAGGGCGGCAAGTACGCGCTCGCCAGCCAGTGCATCGGCGGCGGGCAGGGCATCGCGACGGTTCTGGAGGCGGTGGAATGACCCAGCCTGTCCAGAAAGTCTGCGTGATCGGGGCTGGCACCATGGGCGCGGGTATCGCGGCGCAGGTCGCCAACGCCGGTGTCCCCGTGCTTTTGCTCGATATCGTCCCCAAGGACGGAGCCAACCGCAACGCCATCGCGCAAGGCGCAGTTGCGAAGATGCTCAAGACCGAGCCTGCGCCGTTCATGAGCAAATCGGCGGCAAAGCTGGTCGAGACCGGCAATATCGAGGACGACCTTGAGAAGGTCGCGACCTGCGACTGGATCATCGAGGCGGTGATCGAGCGGCTCGACATCAAGCAGGGCCTTTACGAGAAGCTCGAAGCGCTGAAGAAGCCCGGCACGGCGGTCTCGTCGAACACCTCGACGATCCCCCTTGCGAACCTCGTCGAGGGGCGCTCGGACGCCTTCAAGGCCGACTTCCTCATCACCCACTTCTTCAACCCGCCGCGCTACATGCGGCTGATGGAGATCGTGACCGGCCCGGCCACGGCACCCGATGTCGCCGCGAAGGTCGAGGAATTCGCCGACGTGAAGCTGGGCAAGACGGTCGTTGCGGCCAAGGACACCCCCGGTTTCATCGCCAACCGCATCGGCACCTTGTGGATACAGCTTGGTCTCAACGCCGCGTTCGACATGGGGATCTCGGTGGAGCTGGCCGACGCGGTGGCGGGCAAGCCCATGGGCGTTCCCAGGACCGGCATCTTCGGCCTTGTCGATCTGGTCGGCATCGACCTCATGCCGCACCTGCAGGCCAGCCTCACCTCGACGCTGGCCAAGGACGATCCCTACCAGGCCATCGCGCGCGACATTCCGCTCATCCAGAAGATGATCGCGGACGGCTACACAGGCCGCAAGGGCAAGGGCGGGTTCTACCGTCTCAACAAGGAAAAGGGCCGCCAGAAGGAGGTTATCGACCTGGCCACGGGCGAGTACCACGCGGTCACACGTCCGGCAGGCCCGCGCGGCGCTGCGGCCAAGGGCAACCTGCGCAAGCTGGTCGAGACCAAGGGCGAGATCGGCGAATATGCCTGGGCGATTCTGGGCGGAACGCTGGCCTACGCGGCAAGCCTGGTGCCCGAGGCGGCGGACGACGTGGTCGCCATCGATGATGCGATGAAGCTGGGCTACAACTGGAAGCAGGGCCCCTTCGAGATGATCGACGTTCTGGGCGCGGCCTATCTTGCCAGGCGCCTGGAGGAGGACGGCCAGCCGGTGCCCGACATCCTCAAGGTGGCGGGCGAGCGCAGCTTCTACCGCGTCGAGAACGGCGTGCGCCAGCACCTTGGCCTTGACGGTGAATACCACGACATCGTGCGTCCCGAGGGCGTGCTGCGCCTCGCCGATGTGAAGCTGGCCTCCCAGCCGATCCTCAAGAACGCCTCGGCCGCGCTCTGGGATATCGGCGATGGCGTTGTCGCGCTCGAATTCACGGGCAAGATGAACGCTTTGGATGGCGAGGTGATGAAGCTCATCGTCCAGGCGCTCCCGCTCGTCCAGGAGAAGTACAAGGCGCTGGTCGTCTACACCGATGCCGACAACTTCTCGGCAGGGGCGAACCTGGGCCTTGCCCTATTCGCGGTGAACATCGCAGCCTATTCGGAGATCGAGAAGCTCGTGGCGGGCGGGCAGATGGCCTACAAGGGCCTGAAGTACGCCCCGTTCCCGGTCGTCGGCGCGCCAGCGGGCATGGCGCTGGGCGGGGGCTGCGAGATCCTGCTCCACTGCGATGCCGTCCAGGCCTATGCCGAGCTCTACACCGGCCTCGTCGAATGCGGCGTCGGGCTGGTGCCCGGCTGGGGTGGCAACGGCGAGATGCTGCTGCGCGCACGCAACGCGGCCAAGATGCCCAAGGGCCCGATGCCGCCCGTCGCCAAGGTGTTCGAGACCGTCTCGACCGCCACTGTCTCCAAGTCGGCCGCGCAGGCCAAGCAAATGCTCTTCCTGCGCCCCGATGACGGGATCACCATGAACCGCGACCGTCTGCTCTACGATGCAAAGCAGAAGGCTCTTTCGCTGGTCGAAGGCTACGCCCCGCCCGAAGCGCCCGAGTTCCGGCTCCCCGGCGACAGCGGGCGCGTCGGCCTCGCGATGGCGGCACAAGGCTTCCACAAGCGCGGGCTTGCGACCGAGTACGACCTTGTCGTCTCGGATGCCCTCGCCGAAGTGCTGACCGGCGGCGATGGCGATCTGGTTGATACCGTGAGCGAGCAGGAACTGCTGAAGCTGGAGCGCGACGCCTTCATGAAACTGGTGCGTGAGCCGCGTTCGATTGCCCGCGTCGAGCATATGCTCGAGACCGGCAAGCCGCTGCGCAACTAAGTGAAAATAACAGGGGGACGCGCGCTGCGTGTCCCCCGCGAGGAGAGTTGAGATGCAGGTATACGAGGCCCCCTTGCGCGACATGGCGTTTGTGCTGAACGAGCTTCACGCCGACGACGGGTTCGGCGATCTGGAGGCGCTGTCCGAATTCACGCCGGACCTGACCGGCGCGATCCTGGAAGAGGCGGCGAAGGTCGCTCAGGAAGTGCTCCTGCCCCTGAACCGCAGCGGCGACATGGAAGGCTGCACGCTGGAAAACGGCGTCGTGCGCACGCCCAAGGGCTTCAAGGAAGCCTATGACATGTTCCGCGAAGGCGGCTGGTGCGCGCTTGCCTCGGATCCGGAATGGGGCGGGCAGGGCCTGCCCGAAGCGGTCAACAAGCTGACCGAGGAGATGATCTGCTCGGCCAACCTCTCCTTCAGCCTTTACCCTGGCCTGACCCACGGCGCGACGACCGCGATCGAGGGGTACGCCAGCGACGAATTGAAGCAGGCCTACCTGCCGAAGATGGTCTCCGGGGAATGGTCGGGCACCATGTGCCTGACCGAACCCCACTGCGGCACGGACCTTGGGATGTTGCGCACCAAGGCCGTGCCGCAGGATGACGGGTCGTACAAGCTCACCGGCGCCAAGATCTTCATCTCGGCGGGCGAGCATGACTTGACCCAGAACATCGTCCACCTGGTCCTGGCGCGCATGCCCGATGCCCCTCCGGGCGTGAAGGGGATCAGCCTGTTCCTGGTGCCCAAGTACCTGCCCAAGGACGATGGCACGCCGGGAGCGGCCAACGGCGTCTCGGTCCAGGCGATTGAACACAAGATGGGCCTCAAGGCGTCTGCCACCTGCCAGCTCAACTTCGAGGACAGCGTGGGCTGGCTCGTGGGCAAGCCGCACAAGGGCATGGAAGCGATGTTCACGATGATGAACACCGAGCGCGTCTCGGTGGGCATCCAGGGGCTGGGCGTGGGCGAGGCGGCCTACCAGTCGGCGGTGTGGTATGCGAAGGACCGCGTGCAGGGGCGCTCGCTCTCGGGCGTCAAGAACCCCGATGGCCCCGCCGATCCGATCATCGTCCATCCCGACGTGCGCCGCATGCTGATGACGATGCGCGCCTATAACGAAGGCAGCCGCGCCATCGGCGCCTGGGTCGCCCGCGCGCTTGATGCCGAGCGCCACTCGACCGACCCCGAGGTCAAGGCCCGCGCGCAGGACTTCATCGCGCTGATGACCCCGGTCGTGAAGGCGCTCTTCACCGACCTTGGCCACGAAGCCGCGCATCTGGCTGTCCAGGTTTACGGCGGGCACGGCTATATCGCCGAAAGTGGTGTTGAACAGTTCGCCCGCGATGCGCGTATCGCGATGATCTACGAGGGCACCAACGGCATCCAGGCGCTGGATCTGGTCGGGCGCAAGATGCCCGCGCACATGGGCCGCTACTTGCGTTCGTTCTTCCATCCGGTCGCAGCTTTCGTTGAGGCGAACAAGGAGGATGCGGACTTCGGCAAGATGATCGAGGGGCTGGAAAAAGCCTTCGGCGCGCTCCAGCTCTCGACCGGCACGATTGCCCAGAAGGGCATGAAGGACCCCGAGGAAGCCGCTGCGGCTGCGACCGACTACCTGCGCCTGATTGGCCTTGTTGCGATGGGCTATACCTTCGCCAAGGCCGCGCTGATCGCGCGCGGCAAGCTTGCCGAAGGCGCCGAGGACGCGGCCTTCTACAAGGCCAAGATCACGACCGCGCGCTTCTTCTTCGACCGCCTGCTGCCCCAGGCGACCGCCGCGTTCCTCGCGATCAAGTCGGGCAAGGCCTCGATGATGGAATTGGAGGCAGACGCCTTCTGACACTCCAGCCGGTTCCCGCCGCAGTCCTGCGCGGTGGGACAGGATGGGCTAACCGGTCGGGTCGCGCCAACCGAAAGGAGAACACCCGGGATGGCCTGCAATGGCGGTCCCGGGTGTTCGTCATGGGGCGTGACTGGTTTCCGCGCTGGTTTGCGCGGCGGCGGGCACGGGATGTGCGCGCTTTTCGGCCTGGTCGTCGATGGTGGGATCGGGGACCTTGAAGAGCCGGGTGGGCTTTTCCAGCGCGCTTTCTGAAGAATGCGAGGTCAGGCTGATGAACCAGGGCGAGGCAAGCAGGCCCAGCGTCAGCGGCGAGAGCCAGATCGCGGTGACCGGATCGAGGAAGGCGGTCGCGGCGAAGAGGAGGCCCAGCGCAATGTGCTCGCGCAGGTCGGGAATGATCTCGCGCACCGAGATGCGCCGCGCCTCGCGCGCCTGCGTCGACCAGCCTGCCGAGATGCCGAAAAGCAGGCCCATCAGCGCCTTGGTCTGGGTGACCATGGTGATCGGCGCGAAAAGGACGGCGAGCGGGACTTCGGCCGCCACCGAACGCAGGATCGTGGCCGTTCCGCCAAAGGCCGCGCGGCGCTTGGCATCCGAAAGCATCCAGACAAGGCCCATCGCCTTGGGCCCGAAGAGCAGCACGACGGTCAGCCACAGCACGCTCGGCGGGGCGGTGCCGACGAAACCGGCGCCCATCTGGCCCGCCGCCTGGGCAATAGTGACAAGCAGCAGCAGCAGCCAGCCGGGCGAGGTCAGGTAGGCCGAGGCGCCTACCAGCAGGTGCAGGCGATGCGTCCAGGTGAGGCCCGAGCTGGCCAGCAGCTGAAGGTGCTGCAGGTTGCCCTGCATCCAGCGCCGGTCGCGGATCGCCATGTCGACGACGGTGGGCGGGAACTCTTCGTAGGAGCCGCCGATCATGACCATGTGGACCGCCCAGCCACGCCGGCGCAGCAGTGCGGATTCGAGCATGTCGTGGCTGAGGATGTGCCCGCCGAAGGGGCCCTTGCCCGCCAGTTCGGGAAGGCCGCAGCTTTCGGCAAAGGCACGCGTGCGCACGATGGCGTTGTGGCCCCAGAAGTTCGATTCCGAGCCCGACCACCACAGCAGGCCCGCCGAAGCGATGGGCCCATAGGCTTCGCTCGCGAACTGCATCCAGCGCTGGAACAGGGTGCGCGCGTTGATGATCATGGGGACGGTCTGAAGGAGGCCAATGGAGGGGCGCTCCTCCATGATCGAGGCCATGCCCACGATCGAATCCCCGCTCATCATCGAATCCGCGTCGAGCACCAGCATACATTCGTAGGCCCCGCCGAAGCGGCGCACCCATTCGGCGATGTTGCCGGGCTTGCGCGCGATGTTCTTCTCGCGGCGGCGATAGTAGACGTTGATCGGCGCTTCGGCGGCGACCTCCAGCCACTCGGCGTATTCGCGCTTACCGGACAGCTCGTTGGAATCGGACAGCACGAAGAAGTCGATCCACGGCGCACCGCCCGCCTTTTCGATGGAGCTGGCCATGGCGCGCACGCGGGCGAAGACCTCCTCCACGCTCTCGTTGTAGACCGGCATCAGCACGGCGGTGCGCTTGGAGAGCGACTGCGCGGGGCTGGGGATCGCGGTGAAACCGGGATGTTCGCCCGAGATGAGTTTCAGGAACCCCACCGTCGAGCTCACGAAGCCGAAGGCGATCCAGGTGAACAGCGGAATGAAGAAGACAAGAAGCGCGATCTCGAAGGCATCGAGGCCATCGCGCGAAAATGCAAAGCGCAGCTCGCTCGAGGCGGCAAGGCCGATCACCGCGGTGAGCGTGATCAGGAGGAGGCGCTTCATCGCCATGCCCGGCGGCTGCGTCTTCACCTCGATGGAGCCCGGAGGCGGTCCATCGAGGCGTTGGATCGGCATCTCCAGCGGCGCTTCATCGGGAAGCGGACGCGGGGGCTGCGCGGGCGGCGGGGCCATGGTCATACGTTCAAGGTCTTTATCACGGTTTCGGACAAGGCGTTCTCGCCCTGCTTCAGGAACAGGCGCAGGTCCATCGGGTTCCCCTGGCCTTGCGCGTCGCTCATGCGCACGTCGAGCTTGACGCGCCAGGTGTTCGTCTGGCCGACCAAGGGGTGGACCTCGCGGGCAAGGATCGCCTCGGGCGGCGCTTCGGCGACGACTTCGACCCCGCTCGTTCGGTCGAGCCCGGCAAGGGCAGGCCCTGCAAAGTCGAAGACGAACTTGCGCGCGCCCGCAATCGCGGGGCCGTCGGCAAGACCGGCCTTGCCTTGCCAGTCGTTGATGCACCGGGCGATGGCGCTCTGGCTGGGGTCGTCCGAGGTCCAGGTCAGGCGGTAGCCGAAGGCCATCTCGTCGCCCTTGCGTACGGGCTTCGCCGGGGTCCAGAAGGCCGCGACATTGTCCTGGTTCTCGTTGTCGGTGGGCATTTCATAAAGCCGCACCGCGCCCTTGCCCCAATCCGAAGTCGGCTCGATCCAGAGCGAGGGGCGCCTGTCGTACCAGGAGCCGTCGTCCTGGTAATGGTCGAAGGTCTGGTCGCGCTGGAGCAGGCCAAAGGCGGACGGATCATCGGCGGTGAAGCTGAAGGTGATCGGGTGGAGTGCGTTCTCCAGCGGACGCCAGACCTGCTCGCCGTTGCCCGCGCGGATCAGGAGGCCGTCGCTGTCGTGGACTTCCGGGCGCCAGTCGGGCCCGCGGGGAGGGCGCGGATAGGAACGGCTGGCCTGGTCGAACCAGAACATGCTCGACATGGGCGCGATGCCCAGCTGCTGGATGTCCTTGCGGATGAACAGCTGTGCCTTCACGTCCTGCACCACGCCCGCATCGCCGCCCCCGCGCGTGTCGATGCGGTAGGCGCCGGCAACCGAGGGGCTGTCGAGAAGGGCGTGGATCACGAAGTGGTCGGCGCCCGCCTGTTCGATCCAGAAATGGGTGAAGCGGGGAAATTCCTCGCCCGAGGCCAGGCCGGTGTCGATGGCGAGGCCGCGAGCGGAGATGCCGAACTGGTCGCGTGAACCGGACGTGCGGAAATAACTGGCGCCCATGAACGAGAGCCAGTCCGCGTGGCCATCGGCGGCCATCACGCGAAAGCCTGCGATGTCCGCCTCTTCCTCGCCCACGAAGAGGCTGGAATTGTCGACCACGGGCCGGGCCATGCCATCGGTCACGACATCAATGCCGACGGCATAGGGGGAGACGGCGGTCGCGGTCGGGAAAAAGCGCACGACGTTCGCCACGGCATGGGCGTCACCGTAGGTAAGCCGCGCAAGCGTGTCGAAGTCCTGCGCGGCGCGCGACGAAATCTCGGGAGCCTGGTACGCAGCCCTGGCAAGGTCGCGGGCGCGCTTGACCAGAATGTCCCACGAGAACGGCTCGGGATCGCCCAGCATGGTGGCGGGCTCGGCTGCGGCCAGCGCGGCGCGCGGAAACGCACCGCCGGCAAGGACCGTGGCCAGACCCAGCAGCAGGCCGCTCGCCTCGCGGCGGTTGAGCGGGAGGCGGGCAGGGGTGTTGGAAGAGGGTGTCGTCAGCATAAGGCTCGTGAACTCCGGTCTGGTGCCCCCGGTTTCATCGCTTGCGTCAATTCCCTGTTGTGGCCGGGGCCTGTGGGGCCTCGCGCCAGCCGATGATGACATCCTCACCGGCCTCAAGCTGGGACGAGAACACCTCGGTGCGCCCGCCGTCGCTGCCCCCCGCGGTCACGAAGACGCGGCGCGGGTTGCCATCCTCTCCCACGAGGTAGATCGAATCGCGCCCGTCCATCGCCTCGCCCGCGCTGTCCGGGCGGAACTCCAGTGCGGCGTCGGGAACGAGCAGGACGTTGCTGCGCGGTGCCAGCGCCACCTCGACGCGCGCGGCCATCCCAGGCTCGATGCCCTCGGTCGCGCCGGTCAGGCGGAAGTGGGCCACGCGCTGGCCGCTCGCGTCCTCGATCCGGTCGAGGACGGCGGTGTGGGCGACATCGGGCTGGGCTTCGAGCCGCACGCTGGCCTCGGCGCCCGGCTCCAACGCCATCGCCGCCTCGCTGGCGAGCGGCACGCGCAAGGTCAGCTGGCTGCCAGGATGGACCAGCGTGAAAAGAAGCATGTCCTGCAGCACGCCCTGGCCCTGGCTGAGATTGTGGACCACGACCACGCCGTCGAACGGCGCGCGGATCACGCGGCCACGGGCGCGCTCCTTCTCGGCCTCGACGTCGTTCTGGGCGGCATCGCGGCGTCCTTGCGCGGCGGCCAGGCCCTCGCGGGCGCGGCGGGCATCGGCACGTGCGCTTTCCATCTCGTTGGTGGAGGGCACGCGATGGTCGGACTCGCGCCAGACCCGTTCGAAGCGGGCGAGGCGTGTCGAGGTCTCCGAGACGGAGACCTCGGCGGCTTCGACATCGGCCTGTGCCGAGGCGAGGCGCGCCTCGTGGGCGGCGAGCGTCTCGTCCCCGCCGGGGGCCTCGATGCGGGCAAGGACCTGTCCGTACTTTACCGTATCGCCGGATTTCACCGGCAGATCGGCAAGGCGTCCGTCGAGGCGCGCGCGGATCGCCAGTTCCTCGGCGCCGTGGACCATGCCGGCTTCGGAGAGGCGCGGCACGAAGTCGCCGCTCGTGATGCTGGCGACGTAGTAGGGATCATCGTTGCCCGCGACGAAGCGCACGAAGAGCGTCGCAATCGCGATGATGGCAAGGACAAGGACGACAAAGCTGATGAGCTGGCGGCGGCCCCGGCGGGGCGCTGCGCCCAGGAACGTGTCGAGCGAGCTGTCCGTGCTCTGGGTGCCGGGCGTTTCGGGATTACTCACAGACCAGCACCTCCGGGCCGTCGGCGGGCGGGGACGGGGGATCGAGATCGGCCTCGGACCACCCTAAGCCTTGAGCATCCCAGCTGCCGATGGTCGCCTGTGCGCGGGCCGAGCGCGCGGAGATGCGCGCGTCGCCCAGTTTGCGCATGGCGTTCTCGGCGACATAGAGCGTGGCCATCGTGCCCGTGCCGGAGCGATAGGCCAGGCGCGCGTCCTCGACCGTGTCGCGGGCCCGGCTCATGGCCGCGTCCAGCTTGCTCTGCCGCTCGGCCGAGAGCGCCATGCGGTCGCGGCTGGTGGCCAGTTCGTCGAGCGCGGCGTCGCGCGCCTCGCGCCACTGGCGGACCACGGCGCGTGCAGGTGTCGCGGTGTCGGTTTCAGACGGCGCGGCAGGGGCCTTGAGATCGGCCAGCGCGGCGGCAAGGTCCTCGTCGCTCACCTTGCTTTCGATCAGGTGCGCGATGAGGCGGCGTTCGAGCGCGAGGAGGTCTGCGCGCCGGGCAATGTCCTCAGCTGTGCTCTCTTCGGGCGGGAGCGCGCCGATGTCGGGCACCTGTCCGGTTTCGCCGAGTTTGGCTTCCAGTGCCGCGTCGCTGAGGCCGACCAGCTGCGCGAGCGCATGGCGGCTGTCCTCGTAGCGGCTCTGGAGCGTGCCGATATCATCGTTGCTGGCCGCCAGCGCGGTCCCGGCAAGGCCCGTGTCGACGCCCGAGACGAGGCCCGCTTCCTCGCGGAAGGCGGCGATCTCGGCGTTGTCGCGGGTGGTGGCAAGGGCGCTATGGCGCGCCTCCAGCATCTCCTGCAGCTCACGCGTTGCGATGTAGCTGCGCGCGATCCGTGCGGCGAGGTCGGCGCGCCTGTCGGCGTAGGTGAAGGCGCGTGCGGCTTCCTGAGCGGCGTCGACATCGGTGCCGCGCGTGTCGAACAGGCGGCCGATGCGCGTGTCGATGCGCCGTGCGTGCGAGCGGGCGCGTTCGTTGGCGCGGCGCAGCGAGAGCGCCTGGCAGGTGAGGTCGCGGTTCTGCGCAAGGCCCGTCTCGACCAGTTCGGCAAGCAGCGGATCGCCCGCGCTGCGCCACCAGTAGGGCTCCGTCGGTGCGCGCGCGGCCGCGGGAATCGGGGCCAGCGTGGAGGCGGGCGTGGTGCGCTCGGTCGTGCCCGCGCAGGCGGACAGGGCCAGTGCGCAGGTCAGCGCAAGAGCAGCAGGAGCAAAGGACGGGCGCGGGGAGGGGGACTTGCAGGCGTAGGACACGATGCTGCGATAGCGAAATTGCTTTCCAAGGCAATCGCCCTTGCGGAAAAACCCCGCGATGCGCGAGGCCTGTTCGACCGACCGTGCCGGGCGTGCGGCCCGATTGCCGTGTATCAAGGTGAATGTCCCCCGAGAGCTTGCGCGAAAACCTCGGAACCCAGCGGTTCCGGCTCTTGGAGTTAGACACATGGAGACCGCAAATGGTTCCGTCGACTGGTCAAAAATGCACGAAGCGAGGTGCTTGCAGGCGCGCTCGGGGGCAGGCACACAGGGACGATCATGAAACAGGCAAGCGACATTCTGACTTTTGCAACCGCCGGGTGCGGTCTTGTCGAGATCACGCGCGAGGTGGCGGACTGGGCGCGCGGCGCGCAGGTGGAGCAGGGGTTGCTCACGCTGCTGTGCCGCCACACTTCGGCCTCGCTGCTGATTCAGGAAAACGCGGCGCCCGAAGTGCGCCCGGACATTGTCGACTGGCTGGATCGCCTCGCGCCCGAAGGTCCCCACTACCGCCATGACGACGAGGGGCCCGACGATATGCCCGCGCACTTGCGCGCCATTCTGACCGGTGTGAACCTGCAGATCCCGATCATAGACGGGCGCCTTGCGCTGGGCACCTGGCAGGGCATCTATCTCGCCGAGCACCGCCGCCGCCCACACCACCGGCAAGTCGCGGTTCATCTGATCGGGGCATAACAGGGTACGAAGGAGCAAGCGTGGCAGGCACCGAGGCACAGGACAGCGCGCAGGATGGGGGCAGGGTGATCCTGCGCCACCGCCTCTCCACGCGGCTGTGGCACGGGGTGAATGCGCTGACCCTGCTCGTGCTCCTGATGAGCGGCCTGATGATCTTCAATGCGCACCCGCGCCTCTACTGGGGCGAATATGGCGCGAACTACGACGCGCCCTGGTTCAAGGTCTCCTCGGCGCGGATTGGCGCGCGCGAGTTCGGTTTCGTGCAGATCGCCAATTCCCGCGTCGAGACAACCGGCGTGCTGGGATTGTGGGAGGATCAGGACGGACGCCTGCAACGCCGCGCCTTCCCCTACTGGATGACGTTGCCCTCGCGTTACAGCCTGGCGCTCGCGCGGATCTGGCACCTGGCCTTCGCCTGGGTGCTCGCGCTGGGGCTGCTGGGTTATCTTCTCTGGTCGCTGGTGAACGGCCATCTGAGGCGCGATCTTCATATCACGCGCCGCGAATGGCATCCGCGCTCGCTCTGGCAGGACGTGAAGGCCCATGCGCGGCTACGCTTTCCCAAGGGAGAGGCGGCGCGGCATTATTCGGTCCTCCAGAAGCTCGCCTATGCCGGTGTGCTTTTCATCCTGCTGCCGGGCATGATCGCAACGGGGCTTGCCATGTCGCCGGGCACGGACGCCTGGGCGCCGCTGCTGACCCAGGCTGTAGGCGGGCGACAGACGGCGCGCTCGCTGCACTTCCTCTTCGCCTTTGGTCTGGTCCTCTTCTTTGGTGTTCATATGGCGATGGTGGTGCTGGCAGGCCCCCTCAAGCATTTGCGGGCCATCGTGACTGGACGGATGCAAATCGAGGAGGACGCGTCGTGAGCCGGATCCTGCGCCCCCGTGGCGGTCTAGCCCTCTCGCGCCGAGGGCTCCTTCGTGGCGGCGCCGTGGCGGCAGGCGGCCTTGCCCTGTCCGGGTGCGATGACCTGTGGCGCGCGGACGCGGCCAAGGATGTCCTCACCCGCGCCGAGGACCTGCATCGCTGGAGCCAGCGTGCGCTGGGCGGCGAGGCGCTGGCGCGCGAGTACACCCGGGCCGACCTTTCCCCGCGCTTTCGCGCCAACGGCAGCCAGGGCGTGGCCGATCCCGCCTACCGCCGCCAGCTGGGCGAGGGTTTCGCGGGCTGGACGTTGCGCGTCGAGGGGCTCGTGGCCCGCCCGCTCGATCTCTCGCTCGCCGCGCTCAAGGACCTGCCCCAGCGCAGCCAGATCACCCGGCACGACTGTGTCGAGGGGTGGAGCGCAATCGGCCAGTGGCAGGGGCCCCAGCTTGGCGGGCTGCTTCGGCTTGCCGGGGTGTCCGAGACGGCGCGCTACATCGTCTTCCACTGCGCGGACCTCTATCACGGGCGGCCCTATTACGAATCGATCGATCTGGCCGATGCCTTCCATCCCCAGACGATCCTGGCCTGGCAGATGAACGGCGCCCCGCTTGAAGAGGTGCACGGGGCGCCCTTGCGCCTGCGGGTCGAGCGCCAGCTGGGTTACAAGCACGCCAAGTTCGTCACCCGGATCGTCGCGGTGGACAGCCTCCAGGACATCTACGGGGGCAAGGGCGGGTACTGGGAGGATGTGGGCGACTACGCCTGGTACGCGGGAATTTGAGGCGAACGCGCTGCCGGACGGCGGATCGGCGCGACGGAAAATTCGGTTTGCCGGCCCTGTACTTGGGGAATCGTGCGCGGGATCGTCTTGAAACCTTCGTAAACTTTCGAATGGCGCGCAAATAGCGGCCTTTCGCTCCTGAACGGTTGCGCAAGCGGGGATGTCCTTGCACATTCAGAGGGTTCTCGCGCGATATCCGGCGGGGGTGCGCAGGCGCGTGGGCGCTGCGCACAGGGGGTTGCAGACTGGAGACTAGCACGAATGAATTCGTTGACCGTTCTGGCCGCGGCAGGGCAGGCGCCCGGTGAGCCGAGCCTGATCGACCGCATCACCAACATCTCGGATTTCATCTGGGGGGGGACCTGGAACGGGGAGGAAGTGCTCCCGTTCCCGCCCATGGTGATCGTGCTGCTGGGCATCGGCCTCTACATGATGATCGGCCTGCGCTTCTATCCGCTGCGCAAGCTGGGCAGCGCCTTTGCCGGGCTCTTTGCCAAGAGCCAGAAGGGCGAAACCGGCGAGATCAGCCCGTTTGCCGCGCTGTCCACTGCGCTTTCGGGCCAGGTCGGCACGGGCAACATGGCCGGTGTCGCCACCGCGCTCGCACTGGGTGGCCCCGGCGCGATCTTCTGGATGTGGGTGACCGCGCTCATCGGCATGGCGCTGGCCTTTGCCGAAGGCTCGCTTGCCATCCGCTACCGTGAACGGGGCCCCGATGGCAGCTGGCGCGGCGGTCCGATGACCTACATCGTGCGCGGCCTCGGGCCGGGCTGGACCTGGCTGGCGGTGATCTTCTGTATCGGGGCGCTGTGCTCGACCATCATCACCGGCAACGTGATCCAGTCGAACGCGCTGGCCGATTCGATGAACGAGCTGTTCGGCATCGAGGAGTGGCTGGGCGGCCTGATCGCGGCGGTGCTGGTCTTCGTGGTCATCGTCGGCGGCATCAAGTCGATTGGTGCGGTGGCCGAAAAGGTCGTGCCGTTCATGGGCCTTGCCTACTTCGTGATGGCGCTGATCGCGCTCATTCTCGATGCGCAGGACATTCCCGAATCCTTCGCCCGCATTTTCCAGGGGGCCTTTTCTCCGCAGTCGGCCATGGGCGGCTTTGCGGGCGCTGGCGTCCTGATCGCGCTGCGCGCAGGCGTCGCGCGCGGCCTCTTCTCGAACGAGGCCGGGCAGGGCACCACCCCGATGGCGCACGCCGTCGCGCAGACCCGCGACCCGGAAGTCCAGGGCCGCATGGCGATGATGGGCACCTTCCTCGACACCATCGTGATCTGCACCATGACTGCGCTGGTGATCCTGACCGTGGAGGGCGATTTCACCGCTGGCGGACAGGCCGTGGCGCACGCCTGGCAGTCGGATCTCACCGGCTTTGCAATGACCTCGGGCGCCTTCGCGGCCGCGTTCCCGACCCTCATCGCCGGTGTCCCGCTGGGTTCGGTCGTGGCTTCGATCGCGCTGATCATGTTCGTGTTCTCGACCATGCTGACCTTCAGCTATTACGGCGAGCGCACGATCACCTTCCTCTACGATCTGGTTCCAGGCTCGAGCGCGCGCGGCGAGAAGATCCTGCACATGCTCTGGCGCGTGATCTACTGCGTGGGCGTGGTGGTCGGCGCGGCGCAGCCGCTTGAGCTGGTCTGGCGCATGGGCGACATTTCGAACGCCTCGATGGCGCTGCCCAACCTGCTGGCCCTGGCTCTGCTTTCGGGCACGGTGTTCCGCATCGCCAAAGGCAAGGAAAAGCCTTCGGGCATCGATCCGTCCTGATCGAAGGCGTGCGGCGTGGGCCTTTCCCGCGCCGCACCTTTTCCCGCCTGCATACAAAAAGGCGCGCCGCGGACAGCTCCGCAGCGCGCCATTTCCTTAAGGTCGGTGCGGCGTGTCAGCGCCCGGACAGGCGCTCGACCGTGCCTTCGGGGGAGATCGCAAGATCGGGGTGCAGGACGGCAATCGTCTCGCTCATGCGGTCGAGCGCGGACTGGACGAACGCGGCCTCCACGAGGAACTCCCGTTCGTCAAGCAAGACGAGGGCCTCGCGAAGCAAGCCATGCGCTCGAGCAATTCTATCATTTGCCTGGTCCATGCAACGCCCCGATTAATTTTTTGCAAGGTTGCCGGTGACTAGGGCTTTTACCTTAGTCCTGCAAATATAAATCTAACCCATTTTGGAGAATTTGGGCAGAGGCAAGTTAACGGGCGTGAAATTTGATCGAAAAAAAACTAGGGCGCAAGCTTGAGCCTCGCAGCGTCCTCGCGCACCGCGCGGGGCTGGTCCGGCCAGATCCCGCGCGTGTCGTAGACGAGCTTTTCGGCCCGTTCGGCCAGTGGAACGACCTTGAACACGTCGTGGTCGACCAGGACAATGAAGATGTCGCAGGTCTCCAGGGCCTCGTCGATGTCGATCTGGGCGACGCCTGTATCGGTAAACTCGATCGGGAGTTCCTCCGCATAAGGCTCGACCACGTGGATGCGCGGGCCGAACTTGCGGACAAGGCGGCTGGTGATGAAGCGCGCCGGGCTCTCGCGAAAGTCGTCGATGTTCGCCTTGAAAGCGAGGCCCAGGCACGCGACCTTTGCGGCGGGGTGGGCCTCGATAAGCCCTTCGGCCTTGGCGATGACATGGTGCATCTTGTGGTCGTTGACCCCGCGCGCGGTGCGGATGAGCGGGGTGTCCTCGGGCGCGCCGTGGACGATGAACCAGGGGTCGACTGCGATGCAGTGCCCGCCCACGCCCGGCCCCGGCGTCAGGATGTTGACGCGCGGGTGGCGGTTGGCAAGGCGGATCACCTCCCAGACATCCAGCCCCATTGCGTCCGAGACGATCGAGAGCTCGTTGGCAAAGGCGATGTTGACGTCGCGGTAGGCGTTCTCGACAAGCTTGGTCATCTCGGCCGAGCGCGCGTCGGTGGTAACGCATTCGCCGCGCACGAAGCGCTTGTAGAAGGCGAGCGCCTTGCGCGCGCAGCGCGGGGTGATGCCGCCGATCGAGCGATCGTTGTTGGTGAGCTCCTCCAGGATGCGTCCGGGCAGCACGCGCTCCGGGCAGTAGGCGATGGAGATGTCGGGTGTCTCGTGCGTGAGGCCCGGGATCCTGAGATCGGGACGGGCCCTGGCGATAAGGTCGCGCAGTTCCTCGGTCGTCCCTACCGGAGAGGTCGATTCCAGGATCACCGTGTCGCCGTGCTTGAGAACAGGCGCGATGGTGCGTCCGGCCTCCAGGACATAAGAAACGTCGGGCGCGTGCTTGGCTCCGTCTGCACCGTCCTTGTGGAAGGGTGTCGGCACCGCGATCACGAATACGTCCGCGGCCGCGACTTCGACCGAGGCGGAGAGGAGCCCGCGCGCCACCACGCCCTGGACCAGGCCATCGAGATCGACTTCCTCGATGTGGATCTCGCCTCGGTTGATCGTGTCGACCACGTTCTGCGAGACATCGAGGCCCAGCACCTTGCACCCCGCACGCGCGATCACCGCGGCGGTGGGAAGGCCGATGTAGCCAAGGCCGACGACGCAGACGCTGGGCTTAGTTTCCGACTTCATGTGCAATGTGCTCCACGATTTGGCGTGCGGCGGTCCCGTCCCCGAACGGATTGTGCGCGCGCGCCATGGCCTCGTACGATCCCCTATCGTCGAGCAGGGTTGAGATTTCGGAAACGATGCGCGTCGGCACCGTTCCGACCAGTTTCGCCGTTCCCGCGGCGACGCCTTCGGGGCGCTCGGTCGTCTCGCGCATGACAAGGACGGGCTTTCCAAGCGCGGGGGCCTCCTCCTGCACGCCGCCCGAATCCGTCAGCATGATCTCGGCAAGGCTGAGCAGGCGCGCAAAATGCGGGTAGTCGAGCGGCTCGATCAGCGCGACGTTGGTAAGGCCGGCGAGCCGGGCGTTCATCACGGCGCGCACGTTGGGGTTGAGGTGGACGGGGAAGATGACGGCGGTGTCGGGCCTCGCGGCGATCTCGCGGATGGCGGTGGCGATGCCCTCCATGCCCTCGCCGAAATTCTCGCGCCGGTGGCTGGTGACGCCGATGATCCGCTTGCCAATGAAGCGCTGTTCCAGCTCGGCGAGGCCCTGCGCCAGTTCGGGGCGCGCGGCGATGGCGTCCGTTACCCAGTGCAGCGCGTCGATCACGGTGTTGCCGGTCACGTGGACGCGCGCGGGATCGACGTTCTCCTTCACCAGCGCGCCTTGCGCGGTGGTGGTGGGCGCAAAGTGCAGGCTGGCCAGCGAACCGATGATCTTGCGGTTCACCTCTTCGGGCCAGGGGTGATAGATGTTGTAGGAGCGCAGGCCCGCCTCGACATGGTCGACCGGGATCTGGCGGTAGTAGGCCGCAAGGCCGCCCGCCATCGCGGTGGCCGTATCGCCCTGCACGATCACCCGGGCAGGCTTCGCCGTGTCCATGACCGCGCCGAGCCCGGTCAGGAGCCGGGCGGTCAGCGCATCGAGGCTCTGGTCAGGCTTCATGACGTCGAGATCATGGTCGGGCACGATCCCGGCGATCTCCAGGACCTGGTCGAGCATCTGGCGATGCTGGGCCGAGACACAGACCACGCATTCGAAGCGCCGGTCGGCCTTCAGCGCGTGGATGACGGGGAACAGCTTGATCGCCTCGGGGCGTGTGCCGAAGACGACGAGAATGCGGGCGGGCTGCGTCATGAGAGTGGCTGTATCAGCGGAGTGTTAAGCAGGGAATAAGCATTCGCCGATTGGGGGCGAATGGATAAGTGTTCTCAAGTTGCCGAGACGAATAGGACGCAAAAAGAGTATTCAAGGAGCCGTGGTAATGAGAAGGTCAGGTCCGAGGGCCAGTGCCCTCGGGCTCCCCGAACTGTCTGGCTTTCCTTCCGTGCGCAACCTTGGCTGGAAAAGCTGAGGTCGCCCATTCCGGGGTCAAGGAGCGATGGCCCCTTGAATGGATCTCTTACTTCTCTTTTCCGGAGACTTACGCCGCAGGCTTGCGTGCGAACCACAGGGTATGGGGGTAGGACGTGCCGCTAGGGCGCGAGCCGACGGTGCGCGCGGTCACGGTGAAACCGGCTTCCTCCAGGCGCGTGGTGAACGCAGGGTCGAACCAGGCCGACCAGACCGCGAGGATACCGCCCGGGCGCAGGGCGCGCAGCGAGCCTGCGAGGCCCTCGGGCGAATAGAGCCCGTCGTTCTGCCAGCGGGTGAGGCCTTCCGGGCCATTGTCGACATCGAGCAGGATCGCATCGTAGCCCTCGCGCGCGGCGCCGATGAGCATGGCAACGTCATCTTCCACGACCATCACGCGCGGATCGTCGAGGCAGCCGTCGGTGAGTTCGTGCATGGGCCCACGCGCCCAGGCAAGTATCTCGGGCACGATCTCGGCCACGCATACGCCTGCATCTGCAGGCAGGGCCGAGAGCGCGGCGCGCAGGGTAAAGCCCATGCCATAGCCACCTATCAGCATCTGCACGCCCGGACGGCCCGAAAGCATGTCGCAGGTCATGACCGCCAGCGCCTCTTCCGAGGCATTGGCCTCGGTGCTCATCAGCTCGGTGTCTTCGAGCAGGATGGTGAAGGCATCGCCGTGCTGGACGAGGCGCATCTCCACGCCCTCGGGCACGAAGGCAGTACCCAGCAGCACGTCGTTGCTGGTGTCGATGGGGCCGGTGTCGAGGGGAGTCGTGGCGGTGGATTGGGAAAGGGCCATGCGCAATTGAGGTCCTGCCGTGTAAGCAAGAGCGCGGCGCGTCTCTCAGCCGGGACATGCCTACACGATGATGGCCCCGATCCCCTCCGGCATGGGGGAGGGGCGGGAGGATGGCAATACGTGGTGGCCCAAAGGACAAATCGGCTGTGGATGGGGCGTGCGGACGCCGGTTCTGCTTGCTCCTTGCCGCGGCCTTGGGCATGCACGCGCCCATGGCAATTCTGAGCGACAAGTGGATTCGGCAGCAGGCCCGCGAAAACGGCATGATCGAGCCGTTCGTGGAGGCCCAGCGCCGTGATGGCTGCATCTCCTACGGGCTTTCGTCCTATGGCTACGACGCGCGCGTGGCGCCCGAGTTCAAGATCTTCACTAACGTCGATTCCGCGATCGTCGACCCCAAGGATTTCGCCAGCAACTCCTTCGTGGACCGCGAGACCGACGTCTGCGTGATCCCGCCCAACTCCTTCGCGCTCGCGCGCACGGTCGAGTATTTCCGCGTGCCCAAGGACGTGCTGGTCATCTGCCTTGGCAAGAGCACCTACGCGCGCTGCGGGATCATCGTGAACGTCACTCCGCTCGAGCCGGGCTGGGAAGGGCACGTCACGCTCGAATTCTCGAACACGACGCCGCTGCCCGCGCGCATCTACGCGAACGAGGGCGCGTGCCAGTTCCTGTTCCTGCAGGGCAACGAACCGTGCGAGGTCAGCTACGCGGACCGTGCGGGCAAGTACATGGGCCAGCGCGGGGTTACGCTGCCGCGTCTGTGATCCGGCGTACGGCCACGCTCTGGCGGACAAGCTCGAGCTGGCCGTAACTGGTGAGGAACGAGGCGTCGGCCGCATCGCGCCCGACGCCGATCTTGGCCATTTCACTGGCCCTGGCCATCCCCGTGCAATCAATCAGGTGCCAGCACCCGTCGAGGAAGACTTCGGCGACCGCGTGGAAGTCGGGCGGATCGACGTCGGGTCCGTAGACGCTCGCAAAGCGCGCCGGGATCGCGCTGGCGCGGGTAAGCGCGATCATCAGGTGCGCATAGTCGCGGCACACGCCCTTGCCGGCGTGGAATGTGTCGGCAGCCGTCGTCTGGGCATCGCTCGCGCCCGGTTCGTAGGACAGCGTCGCGGCGATCCAGTCGCGGATGGCGGCGACGCGCGCGCCGCCTTGCGTGCCCGGAAAGGTCTCCTCGACGAAATCCTGGAAGGTGTCGGCCGGGCAGAAGCGCGAGGCCATGAGGTAGTCGACCGTCTCACCGGGAAGCATATGCGGCGGCGTTGCGGGCAGGGGCGCGATCTCGGTGACGAGGCGGTGAACCTCGACCTCGGCGGTGTAGCGCACGTGGAGCGGTTGGTCGGTGCGCAGCCAGATCCGCTCGCCGATGCTGGCCTGGCCCGGCACGCGGGCGAAATGGTCGCTGGGAGGAAGCTCGATGTAGGGCGCGCGCACCAGCTGTTCGGGGATCATCGCCGCCTCGATCTGGAGGAGGATGTCGGCCGTGCCGGAGAGCGCGTAGTGAAGCTCGGTCTCGATCGCAATTGCCATGGGGCCCCTCGCGCCGCAGCGGGTCTCTGACCGCTCAATGCGCGAGGGACGCGATGGCTCCGCGGCCGGTCAGCTTTTCTTCGTCTTCTTCACGTGGTCGCTGCGTCCGAAGTCGGGGCGCGAATCGTCCTGGCCTTCCTCGATGATCGAGCGGCGGATGGCGCGGGTGCGGGTGAACTGGTCGAACAGGGCCTCGCCATCGCCGACCCGGATCGCGCGCTGGAGCGCGGTCAGGTCCTCGGTGAAGCGCTGGAGCATGGTCAGCACCGCCTCCTTGTTGGACAGGAAGACGTCGCGCCACATCGTCGGGTCCGAGGCAGCGATGCGCGTGAAGTCACGGAAGCCACCCGCCGAGTACTTGATGACTTCGCTCTGCGTCACGTCCTCCAGGTCCGAGGCCGTGCCCACGATGGTGTAGGCAATGAGGTGGGGCAGGTGGCTGGTGACGGCGAGCACGAGATCGTGGTGCTCGGGCGACATCAGTTCCACGTTGGCGCCCAGCGTCTCCCAGAATTCCACCAGCGTGCTGAGCTTCAGGAGATCGGTGTGCTCGGGCGGGGTGACGATGCACCAGCGGCCCTGGAACAGCGAGGCGAAACCGGCGTCGGGCCCGGAATTCTCGGTGCCCGCAACGGGGTGCGCGGGGATCACGATGTGATCGGGCAGAGCCTGCGCCAGATCGGCGGCAATGCGCTTCTTGGACGAGCCCACGTCGCTGACGAGGCATTCGGGCGGGATCGCTTCGCGCAAGGGCTTGGCGGCCTTGCCGATGGCGCCCGGAGGCACGCAGAAGATGACGAGTTCGGCTTCGGCCACCGCTTCCTCGGCGCTCTCGCATACCGTGTGGCACAGCCCGCGCTCGGCCGCGCGGGCGCGGGTGGCGGGATCGAGGTCATAGCCGGTGACGCGCGCTTCGGGCAGGTATTCCTGGATGGCAAGGCCGATCGAGCCGCCCTGGAGGCCGAGCCCGATGATCGCGATCTGCGAAAAGGTCATCCGGCAGCCTCCGCCATCTCGGCCAGCGCGTCGGCCATGGCGTCCATGTCCACGCGCTTGCCGATGGTGAAGCGCAGCGCCTGGGGCAGGCCCTGTCCCGGCAGCCAGCGCACGATGTAGCCGCGCTCGGCAAGGCCGTTGTAGGCCGCCTCGGCGCTGAGCGCGCCCTCGAACAGGACGAGGACGAAGTTGGCCTGGCTCGGCAGCGGGCGCAGGCCGTGGTTGCCCAGAGCCTCCAGCTTGCCCACGAAGCGCGCGCGCTCCTCCAGGTTGTGCGTGTAGCTGCGTTCGATGAAGGCGGTGTCGCCAAGCGCGGCGAGGGCGCTCGCCTGCGCGGTGACCGAGACGTTGAAGGGGCCGCGGATGCGGTTCAACGTGTCGATGATCGCAGGTGCTCCGGTGCCCCAGCCTACGCGCTCGCCGGCAAGGCCGAAGATCTTGGAGAAGGTGCGCGTGACAAGGACGTTCTCATGCGTGGCGGCAAGCGCAAAGGCGCCATCCTCGTCCTCGGCGGGGACGTATTCACCATAGGCCTGGTCGATCACCAGCAGCACGTCGGAGGGAAGCGCGGCGTGCAGGCGTGCGATCTCGCCCTTGGGCAGGTACGAGCCGGTCGGGTTGTTCGGATTGGCGAGGAAGACCACGCGGGTCTTCTCGGTGACGAGGCCGAGGAGCGCATCGACGTCCGTGCCGTAGTCCGCATCGGGCGCGACAACCGGCGTCGCGCCGCAGCGCCGGGCCGCGATGTCGTAGACCGCAAAGCCGTAGCGTACGTAGATGACCTCATCGCCCGGTCCGGCATAGCCTTGCGCGGCAAGGTTCAGGATCTCGTCCGAGCCGGTACCCATGACGACGCGCGCAGCCTCGAGGCCATGGCGCGCGGCAATCGCCTCGCGCAGCGCTCGGCTGTCGGGATCGGGATAGAGCGAGGGCGGCACCGTCTGTAGGCGGGCGGCGAGGGCGGCCTCGCTCGTGCCCAGCGGGTTCTCGTTTGCCGAGAGCTTGATCAGCGGCCTGCCATCGGCTCCGGCCGACTTGCCCGGGACATAGGCATGGATCGCCTCGATCCACGGCTTGGGGGCAGGGGCGGGCTTGGACGTCGTGGTTTCGCTCATAGTGCGGGCGCCTTTACCCCAGCCATGGCGCGATTGCACCTGTCATTTCGACAAGCCCTGTGCTGTGCGCGGTGCAGGTGCGAGAAAGATGAGATAAGTTTCAACTTTGTTCGCAGCCTGAACCTGTTTTCCTGTCAAATACCCATAATTTTCCGCAGAAAATCAGCTTCCTGCAGGGGTTTCGCAGGCGCAGCACGCAAAGTTTGACAGCGGGTGTCTAATCCGGGAAGCTGGTGCCCTGTCAAACAAAGTTTCCATGGCTACAGCACACACCATTGATCCCACCCAGGTGCTCACACTCGATGAGCCACTCACGCTCGACAGCGGCCAGACGCTGCCCCTCGTGGAAATCGCCTACGAGACTCACGGCTGTCTGAACGCGGCCAAGGACAACGCGATCCTGATCTGCCACGCGCTGACCGGCGATCACCATGTTGTCTCGGACCATCCCCTGACCGGCAAGCCGGGCTGGTGGGTGCGCATGGTGGGCCCGGGCAAGCCCATCGATACCGACCGCTACTTCATCATCTGCGCCAACGTGATCGGCTCGTGCATGGGCTCGACCGGCCCGGCCAGCCTGGCGCCCGATGGCGAGCCCTGGGCCATGCGCTTTCCGGTCATCACCATCCGCGACATGGTGCGCGGCCACGTGGCGCTGCTCGATTCGCTGGGGATCGACACACTCCACGCGGTCGTCGGCGGATCGATGGGGGGCATGCAGACGCTCTCGCTCGCCGCCAACTTTCCCGAGCGCGCCCGCGCGGTCCTTGTCCTCGCCTCAACGGCGCGCCACTCGGCCCAGAACATCGGCTTCCATGAGCTGGGGCGCCAGGCCATCATGGCCGACAATTCCTGGCGCGAGGGCGACTACTACGGCTTCGAGGACAGCCCGGAGAAGGGCCTTGCCGTCGCCCGCATGGCCGCGCACATCACCTATCTGTCCGAGGAAGGGCTGACCAAGAAGTTCGGCCGCCGCCTCCAGGATCGCTCGGAAAAGACCTTCGGCTTCGATGCGGATTTTCAGATCGAATCGTACCTGCGCTACCAGGGCATCTCGTTCTCCAACCGCTTCGATGCGAACTCCTACCTCTACATCACCCGCGCGATGGACTACTTCGATCTCGCCGAGGAGCATGGCGGGCGCCTTGCCAACGCATTCCGGCGTTCCAGGGCGCGCTTCTGCCTTGTCAGCTTCGATACCGACTGGCTCTATCCCACGTCCGCCTCGCGCAACGTGGTGCAGGCCCTGAACGCGGCCGGAAAGCCGGTCAGCTTCGTCGAACTTTCGGCCCCCTACGGGCACGACTCCTTTCTGCTCGATGTCCCCGCACTGGACCGCGTGGTGGCCGGGTTCCTGGGATGATCGAACTGAGCGATGATCCATCGCGCCTCGACGTGGCGCGCATTCACGGCTGGCTGGCCTCCAGCTACTGGACGCCGGGCATCGCGCGCGAAAAGGTCGAGCGCCAGATCGCCGGATCGCATTGCCTCGGGGCCTACCGCACCGAGGATGGGCAGCAGGTCGGCTTTGCCCGCGCCATCAGCGACCGCGCCAGCTTCGCCTGGCTGGCCGATGTCTGGGTGGATGCGGAGGCGCGCGGGCAGGGGCTTGGACGCAGGCTCGTGTCCTGGTTCCTCGACCATCCCGAGTACGCCGATGTGCGCCGCTTCGCGCTCGCCACCTGGGATGCGCACGGGGTCTACGCCCCGCTCGGCTTTGCCGCACCGAGCCGTCCCGATCGCCTGATGGAGCGGCTTTCCCCCACCCTGAAGCAGATGCTGGAAGACACGCCATGACCGCGCTTCGCCCCGACCTTGCCGTCATCGCCGAAAATGTCGCGACCGGTGCGAGCGTGCTCGATGTGGGGTGCGGGGATGGCACGCTGCTTGCCGCGCTGCGCGATGAAAAGCACTGCGATACGCGCGGCATGGAGCTTGCGCCGGCGAATGTGGGGGCCTGCGTCGCCCGCGGCCTCTCGGTGATCCAGGGCGATGCGGACCAGGACACCGTGTTCTACCCGGACAAGTCGGTCGACTACGCGATCCTCTCGCAGACCCTGCAGACGACCATGCGCCCCGACCTCGTGCTCGACGAACTGCTGCGCATCGGCGAAAAGGCTTTCGTCAGCTTCCCCAATTTCGCCTTCTGGCGCGTACGCCTTTCGCTTCTGCTGCGTGGACGCATGCCGATTACCCGCATGCTGCCGGTGGTGTGGTACCAGACGCCGAACATCCACCACGTCACCATCCAGGACTTTCGTACCCTGCTCAAGGACCGGGGCATCACCATCGAGGGCAACTGGTTCCTCTCGGGCGATACCTCGTGCCGCACGGCCGCAGCCAACTTCCTGGCCGAGCACGCGATCTTCCTTCTTTCGCGCGCGGCCTGAGTTATCCACTCCATTCCCGGCGCGCCGCGTCCCCTTCCGGCTGGACGCCCCGCGGCGCGACGGGCAAGGATTGCACCATCATGTGGCACATCTTCCAGTTTCCCCTCTGCCCCTTCAGCCGCAAGGTTCGCCTGCTCATGGCCGAGAAGGGGATCGCCTACGAACTTCAGACCACGCGCCCCTGGGAGGGCGAGGATCGCCTGTTCCAGATGAACCCGGCCGGGCGCACGCCGGTGGTGCACGAGACGGCCAAGAACATCGTCCTCGCCGACAGCCGTGCGATCTGTGAATACTTCGAGGAAACGGTGGAGCGCGGCGCGCTCATCAGCGGCACCAGCCAGCAGCGCGCCGAGATCCGCCGCCTGATCGCGATGTTCGACGAGAATTTCTTCCTCGATGTGACAGCGCCCCTGCTGCACGAGAAGATGAAGAAGCGCCTCGTGCTGCGCCAGTCGCCGGATGCCCGCCTGCTGCGCGATGCCATGCGTCTCGCGCATGACTATCTCGACTACATCGATTACCTGATCGACAACCGCCCGTGGCTGGCGGGCTCCACCATGACGCTGGCCGACCTTGCCGCGGCCGCGCAGATCTCGGTCGCCGATTACCTCGGTGGCCTCGACTGGTCGAGCCACGAACAGGCGCGCGGCTGGTATCTGGTGATGAAGTCGCGCCCGAGCTTCCGGCCGCTGCTGAGCGAGCGCATGGAAGTGATCCAGCCGCCCAGCCACTATGGCGAAGTCGACATCTGAGAGGTGGCGCGCGTTCCGAAAGGAAACGGCAGAAGAAGGTGAATTTACCAAGGGGTCATCACCCCTTGACCCCAAAACGGGCGACCTCACGTTCCGCGCGCCAGCATGGCTGAGAAACGTGAGGTCGCCCGTTCGGGGAGCCCGAGGGCGATGGCCCTCGGAACTATCTTTTTTAAATTAGGCTGTTCAGGCCGCGCTGGGGTGCTTGGCGCCGAAGCGGCCGTGCTTGCGGAACTGTGTCATCCAGCGCTCGAGGAAGAGGCCCATCGGGCGGGGCGTGACGCCCAGGTCCTCAAGCCCCGGCGCCGCGCCGCTGGCCACGCTGCCCGCCTTGAGCAGCTTGTACTGGTCGGTGCTGATCGGCGTGAAGGGCAGGGCCGCGATGAGACCGCCCAGGCCATCCGAAAGCTCGATGAAGCTGGGCTCGCGGTTCTCGGCGCGGGCGATGCGGGCGTTGAGGCCGCGCATGGTGACGACTTCGGGGCCGGCCAGCTCGAAGGTCTTGCCGCCAAACGCGAACGGGTCGCCCGCGGCATTGGCAATGGCGGCCGCGACGTCGTCGACGAAGACCGGCTGCAGCTTGGCTTCGGGGGCGAAGATCGGGAGCACCGGCATCGAGCTCATCATGCGCCCGAACATCATCACGAACTGGTCGTCGGGGGCGAAGATCACCGCCGGGCGCACGATGGTTGCCTCGGGGAAGGCGGCGAGGGCCGCGGCTTCGCCTTCGGCCTTGGTGCGCGCATAGGCAACATCCGAGCCCGCGTCGGCGCCAATCGCCGAGACGTGGACGAAGGACGCCGCGCCTGCAGCCTTGGCGGCCGCGGCGATGGCCCCCACGCCTTCACCCTGGATGTCGTCGAGCTTGCCCTTGAAGGCGCCGACCAGGTTCACCACGGCATCCGAGCCGGTGAGGACGGCGGCAAGCGAGTCCGGCTTGGTGACGTCGCAGCGCGCGAACTGGACCGTGCCCAGATCACCCAGCGCCTTGATCGAGAAGGCCTTTTCGGGGTGGCGGCTGGCGATGCGCACGCGTGCGCCGCGCTCCAGCAGTTCCTGCGCGAGATGCTTGCCGACAAAGCCGCTGCCGCCAAGGATGGTGACGATCTTGCCGTAAAGCGTATCGGTGGGGCTCATGCTCATCTGCGTTCTATCCTCAAGGCCTTGGTGCCGGGCGGAGCGACGAGTCCCGCTTTGCAGCACATCGCCAAAGCCCCTGCCACAAGCACGGGAACTCGGCAACCGGCCAGTTGTTTCCGCGGCTTGCAGGAAAGTGCACCTCGCAAAGGTCCTGCAAAGCCGCACAAATCCGGCAGGTTCGAAGCGGGAGGATACAAAAAATGCATTTTCCTTTCAAACCCCTGTTGACACGAATCGCACCGCCCCTTAGAGGCGCCCTCCTACCCGGCGAGGACGGCAACTTGGTCCCCTCGCCTCCGTGCCCAGATGGCGGAATTGGTAGACGCACCGTCTTCAGGTGGCGGCGCTGGTAACGGCGTGGAGGTTCGAGTCCTCTTCTGGGCACCATTCACCTTTCCGCAGGTGATCGTAAGTAGCTAAAAAGTCCCGGGAAACCGGGGCTTTTTGCTTATATGGTGTCCGTGTCTGTTCGCCAGTAAAGGCCCCCAGTCGCGGCCACATGGGGGCCTTTTGGGGGCCTCGCTCGGGGGCCTCTGATCAGACCTTCCCAGCCTTCAGATCGTCGAGCCAGTCGCTCCACCACTGCATCATCTCAACGCGCTCCTTCCAGTAGAGCGTTCGGTTGTAGGTCGCGCTGACGGTGTTGCCGACCTTATGTGACAAGGCACGCTCGATTGCGTCCGGGTTCCACTTTCCGCTTTCGTTGAGCAATGAACTTGCCATCGTGCGGAAGCCATGGGCCGTCATCTTGCCTCCGTACCCGAGGCGCTTGAGGGCGCCGTTCAGCGTGTTCTCGGAAATCGGGCGTTCCCCCGAGTTAAACGCCGGAAAGACATATGGACCGTTTCGCAGGGCGGCCATCTCCTCGATGATGGCAAGGGCCTGGGTTGAGAGTGGGACCTGATGGGGCTTGCGCATTTTCAGATCATCAATTCGTGGAACCCACTGGGCGTCATCCAATTTCAGGTCAGCCCATCTCATCTGTCTGATTTCCCCTGGGCGCTGAAACAGGTGCGGGGAGATGCGCAAGGCTGCAAGCGTTGAAGGGTAGCCTGTGCAACGGTCGATGGCGCGCATTAGATCCGCGACTTGGCCCACGTCGATAATTGCCGGGATGTGCGTGACCTGAGGTGTTCGAAGTGCGCCTCGGAGCTGCGTGGCCGGATTGGTTTGGGCGCGGCCGGTGGCAATGGCATAGCTGAAGACCTCACCTGCTATCGATCTTAGTCGTCTGGCAGTCTCTCGCTTGTCCTTCGCCTCTACCTGCTGGATTGCTGTGAGGAGTTCGGGAACAGAGATGTCATTAACTGGGGCGCTGCCGATCGCCGATTTCAGGTGATTGAGCAGCCAGTTCTTCTTGCTGATGGTGGTGTCTGCCAAGCCATCAGCCTGGCGTTTGTCCAGAAATTCGTCAGCGAGAACAGCAAACGTATGTCTGGCTTCGCGTCGTGCTGCGGACTTCGCCTTCTTTCGCTCGCGGGAGGGGTCGAGGCCATCCTGCAGCGTGGCACGGGCCTCATCGCGTAACTCGCGCGCTTTTTTGAGCGAGACGTCTGGCCACGGGCCGAAACTCAGTTTGCGTTCGACGCCATGGTGGCGAAACTTCATACGCCAAAGCTTGGCTCCTGTGGTTTTGACGAGAAGGTATAGGCCTTTCTCATCGAATAGTTTCCAGTCTTTCGTACGTGGGCGCGCGTTTTTGATTGTCGTGTTGGTAAGGGGCATCGTTGTCCTGCCTGGCATGAAACATCAGGGAAAGGGCGGTGCTGCGAGGGGACGGTCGAAGTGGCTGGCGCCGCAGGGGCGCCATTTCCACCTCGCCGTGGCAGCGAGATCAACGATTTGGAGAATGAGAATTAGAGCGAGATCGAAGTGTTGCGCCTTCAGGCTGCAGCGAGGTTCTCTTCCTGAAAGCGCAGAAGTGCAGAGTGGGAAATGCGGCGTACGCTGCCAATGATGATAAAACGAAGTTCGCCTGTATTCATCAGTTCGTATAGCTTCGTGCGGCCTACTCGCAGTATCGAGCAGGTCTGATTGACCGTGTAGTACTGAATTTTTTCCAAGATTTGCCTCCATTTGTTGGTGGAAGCTGTTCCTATATGCACGCGAATGAGCGTGGGCAAACACTGTGTCGGGGTTCAGCCTAGACTAACCCGAAGAAAGTTCAGCGAACTTCTTGCTGGCTTGCATGTAGCGAGATCGCTGGCCAGATGTCCTCGATCATGGCGTCGCTCAGCACGTCTGCGCCGACATGCGTCCATGCCGGGGCGTCCTGCTGCCAAGTGAGGGCGTCTACATCCATCGTTGGACCCTTGATCATATCCCAGGGGTGCTTGTCGTCGTTCGGTCTGGCGTAGCGGATGCGGAAATGCATCGGTACCTTGTGGCCGATGAAGTCCAGTGTGCCTTCAAGGATGAACGAACCGGTCTGGCAGGCCCCGTCGTATCCTTCTAGCATGTCATCGAAGTCAGGTTTGGGGCTGGGTTCGTCGAGTGACAGGTCCAGAGCCTTCAAGAGGGCTCGAGTTTCCCGTGCCGGGGCATCTCGGTTCAGACGGCGAACGAGTTCGTAGGTGAGGTAGTGGGGAAGCTTCATGTTCGTGTCCTTCCAGCGCGCGTGGCATGGCAAGCGGCGCATGGTGCGCCACGGCCGAGAGGTCGGCGATTTTCGTGTGGGTGTGGTCAGGCTGTTGCGAGACGCTGCAGATCGTCGAGGATCGTCAACTTCTGGACCGAGGTTCGATCCTGTCCATGCAACTGCTGTTCCCAGAGTAATTCGAGCTTGCGAAGGACGCCCGCAATGTTCGGCGCAGGAAGATCGACCAGAGCGTCTTCGGCCGCAGCCAGGCGGTCTTGAAGCTCTCGGTCGTTATCCGGCGCGCTATCAAGCTGTTGAAGAAGCGTGTCGATAGTGGAAGCGGCACTGGCCCAAGCCAGGGCCACGCTGCTAGTCGGCGTGTCAGCCATTGAGTCGTCTCCGATTAAGACGGTTGATGGTCAGGCCCGGCTGGAGGTTGCCGCCTCTGGTCGGGCCGTCGGTGATTATGGGAGCCTGCGAGTCTTGGCGCAAGGCGCGTGAGCTGCTCCTCGGGAATTTTTTCTAACAGGATTAATCTGAATGATCGGCGTTGCCACCGGGGGCATAACTTAGCTGAAGGTGCAGGTGTCGGCCCACTGCGCAGCGCTCCCGTGGACGATGTCGAAAGTGCTCGGCCCTTCGTCGGGGGGGGGGCTCTATTGCGTCGCCGGAGCGTAGCAGCGCCTCGAAGCCATAGATGTGCAGGGGCAGGTGGTAACTACCGCCAGGATGCCTTGTTGGTTGACGTTGAATGTTCGGTGTTCATGCCCCTTAGGTGCCAGTGTCGCTCGGGGGCTGCAAGCGAGTCGGAGGCGTCTAGCTAGGCTAAACCCCAAAAAAGGTAGGGGGAATTAATATTAGATTTTCTGAAACCCCAATCCCCCATAGGCAAAACTTTTTTTGGTCTAAAAGTAGGTTATAGAGGAAAAAAAGTTTTCCTTTAGAGGGAATGGGTCCCCGTTAGATCTAATATTAATTCATCGCCGCCAGCAGCCGGAACCCCACTGGCAAATCGCCCGCTGGTTCTGCTCTAATTTGGACTCACGAGGCCGCAGAGGGCGTCTAAGAGAGCACGATGTGTCATTGTCGCCTGGCCATGGACAAGCCCTCTACTGCGCTGAAATCGGCGCCATTCCGCTCGTGTTCGTAAGTATCTTTATGGCGAGCTTGAATTTCCAGACCAGGTAACCTGATACTCGATGCGGAGAAAAATCCGGTGGATTAGCGCTGCGTAACGAGCAGTCGAAAGCCGAGGGGCAATTCTCCTGTCCATTGCAGGCCTTGGTTCTGGATCGTCCAGATTGATCGGCTCGAGCAGGCGTATGTCCGCGCCAGACTGGCTTTCGTATGGCCAACCTTCAGATCATCAAGGATTTTGAGCTGGCATAGGAGCGGGATTGGACTCGACTGCCCACCGGGGCGAAGCTTCGATAGCCTGATCGCGTCATCACGCGTCGCGCTCATCCAGTTCGCGGTGACCATGTCGGCCAGGTTCTCGAAGTCTGCCAGGTATCGTCGCGCCGCGACAATCGTGCTCCAGCTGCTGCGGAGGTTGCGGACATGATACTGTATATGGAAGCCAGGCATGGCAAGCCAGATCGCCAAGTCTTCACGCACGTCGTCGGGAAACTCTGGTGTATTCCAACCGCGACGCGCGATCCACTCGCGGCAGCGGCTCTGACTTCCGTCCGGATCCAATAGTCCTGCATGGTAGAGCACGCGGGGGCCTTTCCTTCAGCTTTGCCTATGCGTGATGTTTCCTGTTCGCCTGGCTCAAGCCAGCGCCTGCCAAGTCGCCGATAAATTTCCATCTTGCCGCCAGATGGCACCGACTGCCACCGCAAACGTGGCTGGTGCGCAGAGGTCCCGTTCGATTTAAGGGCGAGACGTGTGAGGGCAGACCTGACCGAGGCTATGGTGCCTGCGGTTGGCTCGCCTTCGGTTCGATAACGAGTGACGTGCTCCCCAGATTGTTACCATTCAGAGGTAGAGTCTCGCTCCTTCATGATTGATGTTTGATGGGATGGCAACGTGTCTGGGGGCATGCCCCCAGACACGTTCGCTGGCGATCTCGGCGGGGGTCTTCCCGCCCAGTTTCGAGTGTGGTCTGACCGTGTTGTAGTTGTGCTGCCAGGCAGCCAGCACGAACCGGGCATGGGCCAGTGAGGTGAACAGGGTCTCGTTGAGGCATTCGTCGCGCAGACGGCCATTGAAGCTCTCCACGAAGCCGTTCTGCATCGGCTTGCCCGGCGCGATGTAATGCCACTCGACATGCCGCTCCTGCGACCAGCGAAGGATGGCCGACGAGGTCAGTTCGGTGCCATTGTCGCTGACTACCGTGTGCGGCTTGCCGCGCATCCCGATCAGGCTGGTCAGTTCCCGGGCCACCCGTGCGCCTGACAGCGATGTATCAGCCACCAGCGCCAGGCATTCCCGCGAGAAGTCATCGACCACGCACAGGATGCGGAAGCGCCGACCGCAGATCAGGCTGTCGGAGACGAAGTCGAGCGACCACCGCTGGTTCAGCCCATCCGGCAGCACCATTGGTCTGCGCGTTCCCAGCGCCCGTTTGCGCCCGCCACGGCGGCGCACCCGCAACCCTTCCTCGCGGTAGATGCGCAGCAGCTTCTTGTGGTTGGGCTTCATGCCTTCCCGCGCCAGGAGGCATACAGGTGCTGCAGATCATAGATCCCTATTGTTGCGCTCAGGAAGATGCTCGCCGCAGGCTGGTTGATTTCATTGCGCGCTTTGACAAAGCTGCGGACTCGATTGGGAAAGTGCATGTCGTCAGCTTCGATGCTGACTCCTTGCGAGACAGCTATGAAAGCAATGAGGAACAGTGTGGCGACATCGAGAGGAAAGTGGCCGCCAAGCTGCCAAACACCAACTTCCATCATGCCCCGAGATCTCGCAGAGGGACTGGCGATCTGCACGATCGCAGAGTCACCGCCACGTTCGCGGATGGAAGCCGGGTGATCTGGGATCTGGGTCGCGGCATCGATGGTATCATGTCGCCGCGCTTCGGATGCGTTGTTAATGCTACGGTTGAACAGTCGTAACGCCGGTCTTGGCGCTACGATTTCGCATCCAGGGGCATCCACCGTGGAGGCGGTGTGGCCCCGGCGATCAATGATTTCCCATTGCGGAGAAAGGCCTCGATTAGGGAGTTGCATGGCCTAGGAGAGATCGCTGGGTCTGGTAGTGGTCACCCCCTTCCCATTGCCTAAACCGAAGCCCTCTGCATCTAGCAGTCCACTCATGAAGGCGAAGGCAGTAGGCTTCGGTTGGCCTTGTACGCTTTCATCATCGAGATCGAATTGGATCTCAGCGCAGACGCGAGTTTACCGCCAGCTTGGTCTGTTAGAAGGGTGGCACCCTTTATGAACGCCAGGGCTCGGGGCGCACGCGATGGCCCCTCATTTGTCGCGAAAAAATTTTTGCCATTTTTGGGTGGAGGATGATCCGAGTTTGCCAGGCGGGCTACTTCGATGCCAGCTCATCACGGTCATCAGAGGCTGCGTTCGAGGGCGATTTGGGTTCGCATAGTTAGAGGCCGCGATTGCCTTGAGTAAGGCTACTTCTGCCTTGAATGTGTTCGACTTTTCCGATTTTTCTAAGTACTTGTAGGAGTGCGAAGGGGGCTTCCCCACTGATCAGGATATGCTTGGTGCAGACGTCCCGAGGGACGAATATGGAGGTGGCCGTGTAGCTTGCCTGATGCGACACGGCACGAGGCGGGATGAGCATTTTGATGGCTGACACGTTTTTTCAATCACCTATCCTGAACTCGCCCTATGAGGAGCCGTCGCGCCACTGGGATCTTGATGAGAACGGACAGCCGACTACCGAGATCGTCAGCCACAGGCGCAAGAGCGCTTTGGTCTCGCCAATTCCAAAGGCCAAGAAGGTCCGAGGAAAGGCTGCGCAGCAGGGGGAACTGCTGGCAGATGAGATGGGGCAGGAGTACAATCCGACTGAAGTCATAAATGGCATACGCTCGGCCGTGGAAAGCTGGCGTAACCTTCCAGAGAGCCAGTGGCAGGTGACGCCTTCTACAGCCCGGTTACTCCGCCATTGGCGTACTCATGATTTCGTCAACCAGAAACCCTTCTTCTGCCAAGTCGAAGCAGTGGAGACTGTGATCTGGTTGACGGAAGTCGCGCCGAAGTCATCGCAACAAGGGCGTCGTTTCTGGTCTCACCTTGAGGCAGCGAACGCAGCTTCGAACCCGGATCTGATGCGCCTTGCGCTCAAGCTTGCGACGGGCGCCGGCAAGACGACCGTCATGGCGATGTTGATTGCTTGGCACACCGTGAATGCCGTCCGTCATCCTAATGCGAAGCGATTTACGCGCGGTTTCCTGGTGGTCGCACCAGGCATCACGATCAAGGACCGCTTGCGGGTCCTGCAGCCGAACGATCCGGAGAGCTACTACAAGAGCCGTGAGATCGTGCCCGAGGACATGCTGCCAGATCTCGGCAAGGCCAAGATCGTCATCACCAACTACCACGCCTTCAAGAAGAAGGATGAGGTTTCGCTAAACAAGGTGCAGCGTTCGGCACTTCGCACCGAGCCGAAGCCGGAGAGCGACGGTGCCATGATCCGCCGGGTCGCTGGCGAGTTGATGGGCATGAAGAACATCGTCGTTCTGAACGATGAGGCCCACCACTGTTATCGCGAACGACCGCTCACGCCTGACGAGGAGAAGGCACTCAAGGGCGAAGATCGTGCCGAAGCGAAGGAAAACAACGAAGCTGCACGGCTTTGGATTTCAGGTCTGGAGGCGGTTAAGCGAGAGTTGGGCCTCAATATGGTCTACGATCTTTCGGCGACACCCTTCTTCCTCAAGGGGTCGGGCTATCGCGAGGGTTCGCTGTTCGGTTGGGTCATGAGCGACTTCTCGCTGATGGACGCGATCGAATGCGGCATCGTCAAGCTCCCACGCGTTCCCATCATGGACAACGTGCCCGGAGGCGAGACGCCGATGTTCCGCAACTTGTGGGAACACATCGGCAAGAAGCTCCCGAAAAAGGGGCGCGGCAAGTCCGGCTTCGATGATCCGCAGAAGCTGCCCAACGAGCTACTGACGGCCATTGACGCGCTCTACGGCCACTATGAGAAAACGCATACCGCCTGGCGTGAGGCAGGCATTGGCGTCGACCCCGTCTTCATCGTGGTGTGCAACAACACCGCGACATCCAAGCTCGTTCACGATTACATCAGCGGTTACGAACTGGAGGATGAGAACGGCGCCAGGACGCTGATGGCGGGCAAGTGCAAGTTGTTTCGCAACTTCGATCCGGATGGCGTCGCTCTTCCACGTATGCGGACCTTGCTAATCGACTCGATGCAACTGGAGTCGGGCGAGGCGATCTCGTCGGATTTTCGAGCTGCCGCTGCTGATGAGATCGACCGCTTCAAGCAGGAACTGGTCCAGCGCACGGGCGATCGCGTTGCTGCCGAGAAGATCGACGACAGCACCATCCTGCGCGAGGTGCTCAACACCGTGGGCCGCAAGGGGCAACTGGGCGAGGGTATCCGATGCGTCGTTTCCGTCTCGATGCTGACCGAGGGCTGGGACGCGAACACCGTCACTCATGTCCTTGGTGTGCGCGCCTTCGGCACGCAGCTCCTGTGCGAGCAGGTGATGGGGCGTGCTCTGCGCAGGCAGTCCTATCAGTTGCAGGAGGATGGACGTTTCGGCGTTGAATACGCCGATGTTCTTGGCATCCCATTCGACTTCACGGCCCAGCCGGTCGTCGCCCCGATCCGAACCCCGCCTGACATGGAGCGGGTCCATGCCCTTATCCCGGATCGCGACACGTCGGAAATTCGCTTTCCACGGGTCGATGGCTACCGCACGGAAATGCCGCAAGATGTCATTCGTGCCGAGTTTACGGCTGACTCCGCACTGGAACTGACACCAGAACTTGTTGGGGCGACGGAAACCGTGAACTCGGGCATCGTCGGGGAGCAGGCCGAGCTGACGCTCGACCACCTAGGTGAAATTCGTCAGTCTTCCATCGTTTTCCGTATGGCCGAAATGATCGTCAAACGGCGCCTTACCGAAGCGTTGCAGCCGATTAACGCGGGCCTCGTCATGCAGATGCGTACCATCGTGCGTAAGTGGATGAACGAGCACCTTGTCTGCAAGGGCAACACCCGCCCGGCGCAGATCCTCTATTATGCGATCGCTGACCGGGTTGCAGATCGTATCATGAACGCAATTACGCGCGGCGCCGAAGGCGGCGGTCGCGTGCTGGCGATACTCGATCCCTACAACCGGGAAGGCTCCACCCGCAGCGTGAGCTTCATGACTAGCCAGGATCGTTACGAGACGGGCGAACGGTGCCACATCAATTACGCGGTGATCGACAGCGATTGGGAGGCCGAGTTCTGCCGTGTTGCCGATCAGCACCCGCGCGTTCTGGCTTGGGTGAAGAACCACAACCTCGGCTTCGAGGTGCCCTACACCGCTGGCGGAGAAGCGCGTCGCTACCGACCTGATTTTATCATCCGGCTCGACGATGGCCGAGGCGAGGACGATCCCCTCAACCTCATTGTCGAGATCAAGGGGGAGCGCGACGAGGATGACAAGGACAAGGCCGAGACCATGCGCACCCTGTGGATCCCGGGTGTGAACAACCTCGGCACGCAGGGGCGCTGGGCCTTTGCCGAGTTCACCGATGTCTGGACCATCAAGACGGAATTTGCAGCTAAGGTCGAAGCTTGGCTGGATGAACTGGTTGGAGAAGCCGCAGCATGAAACGCGTATTATGGATCAAAATTGGCTGGGCAGACTGCTATCAAGGCGATCTAGTGCGTGGCAACTTTGACTATCCGCAGCAGCGACGTGCGGAGATGTTCAACTTCCTGCCGAACGGGGATGGTACGTACTGCGGCTATACTGGCAGCATGTCTGGCAGCACACCATCGAGTGAAAAGCCAGACGACTGGTTGGTGATCTTCATAGCGCGCCATCCTGAACTCGGCGGCATGTATGTCGTCGGCTGGTATGAGGGCGCCACTTTGGGTGAGAGCCGTGCTCGCGACGATGTCGCCTTGCCAGAGCCGATGTTCGGCGATGATAAGGCGGATGAGGCTCCTGTTTACTCGATCACCGCCAAGTCGGCTTACCTCGTGCCGCCCGAGTATCGCCTTGAAGGATATTCCCACAAGACGATTGGCTCTGCCAGATTTTCATATCTGTCTGGCCCCGGTATTGAGCGAACTGCCGATAAGGCCGAAGTTCGCAATGAACTTTTGAAGCGGGTCCGAGCTCTCAGATCCGTCGCTATTCAGAACCCGGAGCCTGGCGTCGACCTGCGTAAGGTGGACCCGCTTCTTGATCTTGGAACTGCCGCGTTCCGAGCCGAGGTTGAGAAGGCCGCGATCAAGGCTGTTATAAAGACGCTCAAAGCTGAAGGCTTCAAGGTCAAAAGCCATGAACATTTGAACCGCGGGTACGATCTCAAGGCCACCCACAGGGAAACGGGTCAGGTACTTCGCGTCGAGGTCAAGGGTACGGCGGGGCGCTCCAGGCGTTTCTTCCTTTCGGAGAACGAGAAGCGATTTCTTGAGAACTCGCAGTGGCGATTTGCGATTGTCACGACCGCACTCGAAAAGCCGACAGTCGAGATCTTCGACCTTTCAAAGTTTAAAGCAGAGTTCGATCTTTCACCTCTCGCGTGGATCGGTCGTGAAAAAGTCAAGGATCCTGCCTGATGGCTCGTGCCCCCAAGAAACCCCTTACCGTTGAAACGCTCACGCATGATGAGGCGAGTCGGAAGAATGCGCCTACGGCGGAGCTGGAGGCGTTTGTGCCGCCTGATGTGAAGACGCCAATTCGGGCGGCTTACGAGCGGCGCAATCCTGATCTTGATCCGCAGTTGGTGTGGCGGGGCAAGGACATGGCGGACTGGTCGGACCTCGTGGTCGAGGCGCCTCCGCTTTACATTCAGGAGAAGATCCACCCCAAGGCGCTGGTCGAGGATCTGAAGCGCGCGGCGAAGCGGCGGGCCGAGCCGGAGCCAATGGCGGACCTGTTCTCCGATTTCAATGGCGTGGCCCCGGAGGCGAAGACTGAGTTCTACGCACATGACCAGCACTGGTCGAACCGAATGATCCTGGGCGATGGCCTGAAGGTGATGGCAAGCCTGGCCGAGCGCGAAGGTCTGAAGGGGCAGGTGCAGTGCATCTATTTCGACCCGCCCTATGGCATCAAGTTCAACTCCAACTTCCAGTGGTCCACCACGAGCCGCGACGTGAAGGACGGCAAGGCTGACCATTTCAGCCGCGAGCCAGAGCAGGTGAAGGCCTTCCGCGACACCTGGCGCGATGGCATCCACTCCTACCTCACCTACTTGCGCGACCGCCTGACCGTGGCCCGCGACCTGTTGACCGAAAGCGGCTCGGTATTCGTACAGATTGGGGACGAGAACGTTCATCGTGTGCGAGCATTATTAGATGAAGTATTTGGAGATGAGAACTGCGTTAGCATGATTTCATTCGCCAAGACGTCAAGTGCGACGACGAATGCGCTTGCAAATACAAGTGATTATATACTCTGGTACTCTAAAAATTTGGCTGCATTGAAGTACCGCGCACCCGGTATCACAAAAACTCTGACCGGCCCTGGTGGGGGTGAGTACCGTTCGATTATTTTCGAGAATGGTGAGGTTCGTCGTTTGAGCGACGACGAAGTTTTATCGAATGAGTTGCCGGATCATGGGCGGGTTTTCCGCCTTGATACTGTAACCAGCCAGTCTCCAGGTACAAAATATGAAGTAAAACTGGCGGGAAGGTCGTTTTATCCTAGTGGTTATTGGAAAACCGATAAAGATCGGATGGCACGCCTTATTCGTGCTGGCCGCATCGTGGGGCGTTCTGGGTCGCTTGGGTACCTTAGGTACTTTGAAGATAGCTTACAGGTTGCGATGTCAAGTACATGGACGGACACTCAAATCGCTGGGCGACCGGGCGACAAAATATACGTCGTGCAGACGTTACCAAAAGTCATTCAACGCTGCATCTTGATGACCACCGACCCAGGCGACCTCGTGCTCGATCCCACCTGCGGATCGGGCACCACCGCCTATGTTGCCGAGCAGTGGGGGCGGCGTTGGATCACCATGGACACCTCACGCGTTGCGCTGACGCTCGCACGGGCGCGGCTGATGGGTGCGCGCTATCCCTGGTATCTGCTGGCCGACAGCAAGGACGGGCAACTCAAGGAAGCCGAAGTCACCCGCACGCCGCCTTCGATGGCGGCAACGCATGGCCGCATCCGTCAGGGCTTCGTCTACAAGCGTGTGCCGCATATCACCTTGAAGTCCATCGCCAACAACGCCGAGATCGACACGATCTGGGAGCAATTCCAGCCGACGCTCGAAGACCTCCGCGTTCAGCTCAATTCTGCGCTCGGCATGGAATGGCAGGAATGGGAAATCCCGCGCGAGGCAGGCAGGGATTGGCCCGACAGCGCCCTGTCGGCGCACAAGGCCTGGTGGGCGCAGCGCATCGCCCGCCAGCAGGAAATCGACGCATCGATCGCGGCCAAGGCCGATACTGAATACCTCTACGACCAGCCCTATGAGGACAAGGGCCGCGTGCGCGTGGCCGGGCCGTTCACGGTCGAAAGCCTCTCGCCTCACCGCGTCCCCGCCGTCGATGTGGACGACAGCCTGTTCGATGAACTGGAGGCTGCCGAAGGGCGTCGCCAAGCGGGCGAAGTGGGTGGGGGCGAGGCGGCGGACTTCGTCTCCATGGTGCTCGACAACCTGAAGAAGTCCGGCGTCCAGCAAGCGCACAAGGCGGATCGACTCGTCTTCACCGCCACCAAGGGTTGGCCGGGCCGTTACATCAGCGCGGAAGGCCGCGTGCGCCAGTCTTCTGATGCCGAGGATACCCCCGAACGCCGCGCCGCTATCCTCGTCGGCCCCGAGTACGGTACCGTCTCGCGCGCCGATCTCACCGCTGCTGCGCGCGAGGCGATGGAGGCGGGCTTCGACCTTCTGGTGGCGGCTGCCTTCAACTTCGATGCCCACGCCAGCGAGTTCGACCGCATGGGCGCGCTCACCGTGCTGCAGGCCCGCATCAACCCCGACTTGCATATGCCCGACCTTGCCAACACCGGCGCAGGCAACCTCTTCACCGTCTTCGGCGAGCCCGACATCCAGGTTCATGACGAGGCCGATGGCATGGTTTCCATCGAAGTGGCCGGCATCGACATGTACAAGGGCGGTGAGATCAAGAGCAGCAATGCCGACGAAATTGCGGTGTGGTTCATCGACACCGACTACAACTACGAAAGCTTCTTCGTGCGCCACGCCTACTTCCCCGGCGCCAACGATCCCTACAAGGCCCTGAAAACCACCCTCAAGGCCGAGATCGACGCCGAAGCCTGGGAAAGCCTCAAGCGCACCCGCTCCCGTCCGTTCCCAAGGCCGATCGACGGGCGCGTAGCGGTGAAGGTGGTGAACCACCTTGGGGATGAAGTGATGAAGGTGGTGGAGGTTTGATCTCCACAAGCTGCAATTTATAACGGGGCCGCAAATATGGTTGATCTGGTTCGATCAGTTACAAGTATACCCTTCTCTGAGAGAAGGTACATCGCAGTGCTCTCAGATCAGGAGTATGACCGGAGAGTCGGTTTTACAAATAAGCTTAAATATGGAGAAATTATTGTAGAGGCAATTCCTTTGATATTGCCCGGAGGTCCATTAGTTAGAGTTGCCGGTAAGTTTGCTTTGGATAGAATTGTGCAGAAGGCTAATTATTCTTATTCTAAAGGTGTGAGCAATGCGGGAGGGACTGTTCACCTTCTTCCACTAAGAGAGGCGAATTTATTTAAATTCTTGAGCGGGTCTGCTGAAGTTGGAAGGGCTTATGCAGTAAACCCTTTGTGTGATAATATGTATTATTCTGTAGATACATACAATGATGATATGGTCGACCATAAGTTGAGTGAGCTTGAGAGGGTTTTGAACGCTCTTGGTGCCACTAGGTATAGTATATCTTTCCAATCCGAATATTCGTCGTCATTCGATGTGAGTATTGACGGGCAGGAAAGGAAATTCTTTAATCGAGGTGCTAAGGCTGCTTTTGAAGCAGAAAGTCGCCGAGCCAGAGCTCGGCGCTTCGAGCGCAGCGGAACTTCAGCCGGTGGCGAGCCCACCCTTCCTCAAGATCTCGTTTGGCTTGAGCGCGAGCCTTCATGGGAAGCGCTCGTCGAAAGCCGACTGCATTACGGCAGGAAGACATTTGACCTGAGCGTTACATTGGATCGTGACTTGCGTATGTCTGCTAAGGTCATGGCAGATTTAAAGGTTCTGCGTCTTGATATGCAGGCCAAAGTCGAAAGCAGGTCTAGTGTTACACTTTATGTGAGTGGGGAGTTCTAAATTGTGAACCTGCTCTGGTCTTCCACGTTCACCGATGCGCTGGGGAAACTGGCGCCGCAGGAGCAAAAGCAGGTCAAGCTTACCGCCACTGACTTACTCTTCGATCCCAAGGGCAACGGTATCCAGCTCCATCGTGTCGAGAAAACTCAGGGGCTTTGGACAGCGCGTGTCAGTCAGGATCTGCGCATCGTACTGCATAAGGATGGGGACCACACCTTGCTGGTCTACGTCGGTCATCACGATGAGGCTTATCGCTGGGCGGAACGGCGCAAGCTGGTTCAACATGAGCGCACGGGCGCGATGCAGATCGTTGAACTGGTCGAGCGCGTCGAAGAACGCCTGATCTACACTGACCGTATCGTTGAAGGTGATCATGGCCAGCCGCTCCCGGCGCCAAAGCCCTTTGCTGGCCTCAGTGACGACCAGTTATTGGACGTCGGCGTGCCGCGTGATTGGCTTGAGCCCGTGCAGCAGGCTCCGGAAGCCAGTGTCGATGGGCTTTTCGACAGTCTTCCCGACGAGGCTGCGGAAGCCCTTCTGGATTTCCTTACCGGTGGACGGCTCGAAGATCATGTCGCAGTGCAGGCTGCGCCTGGATCCGACCCCTATACACACCCCGATGCCCAACGGCGTTTTCGCGTTCTGGAGAACGTGGAAGAGCTACAGGCGGCTCTCGACCAGCCGTTCGAAAAGTGGGCGGTGTTTCTACACCCCGCCCAGCGCAGTCTGGCAGAGCGTGACTGGTCCGGTCCGGCACGTGTTACCGGCTCAGCGGGGACTGGCAAGACGATCGTTGCCTTGCATCGCGCGGTGCACATTGCCCGTGAGCAGGCCGATGCGCGTGTCTTGCTGACGACTTTTTCCAAGCCTCTGGCCGTCTCGCTTGGACGTAAGTTTGAGATCTTGACTGAAGCTGAGCCGTCCTTGCGAGAGAAAGTGCAGGTTCGCACCCTCGATCAGGCCGTCTATGATTTGCACACGAAGTACTTCGGCCAGCCGAGCATCGCGAAATCCTCTCACATACGTGCGGCTATCGCGGATGCTATCAAGGCGGGGCTGGGCGCAGGTCTAACGCCTGAGTTCCTGTTCGAGGAATGGGATGAAGTTGTCGATGCGTGGAATGTTACGGAGGCCGGTGCCTACGCAGTCGTTCCCCGCATCGGGAGGCGAACCAGACTTGGCCCCCAACAGCGCGATGCCGCATGGAGCGTGTTCGAGTTTGTGCGTGAGCGCTTGGAGCAGCGTGCAGTGATGACCTGGTCGCAAGTCTTCGCTCGCGTGCAGAGCGGGGAGGAGGCAGGGCAGCCGCTTGGCTACACACACGTAGTAGTCGATGAGGCTCAAGATCTGTCGGTGGCTCAGGTCAAGTTCCTTGGGGCGATCTCCAAAGGGCAAGACGACGCTTTGTTCCTCGCAGGCGACATTGGTCAGAGGATCTTCCACTTGCCGTTTAGTTGGACGCGCCTGGGGCTCGACATTCGGGGGCGAAGTCATGCGTTGAAGGTCAACTACCGCACTTCGCACCAGATCAGGTCCATGGCCGACAAGCTGCTTCCGGCGACGATCGCCGATATGGACGGCATCGAAGAAGGTCGGCGTGGCACGGTATCAATCTTTGATGGACCCGATCCCCGCTTGTTGCTCGTGGAAAGCGTAGAGCAGGAGCAGGAGGCGGTCGCCAAATTTATCTTGGAATGCCTCGATGCTGAAATGACGCAGGCAGAAATCGGCGTTCTGGTTCGGGGAGACGCTCAGCTTGGACGCGCTCGCGATGCTGTCAGGGCTGCAGGGCTTGATGTTCGCGATGATGCCGGTGTGGCCATAGCCACCATGCACGAAGCGAAAGGTCTGGAGTTCAGAGCCGTGGTGGTGATGGCCTGCGATGAACATGTAGTCCCAGACTCGAAGCGGCTAGCGATGATCGGTGATGTGGCCGATCTTGAAGCCGCTTTTGAGACCGAACGGCATCTGCTTTACGTTGCTTGTACGAGAGCCAGAGATCGCCTGCTCGTGACTGGATTGGAGCCTGGGAGTGAGTTCCTCGATGATCTGACATCGAGGAGCTGAATGTCAGTGGAGGGGGGCCTTTTTGGGGGCCTCCTTATGGGCGCCTATGGTGCAAGCGCCGATTTCTGCGGCTGATCCGCAAGACTTGATGCCTCTTCTGGCACCACTTTTTCTCTCTGGAAGCGTCCAGAGACGTCCAGCAACGGGCTGGTTTTACAGCATTTTTCAACTGATGATCGTCGGCTAACCGTCCGGCGTCATCCAGTCGTGGCCTCCCACAGCACCTCCGGTTATGAGGTGCTCCTGAAGGCTCTGGATTGACCCGGCTTTGCTGGGAAAAGTCTATGCTGACGCACATCAAGATTGCGGCCGCCAAGCCAGCCGCCAAATCCTACAATCTCTATGATACTCTGGGCCTTCATCTCGCGGTGCGACCGTCGGGATCCAAACTCTGGCGCGTCAACTACCGCTACCTTGGAAAGCACAAGACACTTCACCTTGGCGCATGGCCGGGGCTTGGCCTCGCGGACGCCCGGGCGAAGCGCGACGAGGCCCGGCGGAAAGTTTCTGAAGGCATTGATCCTGCCCTCGAGAAGAGGCGCGCAAAAATCGCTGCGAGATACGCTGCGGCCAACTCATTTGAGGACGTTGCAAAAGAATGGCTGGGAAAGTGCGAGCGTGAAGGCCTCGCTCAGGTCACGATTGAAAAAATCGAGTGGCTCCTCGCCAAGGCTTATACCAAGGTGCATTGATCAGTACCCATGTGCCCATTGGCGCATTCCGATGGACATGATGCGCCAGGGCTGATCGACGAGCTTGTTCCATGCGAAGCAGCAGTGGTCGACGATGTCGTCGTAGGATTTGAAGATGCGGTTCGACAGCCAGTTGTCGCGCATGAACTGCCAGACGTTTTCGACTGGGTTGAGTTCGGGGCATCTCGGCGGCAGCGGCATCAGGGTGATGTTGGGAGGCACGACCAGTTCGGCCGATCCGTGCCATCCGGCCTGATCGAGCAGGAGGACTGCATGCGCGCCTGGCGCGACGTGGAAGGCAATTTCCTCGAGATGCATGCTCATTGCCTCGCTGTTGCAACGGGGCATGACGATGCCGGCGGCCTTGCCTTCGGCGGGACAGATCGCGCCGAACAGCCATGCCGAGGAGCGACGCTGGTCCTTCGGCGCCGATGGCCGGGTTCCGCGCTTCGCCCAGCGCCGGGTAAGCTTGGTCTGCTGGCCGATGCGGGCCTCGTCCTGCCACCATAGCTCTATCGGCGTTCCTCCCGGAGCCGCCGCTTGATTTGCGCCAGACGGGCGCCGAAGTTTTAAAATCGACGATGTCATCGCGCTTCTGGCCACGATGGCGCGGCCGGGCCGAGAGCTTGCGATAACCCATCGCACGAAGCTCGCGCCCGAGAGTGTGGCGTGTGACCGACAGCTCGAACTCGTCCCAGACCCACAGCGCCAGGTCAGCAAGCCGCCAACGCACGACGCCATGCGCCGCGGGGATCGGCCCCGCCTCGACGATCTCGGCGAGCCGGGCGCGCTGCTCGTCGTTCAGGATCGAAGCCCGCCCCGGAGCTTTGCGCGTTGCCAGACCGTCGGGACCTCCGTCGTTGAACCGCAGAACCCAGTCGCGCACGATCTGCAGCGTCACGCCGGCAATCTTCGCCGCTTCGCTGCGACTGCCGCCGTCCAGGATCAGCGCAACAGCCAACAGGCGTCGGACCTGATCGGCATCGCCACTTCGTCGTGCAAACCCTCGCAAATCCGCCGATGTGTAGTCAGATCGAACCCCAATCGCTGCCGCCATCGCAAGCCTCCATGTGCCTGCCATGATGAATCAGAAAATCACCAGCTTGGAAAGCGAGGACGTGAGTCAGCCTCAGCGCGCCTTGGTATTACCCGATAATCGGAACCATCCCGATCGGACAGATTACGCCGCATGAGGCCCTTGCTGTCCTTCGAAAGGTCGAGGCGGCCGGCCGGTATGAGACAGCCCGCCGGATGCGCAGTGTTCTGAGCCGGGTCTTTCGTTATGGCGTGGCGACCCTTCGGTGCGACAAGGACGTTGCCAGGGATCTGCGAGGCGCTATCACCACACCCAAAGTCAGGCATTTCGCCGCAATCACGCACCCGCCGGAGGTGGGTAAGCTTCTTCGCGCAATGGACGGCTACAGTGGACGTAAGGTCACCCGTTTCGCCATGCGTCTTTCGCCGCATGTCCTGCTTCGTCCGGGAGAACTGCGTCAGGCGGAATGGACGGATATCGACTTTGATAACCGGATCTGGTCCATCCCGGCTGAAAGGATGAAGATGCGCCGTCCCCACCGGGTCCCGCTTTCGCGGCAGGTTCTTGCGATGCTGCAGGAACTTCACGAGGTCACGCACTGGTGGCGCTTCCTGTTCCCTTGCTCAGGCGCCCCGCGCAAACCGATGTCGGAGAATAACGTCACTCAGGGGCTGAGGCGTCTTGGGTACAAACCGGACCAGATGACTGCACATGGCTTTCGCGCCATGGGGGCGACCCTGCTCAATGAATCGGGCCAGTGGAACCCGGATGCGATCGAACGCCAGTTGGCGCATGTGGACACTAACCAGGTCCGGCGCGCCTATGCTCGAGGAGAGTACTGGGACGAGCGCGTGCAGATGATGCAGGAGTGGTCAGACTATCTCGATCTTCTGCGCGATGGAGCAGATATCCTGCGGCCGGATTTTTCGGCAAGACGCCGGACATCATAGCTGCTGATCGGAGGCATTGCCTATCATAAGCAGGCAATGCCTTCGGTTGCCGTTGACTCTAAATCGCTGTTCAGCCGGAGGTCCTTTGTTGTCCGGTGCGTAGCGGCGGCCTTATTCCTGGGGCAGGGCCTCTACCGCCTTAGCCGTCGTTTGCAGGCTCCGACCCTTCTCAGACGCTCAGCGCCAGAAAATCGCTTCCCAGGAGCGGAACAGCCGCTTAGCCTCCTCACATGCGAAAGTGCGCGCGCGCAGGCCTTATACCAAGGTGCATAGATCAGTACCCATGCGCCCATTGGCGCATTCCGATGGACATGATGTGCCAGGGCTGATCGACGAGCTTGTTCCATGCGAAGCAGCAGTGGTCGACGATGTCGTCGTAGGATTTGAAGATGCGGTTCGACAGCCAGTTGTCGCGCATGAACTGCCATACGTTCTCGACAGGGTTGAGCTCCGGGCATCGTGGCGGCAGCGGCATCAGGGTAATATTGGGAGGCACGACCAGTTCGGCCGAACCGTGCCATCCGGCCTGATCGAGCAGGAGGACCGCATGCGCGCCCGGCGCGACGTGGAAGGCGATTTCCTCGAGGTGCATGCTCATCGCCTCGCTGTTGCAACGGGGCATGACGATACCGGCGGCCTTGCCTTCGGCGGGACAGATCGCGCCGAACAGCCATGCCGAGGAGCGACGCTGGTCCTTCGGCGCTGATGGCCGGGTGCCGCGCTTCGCCCAGCGCCGGGTGAGCTTGGTCTGCTGGCCGACGCGGGCTTCGTCCTGCCACCACAGCTCTATCGGCGTTCCTCTCGGGAGCCGCCGCTTGATTTGCGCCAGACGGGCGGCGAACCTTTTTTAAAATCGGCAATGTCATCGCTCTTCTGGCCACGGTGGCGTGGCCGCGCCGTGAGTTTGCGGTAGCCCATGGCGCGAAGCTCGCGCCCAAGAGTGTGACGTGTGACCGACAACTCGAACTCGTCCCAGATCCACTGCGCCAGATCGCACAGCCGCCAGCGCACCACGCCATGCGCTGCAGGAATCGGCCCAGTCTCGACGATCTCGGCAAGCCGCGCGCGCTGCTCGTCGTTCAGGATCGACGCTCTCCCCGGAGCCTTGCGCGTTGCCAGACCGTCGGGACCTCCCTCGTTGAAGCGCAGAACCCAGTCGCGCACGATCTGCAGCGTCACCCCGGCAAACCTCGCCGCTTCGCTGCGGCTCCTGCCGTCCAGGATCAGTGCAACAGCCAACAGACGCCGGACCTGATTGGCATCGCCACTTCGTCGCGCAAACTGGCGCAAATCCGCCGATGTGTAGTCAGATCGAACCCCAATCGCTGCCGCCATCGCAAGCCTCCATGTGCTCGCAACGTCGAATCAGATTTTCATCCGCTTGGGAATCCCCGGCGTGAGTCAGCCTCAGCGCGCCTTGGTATTAGCTCAACCGTTACCGGGCGAGCCCGGCTGGACGCCTTCGGATCAATGCGCTTAGCCATGCGGCGCGGCTGCTGCTTGGCCCGGTCATCGCCCGCTACAGCGCAGAACATCCAGAAGTCGGCCTTGAGGTCGTGGTGCAGGACGCGATGGTCGACATCGTCGGCGAAGACTTCGATGCGGGCATCCGGTTCGGCGATCGCATGCCCGAAGACATGATCGCCATTCCGCTAGGGGACCCTTTGCTCTGGGTTATGGCCGCCTCACCGGCCTATCTCGAAGCAGCCAGGGAGCCAGAAAGCCCGGAGGACCTCGCAAGGCATCGCTGCATCGGCATGCGAACGGGCACTGGTGCGATGTGCCATTGGGAACTCGTCACGGGAAAAGCAGCCCGCACGCTCAACCTCTCTTGGTCCGCAGTCGTCCATGAAAGCGCGTTGGCCATCGGCATCGCCCGCGATCACTGCGGGATCGCGTATTGCTTGCGCGAACGTGTAACCGACCTGATCGATGCCGGCCAATTGCGTGAAGTTCTACACCAGGGGGCGTCCCCGGGCGAAGCGATTCACATCTACTATCCAAGCCGCCGCCAGCAACCCGAAACACTGCGCAAGATCATAACCATGATTCGAGACGAGGCCCGCACCCGAAGCGCGAAACGGCCAACTTCCCTCAGCAATGGGTAGCTGCTGAACAGCTAGCGCGCTCGCCCATTACACTCGTTTTTTCGATCAAAGCTCCGGAGCATCGTTCATCCAGGTTGACCGCATGCGGCTTCTGAAGCTGGCGCACGAAAAATATTGTGGAAATTAAAGGTCCTGCGGTTATTGTTGTGCGCAGGTTCGAACGGAACCTGCGAGCCTCGGCCGATGATTTCGGGACAACATGCCGGGCTGACCGCTGCGCCCCGCCGAAGGACGTCTGGACATGTCCCACAAGTTCACTGTCCTCGTTGTCGAGGACGAACCCCTTATATTGCTGGCGGCCTGCGACCTTGTCGCGAGCGTCGGATACCTTCCGAGAGAGGCGGCGGATGCGACTCGTGCTCTCAGCATCCTTGAAGAGAGCTCTTCAATAGCAATCCTGTTCACTGACATCGACATGCCCGGGCCAATCGATGGGATGGAGTTGGCTTTTGAAACGCAGGCGCGATGGCCGCACATCGGCATCATCATCACGTCAGGCCGCTGGCCTCTGGCCCGTCACGACATTCCGCATGGCTCCGTATTTCTAGAAAAACCCTATATGGATGGGGCTCTCGTCGATGCATTGAAAAGGCTTTGTTGCGCAAATGCCCAAGGGATTCCGTTGGTGAATCCAGTTGGTTAGGAGGCGGCGATGAGCAGACCGCCCCGCGCCCGTTACCGCACGACGAATTGGAAGTCCTACAACGCAGCGCTGGCGCAGAGAGGTTCGCTTCAGGTCTGGTTTGACCCCGAGATGGAGTGGCTATCCACTCCGACCGGCAAGCGCGGGCGTCAGCCGGTGTTCTCGGATGTCGCGATCCAGGCCTGCCTGACGCTGAAGGGCGTGTTCAAGCTGCCCTTGCGCCAGACCACCGGCATGGTCGCCAGCCTTCTCGAGATGGCCGGGCTCGATTGGCCGGTGCCGGATTTCAGCACGCTGAGCCGAAGGCAGAAGACCCTGCTTGTCGAGATCCCCTGCCAGCCCAGTTCCGGACCGTTGCACCTGCTGATTGACAGCACGGGCATCAAGGCCGTTGGAGACGGGGAATGGTGCAGGCGCAAACATGGCCCGTCCAAACGTCGCCAGTGGCGAAAGGTTCACCTGGGTGTGGACCTCGGATCGTTGGATATCCGCGCTATCGAAGTGACGGGAAGCCGGGTTGGCGATGCCCCCGTGCTGCCCGAACTGCTGGACCAGATCCCATACGATCAAGCTATCGCGAGCGTCAGCGCCGATGGCGCTTTTGACACCAGGGCCTGTCACGAAGCCATTGCCGCACGCGATGCCTGTGCGATCATCCCTGCCCGCAGTAATGCGCAAGCCTGGCCGGAGAGTACGCCGGGCGTCGCGGCCCGCAACGAAATCGTTCGCTCAAGTCAGCGGTTTGGCAGGACAATCTGGAAACGATGGAGCGGCTATCACCAGCGCAGCTTGGTCGAAACCAAAATGCATTGCTTCAAACTCCTGGGCGAACGCATCATGGCACGCGACTTCGATCGCCAGGTCGCCGAAATGCAAATCCGCGCCGCCATCCTCAACCGCTTCACCGCACTCGGAAGGCCCCAAACTCAGCGTGTCGGGTGATCGATGCCTTCAAAGGCTAACTGCTGCCTTGGATCTATTTATGCAACAAAGCCCTCAAGACCGGCACTGGCGATTTATCTTGTAATTTTTGAATATGGCTCTATATTAAAGATTGCCTCACGTCGCTTGCGACGGAATTTGATTGCCGCACAGATTGCGGCACCGCCTTCCTTACACGCTTCATGGCTCCGCAGATTGGGATGTGCCCGCCTGCGGGCTTTTACCCGCATCTGAAGAGGCGGCCATGGCAAAGGAAGAACTGATTACACTGGAAGGTCAGATCGACGAGATCTATCCCGACGGGCGCTTTGGCGTGATGCTCGAGAACGACCACAGGATCATTGCCTATACTGCCGGAAAAATGCGGCGGTTTCGCATCAAGTCCGTCGTCGGAGATCACGTCCGCGTGGAAATGACGCCCTACGACCTGTCGAAGGGGCGCATTGTCTATCGCGAGAAGACGCCAGGGCAAGGCCCCGGTGGCCCTCGTGGACGGACCTTCCGACGCTGAAACAAGAAATGAGCGGCTTTAAGCCGGTTCGAGAACGACACGATGACACTCAAGACGGCCGGCACCACCGAGCGCCACCCCAAGCGCCCTCGCGCAAATCCGCGCAGCCGGCTGGCCCGTATTCCGGAAATGCGCTCGCTGCTGAGCGCACCCGACCTTCAGCGGCTCGTTGCCGCGATAGTCGATTGACTACTTTACGAACACCAGCGGGATGGCCCTCGGCCACGTCCGCCAACAGGATCAAGCCCATCGATCTCAACCACGAATACGCCGCGCACCAGCGCGCACTGCTGCAAGCAAGCAGGGCCCGGAATGACGGCGATCGCCGTACGCTCATGCTGAAAGCATCGACCATCGCGTGCGGCATCAGCGCATTCCAGCACAATCTTGGAGCAGCCGCAGCCTGTGCCTGGAGCCAGGCTTGCGTTACCCCGTCCTCCTCCTCCAGGTCGCGAGACGCCTCACGCGCCACGTGATCGAACCCCTTTTGCTCTCGTTGGATTTTCAAACGGGTATCGACGAATTGGTTACGGAACATGGGATGTCAAAATCACCGTTCCCGCAAGACGACGCATTCCTTTCAATTGACGACCAGACGCAACACCCGGCCGGCATGTCGCCGACGGGCAAACCCGTTTCTTGAAAGGAAACGACCATGACTATCGGAACCGTAAAATTCTTCAACGAAGACAAGGGCTATGGCTTCATCCAGCCTGACGACGGCTCAGCCGACAGCTTCGTGCACATCTCGGCTGTTCAGGCCGCCGGGTTTTCGACGCTCAACACGGACCAACGCGTGAACTACGTGGTGGAAGAGGGCCGCAACGGCAAGCAAAGTGCTGTGAACCTCAGCAGCGCCGACTGATTTATCCGCGCCCTCGGCCCGCGTTTGCGCGGCGTCGGGGGCGTCTGTTCACTGACCTGCAAGGACATGCCATGGCTCTGAACTATGCGTTTCTCATTGCCCGTGCCGACGAAGCCTCGCGGGACGCCCAGCTTGCCAAACTCGAGAACGTGCGTGAACGCGCCTTACGAGCGGAGGCGGCATGGCGAGAAATGGCCGCCAGCGCGCTCAAGCTGGAGCGAAACCGCAAGAAGACCCATCAGTCACTTTCCGAAAGCTGACTGGCTAGCCAGCTCCCGACCGGATCCTTGCCGATCGCCCGTCGCAAGGCCGCCGACCAGAATACGTCTGCCCAGATCGAAAGAGGAACCCATGGCTGAAGCGATGCTTACTTTTTGCGAAAGTTCAAATGGAGATACCTGGTCTCTTGGCAAGCGTGACGGCTGCGGTGCACTGCAGGTGCTTCATTGCGCCAATGCATCATCGGGCGGTGCGAAAAACTGGCTCGGGCTGGTCGAATTTCTGGCAACAAACCCGGGCTCGCCGGAACACTCGGCGCTGCTCGAACGGATCGGCGCCATCGTTTCCGATCGTATCGCGGACAAGCCCGGCGGGCCTGCGGAATTGCTCATGCATTTTCGGGATGCAACCGAAGCTGAAGCCATGACGGCACTGTCAGGATCGAAAGTCCGGCTTCCGCTCGGATCGACCAGCGATGCCCTGGAATTTTTCAATTGCATGGTCGATCTCCTGACTGGCCTGCAGCAAGTCGAAGACGAGGCCGATGCCCGGCGCATTCCTGCGGGATTTGGCAGCACGCATTGAAACTGCGTAGCTGGGGCGGCTCCGTCCCGGACCACCTGTGCCAGAACCGCAGTCAGCCTGCGCGCCGCCCACCCGTCACGGGGCGCGGCGATTGTGCAGCACAAAAGCCGTCACGTGGGCGCGCACCGCTTGCGCTCAACCCCGTGCTTGACTCCCCCATGGCCATCGGGCCTTGTCGGAACGGAAAAACGGGAAACGCACGACTTTCCCTTCGATAAGGTGCGCGGCAAGCTTCGAGCGGATGACCATCGCGCCCTCTCCACGGGTGCAGACCAGATGCGTACCGCCTTGCGGTAGCGGCTCGGTGCAACTGATCGACACCTCGTACTTTGCGCAGGCCGCGATCACGTCTTCTTCGGGCAGGGCCAGGTTCATGGCGCGGCTCATGACAGCAAATCGCCTTCGTCAAGCGCCAACGGCAAGGATTGGTCAATGGTCACGAAAAGAGCAGGGTGTAAAGGCATCAAGAGGCTCCACGTCAAAAGCGGGAGCACGACCTGTCTCTCAGTCAGGACTTGCTCGGATACCCTCGGCCTGATGCTGGGGGTATGAGCCGTTCTCCCGATCGTGACAAGCGCTTACTGCCGCCAGGCCTCCTCAAGTGCCATGCACAGCAATTCCGCCCAGTGCCGTTGTCCGGCCTTGTCCGCAACGTGATCCTGACGGATCTCGATTTCGGCATAATCCAGCGTACGACCGAAAGCATGGCGGGGAACGCTGTAGTCCGTCCGGTCCATGAGATAGGGCTGGTTGTCACCGACGCGCAGGCCTGGCTCGCGCGCGAATGCGCCCAATAACCGGCGCGAAAAGCTCTCGTTTCCGCCCGCGTGAAGGATACCGACATCCCAAGGCCGTTCGATCCCGCCGAGAACAGGCGTAAAGCTGTGGAGCGCGACCAGCACGACCCGCTTTCCGGGGCGCCAGCGCCTTGCGACCTCCTCGGCCAGTCTGGCGTGGTAGGGCTCGTGAATTTCGCCGATACGCAGCGTTCGCTCGCGCGAGGAAAGGCTTTGGTTGCCCGGCACTGGCGTCCCGTCGCTGGTTTGCGGAATGGCCTCATGCGACCAGGGATCGCGATTGCAGTCCACCACGAGGCGGGAATAGGCCTGCGACAGGAATACGGCGTCGAGGCGCCTGGAAATGGCACGGCCCAGTTCGGCAACGCCGATGTCGAGCGCGATATGACGGGACAACTCGTCCTTTCCAAGGCCCAGCCACCCGAGCCGGTCAGGTATCGCGGCTCCGGCATGATCCCCGGTCAGGATGAAAGGCGCAGTGCCGAGAGGATTGAAGCATTGAACGGGTTCGGGATCGCCGGGACCAAGCAAGGTCTCAAGGCGTGGTGCAGCCATCAGGACATGGCGCAGACATGCCGCACTTGATCATTCGTCATCTTACGGAATACTCCTACCGACAGCCTGTTGCTCTCGGTGAACATCGAATCATGATGCGCCCGCGCGAGAGCTTTGACCAGCGCCTTGTCAGTGCAAAGCTGGAGATAACGCCCCAGCCGGCGGAGCTGCGCTGGCTGCATGACGTGTTCGGCAATTCGGTGGCGATCGCATCCTTCGGTGCGCTGGCTAGAAACTTGCGGGTCGAGAGTACCGTGCATCTCGATCATGAGCCCATTGCCGGGGCCAGCGTTGACATCGAACCGTACGCCCGGCGCTTTCCCTTTACCTATTCCTCCGAGGACATGCCCGATCTCCTGCGCTCGATCGAACGCGCCTACCTCGATCCCGGGCGGATCATCGACGACTGGGCGCGCACTTTCGTCGGTTTGGACCGGTCCGCCGATACGCTGGGCATGCTGGTGAACATGACGCAGACAATCCGGCGCGATTTCACCTATATTCCTCGCCACGAGAAGGGTACGCAAAGCCCGATCGAAACGCTGCAAAGGCGGCAGGGAACCTGCCGGGACTTTGCGGTGTTGATGATCGAGGCGGTGCGTTCGGTCGGCTTCGCGGCCCGGTTCGTATCCGGATACGTCTATGATCCCGACTGCGGCACGGGCCGCGTGGGCGGGGGCAACACGCACGCTTGGGTTCGCATCTTCCTGCCGGGTTCCGGCTGGGTCGAATTCGACCCGACCAACGGCATCGTCGGGAACAGCGGTCTGATCCGCGTGGCGATCGCGCGCGATCCCTACCAGGCCGTCCCGCTGTCAGGCCTGTGGACCGGCTATCCCGGCAGCAACCTTGGCATGTCGGTAGAGGTCGACATCCGGTTGAGCGGCGCAGCCCCGCCCCCGCACGGCGCCACCAATACCCGCTTCGGGTGAAAGCAAGGAATCCACGATGTTCATTCGAGCCGGCTACGAAATTCACTTCGAAGCGCAGATACCGACCGCCATGCTGGCCCTGCTGAGCGTGCACCCCTCTCGCAACAAGCACCTCACTACCCCGCAGCGCATCCGCACCTGGCCCGAGGTGCCGATCTACGACTATGGGGATGGCTATGGGAACATCTGTTCGCGCTTCACGGCGCCTGCAGGAGGCGTGGCGATGTCCTGCGATTTCGTCATCGAGGACGATGGCCAGCCCGACGTTCGCGCGCCCGACGGCCCGCAGGCCGGCGTCGAAACCTATCCGGACGAAGCGCTGATCTATCTTCTGGGCAGCCGGTACTGCGAAACCGACCTGCTGATGGATGTGGCCTGGAGCAATTTCGGTCACCTGGTGTCAGCCCGAGACCGGGTTGAGGCCATCGTCGCTTTCGTGCACGGCCACCTGTGCTTCGGCTACGAGCATGCCAGATCGAACAAGACGGCATGGCACGGTTACCAGGAGCGCGAGGGAGTGTGTCGGGACTTTGCCCACCTGGCCATAGCCTTGTGTCGCTGCCTCAACATCCCGGCCCGCTATTGCACAGGCTATCTCGGCGACATCCGCGTGCCGGCGGACGACGCACCGATGGACTTCAGTGCATGGTTCGACGTGTTCATCCAGGGCGCCTGGTACACCTATGACGCCCGCCATGCTGTCCCTCGCGTTGGCCGGATTCTGATGGCAAGGGGCCGCGATGCAACCGACGTGGCGCTTACCACGAGCTTTGGCGACGCGGTTCTAAAGTCGTTCTTCGTCCGGGCGGAAGAGGTTTCGTCGGCGACCCTGCCCTGACGAGCTGGCCCGGGCATCGCCCGGGCCGATCAGAACAGCAAAGAGGCGACTAGAAACGAAGCCGCAGCCGGTATCGCCATAGTCAACACGCGCGCGGCGGCCAGGAACAGTACCATCGACGTATCCGAATTCCAGCGGGTTACACCCGTAGTATAGTCGCCCAGGATGAGTAGGCCACTGGCCAGGAAGACGTACGAAACGAAACTGCCAAAACTCGCTTGGTATACCCCAAGCACAAAAGGAAGGGGCCCTGTCGCAAAGGTCGTGATGGCAAAGGCGGCCACCAAAGCCATCCTAGCCACAGCGTTCGGCCAAGCGCGCGCGTGCCAACTTCCTTGCATGCTCACATGAATCACAAGGCCGCTGCGGCATGACTTCTCCGATCCCGTTTCCAGGCAAGGAGCACGCCGGATTCTGCCAAGCCGGCCACTGACATCAGCATCTGTTGCTCAGGTCCGCGATCACCTGCTCCAATCCCTTGTGCGAATGGGTCGCCAGATCGAGCGGGCGGCCGGCCAGAGCGATGCATTCGCCATTGAGATAGGCGATGGCTTCATCCTTCGTCGCGAAACTTTCAAGCGCCATCCGGATAATGAGCCCTTGCCGCTTGGCCGCCTCTGGCGGAATCTTGAATCGGATGTCCCGGCGCGACCACGCACCTCGGACTACAGGTTTTTCCGTGGCTTCTTCGGTCATTTGCTACCCTTGTCAGAAATTGTAGCCGCCTTGAGACGCCCGCCTGTGCAGGCAATGGCTCACCTGGAGTTGCCCCAAGGCAGAGGCCTGGACCTGGTCCATCAGCGTGCCGTGGCCATCTGTTGAAGGCTGGCTCAGGAAGGCATCGGCCGCCTTGGGCCCGCCCAGCAGATTATGGGCCAGCCTCCAGATGTCTTCGCGCCTACGGTAGACCGCAGAGTTGCGCGGTGGCCCCGACCACAGGCGCCCGTTCGCGCCAGGCGTGGGATGCCGGATCGATGGCACCCTGCAAGGCGCAAGCTGGATCATTATCGCGTCCAGCTCGGATAGGGCAATGCACCTCGATCCGGGCGCAATCTCGCGATACGTCGCTCATAATGCCGAACCAGATCGAAACGAGACCCAAGGCTCGCGCCTCGAGCCAAATTCTCGGACAAGGCCAACCGACGGTGGAAAAGAAGTTGCTCAAGATCCATGCGCATGCTCCATCCTGCGGGAGCGCGCTTGGTCTCTCAGTCACCGAATTGCGAAACACCTTCGGCAATGTCATCGGTATACGCCACTTCAACAGGTAACGCCACCTTCTTGTAGGTGGGCTTTCAGTCCGGCGTAAAAAATATTTCCGTAAAATAATGACAATTGTTCGAATTGGATTGTGAAGATGCGCCGCGCTGGCCATGCCCCGCTGTGGCAGCATGACCATGAACATGCTGTTGGCTCAAGGCGAGCACCCGATCGGTTCACGCGCGAATTTCAACTTCCTTATGAAAATCGCCCAACTCCTGTAGGCTTCGATTTTGCCAGATTCTTCTGATTCACACAGGAAGTTTTTCCGGGAAAAGGTTACTGTCACGGCCAAGCGCTATTCGACTTTTAGAAGCTGGGAGGGGATCGACTATTTGACTTACAGAATTTGACGACTAGCGCGTTTGGGGGATGAACGAACGACCAGTTTCGGGAGACTACTTACGGGACGTTCGCCTCATGATGGCGTCCGGTTGCGACGTACTATGGCATTGAAGCCGACTGTCGGGATTGTCCCAATCCAGGCCATTCCGGCGCGCTGGCTTGGATATCTCTTTATTGTCTTTCCGCGAAATCTTGCGGATCGTTGGCCTGCCGCAATCTGTTGCTCGCTTATGCTAACCCCGTGAGCCGGCATGCGGCTGAAATTCAGCCTTCTCGTATGGTCAGGGATTTCAAACTGCCATAATCGATCAGCGTGAGCCGGCCGACTTTGACTGCGCTGATGTCTCCTGTCTGAAGCAGCTCATAGATCCGGGACCGGCTTAGCCCTGTAATCCGTACCGCTGTGGAAACCCGAACCGTGAGAGGCTCGATCTCTGTTTCCGGATCCTGCTCAGTCATGACCGCCCCCGCTGTGCTGCTGCCCGGGCGCGAACGAAGTGCCGGTCACCATCAAGGAAGGCCGACAGAATAGCAGGGACGAGCTCGGTTACCGGCTCTTCCACGCCATACTGGGCCTGATAGAAGCCGGCATATGCCTGGAGAGCGTCCTGCAGATCGGGTGTAATCGTTATGGTGAGCTTGACTGGCGTGCGATCCGGCAGTCTCGCGAGCTTCAGCTGAGTCATCTGTTAGTTCCTTCGCTTGTTCAGGAATCAAGGATCAGGTCGCGCGTCACAACGACGCGTACAGGTGCGCCGGGACGGATAGTGATGGTGGGCTGGACGGTCAGATTTTGCTGGGTCACCTGGTCCCCTGCGCGGGCAGCACTCGTCTGGGCAGACTGGCGGATGGCTTCGACCAGATCGCTTTCGCCGCTGATCGAAAGTTCTGATCCAACGCCGAGCAGTGTCGCGATTCCGACGCCCTTCAGCAGCGTCCAGGTGTGGAAGTCGACTTTATCGGCAAGGCCGGCGTAGCCGGAGGGATCGGTTGCCGGCATATTGCCGAGCTGTACGGAGCGCCCATCGGGCAGAATGAGCCGCTGCCAGACTACAAGGGCCCGCTTCTGGCCAAAGGCGACAACACTGTCGTACTTGCCAATGAGACGGCTGCCCTGTGGTATAAGGAGCAGGCTACCTGTGACGGTATCATAAACATTCTGCGTAACCTGCGCGATGACCATGCCAGGCAGGTCGGAATTCAGCTCTGTTATAAGGCTGGCAGGGATCACGCTGCCTGCAAGCAGGCTGCGGGGAGATGCAGGCGCAACAAGGCGTTGCGGATTTATGCGCACACTGGTGTCAGGGGTACTCGCAAAGCGCTCCTTTCGTGTCTGTTCGGAAGGGGCAGATGGGGTGGCGGCCGAAACCGCGCCAGAACCGGGAGACAGCCCGTCCGCCTCAGTTTTCCCGGGCGTCGAGACCTGAGCCAAAAGGCTGGATTCCCGGGCAGCTTTGAGCCCGGCAAGCCGCTGCTGGCGTTGTGTCGCCAGCGCACCGGCCTGTCCTGAGGTAGATACGACCTGGCTGCGTTCCTGAGCACGCAATATCGGACGCCCAAGGTCACCCGGCAGAGGCGGGCCAAGCCTTGGTGCATCTCCATAACTTGCCGGAAGATCGGTCAGTGTCTCCGGTTCAGCGTTCGTCGCAGGTCGCGTGAGTTCCTTGTCATCCACTTTGCCGGGAAACACCTGCGGTCTGAGCGCCATAAATGCAATCGCTGCGAGCGCTGCTGAGCCGAGCAATGCAGCGCCGATAACGATATCGCGGCGAAAGCGGATCGCGCGGGCAGGCGTGGCCCGTAGCTGGAAGCTCTCAGGATCTCCTTTGGCGGCGGGTTCTTTCGAAGCTGTCTCTGTCATCACCCCGTCCGTCCCTTGCCGGAGGCGTGGCGCACGATGCGCACGATCTGCTGCTTCTTCAGGCCCAGCCTGAGTTCGGCGAGATCGAAGAGCCGGTCCACGACATAGTAGCGGCCCTGCAGCCGATAGTTGACAAGTTCGGCCTGCCCTTCGTTGCTGATCACGAAGAGCGGTGGCGCTTCCCCCTGAGCCAGAGTGAGCGGGAACTGGATATAGGTATGCTGCCCGTCGTCGAAGGCCCGCAGTGGCTTCCAGTCCGGATTGTCACCGGTGATGTCATAGCTGAAATGCAGCTTTTCCAGGCGAATTCCGCTGGCGACCGGAGCCGCGGCTGCTTCTGCACGCGCGGCCTGCTTTTGCAGGACGAGTTCGTCGTGGGGATAGGTCCAGCGGATCGAGGACATCGCTGTGCCTTGCGTACTGAGGAGTTGCAGGTGGTAGGTCCGCCTGTCTGTCGTGACGACGAGATTGGTTCTGAGGCCGGCTGTGAAGGGCTTTATCAGGACATGGACCTGCCGGGTCACGCCGGTCCCGCTCGTCGTATCTCCGATCGCCCATCGTGCGGTGTCGCCGCTTGCGACGGCAACGAGCGCTTCGCCGGGCTGGAGAGCGAGGTCGGTGACCTGTCCCGGAGCGACATAGCCTTCGAAAATGCTGGAATCGCTGAAGGGATAGACCTGAGCTCCGGCGATGAAGCCTCCGGCTCCGGGTCGCAATGTCGCGGCCTCGGTTGCCCTGGAGACTTCGGCCGCCGGGCTGTCGGCGAGCGCGGGGCCTGCAAAGGTGAGCGCCCCCACCAGAAATGGAATGACAAGTTTCATGATGTCGTCTCCCTGATCCGGGTCGCTGGAGTGATCGGGTCGGTTGCCGGGCCTTCGTCGGCAGGCCGGGTCGTCCCGCCGGGCGCGCTTTCGCGTGAGCGGGTGCCTGAACCATCGAATTCGCGGCTCCAGTCGACGGCGTCGACGTATATCCCGAGGGGATTTTTGCGCAGGATCTCGGCTGTTTCTGGCGGATGAAGGACAACGCGGAGTATCGCGGTCCAGCGGGTCACATCGGTTTTCGCACCGCGCTCGAAGCGGGTTTCGGTCCATTTGACCTGGAAGGACGTGTCAGACGCCCGCACGACGCTTGAAATCTGTACGGATACCGTTCGCTGCCCCAGGTTGGCAAAGGGCGCGGCCTCGCGGGCGTAGTCGCTCAGAAAACGGGCGCCACGCCGGCTCGTGAAGTCATAGGCATCGAGCCAGTCCTGCCGCATCAGGACAGGATCAAGCGAAACGGAACGGACATTGGAAATGAAGCGGGCCAGGTACCAGGCAATCTCATGGTCACCGGGCCTGTAGGCCGCTTCGGCCGGGCGTACCGCCAGCGCTTCGCCAAGTCTGTCGACTTCCACGACGTAGGGAGTGATGCGGCTTTGCGTCGACTGCCAGGCCAGTGCTGCACTCGTCACGCCTGTCAGTGAAAGGCATCCGAATGCCATGAGGCGCCAGTTGCGGGCCTGAACGCGGGCGGAGCCGATCCGCTCGTCCCACGCCTGTCCGGCCCGCTGATACGGTGTCTCAGGTACGGGCGTCCGGCCATACCTTTGTATGTTTCGCCTGAAGAACATATCTCACTCGCTCCTTTCCGAAATATCGGGCGTGGCGGAACCGCTGCCCCGATCGCCCTGCTGAAGCGCATGGATCGCAAGCTGACGGCGATGGCGGCTGGTCTGTTCGGCGCGCAGCGACCGCGCCCAGGCCGGCGCCGTGTCCTGATGCGCGGAAGGAGGTACATCGGCCCGGCCCCCTGAACTTTGCGCGTCACCAGCGGAGCCGGTCTGCCCCTGAGAGGATTTCCCTGCACCGGCAGCACCGGAGATCCGGCCTCTGGCAGCACTGGCGGCGCTGTGCGCCACACCTCGCAGACCGGCGCTGACAGTCGGTTTTGAGGATGCCTGCTGTCCCGTCCGGTAAGCCGATGCCGTCGCGCGGCCCATTGAGGCGCCTGAGCGTACCGCGCCAAGGGCGGCGCTGCTGGCAACGCCCGCAGCGCCGGCCACGGCTCCGCCAGCCACCATCGCCATGCCACCTGCGCCCGCTGCTGTACCGATTGCGGCCCCGGCACCCAGCTGCGGCGCGCCCGAGACGAGGCCGGAAGCGACTGAAGGGCCGAAGATCCCGAGACCGAACAGCGAGAGGCTGGCAAGCACCAGGCTCATGGCGGCACCGATGTCCGGATCCTGGCCCTGCAGTGCGCTGGTGAACTCCGAGAAAAAGCCCGATCCTATGCCGACGATAACGGCAAGCACCATAACTTTGATGCCCGAGCCAACGACGTGACCAAGCACCCGTTCGGCAAGAAAGCTGGTCCTGTTCCACAGAGCAAAGGGGACGAGAATGAAACCTGCAAGGCAGGTGAGCCTGAACTCGAGAATGCAGACGAACATCTGGATCGCAAGAACGAAGAACGCGATGATGACGATGGCCCAGGCGAAGAGCAGCACTATGATCGTGAGGAAATTGTCAAAGAAGCTCGTGAACCCGACCATATCGCTGGCCTGATCCAGCAGGGGCCAGGCGGCTTCGAAACCGGTCGCGGCAAGACGGCCGGGCCGCAGCAGATCATCCGCAGACATGGTTCCGCCACCGGCCGTCAGTCCTGCCTGTGCAAAGGACCGGAAGATGATGTCGGCCAGTGTTGAGAAGCGGTTCAGAATGAAGGCGAAAGCGCCGATGTACAGGATCTTGCGCAGGAAGCGGCCAATGACATTGTCCTCGCCTCCCATTGCCCAGAACAGTCCGGCGAGCGTTATGTCTATGCCGATCAGCGTCGTAGTCAGGAAGCCCACGTCCGGACCGAGCAGCCCGAACCCGCTGTCGATGTAAGTGGTGAACGCCTGGAGAAAGCGGTCAATGACATTGAGGTCGTTCACATGCTTAGCCTTTCTCTGTCTGAAAGGGTGTCACGGGGCGCAGCCGGGGAGCGGGCCTTGCGCCCCGTGACGGCAGCGACGAGGACGAAACATCGCTGCCAGGGGCTCCGGACCGGTTACGAAACCCTCAGGGTTGTTCGGGCGTGTAGGCCGATCCGGTGCCGAGAAACTTCTTCGTCGCAGCGCGGGCTTCAGCTGCCTGTGTTTCACGGCGTGCCTGTTCGGTCGCTTCGCTGCGAAACTGGGCAGCCATCAGCTGCTGCAGCTGGAACTGCTGCTTGGTCACGAGAGCAAGGAGCTGATTGGTCGCCTGCTGGGCCTGAAGAGCGCCTTCGGCGCTCTGGCTGCGCGCGGCGATATCCGCGAGCGTCTGCGCGTCCTGTCCGACGCTGGCAACTATGCCCGACTGAACGCGCATCGTCTGGCGGTAAGCGTCGAGGCTTGCGCCGAGCCGGCTGCGCGCTGAGCGAACCCGGGCATCGCTTTGCAGAGCCGAGCTGAAATCGCGCGGGAAGAGATTCTCAAACTCGGCGTCGGTCTGCGCGAGGTTAAAGTCGATGCCAGACGCCTTATCCATCAGCGTATCGATTTCGGCCAGCCTCTCACGAATGGCGTCGAGCTGCGGGAAGTCAATCTTTGCAAGGTTCCTGCTCTGATTGACGAGCATCTGCGCCTCGTTCTGGAGCTGCCGGACCTGCTGATTGACCTGCTGCAGTGTCCGGGTCGCTGTCAGAATGTTCTGTGCATAGTTACTTGGATCGAAGACGGTGAACTGAGCATGCGCCGGTGCGGGCAGCGCCGTAAGGCCGGTCGCCAGAAGGCTGTTGCCCGCTAAGGCTGCAGCCAGAGTGATCAGGCGCGGTGGGCTTTTCATAGCCATCTTCAGTCTCCTCTTATCTGATGAATGGGGTCACGAAATCCGGCAGCGAGCTCAGCGGCCCAGCCAAGGCCCCGATCCGCGAGAAAACCCTGCGCGAAACCGTCCGGACCCTGGCTGGCCAGGGTCGCATCTATCTGGTGCTGACTGTCGGGATCGGAGGCCGCGCAAAACGCCAGTGCGACGGGGCCAAGGCCCAGTTCGAAAAGGCGATTTCCCCGCGCTGACTGGAGATAATAGTGCCGCTTGGGGGTGGCCTGCGCGATGATCTCGATCTGCCGGGCGTTCAGCCCGAAGCGGTCATACAGGTCGCGCCCCTGAGGCTCTGTGGCGCGATCATTGGGGAGCAGGATGCGCTGCGGGCAGCTTTCGATGATGGCCGGCGCGATGGCTGAGCCGGCGATGTCTGCGAGGCTTTGCGTTGCGAAGACAACCGATACGTTCTTTTTGCGAAGAACCTTGAGCCATTCGCGCAGACGGGCCGCGAAAAGAGGATGATCGAGAAAGATCCAGGCCTCGTCGAGAATAAGCAGCGTCGGCCGGCCGTCGAAGCGTTCTTCCAGACGGTGGAAGAGGTAGCTCAGCACCGGTGCAACCGTGCTGCTCTGGCCCATCAGCGCCTCCATTTCGAAGCACTGGACATCGCGCAGCCGCAGGTTCTGTTCTCCTCCGTCAAGCAGCGCGCCGTGGGGGCCTTCAAGGGTGTAGGGGCGCAGAGCCGTCCGCAGAGCCCGGGACTGCAGAAGCAGCGCCAGCCCGGTGATGGTGCGCTCCTCGCGTGGCGCCGAAGCAAGACTGTTAAGAGCGCTCCAGACAGCTTCCCGTGTTTCCGGACCGACCTCGGCGCCTTCGTGGCTGAGGAGCGCGGCAATCCAGTCCGCAGCCCAGCTGCGCTGAGAAGGCTGGTCGATATCCGCCAGCGGCTGAAATACGAGAGAACCCCTGTCATCCTGGCCGCTGCCCGGGGCGTGGTGCATTCCGCCCATTGCCAGGATCGCAGCGCGGGCCGAATTCCCCTTGTCGAAAACGTAGATCTGCGCGCCGGGATAACGGCGAAACTGAAGGCCAAGCAGACTGAGCAGCACCGACTTGCCAGCCCCGGTCGGCCCGACAATCAGCATGTGTCCTACGTCTCCCACATGCGTGGAGAGACGAAACGGCGTCGAGCCGGATGTCTGCGCCATGAGCAGTGGCGGTCCGCCCAGATGCTCATTGCGCGCCGGTCCGGCCCAGACGGACGAAAGTGGCATCAGGTGGGCTAGGTTGAGCGTGTGCACGAGAGGCTGGCGAACGTTCGCGTAAACCTGGCCTGGCAGCGATGAGAGCCAGGCCTCAACCGCATTCATGCCTTCCCGTACACAGGTGAAGCCAAGACCATTCACGATCCGCTCGACGCTGCGGACTTTTTCCTCAACCGCTTCCCGGACTTCGTCCGTGACTGTGATCGTCGCTGTGAGGTAGCCGAAACCCACATGGTCTCCGCCCAGCGCCTGCAACGCAAGGTCGGCATCGGCCACTTTGTTGTCCGCGTCGGAATCCAGCAGCTGTGCGGGCTGGTTATACATCACTTCACGCAGCAGCGCGCTGACCGACTTGCGCTTGTTGAACCACTGGCGCCGCAGGCTTGTCAGCGTCCTTGTCGCCAGCGTCTTGTCGAGAGCAATGAAGCGTGTGACCCAGCGGTAGGAAAAATCCTGATGGTTCAGCGCGTCAAGGATCCCGGGACGACTGAAGCCGGGGAAGCCCAGGATTGTGACCGTGCGCACGTGCAGGCGGCCAAGCTTTGGCTCCAGTCCGCCCGTGAGCGGGGTGTCTGCCAGTATCGCATCAAGGTACATCGGGATCGCGGGAGTGACGACCCGCCGGGGCCGCTCGGATACGGTTGCGTGCAGGAAGGTCAGCAGGTCTTCGTCGTCGAGAACCGAGACTTCGGACATGAAACCTGCAAGCAGATCCGTTACGCGATCTGTCGCGGCGACAAAGCGGGCCAGCGCTTCGCGCCAGTCGCGGCCTTTCCTCTCCTCCGGCCGCTCAACAAGTGAGCGCGCGGCCCCTTCTGCTGTGTCAGCGGGAGGAAGCCATGTCAGCGTGAGGTGGTAGTGGCTCTCAAAATGACGACCGGCAGCTTTGAAAGCCGCGCGGCGCTCTTCGTCAACGAGCCAGCTGGCGGCATCGGGAAAGGTGCTTTCGGGATAGTCGAGGCATTCACGCCGCTCAGCGTCGAAAAACAGGGCCCAGCCACTGCCCAGCCGCTTCAGGGCATTGTTCGCTCGTGCACAGGCCGAGACAAGAGTAGCTTCGGTTGCCGATTCCAGGTCCGGGCCGCGGAAGCGCAGGACACGAAGGAAGCTTGCATCCTTGTTGAGGACGATGCCCGGCGCCACGAGTGCGGCCCAGGGCAGATGGTCTGCCAGTTTTTCGGAATGGCTGCGGTATTCACGAAGGAACATCATGAGCATATCCTCAGGTGGCGAAGTAGCTCTTCTGAGCGAGATGGCGCAGCGCGACCGGCGCAAAGGCCGGGTCGCGGCGCGCGGCCATAACGGCAAGGCTGTGCCCCAGCGCCCACAGGCCAAGGCCGGCGAGCCATTGCTGAAGTCCAAGGCCGACAGCAGCGGCGAGCGTCCCGTTGACGATGGCAATACCCCGCGGAGCACCGCCAAGAAGCAATGGGCTTTGCAGCGCAGCGTGGACCGGCACTTCGAATCCTTCGACGTGCCGGTCGCCCCGGGAGCCCGCTGACGTCACGAAACCAGTGCCCCGCCGCCGAAGCTGAAGAATGAAAGGAAGAAGCTGGAGGCGGCAAAGGCAATGGAGAGGCCAAAGACGATCTGGATCAGGCGCCGGAAACCGCCCGATGTCTCCCCGAACGCAAGGGTCAGCCCCGTCACGATGATGATGATGACAGCGACGATCTTGGCGACGGGGCCCTGGACCGATTCCAGGACCTGCTCGAGCGGCTCCTCCCAGGGCATGCCGGACCCGGCTGCGTAAGCCGGCGCGGAAAGTGCCAGGGTGAGCGCAAAGGCAAGGGGAATTGCAGTGCAGCTGCGGACAGAAAAGCGCGTCATGGGTCAGGTCTCCTCGGTTTCAGGACGGGTGATTTCGGTGAGCGCGTAGGCGCCGGTTGCCAGGTCGAGCCCGGTCACGCGGGCAAGGTTCGAAACCCGGCGCGCTGTTCCGCGACCGGAGATGAACACCACAATGTCGATGGCTTCAGCGATGAGCTGGCGCGGCACGGTCACGACCGCTTCCTGGCAAAGCTGTTCAAGACGATAGAGCGCGGCCAGCGCACCGTTGGCGTGGATCGTGGCCAGACCGCCCGGGTGCCCGGTATTCCACGCTTTGAGCATGTCGAGCGCTTCGGGGCCGCGCACTTCTCCAACGATGATCCGGTCGGGACGCAGGCGCAGCGTCGAACGCACAAGAGTGCTCATCGTTACACCAGGTGCGCGGGTGCGAAGCGCCACCGTATCGGGAAGCGGGGACTGCAGTTCGCGGGTATCCTCGATCTGGATGATCCGCGCGTCCTGTCCGGCCATTTCGGCAAGCAGCGCGTTGGCAAGCGTCGTCTTGCCGGAACTGGTTCCGCCCGCGACCAGAATGTTCCGCCGCTCCCGGATGGCGCTTCGCAGGGCTTCGCCGGTCTGCGCTGCCATCAGTCCGTCGTCGACATAATCGTCAAGTGTGTGCAAGCGCCAGGCAGGCTTACGGATCGAAAAGCAGGGGCCGGTGGCTACGGGCGGCAGGATGCCTTCAAAGCGTTCGCCAGCCTGACCGTCCGCCCTCGCAGGCAGCTCAGCGGAAATGATCGGAAGCTCTTCGTGGACTTCGGCGCGGGCATAAGCCGCAACAAGGCGGATGATCCGTTCGGCCTGATCGGGGGGCAGCCGGATACCTGTGTCGACACGTCCTTCGCCGAGCCGGTCAAGGCGCAGAGCGCCATCAGGGTTCAGCATGATTTCGGCGACCTTGGTGTCGCGCAGCGCGCGGCCGATATCATCGCCCAGAGCGGTAATGAGCATACGCCTGCGGCGCAGGTCAGAGATGTCTGCCGTCATGGCTGTCCCTCCTTTGCGGGGATCAGCGTGCGCCGGCCACCGGCGACCTGACGGCCGACCTGCTGGACGAAGGCCTCAAAGCGCTTTGCGCCCAGCGCCCGGCCAGCATGATCGCCTTCGCTAAGCGGCGACTGGATCGAGAGTTCGAAGCGGATGAAAAGCGCCAGGGTCTCGAGGATGACCTGCGTGTCGCGATCGATACGCCCCAGGGCCAACGTCATCCGGTCGAGGCGACAGGAAAACCTGTCCTCCAGTTCCGATGCGCCGCGGCGGTTGAGCCAGGCCGTGACAGCATCTTCAAGGATAGCGGATTTCGAGGCACCTGGCCGTGCGGCGAGCGCTTCGAGCTTTTCGCTGAGCGGGCCGGACAGAAACAACTGGTGGCGAACCTTCCCGCTCATGACAGGAAATCCAGCTGCAGATCACCGGGATGGGCCGAGCCGGCGTCAAGGCCGTAGACGGACCGGACTGTTCGCGCAGTCTGAGCCCTCTCCATTGCAGCCCGTTCGGTGACCTCATCAGTCTCGTCATGCGTGAGGCCCAGCGCGTCGACCGGTTCGGCCGGAGGCGTCAATGCCGGGGTAACTTCGTGCGAAGGATGGCGGGCCTGTTCAGGCCCGGCGTCGTCCACCGTAGCACTGTCGTCATTTACAGCTGCAAGCCGCGCGTCGGTGGAACGGATCTGTCCGGTCCAGTCATCTGTGCGGGCAGGCGGGAGGTCGCTGAAGCCCTCGTCGCCCGTCACGGGCGCCGGCAGGACACGGGTGGTGAACGCGTGGTCCTCATAGTAACGCAGCTTCTTTGCCCGGATGGGCGGCTGCCCGGAAACGAGCACGAGCTCGTCGGTCGGAGCCAGCTGCATTACCTCGCCCGGGGTCAGCAGAGCGCGTGCGGTTTCCTGGCGGCTGACCATGACATGGGCGAGCCAGGGTGCGAGCCGGTGACCCGCGTAGTTGCGCATTGCCCGCTGCTCGGTTGCGGTCCCCAGAGTGTCTGAAATGCGCTTAGCGGTGCGCTCGTCGTTGCTCGCAAACGCGATACGGACATGGCAGTTGTCGAGGATCGAATTGTGCTCGCCATACGCCTTCTCGATTTGGTTCAGGCTCTGGGCAATCAGGAAGGCGCGCACTCCGTAGCCCGCCAGGAAAGCAAGGCTGGTTTCGAAGAAGTCGAGCCTTCCGAGCGCAGGAAACTCGTCGAGCATCATCAGAAGGCGATGGCGGCTGGTGTCCGGGGCCTTGCCGGGAACCGGCGATTGCAGCTTTTCGGTAAGGCGTCGTCCGATCTGGTTGAGGACCAGACGGATCAGCGGCTTGGTGCGGCTGATGTCGGATGGCGGGACCACGAGGTAGAGCGAGACCGGGTGTGGCGCTTCGACGAGGTCCGCGATCCGCCAGTCGCTGGCTGACGTGACGGCTGCGACTGTGGGGTCCCGGTAGAGCCCGAGGAACGACATGGCGGTCGACAGAACGCCCGAGCGCTCGTTTTCGCTTTTGTTGAGCAGTTCACGCGCGGCCGAGGCCACGACGGGATGGACGAGAGGTGCCTCCGGCGTGCCCAGATGGTTTGTGGTCATCATTCGGCGCAGCGTCGTTGTGAAGGGGCGCTGCGGGTCGGACAGAAAGGTCGCGACCCGAGCGAGCGTTTTCTCTTCTTCGGCGTGGAGCACGTGAAGGATGGCGCCCACGAGCAGCGAGTGGCTCGTCTTTTCCCAGTGATTTCTCCGCTCGAGAGCGCCTTCGGGGTCGACCAGGATATCGGCAATGTTCTGGGCGTCGCGCACTTCGTCCGTGCCACGCCGGACTTCCAGCAGCGGATTGTAGCGAGCCGAGCGGCTGTCTGTCGGATTGAACAGAAGGCAATGGGAAAAGCGGGATCTCCACCCGGCCGTCAGTTCCCAGTTCTCACCTTTGATATCGTGAACGACCGCGGAGCCTGTCCAGGACAGCAGCGTGGGGACGACGAGGCCGACGCCCTTGCCCGAGCGCGTGGGGGCAAACGCCATGACGTGTTCAGGCCCGTCATGGCGCAGGTACTTCCCTCCGATCCGGCCGAGGGCAACACCGCGCTCGTCGAGAAGTCCGGCAGCGGCAATATCCTTGCGGGTTGCCCAGCGCGCCGAGCCATACGTGGTGACCGAGCCCTTCTGGCGTGCGCGCCAGATCGATCCGGCAACAGCTGCACCGCACCCGAGAAATCCTCCCGATGCGGCGATCGCGCCAGCTTCATCGAAAATGGCAGGCGCATAAGCATCATAGGAAAACCACCATGGGAAGATCGACCAGGGATGGTAGACGGGCTTGCCCAGAAGGCTGAACCAGGCGGGGCCCAGCTGGGTCTGATAGGCAAGGCTCGCGGCCGCCCATTGCGTTGCCGTCCAGATGCTCGCGAAAGCAATCGCGATGACCACAAGAATCTGTCCGATAAGGAGTCTGGTCGGGGTCATACAGTCCTCCGCCCGCGCCGGATCTCAGAGTGGCGGGCATGGACTGAGGATCGCAGAAGGTATCCGGCCGGGAGAGGGCCTCTCCGGTATCGTAAGGGGGCTTTTCAGTATCGTTCGGATCCATTGCCCTTGTGGTGGCGTGCTATTGTGCGGGCTCTGAACCGGACGAAGGGGCAGGCGTAATTATGACCATGAAGATGATCAGATTGCCCGATGATTTGCAGGGATCTGCGCCTGGTCAGGCAGCATGGATGATGGCAGAGCATGGCGATCGTTGCGCGGCCGGGATCGCAGCATTGCAGGAATGGATCGCCCCTGGGCTGACCCTTGTCGATGCCGCCGAGATGCTCTGTGAGGGGAAGTGGGGCGCCTGACGGGAGAAGTCAGTGCCAGCCGGTGTGAGCAGATTTTTCTGGTTAGCAACGGCTCGCCGCAAAATACGTCTGCGGCCCGATTGCACAGGGCATTCGAGGCCCGTTTACGGTGGCTGAAACGGACCGGGCTGACCCTTCCCCTGCAGCCCAGTCTACGTCAGTTTGAGACTGCGGTTATGGTCTGCAGCGTTGTCGAGCAGAGACGCCTGCTTGGGGATGCCGGCCTGATCTGGATTGCAGAGGCTGAAGTGTGGCGCCCGCCCGGATCCCCGTCACATGCCTGCGGATGCAACCCGGCATCATCGTCATTCTCAAGGCTGCAACGCGTGATCATGTGCGCACGAACAGGGCCGCAGCCTGTCTTGTCCTGTCGCACGCAGTGGCAGCAGGCCTGGACCGGCTCTTTCCACTACCGTATGCCGCCGTGCGCTTGATATCATCTGAGCCGGTGCTGCAGGCGGCTGGCTACTGTCGCGAAGGGCCGGCCGGGGCCGGGTTTTCAAACACCCAGTTGAGATAGCTGGCGATGCGGATACCGGCGCGTTTGAGGCGGTCATCCACCTGAGCGCGGTGCTGGTAGGCGTAATCCCACGAAAGCGCAGGATCGGAGGGATAGATCGTCTTTCGCAGGGAGATGCTTTCATGGATCCACACGGTCGGATCCCGCTGGTCCCAGGCGATAACCTCCTGGGGTGTGATCGACCGGGACAGCCAGTGGGCATATTCGGAATACGAAAGCGAGCGCTGCTCGATCAGCTTTGAGTCCCAGACCGAGTGCAGATTGGTCGGCTTTCCAAACCAGGTAACCTCGACCGTGTTTCCGCCCCGGTCGGTGCCCGCACCGTCATGAAGCGGCTGGTGGAGATCGCCGATGATGTGGACGATGAAGCGCAGCGCGAGGCGCTTGTCCTCGACTGAAGTCTCCGGATTGCGCAGCATCCTGGTGAAATGCGTCAGCGCCGTCATCGCATCGCCTTCAGGCGGCGCATCGGAAGCCTTGTAGTCATCACCCCTGACCGTAACGTAGTGCCAGGGGCTGGCCGTCTTCTGCCAGAAGGGATCTGGACTTGATTTCATGTCATCAGGCCAGGTGGCAGCTTCTGCCAGATCCTCATTTCCCAGGAGGAGCCGCACATTGGCCCTCGCGACACCGCTCAGGTTATCATCGGCGATTGCGCCTGTGATGCGATGGCCGACCGGGCCCCAGGCATAGGCAGGCGATGTGCTGGCAAGCATCAGGGCGATAAGAAAAATTTTGCGCATGTTGCTCTTGATAGCGAAGATATGCGCGATGGCTACTCTGTGACGTCCATCGGAGCAGTTGGCAGAGATTCCGCTGCAGTACTGGGATGGACGGAGTTGGGACATCCGCGACAGTCAGGTTCGGGGAAGCCGCCCGAGGAATGCGGACATTCTCGACGACACGCTGTGACGACCGCTTTGTTGGACGCTCCGGAATGTCTCCTTACGGGAGCGCTCACTGGGATAGCGGACGTTCCGGACGGCGAACAGGTATGTCAGCTTCGCGCCTTAGAGACGGTCATTGCGCGGGCGGCTGATTCGCCGGAAAGCGGAAAATGTTTTTTGGCCACCCTCAAGCTTTCGTTCCAAATGAGAACTGATGCCCGCTCACGAATTCGTGAAGCGGTCCGCGCGAAGTATGCTACAAGCATCCATCACATAAAAATCTTCCGAGCCATGTGTGACCGAGGGACCGACCGCGCCCCCGCTTGATGTGGGAGTGCGCACCATGTGCCTCAATCAAATCCTAGAAAATGAACAAGTTACGCTCATGCAGCACGCTGCAGCTAACAATGCGGCAAAGATCAAACCCTTGCGGCGGAAGCTGAACATGTTTCAAAAACTGCTCAAAGAACATCCATATGCTCACCGTCCCTATATCCATGCCAACAGTTCTGATGCCCAGATGGCGTCGGAAGCGAACGAGCCGTCTGGATTGATCCCCGGCCTGGCCGCTTGGGAAAACGAAGGCGGGCGTATCGAGATGGCTGTCAACGGCGGAGCAAAAGTCGGCCATGGGGCGGCGTAAAACCAGGCCATCGTGTTACACGCCGGGGGGAGTGGCGTGAGGGCGTAGCCCGAGGGCCACTCCCCCCGGCATTGGCTTGCTTTTCAGGGTCTGATTTTGGCCTTGCGGGCCCGGCTGTGAGCGAGGCGATAGCTTTCGCCGTTCATCTCGAGGATGCTGACGTGATGGGTCAGGCGATCGAGGAGCGCGCCTGTGAGACGCTCGGATCCGAAGGTTTCGGTCCATTCGTCGAAGGGCAGGTTGCTGGTGATCAAGGTGGAGCCGCGTTCGTAACGCTGGGAGATCAGCTCGAACAGCAGTTCGGCGCCGGTCTTGGAGAGCGGTACGAAGCCCAGTTCGTCGATGATGAGCAGTTTGTATCCGACCATCTGCTTCTGGAAGCGCAGGAGACGCCGCTCGTCGCGCGCCTCCATCATTTCGCTGACCAGCGCCGCCGCAGTGGTGAAGCCCACCGACAGCCCTTTCTGGCATGCTGCCAGTCCGAGCCCCAACGCTACGTGCGTCTTTCCGGTGCCCGATGGCCCCAGAGCGATGGCGTTCTCACGCCGCTCGATCCACTCGCAGCGCGCCATCTCGAGCACCTGCATCTTGTTGAGCCTCGGGATGACGGTGAAGTCGAAGCTGTCGAGGCTTTTGACGGCGGGGAAGCGCGCGGCCTTGATGCGCCGCTCGACCATACGACGCTCCCTGTCGATCATCTCCATCTCGACAAGGCGGGCGAGGAAGCGGATATGATCGACGCCTTCAGCGGCACATTGCCGGGCGAGCTTGTGGTGCTCTCGCAGGCACGTAGGCAGCTTGAGTGCCTTGAGATTGTGAGCGAGAAGAAGCTCCGGGGTCTGATCGCTCATGCGGCCTCCTGCTGGTCGGAGAGCAGGCTCAGATAGGCTCTGGCAAAGGTCTTCTCGACCGTTGTGCGTGGCAGGAAGGGATAGACGTCCGTGTCCAGCACGGGCGGTACGCGTTCGACCCGGCACAGGGCGAGGTGCTTGACGGCATCGAAGCCGATGGCGCCAAGATCAATGGCCTGTTCCACCGCCGCCTGGAGATCGGCGAGGGTGAACGTTTCCAACAGGCGCAGCACCTGTACATATTCACGCCTGCCATGCTTGTGCATGCGGCCTTCCATCAACCGCTGCAGTGTCGTGAACGCTTCGGGCAAATCCCAGCCCTGCAAAGGCGCGGCACGGTCGAATGCGTTGATCTTCTGCTCGATCAGCGGGAGATAGTGGAGCGGGTCGAAGATAACCTCCTCGCGGGCATAACAACGAGGATGACGGGCGATGACTTCGCTGCGGCAGCCGACCACCACCTCATCGACATAGGCCCTGATCCAGACCTCCTGATGGCCCCGTGCCACCGGAACCGAATAATCGTTGGTCCTGTAGCGCACGGGGATTGCGAGGAGACCCGCCCGCTCGTCTGATCGCAGGCCTCGAAGGGTGTAGCGGGCAGAGGCTGCATGGCTGCCAGATCGCGTTGCAAGCGCTCACCGATCGTCTCGCTCTGTCCGCGCACCTTGTCCTGCTGGCGCTTGCGGCATTGCTCCTCCAGCCATAGGTTGAAGGCCTCCCGTGTCGGGAACTTCGGGATCGGCACCATGAAATTGCGGCGGCAGTAACCAACCAGCCCTTCCACATTGCCTTTCTCGTTCCCCTTGCCCGGGCGGGCATAGCGGTCGCGGATCACGTAATGCGACAGGAAAGCGCTGAACAGCGTGGCACGCTTACGCGTGCCGTCTGGCAGGATCTTCGCCACAAGGCAGCGATCGTTGTCATAGACGATCGAGCGCGGCACCGCGCCGAAGAACGCGAAGGCATGAACGTGTCCGTCCACCCAGGCCTCCGCCACCGCCGCCGGATAGGCCCGCACATAGCAGGCATCACTGTGCGGCAGATCGAGTGCGAAGAAGTAGGCCTTCTGCTGCACCCCGCCGATCTCCACCAGCGCTTCCCCGAAATCGGCCTGCGCATCCCCCGCCGGGTGGGCCAGCGGCACGAACATCTCCCGGCTGCGTTGCTCACGCTCGCGGATGTAATCCTTGATGATCGTATAGCCGCCGGTGAAACCATGCTCGGCGCGCAAGCGGTCGAATACCCGCTTCGCCGTATGGCGCTGTTTGCGCGGGACGCAGCGGTCCCCTTCAAGCCATCCATCAATGATCGCCACAAACCCGTCCAGCTTCGGACGCTGCGGGACAGATTGACGCCGGTAACCCGGTGGCGATGAAAACGACAGCATCTTGCGCACCGTGTCGCGCGACACATTGAAACGCTTCGCCGCCGCCCGCTGGCTCATGCCATCCGCGCAAGCCAAACGGACCTGAAGATAAAGTTCCACGCTGTAGATCCCCACACCTCCCTGACTTGGCAGAAAGGCTTCAAGGTGGACGACTTTTACGCCGCCCGCAGCAGGACTATCCCGCCGCTAGCGTGGTCGAATATTGCTCCGCCGTTCTCACTCCCGTTGCTTGGGACGCCGCCTTCAACCGGTAAACACACAGATACATGTGGCCGAATGGATCAAATGGCGCCGAATCTACTTGTTGTTGTATTGGCGAATCATTGGATACATTCGTCCGTGTTCTTCATTATTGGATCAAGTTACAAGGATGGTTAGGTTAATGAATTGAGGAAATTGAATGGTGATGTTGATTAGGTATTTTCATAAGTTGTGTGGTTAATTCGTTTTCGGGTTGGTGATTGCCTCGCCAAGGGGTACCATCAGGCGTTGCATGTTTCTTTCGAGGTACCCGCTGGGTGGGGTTCGACTCCCCGAGAACATGGGGAACGGGTCGTCGACTACGGCGGCCCGTTCTTGTTTCCGGCGTTTGCGCAAGGCCCCATGGGGGCAGGCTTCAATGCGTCCAGCTGATACCGATGGAGCCGACAAAGTGGTGCCCATCGATGCCGCTGGCGACCTTCGTGTTGGGGATCCACAGGTCCGCGCCGGCGCTCAGGGTCAGGCCGGGCAGGGTGTCGGGCGCGGGCTTTCCGGAAAACTGCACACCGGTCCGGAAATAGCCGAATGTATAGGTGCCGCCCTCGCGCCCGTCGTAATAGTGATCGGAGAGCCCGAGCATCAGCGGGACAGCGACATGGACGCTGGTCGCGCCCAGATCGACATCGAAGGACGGCGTGATCGAGGGCTGGAGGTAGAGCGCATCCCGGCGGTTGGGGCGGCTGCCCTCCTGGACCGAGCGGAGTGAAGGGCTCAGCTTGAAGTTCTTGAGCGGCGGGTTGTTCCCCCACAGCTTCGTATCATCGTAGGTGACGATCAGCTCGAAGTCATTGTACGAGGCAAAGGCGCCGCTGATCGACCCATAGCGGTAGTAGGTCGCCGACACGCTCCAGTCCTCGCCCAGTTGAAAGGCGATCCCGGCATAGACATCGTCTTCGTAGAAGCGGTTGAAATCGTCGGGATCGACGCCTTCAGGCGTGGGTTCGATCTTGATGTTGTTCCAGGTGCCCACGTGAAAGCTGACGTCCGATACAGGGCCGGTGTCAAGTTCGGGGGCCGCGACACTGAGCCGGGCCGAGGGCTGCACGCTGGCTTCGGCCGCGAAGACCAGTCCGCGCGAAATATAGCTGGTGACGAGCGTCGCGCCGAGGGTGAGGGTCAGCCGGTCGACCGTGGTGTCCGCGTCCGCGTCTTCGGAGGCTTCTGGTTTTTCAGGTACACCGCCAGCTGCAGGGCTCTCACCCTGCTCCATCTTTTCCGGACTGTTTTCCTGCGCCTCGGCCGTGGTGGGGAACGCCGCGGCCAGAGTCAGCGCCGGAAGCAGGATCTGCCGCATTGCTACCTTGTGCCTTCCCGTTCGACCACTGTGTGCACAACACATCGGACGAGGCGCGCAGTTGTTCCGAGCCATTCGTGATGCCGGAACGGCGCGCTGTACCCATGGGCACACGCGCACCGCGAAGAAGGCGAGATCGCCACGGCTCCCGCGAAGGGCTGGCCCGTGGCGACGGGGCCATGCAAGGTGGCGGCAAGAACACCGCCACCTTGCGTGACTTGCTGTGCCCTTATTTCGCCCTGGCGACGCACGTGCCGCCGTCGGGCCCGACGCTGCCATGGCAGGTTCGCTCGGCGATGACGGGCTCGTCGATCTCGGTCAGGTGGTTGCCATCGGCGCGGCGCTCAAGCTCGAAGCCGTCGTAGAGCTTGCCCGAGGCGGTGTAGGTCCGGAAGCTGATCTGGTCACCGTCGACGTCGATCACCTGGTAGAGCTCGGTCGCTTCGGCGACCCGGTCGGGCTGGTTGGGCGCGCGGTCGTTGAGGCCGTACATCTTCGAGCCGGTCACAGAGACGAGGTAGACAGGCCCCTGGACCGCGCCGTCGGCGCGCTTCTGTGCGGAGACCTCGCGGCCGGCTTCGGACGTCAGGCGGCTGTAGCAGTGGTCATGCCCCTGCAGCACCAGATCGACCTTGCGGCTCTCGAACACGGGCTTCCACGCAGTCTTGACCTCGCTGATGTCCTCGGGACGCGCGCAGGTGAAGACGGGCTGGTGGAAGAGGACGACGTTCCACTTGGCCGAGCTGGAGGCCAGGGTCTCGTCGAGCCAGGCGGTCTGTTGCTTCATGGTGCCAAGGTCGATGGCCGACGTGCCGTCGAGGACGATGAAGCGCACGCCCTGGTAGTCGACGTAGTAGGTCGTCGCCTTCGCGCCCGGCGCACCGTTGTCAGGAAGCGCGAACTGCAACGGCCAGTAGGGGCCCAGCTTGCGGCTCTCCGATCCATCGGGGCGGATGACGTCGACGTATTCGTGATTGCCGGTGGCGGGAAGTTGCGGGACGATGCCCCAGTTGTAGCCGCCCGCCTCGCCGAACTCGCCCCATTCGTCGTCGTGATCGAGGTCGTCGCGCTGGGCGGCGATGTCACCTGCGAGCAGGACCAGCTCGATCCCGCCATGTCCGTGGAAGGCCTGGCGGATGACGCGGCTGGCATAAGTCAGGATGCCGTTCTGGATATCGCCGAGGTAGAGGAAGCGGAAAGGCTCGGCCTCCGTCGCCGCCGTGTGGAACTGGCGCCATTCCCCCCAGCCTGCGCTGCCCTTGAGACGGTAGGCGTAGACGGTGTCGGGAGTGAGGCCCTCGAAGCGGACCTGGTGGTAGAGCGCGGGGCCGTTGGCGCTGTCCTTGGGCGTGCCGGGAGCGCCGGTCACGGTGACGGCCTTCTCTTCCAGCGTCGGGCCATCGACGGCCACGGCAAGCTGCGCTTCGCTGGCTTTCTGCGCGGTGTCGGTACGCCAGGCGACGGCCATGCCTGTGGTCGGGTCGGCGGCAGGGGTGAGGACGACGCGGTCAGGCAGGTTGCGCGCGGCATAGGGCGTGCCGGCCGAGCGGGGGACCGGCTGTTCCTGGGCGGCCAGCGGCGTCAGGCCAAGGACGGCGGTTCCCAGCAGAACGGGTGCGAAGCGGCGAAAGATAGGGATGGTCTGCCTCCTGGAGACGGGGCGCACGCGGGGGCGGCGCTTTCCGGGCGGACCTTTGCGACAGCTGTATGACGTGCGGATTACACTTTGGCGCAGGGCAGCATGCCGCTGATGAATATCCGCTTTTCAGCTTTCGTCGGCGCTTTCGTCAGGCGCGGGGCGGGGCGCGTGCGCCTGTGCGTTGGCAAACAGGCCGGGATGTGTGGTGAGGGTGGTCTCGATCCGGCCAAGGAGGGCCATGAGCTGCTCCTGCTCGGCCGGATCGAGGCTGGAGAAGGCGATGGCCGCGACTTCCCGGCGCTGGTCTTCGACCTTTTCGCGCGCGGTAGAGGCGCTTTGCGTGAGGAACAGGCATTGGCTGCGCCAGTCGTCGGGATGGGCCCGGCGTTCGACAAGACCGCGTGTGTCGAGTTCCTTGATGGCGCGGGCGATCTGGGCCTTGTCGCGCTGGGTCCGGCGGGCCAGTTCAAGCTGCGAGACCCCCGGACGCTGCCCGATGACGCGCAGGAGCCGGGCCTGGAACGGCGTGAGCGCAAGCTCGCGCAGCGCGGGCATGTGCGCCAGGTGGTCCTGGAAGGCCTCGGCGATGTTGCGCATGCGGTTGGCGAGTTTCTCGGTCATGGCGCAGGCATAGCATGTTGGTTGACTCGGGCAATCGAGTGTGTGAGTTGATTGAAGTCAACTGATAAGTTCGAAAGTCCGCGCCATGCCCCATTCCTACCGCATTACCGTCGAACCGATCCCCGCGCCCGAAAGCAAGGCCGCGCCGTGCGAGCCGGTCACTTTCGAGGTGACCAACCACGACGAGATCCTCGGCCTGATCCCGCGCATCGAGGCCAAGGCCTTCCTGCCGCGCGAAGAGGCCGCGGAGTTCCTGGTGGGGGTGAAGCTCTTTTCCGACGTTCTGCTGCGCCACCGGCGCGATCCGCTGTTCGCGCCGCTCCTGCCGCATGTCGCGGCCTTCATGAAGGAGATGAAGGCCAGTCCCCTGCGCGCGGAAGCGCCGGAGGACCACGCGCCGGACGCCTGAACGTCCCGGCGCGCACTGGGCGGGCCTTACTGCGCGGGCACCGTGTTCGCCCGTTCCTGAAGCGAGGCCGCGAACGCGCAGATGCGGCGCATCGCTTCGCGCAAGGTTTCGTCGGGCACGGTCAGCGCAACGCGGATCAGCGTCCTGGCGTTCTCGCCGAACGAGGTGCCGGGCATGATCGCCACGCCCTGCTGTTCGAGCAGCCCCCAGACAAAGGCCTCGGCATCAAGTCCGGTGTCGGCAACATCGAGCATGATGAACATGCCCCCCGAAACCTTGCCCGCGGTGATCGTGGGGCATTCCTTGAGCTCCTGGGTGATGACCTTCACGCGCTGGGCGTAGCTTTTCGACATGCGCTCGGCGGTATCGAACGTGCCGCGCAGCGCCGCTTCGGTCATGTCCGCGATGAAGGGCTGGTTGCCGAACAGGATCGTCTCGGAGATCGGCAGGAGCTTGGTGCAGAACTCGGCCGGGCCGACCGCCCAGCCACTGCGAAAGCCGGTCGCGGCAAAGGTCTTGGAAATCGAGGAGACAACGATGGTGCGCTCGCGCAGTTCGGCGATCTCTAGCGGCGAGGCGAATTCGTCGTCGGTGAAGATGAGGTCCTCGTAGACCTCGTCCGAGACGATCCACAGGTCGTGCGCGATGGCGATCCGGCCCAGCTGCGCAATCGTCTCCCGGTCAAGGAGTGCGCCCGTGGGATTGTGCGGGGTGTTGAGCACGAGCACGCGGCTCTCGGGCGTCACGGCCGCTTCGAGGTCGGCGGGCTGCATGACAAAGCCGTTCGCGATATCGAGGGGGACGGGCTGAACCAGCGCGCCGGGCGCGCGAATCACACCCGCGTAGGTCGCATAGTAGGGATCCCCCACCAGGACCCCGTCGCCTTCGTCGACAAGCGCGGTGATGACGGCGTAGAGTGCCGTCTGCGTGCCGGGGAAGGCCAGAATGTTGTCGGAGGTGATCTCGGGCCAGAGCGGCTTGTACTTGTCGACGAGGGCACCGAGCAGGCCGTCCTCGCCGCGCCCGTTCGAATAGTGGGTGCGGCCGCGCTTCATCGATTCGTAGGTGACCTCGATCAGGGCGGGATCGACCGGGATGTCGGGCTCGCCGATGGTGAGCTCGATGATTTCCTCGCCCGCGGCCATGCGTGCGCGCCCCGCGTTGTGGACGGCCCATTTCTCGCCGCCGAGATCGGCGAGGCGGTCGGTTATTCCGGCATAGCGCATGGTGCGTTTTCCTCCTGAAGCTGGGGAGCGGGGGCATGGGGGGCGGGTCCGGCCGCGCCGAGCGCCCCTGTGGGCAGGCCAAGCAGCCGCTCGGTCGCCTCGATGGCAAGGTCGGGCAGGATCGCCCGGTTGTAGAGCCCGGAATTGAGCGAGCCCTCCATCCACAGCCCGTCGATCAGGCCGTTGATGGCAATGGCGTGGCGGCGGCACTGTGGGCCGCGGCGGGGCAGGCCGTGGTCGATGAGGACACCTTCGACGAGGCGCTCGAGAAACTCGAGGAACTCGCGGTAACCCTCGCGGTGGATCTCGGCGAAGAACGGATCGTGCCGGATCTGGCCGATGAACGTGGCCCAGAGCGAGACCTTGTCCTCGGAAAGGTTGGGGCTGGTGAGATTGCCGAGCAGGAACTGGCGCAGTTGCTGCGCGGCGGGCGGACCGTCCTCGCCCGTGTCCGCACTCTCGCTGGCGCGCGCGGTCAGCTGGCCGATCAGGTAGGCATAGGCGTTCTTGATCAGCTCGTCCTTGGAGCCGAAGTAGTGGCGCACGAGGCCAGGGGTAACCCCGGCCTCCTCGGTGATGCGCCGCACCGTCGTCCCATCGAGGCCATGGCGCGCGACGCAGGTCAGCGTTGCCTCCATGAGGCTCTGGCGCCGCGCGTCGAGAGCGAGGCGCTGGAAGGTCTTGCGGCTCATGCCGCGGCCGTCCTGGCGGGGCGAAGCGAAGCTGTCATGCTCATTGTTATACGCACGAATAGTTTATGGGCAAGGCGCAGGCGGACCTGTCAGTACCCCTGCACGCGGTCGACCGCGAGGCTGGGGCGTTTGCCCGCGAGCACGTCGCGCGCGGACTGGAGGGCCTGCTCGCACACGATGTGGGGCGTGGTGTCGCTGGCGATATGCGGGGTGATGCGGATGCGCGGGTCCGACCAGAACGCGTGCGCGGCGGGCAGGGGTTCGGTCGCGAAGACATCGAGGCTCGCACCCTTGAGTTGCCCCCCTTCGAGGGCGGCGGTGAAGTCCGCTTCGTTCAGATGCTCGCCCCGGCCGATCTGGATCAGCCAGCAGCCGGGGGCGACCTTGTCGAACAGCGGGCGGGCAAGTATGCCGTGGGTCTCGGGCGTCAGCGGCAGGACGTTGATGAGGACGTCGGCGCCGCTTGCAGCCTCGCTGATCGCGCTTTCGCCGGTGCAATAGGTGACCCCCTCGATCGGGGTGGCGGGAGGCCGACGGCAGGCGACCGAGACCGAGAAGCCGAGGACGGCGAGCGCCCGGGTGACGGCGGCTCCCATCGAGCCGTGACCCAGAACCGCGATCTTCAGGGCGTGGGGCGGGCGCAGGGGCAGCGGGTTCCAGGTCGCCTTGGCCTGGTCGGCGGCGTAGGCTGGAAAATCGCGTTCAAGGTGCAGCACCTCGTGGGCGGCGAATCCGGCCATGAGCTCGGCCTGGTAGGGGTCGCGCACGCGGCAGATCGCGATGTCCTCGCCCAGCCCGTCGTGGGCGAGCAGGTCGTCGACGCCCGCGCCCACCGACATCGCCATTTCCAGGTTGGGGTAGGGTGCGAAGGCGTCCGGGCCCGGTAGCCAGCACACGGCAAAGCGGATCGCGGCGGGATCCTCGACCTCGTCCGGATTGAGCAGGCGCACGTCCTCGTGAACCCCCTCGAAGTCGAGCTTGTAGAAGGTCTTGAGGTCGAAGGTATCGCTCAGCAGAACACCGTGGATCGTTCCGGTGGGGGCCATGTTCTCTCGTCTCTCCTGACTTGCGCGCGCTGCGGTGGGGCGGGCCGGTTGGGTCCCTGTAAAGGGTGGTGCGGTACCGGGGCATGTAACTGCGTAGGCACCTTCGACTGGAATTCGCGTGCGTTCGTTGCTAGTCGAGTTATACAAGCGTATATCAATGAGTAAACCCGAACCGGATGTGTCCCGGTGCGGGATCTTCGGCTCCCCGGCGCCACGCGCACGAATGGCATCACAGGCAAGGGACGGATATTCGATGGGACGAGAGACGCAGCAGTTGGAAAAGGCGCCGGGCTCGCAAGGCGCCGGCATGAGCGAGGCCGAGTGGCAGACCCGGGTCGAGCTCGCGGCCTGTTATCGCCTGGCCGCGCACTACCGCATGACCGACATCATCTACACGCACATCACCGCGCGCGTGCCGGGGGAGGACGGACATTTCCTCATCAACCCCTACGGCCTGATGTGGGAGGAGATCACGGCCTCCTCGCTGGTGAAGGTCGATGTCGAGGGCAACAAGGTTTCGGAAAGCCCCTACCGCGTGAATCCGGCCGGGTTCACCATTCACAGCGCGGTCCATCGCGGGCGTCACGATGCGGCCTGGGTGATGCACACGCACACGCGCTCGGGCGTTGCGGTCTCGTGTCTTGCCGAGGGGCTGCTCCCGACCAACCAGATTGCCCTGCAGTTCTATGGCCGTGTCGGCTACCACGATTTCGAAGGCATCGCGCTCGATCTGGACGAGCGCGAGAGGGTGGTGGCGAGCCTGGGCTCCAACGTCGCGCTGATCCTGCGCAACCACGGCCTTCTGACCGTAGGTGCGAGCGCGGCGCACATGTTTTCCAGGATGTTCTATCTCGACAAGGCGTGCGAGATCCAGGAGTCGGCGCTGGCGATGGGGCGGCCGCTGCACAACGTCGACGCAGCGATCGCGGAGAGGGTTGTTCGCCAGTATGACGAACTCGACCAGGGCGACAGCGAGATCGGCCTTGAATGGAAGGCGCACCTGCGGCTGCTGGAGCGGCTCGATCCGGGCTATCGCAGCTGAGCGCGCAGGCGAAACCTGCGAAAATTCGCGGTTTGGTCAGGCGGACAGGAAAGGGGGGAATGCGCTTGACAAGGCCGGGGAGCCTACATAGCCTCAAGTTGAGTTTCGCAAAAAGAAACAAATTCTTTAATAAGAATTAGGCGCCTTCAGCTCAGGTCGCGTGGCGACTTGTGGCGTCGGGAGAGGGCGGCAGCATTTGATGGAGCGCATGTCTCGTTGAGCATGGCTCGGCTGTTCTGCTGTTTGGGTACAGTGGTGGTTCTGTCGTACCAACAAGAACTATAATCAGGCTCGCTGCATGTGCTTTGGCACGGCGGGCGCTATGTTCTGACGCCAGGCCCGAAGGCCTGTGTGCGTCAGGCTAACGCAAGTCCGGCCCGTGCTGGCCGTCGGGGCGTATCCGTCCGGCAATCCGTGTCTTTTTCATGGTTCGCCACCCACTGGGCGCCGACGTGCCGCCGTTCCTACGGCCGGTAAGGAGCAAAGAAATGCAACGTTCGCTTACTCTTGACTGCAACGGTCTTCCTCACGCGCCGACGGTGCTGCGCATCAAACAGGCGCTGGTCGGCAAGAAGGCGGGGAGCAGCCGTGTCGGTGTCCTTGTCGGCACGGATTGCGACCACGCACGGATTGCCGGATCGCTGGGCAAGCTGGCCAGCCGCATCGAACTCCTCTCCGGTCCGGCCCCCAAGACGCTCGACTGACGCTTCGTCGCTTCGACTTCGAGATTTCCCGGGCATCGATTCGCGATGCCCGGCAGTACGCTGCGGGAGGCAAGGCCCGCAGCACAGCGGCATGCGACCCGCCCAGAGCACGCCACGAGCGAGCGGCCCGGGCGCTGAGTGCAGGCCCTGAAACGGCAAAGCGCCCGCACAGGGGCACGCAATGCTGATACAAAGGAATGAAAATGTCTGACGCAGATGGCTCCAAGGTCATTTCACGCCACGACGATCCCTCCGCGACGACCGAACGTCCCGGGTACGCGTTCGATCCCACCGATCCCTGGACGATCACGTTCCAGCAAGGCCTCAAGGCCGCCGGCCTTGAAGGCAAGGCCGTCTACGAAGTTGGCGTCGGAACCGGCACCAACGTGGCCTTCGTGCTTCGCCATTGCGGCGCCAAGGTCTTCTACGGCAGCGACCTCGATCCGCGCCTCGTGGAACTGGCCAGGCGCAACGTCGCCAACCTGGCGCCCGAACGCGCCGACAGTTTCCAGCCCGTCGAGGGCGCGGTCAGCCTGATCGATACCGATGAGGCCCGCGCCAAGATTGCCAGGACCGACGTCGTGATCGGCTGTCTGCCGCAGGTGGGAGACCCCAATGACGAGCGTTTCGCGGCCTTTCGGGCCGAGCACGCGGTCGATCTGCCGCAGGGCGCCGACGATGAGGCCCAGGACCACATCGCCCACTACTACCCCTGGGCGATGTTTGACGAGTATCCCTATAATTCGGTGGGTCTGGGGCTGAACGAGGCCCTGTTGCGCCGCATCAAGGAGCAGGCGCCCAAGGCCGAGGTGGTGATGAACTTTGGTTGCCGCATCGGCAGCGATCTCATCTTCGAGATGTTCCGTGCCAACGGGTATGAGCCGGAAAAGCTGGCCTCGCAGCTCGTCCTGCAGCACGCGGGAACCGACATCTCCTTCTTCGTGACGCTGGAAGGTGCCTTGACCGGCACCGATCTGGAGGGCGAGTTCGTCTGCCGCTTCTTTGCCGATCCGCTGGGGCACGAACCTCTCTCGGCCCGCGCGGCACAGGCGCTGCTGGACAAGGATCCCAACGTCCCGCTCTACCACGAAGTCGCCGTGATCCGGGGCACCCCCAAGATGGATTGAGTCTGCCGCAGGAGCATTGCCGATACCATCGCGAACGGGCGCAAGGGCTTGGTCCTTGCGCCCGTTTCCTTTGTGAAGAAGTCAGAGGATGAGGAAATCCGCCTCGGACAGCGTTGTGACACCGTCGAGAAGCGCGATCTGCTGCGCTTCGCCTGCGCCGCTGCCATCGGCATCGTAGTAGAGCTTGCCCGACCCGGCATCGAAGATGAGGAAATCGTCGGCCTCGAGCGCCTCGGTTCCCATCACGATTTCGCCCGCCTCGACCGTGAGGCCGAGCGCTGTGAAGACCGCGCCTTCCAACGCGACAAGATCGCCGTCCAGTGCTTCAAAGTCCTTGATCTTGTCGTAGGTCGTCGCATCGGCCGGCATGTTGGCAAGGACGAACATGTCCGCTCCCGCCCCCCCGGTCAGGATGTTGCGGCCCGCATTCCCGATGAGCACGTCGTCGCCCGCGCCGCCATCGAGAATGTCGACCTCATCCCCTCCGATCAGGGTGTCGTTCCCCCCTTCGTCATAGAGCTTGTCGCGCCCGTCGCCACCGGCAAGCACGTTGGCGCCGCCGTTGCCGGTGATCTTGTTGTCCAGAGCGTTGCCGGTGGCGTCGAGATCGCCTGTTCCTGCAAGCTCCAGGTTCTCGACATGGGCGAAGAGCTCGGTGATCGAGATCTCGCTGATCACCGTGTCGGTCGTGCCGCCCAAGGCGTCCTCGATGACGGTATCGCCCAGGGAATCGACATAGTAGGTGTCGTTGTCGCCAAGCCCATTGAGGACATCGCGCCCGGACGTGCCATCAAGGGTGTCGCGTACGCTGGTTCCATCAAGGATGGTGAAAGCCGAGCCCACCGAGATGTCGAAGCTGGCCTGCGCTCTCGACCCGTCGGCCCAAAGGGCCTCAACGGTAATCGCACGGGTTACAGGACCGCTGGTGTCGAAACCGGCGCCCACGGTCACGACCCCGGTCAGGGCGTCGATGGCGAAGTCGTCACCGCCTGCGAGGAGCGCGTAGGTGATCGAATTGAGAGTTGCGTCGCCATCCGAGGCGCTCACCGTGATCCCGGTATAGTCCCCTTCGGCAGGCGCGGCGCCAACAAGGTTCTCGCCCGCATCGCTGTCCATGGGCGTAGTGACCGCGAATTCGTTCACGTCCGCGACCTGGATTTCGAACGTGGTGTCCGCGTGTGATCCGTCATCGGACGTCGCGCGGACGGTGATGAAGCGGCGGGCACCGTCCTCGCGATCGACGCTGCCCGCGACGAGGACTTCGCCGGAGGTCGCCGAGACGAGGAAGCGCCCGCCGTCATCGTCGAGGAGCGAGTAGGAGACCCCATTGGTCGTGGCGTCGGCATCCTGCGCGCTGACGTGGATCCCTGGCGCGGTGCCCAGTCCGGCGTTCTCGGTTACGAGGCCGCCTGGAGCGCCGAGGGTGTCGAGGGGGGCGGAGACGTCGAACTCGTCGTCATCCGCGATGGCGATGGCGAACGTCCGGACCTCATGGCTACCATCGCTGGAGGTGGCGCGCACGGTGACATCGAGGCTGGCCGCGCTCTCGCGATCGATGAGGGTGCCGTCAGCCACCGAGATCACGCCGCTGTCCGATGCGATCGTGAACGCGCCGCCCGCATCGTCATCAAGGCTGTAGGTGACCGTTTCGGCCAGGTCCGGGTCGCTGGCGAAGGCGGTGAGGCCGGCGCGTGTTCCGGCGGCGGCACCTTCAAGGACGCGGTCGGGCGCCATATCGGTGTCACTTACCGCCGAGATCGCGGCGTCGCTGGTGTCGGTCACGGCAATGGTGAAGTTCGCTTGCGAAGACGTCCCGTCGCTCGAGGTCGCGGCCACCGTGATCGCGCGGGAGGCACCGCCCGCACCCTCGCGGTCGAGTGTCAGCGCGGTGGTGACGACCCCGCTCGCCGCGTCGATCACGAAGGCCCCGTCGGCATCGTCGAGCAGGCTGTAATTCACCCAGTTGGTGGTGTCGGGATCGATGGCTCTTGCGGTGATGCCCGTGGCCGCACCGGCGGCAAGCCCTTCGGCGACGGCGTTGATCGCGCCATCGATGTCCCCGACGGCGCCCACAGGGTCGGCCACGCCCAGGATGGTGACGGTGACGAAGCCGACATCGCTGGAACTGGCGCCATCGGAGAGCAGGTAGGCGATGTTAACCGCGCCGGTCTCGCCCGCATCGAGGTAGGCATAGGCCGCGGTCAGGTCGAGTTCGAGCGCATCGCCCGCGCCGGTGACCGATAGCGTGACGTCTCCTGCGGTAAGGCCCGCCCCGATGATCATGCCGGTGCCCATGTCGTTGCCGAGCACGTCGAGTACGTGCAGGTCGCCCGCGGTGACGGCGAAGATATCGTCGTTGGCTACCAGCGGCTCGGCAGGAACGAAGCCAAGTGTCTCGATGCTCGTCGCCTCGGTCACGGCGCCATCGGCGTGGCGGGTGATGCGGAAATGGTCGAGGCCGAGGACAAGGATGGCGTAGTCCGCAGCCGTTCCTGTAAGCAGCAGGGTGTCCTGTCCGGCGCCGCCGTTGACGGTGTCCAGGCCTGCGCTGAAGCGGATGATGTCGCGTCCGCCGCCGGCCTGGATGGTGTCATCGCCATCGCCGCCATCGAGCAGGTCGCTGCCGCCGCCACCTTCCAGGGTATCGTTGCCCGCGCCGCCGGAGAGGTCATCGCCGCCGTTGCCACCGACGAGGCGGTCATCGCCGCCGTTGCCGGAAAGGACATCCTCGCCGTCGCTGCCCACAAGGACGTCATCGCCCGGTGAACCATGGACGCGATAGGACGTGGGCGACACGTCGGGTGCGATGTCGAGGTTCCGCAGGTTGCCGGCAAAGCTGTTGGGCGCGGCGGTGTCTTCGGAATGCGCGGTCTCGAAGGCCCCGGCCTGAGTCAGCGCCTGGCCGGTCCCGGTCAGGCTGTTCCCGGTGATCGCGGAGGCTTCGGTGTCGTAGAGGTAGATGCCGAGCGAACCCGAGGTGGAGGGCGCGGTGAGCGTATTGCCGGTGATGTCGACCACGCCGGCATCGTAGGCTAGGATCCCCGCCGCGCTCCAGGTGCCGGGGCTATAGGCAAAGCCGGAGATGGTGTTGCCGGACAGCGTGGCGTCGGCATCGCTGACCAGAACAATGCCGTTCTGGGCGATCAGGTCGGTCGCGCCCGCGCCCCGAGAGGTGGAGGCCTTCGCCGCGCGCGTCGATGGCGTTCCTCTGGATGTCGAGCAGCGTCGCATCGACGACTGCGACGCTGTGGGAGGCACCTGCGGTGCTGCGCGCCAGAACGCCGTAGCCATGCTGCGCGCCGCTCAGCGCGCTGTCGCGCATGCCCGAGATCGTGCCGTCGACATAGGCGCCATCGGCATCGAGGAAGGCGATGGCGGCGAACGTCCCGCTGACGAAGCCATTGCCCTGTCCGCGCCCGTCGATGTCGAGGCCGGTTACGACAAGATCGGCCCCGCTGCCTGCGGTGATGAGGGCAAAGCTGCCGCCGTTGCTGGCAATCGCGGCGTGATCGGGGGCCTCCAGAATGGCGCCGTCCGCACCGGTGATGCGCAGGCTCTTGCCCTCCACCAGAACCTGCTCGCGGTAGGTGCCCGCGCTGACGAGGACTTCGTGGCCATGGCCCGCGGCATCGACGGCATCCTGGATCGTGGCGAAGGTGCCCAGAAGGGTCCCGGACCCATCGACCAGTTGCACCGGATCGGTGAGGTCGAAGACGGTTGGCGTGGGGGTGCCGAAGCCGAAGGAGAGGATCTCGATCCCGCTCAGCACGTCGCCGCCGTCCTCGGGCGTGGTTACGCCGGTAAAGCCGGTGACGAAGCCGATGGCATCGGTGGTGACGGCAAGGCTCGCCGCACTGGCGGGCGCCCGGTAGAAGGCGGTGTCCGTGTCTTCGCCGCCGTCGAGCGTGTCCGCGCCGAGCCCTCCGAACAGGAGATCGTTGCCGCCAAGGCCCGACAGCACGTCATCACCGCCCAGGTCCTCGTCGGTCTCGGAGGGGAAGCCCAGGGTATCGTTGGCCTGGGTGCCGGTCTGGACATCATCGGCGGCCAGACCGCGCACGAAGACGTCGAATTCAGCCGGGGCAGCGGACGTGTTGGCGACGCTCAGCCCGGACAGGTTGAGCGTGCTGGTGTCGACGCCGCTGCCGTCGTAGGCGCCGGGCCGTCCCGGCGTTCCGGGCACAGCCCCGGTTTCGGCACTGGAGATGGGGTCGATGAAGACCAGATAGCCCCATCCGCTGGCGCCGGTAAGGCTGGAGCCAGTGATCTCGAGGCCGGACAGGTCGGTGTAGCCCTACACCATCAACTGGGGCTTGTCGTAGTCGCCGGTGACGTGGACGCCATCCAGGACGACGTTGCCGATGGGGCCTGTGACATCGTAGCTCGCCTGGGTGAGCCCTGCCAGTTGCGCGCTGGTGGCGACAGAGACGCCGACGGCGCCCCCATTGGCCGCGATGTTTGCAATGTCGAGCGTTCCGGATGCGGCGTCGGCCGTGACGAGGAGGGTGGTGCCCGCGCCGGTGCCGATGGTGACGGCCGGTTCGCCTTCGCTCGTCTGCGCGCCGACGAGGTTGACGGCCGTGCCGACTACGAGATTTTCCGCATAGCTGCCTGCCGCGATGTCAATTGTGTCGCCATCCCCACTGGCATCGAGCGCGGCCTGGATCGACATGCCGGGGACGACATGGAAGAAGCCGTCAGTGCTGCCGGTGGTTTCGATGAAGAGTGTGTCGCCGGCGATCTCGCTCGCGGCAATGGCGGCCTTGGCCTCGGCGATGCTGGCGTAGGCGCCCAGGATCGTGGTTCCGGCGAAGACCTGGACAGGGGCGGTGTCCACCGTTGACAGCGAGAGGTCGTCGACGGCGATACCGTCGGCCACATCGATGCGCGTGAACCAGCCGTAGCGATTGCCCCCGTAGCTCGCCGCGAAGTCATCCTGGGGGGGGGCAGCGTTTCGCTGAAGAGAAGGTTTTCACCCGGGCCATAGACGTTCATCACGACTTCCAAGGTGCCGCTGGTGCTCTCCTGGAAAACGTGCTCGAAGGTGTACCAACCCGGGGCAGAGACCTCCGGGTGTGCGCCGTTCTCGAGGTCCTGGCGCGGGGCGGCACTGGAATTGTTGCTCACGCCTACCAGCAGCGCCTGCGAACTGGTGTCCTGCGTCACGTGGAAGACGAAGTCGCGCAGATGCAGGCCATTCGCTCCGTTGGCGGCGACCGAATATTCGAAGCCTTCCCCGCTGGCCATGCCGATGTCGAGGTAGATCGTGATGCGCGTCGCAAGACCCGCGTCGTCCCCGGTACGGTATCCGTCGAAACGGGTGAAGGCGGTTCCGTCGGTCGAGGGGCCGATGCGCAGGTGCGCCGAGCCCGAGGCCGAGGCGATGCCGTTGGAGAGGGAGGCTTCGCTGACGAGGTCAATGTCGCCGCCAAAGGGCAGGAAGGGGCCGGTGCCGCTTTCGAAGTTCTCGAAGATGCGTGTGAGGCTCATGCGCGCACCTCCTGGCCATGGCCCGCTCGATTGGCTGCACCGATTTGCTTACCCCTGCTTGCTGTATCCATTTCCACCCTCCTCTTGGATCCGACCCGCGTCACCCCGCCCGGTACGGATACGACGCGCATAAGCATCCTCCGGCAAGGCGAGGCCCGAAAACCTGTATGCCGGGGAGGGTGCCTGACTGGCGTTGCGAACTATCTGGGCGTTGCGCCGAATATGGATCCGGCGTGTCGAGTCTGGGTAAGCTTAGTTATAGAAATGACATGCCGTCAATTCGTGCGGTTGTGGCGCGGGCATGTAGAAAGAGCCGTTATGGGGTGAACTGGCGCAAGTATATGTGAAATGTACAAGGGGCTTTTTCGTAGTAGTTTGCGCCTCGTGGCAAAATGTGGCTCTTCCCCGTCTGGATGGACTGTATACAATAAGCCTGAATTTCGTGGCCGGACGCATTCTTGAGGGTGAGGGGGAAAGGTTCTGTCGCTCTTTCGGGATCCGAGCGAAAAAGGGGGCGTGGAAGGGGCCGCTACTTCTGTCGCGATGCGGCGCTCGTTGCCAGGTAGGCGGCGATGGCGCCGACATCGGCGTCGCTTACCTCGGTCTTGCGGAACATGGGCATCGGGCCCGAGCCATGGCGCACGAAGTAGAGGATCGTCTCGGTATCGAGGTCTGCGCGCTCTTCCAGGGCACCGGGCAGGCTGCCCTGATAGCGCGCGGCAAGGGCCGCGGTACCAGGGAGGTGGGGAGAGCCATCATCGCCGGGTCCGCGGCCATGGCAGGCCGCGCAGTGGCGCCTGAAGACAGCCTTGCCGCGCGCGGCTTCGTCCGGGGCAGGCGGCGAGCCTTGCGCGGGCAGGGCGCTTGCCAGCGTGGCGAGCGCCAACCCCGTGGCGGCGAGGAGCAGGTGGGGGATCGTGGGCATCGCGTTCACCTTTTGCGATAGCGCTGAGGCCAGATGCCCCCGCGACCCGGCGCGATGATGCCGGCCGGATCGATCGCGTCCTTGAGAGTCTCGTGGAAGCGACGCAGCGCGTGGTTGTTGAAGGAATAGGTGTCGGACACGGCGTCCTGGTAGATTGGCGCGGCGCGGTAATCGCCCCAGCCATGCTCGGCGGCGACCTCGACAGCCCGGCGCATGGCCGTGTCGACCATCGCGTTGAAGGCGGGGTCGGCGCGCCTGACGGGCGGAGCAAAGACCATCTGGAAGGCGTGAGGATGCCAGTGGAGCGGGGCGCTCGCCGCGTTGAAGTAGCTGGGCAGCTGGTCGAATTCGTGCAGGGCATCGCCCATCACCCGCTGCATGCGAAAGACCTCTTCGCCCGCGCGCGCGAGCACCGGGAAGAATCCCAGGTGCCCATCCTCGCGCACGATTTTCCAGATGCCGAGCGAGGGCACGCCGAGCGCGCCGTGGCGGCGGATCGAACTGCGGTAGGGCTGGGCGACGTTGGCCAGTTGCTCCCTGGTCGCAGGAAGCGGGAAGTCTTCGCCCGCGATCACGGTCGCGGTGGGAATGGCGGACAGGATGCGCTCGCGCGCGTGCTCGAAGTTGGCGCGCGTCGTGGCCTCGGGGCCGAAGAACTGGAGATCGACCTGCCAGGAAGGGAGCCCGGCCTCGCTGGCGGCGGCATCGAGCGCGGCGTCCGAGGCGCCGCCCTTCTTCGTGGCAAGGGCGGCGAAGGCGGGATTACCCATCAGCGCCATCAGCGGGCTGGCGTAAACCGGCTCGCCGCACAGCATCGCATCGCTGAGGATGTTGCACTGTTCGACCAGTTTCACGAAGTCGCGGCGGCGCGGCACGGTGACGAGCGCGGTGCGGTAGTGATCGGGCCGGGGATAGAGGCGAAAGCCCATCTTGGTGACGATGCCGAAGTTGCCTTGCGCGAAGAGGCCCGCCGGGTCCGGTCCGAAGCCGTAGCGGTACTCCTGCCAGGTCTTCGCGCCGGGCAGCGCGCCCATGCCGGTGCGCATGACTTCGCCATCGGGCAGCACGACTTCCATGCCGCAGCTGGCCCCGAAGTGGTCGCGAAAGGCGCCCATGGTATAGCCGATGCCGCGTTCCAGGCTGTTGCCGATGGGCGAGCCCCAGCCCGGATCGGGGCAGTCGATCATGAGCCTGAGGCCGCGCTCCTCAATGGCGCGGTAGAGGTCGAAGTAGGAAACGCCCGGCTCGACCAGCGCAAAGGCGCGCGCCTCGTCGACTTCGAGCACCTTGTCCATGCGCTTGAGGTCTACGATCACGCTGCCGTGGACATTGGGGGAGGGGCCGCCGTAGCCGAAGTTCTTGCCCGTCGAGATGGGGAAGAGGGGGATGCCCAAGCGCCCCGCGATGCGCACGATGGACGAGACCTGCGCGACGTCGGCGGGCGCGACGGCGGCCGAGGCGAGGCGCTCGTGCTGCGTGTCCCAGACCGGCGAGAAGCTGTCGCGGTAGGGCCCCAGGTCCTCGTCCGAGGCGAACACCCAGTCCGCGCCCACGGCCTGGCGCATCTCGGCGAGGGCCTCGGCAAAGCGGGTAGCGTCGAGATCGGGGGGCAGAACGCTCATGGGTGGGCCTTTGAACTGGGATGGTGGGGGGCGATGCGCCAGCGCACGAGTTGGGGCAGGCGGTCGATTTGTGGGGCGTAGCTGGCGCGCTCGACCACGCGGCGGCCCCGGCTCCAGGCCAATTGCTCCAGGACGAAAAGGGCATCGCGTCCGGTCAGTCCGGCAAGGCCGGTGCCCGGCTGGCGCCAGAGCGGATCGACGAGGTCGCGCCACAGGTCCGTCACGTCGCCATCAATGGAGAAGGCGCGCAAGGCAGGCGCCATCGGCGCTCCCGCGAGCGGGTAGCGGCTGTCGGCAACCCAGAGGTCGACCGGGCGGGTATCGGCGGCCAGTGCCCGGACGGGCAGGCCCAGCGTGAGCGAGGCCCCCGCGCCCAGCTTGATCACATCGCGGCGGTCCATCATCGCCTCTCTCCCATGGCGCCCCTGCCTTCTTGCGTGGGTCACAAATTACACATATGTGTAAATGGGCTGTAGGCAGGCGTCAAGCCGCCGCTTCTTTCGGCGGCACACCCTTGCTAGGAGAGGCCATGTCCCAAGCCAGCGAACCCTCCACGCCCGCTTCCGGCGCGACCCCTGCCAAGCTTCTCCATGCGGCCGAGCAGATCGTGATCGAGGAAGGCGTCCATGCCTTGAGCGTGCGCCATATCGCGGCGAGGGCGGGGGTGAACTCGGCGCTCATCCGCTACCATTTCGGCAATGTCGATGGCCTGCTGGCGCGCCTTGCACACCTCAACGCGGCCCGGATCGCAGGCCGCCGCGGGGAGCTTCTGGAGGCATTGCAGGGCGCGGACTTCGAGGGCGCGGTGGACGCGCTGGTGGTCCCGCTCTGGGCGCCGGCGGCGCATGTGCCGGGGCAGCGGGCGATCGTGGTTCTGGACGAGATCTTCTCGCGCGCAGGTGGTGATCTGGGAAGCGAGGTCTGGGCGCTTTTCGCTGAAGGCGTGCAGCGGGTCAGCGCGGCCTTGCAAGCCGCACTCGGCGGCGTGGACGAGGCGGCCCTTGCCTGGCGGGTCCGGTTCGTGACGGCGGCCGCGCTCGACGTGCCGCCGCGCGCCTCGCGGGTGGAGGCGCGCGAGAACCAGGGCGCTTATGGCCGCGACGGTCTGGACGAGCGGCTGGCGCGCTTCCGGGGCTTTGCGCAGCAGGCGCTGCGGGTCATCGATTAGGCAGTCAGGTCTCAGCGGCCCTCGTGGAGCTCGACGAGTTCGTAGGCCGCGCCGATCTGGTCCCAGGTCAGGCGCAGGAAGAGGGCGTCGGGGCCATGGACCCAGAGCTGGGCGGGCTCCCACTCGGGATGCCAGCGCAGGGCGTAGCGGCGCGCGGCGAAGGTGCCGGCCGGAACGGTGACGCTCTCTTCCCCAAGGTAGGCGACGTCGATCGCGGTGGGCATCGCGTAGAGCCCTTCATCGCCTGCGGGCGCGACCGAGTTGGCAAGGCCGTGGACGGTGCGGAAGGTGCCTTTCTCGTCAGTCCCGCGCGACAGCGCCACGAGGGCATCGCCCACGAGCGGATGCAGGCCGAGATAACCAAGTTGCCCATCGACCGGAACGCGCTGTGACACGCGGCCCGTCGCGGCGATCTCGCCCTCGCATTCAAGCTGGCCGTCCTCGCACAGGAAGAGCGCCGTGCCCGCGCGCGCGCCGTGCTTGACGACGCGGCAGAAGGCATCGCGCGGACGCCCGTTGGCATCGAGCAGCATCGAGACATCGCGCGAGAGGCCGACATCGTCCATCTCGCAAAAGGCGCGCAAGGTCCGGCCCGCGTTTTCACCATGGTCGATCATCTCGAACCATTCGCGGCCAGTCTGCTCCTCGCCCCTTAGGTAATCGATCCGGCCCTTGATGAACGTGCCCACGTGCTGTCTCCCTTCGCGCTGCGGTGACGGGCGGTGTGGACGCACGTCCGGGCTCGCGCCAGCCTTGCGCGCAAAGAGTTCATGGAGCGGAACCTGACACGCAAGGCTCAGGGGATCGGGGAAGGGCCCATGCCCGCCAGCCCCAGTGCCTCGCGGTCGGCGGTCGCGGCCGCGAGCTCGGCGTAGGCCGCGGCGATGCGCGCGCGCGCCTCGATCAGCTTGACCTCGGCGTCGGTCGCGGTCTCCTCGCGCTGGTTGACGAGGAAGAAGTCGCTCGATCCCAGTTCGAAGCGGCGCCGCTCGGCCGAGGCCAGCTTGCGGGCCAGATCGCGCTCGACCGAGGAGGTGTCGATCAGCTGCAGCGCGGTGTCGACGGCAATGGAAATGCCGGCGACTTCAGCCTGAATCTGCTCGCGCAGGTACCGCTGCTTGATGCTGAGCTCGTCGATCTTGGCGTTGGTTTCAGCGAGCTTGCCCTTGGCCGCGCGGTTCTGGAGCGGGACCGAGAAGTGCACGCCCACGATCACCTCGGTGGGCGTGCGGCTGTAGCCGCCCAGACCTTCCGAGCCGATGTCCTTGGCGACTTCGCCCTTGAGATCGAGGCGCGGGCGCAGGTTGTTCTCGGCCAGCGCGAGCTGGGTGCTGGCCTTGTCGATCTCCTCCATCAGGATCTGCACGTCGGGCCGCTCTTCCAATGCGAAGTCGGTGCTCACCGTCATCGAATCGAAGGCATGGTCTTGCCCCGGCAGGCGTTCCTCGGGCACCACGACAGGATTGCCGTTGAGGTCGCGGTAGTAGAGCGAGAGCTGGTTGGCCGCGCCCCGGAAGTCCCGCTCGGCCTGCACCACCAGTGCGCGGCGCTTGACGAGGTTCTGTTCGTTCTCGGTCAGCAGGATTTCAGGCCGCGCACCCAGTTCGACCTGGCGCGTGATCGCGCGGCTACGGGTCTGGGCTAGGTCGAGGAGGGCCTCATAGGCGCGCAGCTTGAGCCCGGCGGCGACCCACTTCTGGTAGGCCGAGACGGCACGGCTCTGCACGCCGATGGCGGTGGCCTCGGCCTCGAAGCGGGCGATGTCGATGTCGTTGTCGGCCAGCCGCGTCTTGGAGCGGCGCGAATCGATCAGGCGGTCGCGCAGCAGCGAGTAGAGGGCCCCGACCTTCAGTTCGCCCGCGCGGTTGGTGTAGGACTTGTCCTCGTAGATCGGAAACTCGCCGCGCGAATTGCGGTAGGAGCCGTAGACGTAGCCGCCGTTGTCCAGCAGCGGCTGCTTGGCCTCACCCGTGATCGAGGTGCCATCGTAATAGCCTTCCACGCGGCTGCGCCCATCGACCGAGAAGACAAGATCGAAGGCGCCCTCGGCCGAGAGCGCGCGGGCCTCGGCCTGCCGGGTGCGGTTGAGCGCGGCGATGATCTGCGGCGCCGAGCGGGCCGAGGCGCGCAGCACCTCGTTGAGAGTGAGCACGGGCGTGGCCACAGGCGCGGTGGCCTGCGCGTCTGTTCCCGGGCTTCCGTTCTGGGCCGAGGCAGGTGCGGGGATGGCAAGGGCCGTGGTCAGGAGCGCGGCCAGCGCAAGTCCGGGGCGCATGATCACTTCTTGTCGCTGCTCTCGGCGGAGGACTTGGGCGCCGCGGCATAGGGCATGGCCTCCTTCTCCTGCCCGAAGTTGAGCGGGAAGTCGTTGACCTGGCGCCACAGTTCGTAGCCCACCGTCACACGGTCGCCCTGGACCCAGCCCAGCACCTTGCTGCCCTGGCGCACGAAGCGCCGGTCGGGCCAGGCGGGGGCGTCGGGCAGAGGCTCGACCAGCACGCGGAACAGCCCGTCACCGCGCGGGGTGGGATCGACCGAGCGGACCTGACCGTCGTAGATGCCCAGCGCAAACCACGGCCAGCCGCTGAACTGGATCACCGGGAAGCCCTCGAATTCGAGGCGGACACGGCGGCCCGGCTCGACCATCGGGATGTCGCGCCCGTCAACATAGAGTTCGACCGCGCGCTCGATCTGTTCGGGCGCGATGGAGGCAAGGGTCGTGCCCGAGGAGATGAGTGCGCCCAGCGCCTCGCCGTTCAACTGCTGGATGCGGCCGCTGCGCGGCGCGGGCACGACTTGCGCGGACTGGCGGTTGAGCTGGACTTCGATCTGCTTGAGCTTGGCCCGCGCCTCGGCGAGCTTGGCTTCGGCATCGGCGACCTTGATCTGGGTCTGCTCGAAATCACGCCGTGCAGCCAGCCCTTCCTCGTAAAGCTGGCGGGTGCGGCGCACGTCGATCGAGGCGACCGCGCGCGACTGTTCGATGGCCTGGATCTGCGCCTCGACCTGCGCCTTCTCCGCCGAGAGACGGGTCAGGTAGTCGGGGTCGACATCGACCACGCGCACGACCGGGTCGCCCGCTTCGACATAATCGCCGTCATGGACGAAGAACTTGTCGACACGGCCGCTGACGAGCGAGGAGACCTGGCGCGGACGGTCGTCAGGGTCGAGCGCGGTGACTTGTCCGGGGCCTTGCGCGGTCTGCTGCCAGGGCACGAAGAGGATGGCGATGGACAGGACAAGGCCCATGGCGATGAGCCAGGCGACCACCTTGACCACGCGCGGGGGCTTGAGGCTCGTCAGCGAGGGAAAGTGCGCGATCTGCGCCTTGTCGAGAGTCACGAGCGGACCTCCTGCACGGCGACGTGATGGGTGAGCCCTTCGCGCGTGCTGAAGCGCCTCTGCTCATTCGCGCCCATCCAGAAGTAGGCATCCGGCGTGATTGCCTCGGGGCGGCCGGTGAAGAAGAGTACGGTGGTCTCTTCCTTGCGCAGGGCTTCCAGCGAGGCCTTGAGCCGTTCGGTCGGCATCATGTCGTAGAGCTGCGAGAGCAGCAGCACGCGCGGCGCGCTGAGCAGCGCGTTGGCAAGCTTGAGCTGCATGACCTCGACCGTGGTGAGCGGCGAGCCCGAACCGGCAAGCTGGGTGTCGAGGCCCTTGGGCAGGCTCGAGATGCGGGTGCTGAGCCCTACGGTTTCAAGGACGCGCATCATGGCCGCACCGTCGATCCCCTGGGGCTGTGCCAGGGCAAGGTACTCGCGGATGGTGACCTCGACGATGCTGGAGCGGTTGAGCACGGTGACCGCCGAGCGCAGCAGGTACATGTCGAAAGCGCCCATCTCGCTACCGCCGATGGAAATGAGGCCGCGTGAAGGGTGGGCGTGGCGCTTCAGCAGCATGGCGATGTGGTTCTCGACATCGGGCGCGGCGACGGCGACGACCTGCGCGCCGGCCTCCAGCGCGAAGTCGAGCCTGGTTCCCTGGATCTCCACGTTGCGCATCTGAACCGCGCCATCGCTCGGCGCGGTTCCGGTGCGGTCGATGCGCTCCTGGGGGATGGCGAAGATCAGCGAGAGTTCCTCCGAACTCGCCACCAGATCGTAGAAGGTGTCGAGGTACCAGCCCAGCTGGTAGATGCCGTAGAAGACGCCCGAGAGGATCAGCTCGGCCGCGACCAGCTGGCCGATCGAAAGCTGTCCGGCGAGGATCAGGTTGCCGCCCATCGCCAGCAGCGCCGCGCCTGCAAAGGCGTAGACGAGGAAGAAGCCGAGGGTCTGTGCAAAGCTGTAGCGGAAGTACTTCTTGTGCGCGCGGATGTAGTCCGCGGTGACCGCCTCGGAGCGGTCCATGGCGAAGTTGAGGTGGCGCGCGGACTTGTAGAAGCCGTTCGAGGCGCCGACCGTCTCCAGCCAGTGCGCAGCGTTGTGCTTGGCATGGCTGACGCCAACCGCGCCCGTGATCGCGCCGCGCCGCCAGAGCAGCCAGATGCCCCCGCAGGCCAGCACCAGGACCAGGTTGAAGGCCAGGAAGAAGGGGTGGTAGAAGCTCGTCACCATCAGGCCCACCGCGCCCTGCAGGACGATGGTGAAGGCGCCGATCACCAGACTGGGCACCGACTTCTGCACGATGGCAAGGTCGAAATAGCGGTTGAACAGGTGGCCGCGGTTTTCATCGGCAAAGAACGGGTTCTGCGCATGGACCGCGCGCACCGTGATCTCGGCGACGATGCGGGCAAAGATGCGCCGCTCGAAGATGGCGAGCAGGTAGATGCGCAAGGCGCTGAGGCCCGCCACGATCAGCAGGAGCGCGAAAAGTACGCCCGAGAGGATCCACAAGGGCGCGACAAGCGCCGTGCGCGCCACGCTGTTGATGAGAAGCTGGACCGAGATCGGCGTCGCCAGCGAGAGCAGGCTGATCGCAACGGTGTATACAATCCCGACATTCACATAGCCCGAATCCGGGCCGACAATCTCCGAAAGCCACACCGCGGCCTGCCGGAACCCCAAACGCTCAGCTACCAAAATTCAATCCTCTTCGAGGGTCCGCATTTGGCGCGGAGTCTATCCGCGGCCCGTGATGAATCCAACCGGGAAAGAGGGGCAGCAAAAGAACATTACGTTTGGCAAGGATCCGGCAGTGGGCGCAGGGCCGCTGGGGATGCAGGCAGCCTTCCGGAAAGGTACACTTTCCGGAAGGCTGTCGTTACCTGGATGGGCGCACGTTGCGCCCGCAAGGGCTCAGGTTGGAGTGCGCGTTCAGAAGCTCGCCTGGATCGAGGTGTAGAAGAAACGGCCTTCCGCGCTCGCCAGGCTCGCATCGTAGCCATAGGTCGCATCGAGGAAGGGCGGCTTGGAATCGAGCAGGTTGCGCACGCCAAAACGCACGCGGCTGCCCGAAAGGGCCCCCTCCTGGAAAGTGTGCTGGAGGTAGGCGTTCATGGTGAACCAGTCGTTGACCTTCCAGTACGCGTTGGTCTCGTCCTGCACGACGCCGGTGTCGTAGTAGGAGCCGACATAGCGCCCGAACAGACCTGCGGCCCAGCCGTCCTTCTTCCAGGTCAGCGTGCCCGAAGCCTGCCACTTGGGGCGCCCGTCGCGCTCGATGAGATCGCCCACGGCCTCGAGCGGGACTTCGGCCCCCAGCACCGACTGGATCTGCTGCGCCTGGGGGGAGAGCCCCTGGTAGGCCTTGTCGAGGTACGAGGCGTTGAACTTGATGTCGAAGCTGCCGAGCGGGGTCTCGGGCGGCTGGTAGTAGAGCCCGAAGTCGATGCCCGCACTGGTACGTGAGTCCAAGTTGGTGAAGAGGTCGTCGATCTGGACCATCTCGCCCAGCGGATCGAGCCCGCTGCCCTGGTAGAAGGCGATGTCATCGGCGGTGGGATCGGCGCGGTGCACGCCGGAAAGGCCGCCATTGCCCTGAAGGCGCGAGACATAGTCGAGCGCGGCGATGTTCTCCGCGCCGAAGATGCCGACGAGGTTGCGCTGCTTGATGTGCCAGTAGTCGACCGTCAGGGTCCAGCGCGGGGTCGGCGTGAAGACCGCGCCGATCGAGTAGCTGGCGTTCTTCTCCGGCTTGAGCTGCGTGTTGCCGAAACGGCGCTCTTCCACGCGGTCGTTGCCCGCGCACGCGCCCAGGCTCGCGATGTCGCCCTTGTTCACGCTCGCCTGGCAGGCGTAGTAGTCGATCACCGTGCTGACACGGGTGGTGACGTCGGTGTTGAGCTGTTCGAGGTTCGGCGCGCGGAAACCTTCGGCATAGGAGCCGCGGATCTGCAACTGGTCGAAGGGATACCAGGACGCGGCGAACTTGGGACGGAACACGCTGCCCACGTCCGAATAGTGCTCGAAGCGGCCCGCGAGCTGGAGGTTGAGCGCGCGCACCAGCGGCACGTCCATGTCGCGGCTGACGAGCGGGACAGCCAGTTCGGTAAAGGCGGAGTAGACATTGCGCGACCCGCTGGCATCGCCCGCCACGCTCGAGCCCATGATGTCGGACTGGTTGATCATCTCGCCGGTGACCGCGTCGATGAAGTTGGTGGTGCCATCGAGCCGGTCGTCGTAGTCCTCGCTGAAGCTGGTGCGGCGCCATTCCACGCCAAGCGCGATGCCGACATCGCCGCCCGGAAGCGAGAGCAGGCTGCCGTTGGAGACCTTGAAATCGGCAAGGGCCAGCGTGGTCTTGGCGTAGCGCGAAACGTCGACGAGGAAGCTGTCGATGGTTTCGGGCGAATTGATGCTGGCATCGCCCCAGTTGGGGTTGGCGAGGTCGCCGCCGTTGAACGGGTTGTAGCCGCTTGCATCGGTGCGGTTGAGCGCCTGGCTGAACAGCGTGTTGGAGATGCGGTCGAAGGTCACGTCCTTGGTCGTGGCCTCGGAATAGAGCCCGGCGGTGTCCCAGTCCCAGTTGCCCCAGGCACCCCGAAAACCGCCCAGCAGGCGGAAGCTGTCGTTGTCGACGCGGATGTGGCGAAGGCCTGCATCGACTACGCGGTAGTTGGTCAGCGTGAGGTCGACGCCCTCTTCGGGAATGTCGAAGCCCGACACGCGGTTGGGGTTGCCTGCGGCACCCAGCGGGTTCCAGTAGGCATCGCGTGAGATGTTGAAGCGGGCCGAACTCAGGATCGAGCTTTCGCCGCGGTACTCATCGGTGCGCGCACGGTAGTAACTGAGTTCGGAATAGAACTCGAAGTCGCCGAAGTCGTGGGTGATGAAGGCAAAGGCGTTGCCGCGCTTGATCCCCGGCGACATCGTGCGCGAGGAGTTGATGTCGTAGCGCAGGTCGCGCTGGAGGCTGCCATCGGCGATGCACAGGCCGTCCGACAGGGCGCCGCTGCACCCGGCCATGGAGCCGGGCTGGATGTGGAACACGCCGCCCGAACTGGTAAGGCCGGGCACTGCGTTGGCGGCGGTGAACTGGCCCCAGGGCGTGCTGCTGGAACGGTTGTCGAAGCTGAGGTCGCCGGCAAAGGGCGTGTCGGCGACGAAACCGCGCCGGTCGCTGGCGCCCGCATAGTCAAGTTCGCTCGCCCAGACCTTGGTGGCCTCGTAGTAGCTGAGCGCGAGCGAGAGGTGGGTGCGCCCCTCGTTGAAGGTCCAGCCACCCTGGAGGTCGGCGGAGTACTTCATCTTGTCGGTGTTTTCGGCAAAGCCCAGTTCGCCGCCGACGCGCAGGCCCTCGAAGCTGTCGTCGAGGACCGTGTTGATGACGCCCGCCACCGCGTCCGAACCGTAGATCGCCGAGGCGCCGTCGTGGAGCACTTCCATGCGCTTGATCCCGCGCACGGGCAGGGTGTTCATGTTGACGGTCGAGACCGGCACTGAATCCTCGGTCTGCGTGCCCGGATGCTGGACCAGGCGGCGGCCGTTCAGGAGGACCAGCGTGTTGCCCGAACCGATCGAGCGCAGGTTCACCGAGGCGACGTCCCCGCGCGCCGAGTGGACGCCGCCCGAGACCGTGTCGGTGCCGTTGAAGTTCATCGTGCCGTTGGCGGGCAGGGCCTGCAGCAGGTCGGCCGCCGAGGTCGGCGCGATCGCGCTGATGTCATCGTCGCTGACCACCGAGACCGGCAGTTCGCCGGCGGTCTTGAGGTTCTTGATCTGCGAGCCGACGACGACGATCTCGTTGGCGATGGCATCGTCCGAGGCCGGTGCAGGTGCGGTGTCCTGCGCGTGGGCGGCCAGCGGAAGTGCGGCCAGGCAACTGGTGATGAGCAGGCTGGCGCGCAGCCGGTGTGAACGTGCAGACAAGAGCATGGTCTATCCCCCTGGATGTTGGTTCGGGTCAGGCCGTCCGTGGGCGCTGACACAAATCTGCAACGGTGATCCGGGATTCGCCGGGGATGGTCCAATGATGGCTTTTCCTTGGGGTATAACCGTTGTCTATAAGGGGCGCGGTTGGCAGGAAAAGGAGGGCGGCCATGCGCTTGCGCCACATCGAGATCTTCCACGCGGTCTACGAGCAGGGCTCGATCAGCGAGGCAGCGCGCGCACTCAATGTCTCCCAGCCGTCTGTCAGCAAGGTCCTGCGCCATGCCGAGGACCAGCTTGGCTATGAGCTCTTCCAGAGGACCCGGGGGCGTCTTGTGGCGACCGAGGCGGCGCACGAACTCTTTGCCGAAGTGGCCGAGGTCTACAGCCGACTGGGGCGCTTGTCGCGCGCGGCGCGCAACATCGGCGCGCGCAAGGGTGGGCACCTGCGGGTCGCGGTACTGCCCTCGCTCGGCCTTGTCGTCGCACCGCGCGCGGTGGCGCGCCTGCGCCGCACGAATCCGGACGTGACCTTCGAGATCACCACACTCCACAGCCGCGAAGTGGAGCGCAGCCTGTTCGAGCGCGAGTGCGACGTTGCCATCGGCTATCGGGTGGTGCGGCAGGTCCCCTTGCGTCAGGTTCCCGTTGGAAATGCGGCACTTGTCGTGGTTGCGCCCAAGGGGGAGCTGGCGGGAGACGCGGCGCCGGTGGCAATGGAAGTGCTCGACGGGCGCGACTTCATTGGCCTTCGCGACAGTGGCCCGCTCGCCGATCTCTTCGTCAACGAGCTGACCCGGCTCGAGATCGTGCCCAACGAGATCGTGACCTCGCACACCTACTACACCGCGCTTGCCCTCGTTCGTGAAGGGCAAGGGGTGACGGTGACCGACGCCTATACCGCCGCGGCCCTCAGCGCGCCGGACCTCACCTTCCATGCGCTGGCCCCCGATGTGCGCGCGCCGATCAACGCGATCACGCTGGAGGATCCCCCGGCTCTGGCCCTGATCGAGCTCTTCGTGGAAGAAATGCGCGCGGTCATGGCCGAGGCGATGGAGGCCGTCCCCGTGGGTGTTGCCTTATAGACATCGGTTATGCCCCGACCAAGAAGCCGACATTGCCTTGGCCGCATAGAGGCGGCACACCATCGGCGTGCCCTCGCCAGATCCGCTTTGCCCTGCCTGTAATTAAGGTGTTGATGTGACTGCCTTTCGTTCGCCCCGTTCCCGCTTTGCCGCGCTGGCCTACGTGACCTGCGGGGCGCTGGCGCTGCTGGGAGCAGATGGCGCGGCGGTCGAGCCGCAGGGGGAGGCCGCGATCCGGGCTGTCCTTTCGGGGGGAGCCGAGGCGGAAGGGCGCGCGCAGCCGGGGTGCGTGTTCGGGGCCTTCGAGAAGGGGCGCATGGTGCGCCTTGTCGCGCAGGGGGAGGCCGATCTTTCCGCGCACCGCCCGCTCGATGCCGACACGCTCTTTTATGGCGCTTCGCTCAGCAAGCAGTTCACCGCGCTCGCCGCCGCTACGCTGGTGGTGCAGGGCAAGCTGGCGCTGGAGGATGACGTGCGCCGGTATCTGCCCGAACTGCCGGCCTATGCGCGTCCGGTAAGCGTGGGCATGCTGATGCACCACACCTCGGGCATCCGGGACTTCCTCGCGCTGCTGCGCCTCGCGGGCATGGAGGACGTCGGCAAGGCAAGCCGCGCGCAGGCGCTCGACCTGCTCTTCCGCCAGCAGGATACGGCCTTCACGCCCGGAAGCGCCTACAGCTATTCGAACGGGGGCTACCTGCTCCTTGCCGAGATCGTCGCGCGCGTCTCGGGACAGTCCTTTGCCGACTATGCGAACGCGGCCATTTTCCGCCCGGCCGGCATGCCCAATGCCTACTTTCTCGACAACGCGAACCCTGTGGAGGGCACCTTTGCGCACGGGTATCTGCCTGAGGGCGAGCACTTCGTCGCGCGCGATACCTTCCCGCGCTTTTCGGGGTCGGGCGGGCTGATGCTTTCGATGGCCGACTTGGCCGCGTGGGAGCGCGAAGTCGCGCAAGGCGGTTCTGTCTGGACACCCGCAGTCGCCGAGATTCTCCTGGCGCCGGGTCGGCTGGCCGATGGCCAGGTCCTCGATGATGGCAAGGGGCTGGCCTATGGCGGGGGCCTGCATATCGGGCGCAAGGGCGGCGAGCGGATCGTTACGCATGGCGGCTCGGCGCAGGCTTTCAAGCACGCCTATCTGCGCCTCCCCGACCGCGGGCAGTCCTTTGCGCTCCTGTGCAACCGGGGCGACTGGAAGGCGAGCGCGACGCTGGAAAAGGCGCTGGACGCGGTAGCTGTGCGCCGCCCCGGCATGCCCGAGATGCCCGCATCGGGAACTTATCATTCAGAGGAACTGAACGCCGACTACACGCTGGCGCGCGAGGGGAAGGGCCTTGCCGTCACCATCGCCTCGCCGCTGGTGGAGAGCCCGCGCGTGCTGCATTTTGCATCCCAGGATGACGGCGCGTTCCATGCAGGTTCGATGCGGCTTGCACCGACCCGGGATCCGGCGCGCCTGACCCTCAGCCGGGGACATTCGGGCGAACTTGTGCTGCTGCGCGGCGATGAAAGGAAGACGCGATGAAGACACTCTCGCTGCGTAAAGCCACGCTCGGCCTGCTGGCAGGTGCCGCCATTCTCGCGCCGCTTGCCGTTCATGGGGAAGGGCACGAGCCGGATGGCACCCTGACCGTGATCCGGGGCGGGACGATCTACGATGGCGCCTCGATGTCGCCTGTGACCGGAGACGTCGTGCTGCGCGGCGATGCCATCGTCTATGTCGGTCCGGCGCGTGCGGTGCCCGAAGGCGCCCGTGTGGTCGATGCCACGGGCAAGATCGTGGCGCCCGGCTTCATTGATCCGCACACCCACGCCCAGCGCTTCCTGGAGAGTGCGGGGGGCGAGGGGCGTCTCAACCTGCCCTGGCTGATGCAGGGCGTGACGACGATCTTCACAGGCGTCGACGGGGGCGGGACGAGCGAGGTGAAGGCCTTTCTCGACGATGTCGAGGCGCGCACGTTCGGCACCAATGTCGCGGCTTACGTCGGCTTCGGGCCGGTGCGCCGCGCGGTGCTGGACAACGATGCGCGCGCGCCCACAGGCGAGGAACTGGAACGCATGCAGGCGCTCGTCGCCAAGGGCATGTGCGAGGGTGCGCTCGGCCTTTCGACGGGGCTGTTCTATGCGCCGCAAAGCTTCTCGAAGACCGGGGAAGTGACCGCGCTGGCCCGCGAGGCGGCAAAGCGCGGGGGGGTCTACGACACCCACCAGCGCGACGAGGCCACCTACACCATCGGCATCGAAAAGTCGGTGGAAGAGGCGATCACCATCGGGCGCGAGGCGGGCCTGCCGGTCCACTTCGCTCACATCAAGGTGCTGGGCGTCGACGTTCACGGGACTTCCGGCGCGATCATCGCGCAGATCGAGAAGGCGCGCGCGCAGGGGCAGGACGTGACCGCTGACCAGTACCCGTGGGAGGCTTCGGGCACGAGCCTTCAGGCTTCGCTCCTGCCGGGCTGGGCGCAGGACGGCGGGCGCGTAGCGCTCCTGAAGCGCCTTGACGACCCGGCAACGCGCGAGCGGATCAAGGCAGAGATGACCGAGAACATGCGCCGCCGCGGCGGCCCGCACGCGCTGCTGCTCACCCATCCCGGCCACGAGTGGACCGCGATGCGTCTGGATGAGATCGCTGCACGCTGGGAGATCGACCCGCTCGACGCCGCGATCCGCATCATCCGTGACGGGGACCGCTCGGGCAAGCTTGTCTCCTTCAACATGGCCGAACGCGACATTGCCGCCTTCATGCGCCAGCCCTGGGTCGTCACCAGTTCGGACGGCTCGGAAGGCCACCCGCGCATGTACGCGAACTTCCCGCAGAAATACGCCAAGTACGTCAAGGCCGAGCACGTGATCGACCTCGCCACGTTCATCAATTCAAGCACGGGCCGGACCGCCGACATGTCCGGCCTCGCCGACCGGGGGCACCTCAAGGCCGGGTACAAGGCCGATGTCGTGGTCTTCGATCCGGACGGTTACCGGCCGGTCGCGACGTACGTATCGCCGCGCGAACTGACGGTAGGTGTGGATGCGCTTTTCGTGAACGGCCAGCAGGCGATCCGCGAGGGAAAGCCTACAGGACGCGCGGCGGGCAGGGCCCTTCGCCACACGCCGCCACCGGGTAGCTGCCCGGCCTGAGCCACGCCCCTCGCTGGGGTCGACACGATAGGACGAGGACGAGATGGACCATTCGCGATCCGCGAAGGGAGAGCCGCGCGCGCGCTCTGCGAAGGCGCCGCAAGAGGACGCTCCGGTCGATGTGGCCGTGCTCGGCGCGGGCGTCGTGGGGCTGTGCACGGCCTACGCGCTGGCGCGGCGCGGACTTCGCGTGGCCTTGGTCGAGCGTGCAGGCGAGCCGGGGCGGGGAACCTCCTTTGCCAACGGCGCGCAGCTCAGCTTTGCCTATACCGACGCGCTGGCGCAGCCTTCGCTCTGGCGCAAGCTGCCGGGTATGCTGGCCGGGCTTGACCCCGCGTTTCGCGTGCGGCCCTCGCTGGATCCCGAATTCCTGCGCTGGGGCCTTGCATTCCTGCGCAACTGCACCGCGGCGCGATTTTCCCGGCAGACCTGGGCAGCGCTGGAACTGGGCGTGGAATCGCAGGTCGCCCTGGCGGATCTGCGCGCGCGCCATCCCTTTGCCTTCAATCACGCGCGTCCGGGCAAGATGCACCTGTTCCGGGACGGCGCGGCGCTGGCGCGGGCCGAAGAGGTGTCGCACATGAAGCGCGAGGCGGGTTTTGAACAGCATGTCGTGGGGGCTGCGCAGGCGCGCGAGATCGAACCTGCGCTCGCCGAGGCGGGGGACTTCGTTGGCGCGCTCTGGACGCCGGAGGAGGAAGTGGGGGATCCCTATCTCTTCTGCCGTGGACTGCTGGAGGTGCTGACGCGCGAATACGGCGTCGCTGCGCAGTTCAATTTTGCCGCCGGCGCGCCGCTGGTTTCGGCAGACGGCGTGGCGATCCCCGCCAGGGGCTCGCCACGAACCATCCGGGCGCGGCGCATGGTGGTGTGTCTGGGCATCGATGCGCCCGACTATCTTTCCTCGCTCGGCATTCGCGCGGCGATCCAGCCGATGAAAGGGTACAGTTTTACAGCCCCGCTCGGTGCCCATGCTCCGCACGTCAGCCTGACAGATACGGCGCGCAAGATCGTGTTCTGCCGCCTTGGTGAGACCATGCGGATTGCCGGGTTGGCCGAACTCGGCGTGCACGATGCGGCGGTCGATCCGGCGCGGTTGCGGGCGCTGGTCGAGGGCGCGCGCGCGGGTCTCCCCCAGGCCGCGCGCTACGACGAGGCGGGACAGGGCTGGGCAGGCCTGCGCCCAATGCGCCCGGACAGCGTGCCCGAGGTGCGGCGCGCGGGCGAGCGGATCTTCCTCAATATCGGGCACGGCATGCTCGGCTGGACCTTCGCGGCGGGCTGCGGCGAACGCGTTGCCGGGCAGGTTCTGGCCGCAACCCGCGAGACACAGTGAAAGAAGGACTTATCCCATGACCACGCCGACCCGTCCCCCGCTCAGCCGCTTTCGCCGCGCGGGTGATCTCGTCTTCACCTCGGGCCAACTGCCGCGCGGCGACGATGGCGCAATCGTGCCCGGTGACATCACCGTCCAGACGCGCCAGGCGCTGGCGAACCTGGAGGCCGTGCTCGCGGAGGCAGGCGCGCGGCTCGGCCAGGTCGTCAAGGTGACCGCCTGGCTGACCGATGCGGCGCACATGGCCGGCTTCAACGCGGTTTACCGTGAGGTCTTCGGCGAACCCTTTCCCGCCCGATCCACCGTCATCAGCGGCCTTGTTGCCGGGGATGTCGAGATCGAGGCGGTGGCCTGCCTGGCGTGACCCCACCCACCCCCAGACCGGGCAGGTCATAGAAGAAGAGGCGCTGCGTCCACGGGGATGCAGCGCCTCTTTATAGGATGGCCCGCCCCTTTTCCCCGGCAGCGGGTATGATGCCGGTGCTTGAGAAGGGAAAGGAACGGACCGATGTCTATTGTGATCCTTGGCGTTGATCTGGGCAAGAACGCTTGCAGCATCGTCGGTGTGGATGCGACCGGGGCGGTTGTCCTGCGCCGGTCGATGCGCCGACAAACATTGATCGATTACGTCTCGAAGCTACCAGCATGCATTGTAGCGATGGAGGCGTGTTGCGGCGCTCATCATATGGGCCGTCTCTTCGCCGGTCATGGGCACGAGATCCGGCTGATGTCACCGGAATACGTTCGCCCTTACGTGAAAGCGCAGAAAAATGACGACCGGGATGCCGAAGGCATCGCTGAGGCAGCATCACGCCCGACGATGCGCTTCGTAGAACTCAAAAGCCAGGATCAGTTAGATATCCAGACCCTTCACCGCGTCCGGTCCCGTTTGGTGGCTGAGCGCAGGAGCCTGATCAACCAGTTGCGCGCCATCATGCTGGAGCGCGGCACGATTTTTCCGGTTGGTCGCCGCAAGCTGGAACTCGGTGTTGATGCTTTGCTCCTTCAGGGGGAGGCAGGGTTGTCCCCTCGAATTCGCCGGCTCATCGGCGATCTTCGTACAGAATGGCGACACCTCGACGAGAAAATCGAGAGCCTGAACGCCGAGTTTGTTGAACTTGCCCGCAATGATGCCGCCGCCCGGCGTCTGACATCCATCCCCGGAATCGGGGTGCTCAACGCCACCGCGCTGATCGCAGCGGTCGGCAATGCCGGTAGCTTCGCCAAGGCCCGAGATCTGGGGGCATGGCTTGGTCTTGTCCCACGCCAGCATACCACCGGAGGCAAACCACGACTGCTGGGCATCTCGAAACGCGGCAACACCTACTTGCGAACCCTGCTGATCCATGGTGCCAGGGCCAGCCTGCCCTCGATCTCTCGAAGTGACACACCGCTCGGGCGATGGCTCAAAGCGATGCTGGAACGAGGTGTTCACCGCAATGCTGCCGTGGTCGCCCTGGCCAATAAGCTGGCGCGGATCGCCTGGGCCGCTTTGCGCAAGGGCGCAACCTTCGAACGCAGCTACCCCGTCGCCGTTTGAACCGATCGGCCTGATGCTCATCTGGGCATAGGCCAACGTTGTTTGCAGGAAGGATTGGAAAGATGGCCTGACAGTCGACCAGCATCTGGAAAGCCCGGTCAAAAAAATGGCACTTGCTGCCGACGTCTTTATTGCGGCTCCAGATGCGCGGATCTCCATCTTGGCCACGGGCTTGCTCGTGAGACCGTATACGTTGACGCAGACTGATCAGATCACCTCAAAATCATGCTTGCAAACGGGGCGGGCCATACGTTTTTTGAAGGGGGGAAGGAGAGAGAATCCGAGGGTCATTGCCCTCGGGCTCCCCGAACTGTCGACCTCACCCTGCGTGCGCAACCTTGGTCGAAGAAGGTGATGGCACCCGGTTTTGGGGCAAGGGGGGATGACCCCTTGTTCGCCTGCTTTTCTGCTTCAGACGTCGTCGGCCGAGATATACTCCTCGACGTCGATCTCGCCCGCCATGCGGCCGACTGCCACTGCGACGGTGGCATCGCCGGTGACGTTCGTCATCGTGCGCGCCATGTCGAGCAGGTGGTTGATCCCAGCGACAAAGGCGATGGTCTCCAGCGGCACGCCGATGGAGGCAAGGACAAGGCTCATCATCACGAGGCCAGAGCCCGGCACACCCGCCGCGCCGATCGCGCCGAGCGTCGAGGTGAGGGCGATCATTACGTAGGAGAACCAGCTCAGCTCGATGCCGTAGGCCTGCGCGCCGAACAGCGCGATGACGCCCAGGTACATCGCGGTGCCGTTCATGTTGATCGTTGCGCCCAGTGCCACGGTGAAGCTGGCGATGGAGTTGGAAACGCCCAGGTTCCGCTCGACGCAGCGCAGCGTGACGGGAAGCGCGGCGTTGGAGGAGGCGGTCGAGAAGGCGACGGCCTGCGCATCGATGATGCCGCGGTAGAAATCGCGCACTGGCAGGCGCGCGATGCCCTTGAGGATCAGCGGGTAGACGATGCCCAGGATGATTGCACAGCCCAGGTAGTTGAGCCCGACCAGCTTGGAGAGCGGCACCAGCGCTTCGAACCCGAACGTCCCCGCGACCCAGGCGATCAGCGCGAAGACGCCCAGAGGCGTCAGTTCCATCACGAAGATGGTCATGTTCTGCATGACGACCGAGCCCGCGTTCATCGCCTTGGCGAGCGGCTTGCCCTCTTCGCCCGAGACGAGAATGGCCATACCGAACAGCACGGAGAAGACGATGACGGGCAGGATCGAGCCCTGCGCCATGGCCATGATCGGATTCTCCGGCACGAGCCCCACGATCATCGCGATGAGCGACTGGTCGGGCGCTTCGGGTACGGCACTGCCGGCGGGAAGGGCAATGGAGAGCCCCTCGCCCGGCTGGGCCAGCGTGGCGAGCCCCATGCCCAGTGACACCGAGATCAGCGCGGTGCCCATGAAGAGGAGGAGCGCCCGCCCGCCGACCTTGCCCAGGCGCCCGATGTCACCCACCGCGGTGATCCCCGAGACCAGCGAGAAGAAGATGAGCGGCACCACCAGCATCTTGATCGCACGGATGAAAAGATCGCCGATCCAGCGGATCGCGTTCGCCTGCTCGCCCAGCGCAAGGCCGGCCAGAATGCCCAGGACAAGGGCGGCAAGGACGCGTTTCCAGAGCGGGGTCGTGAACCAGGCTTTCAGCATCGGGCGGGGCGTCCTTGTCGGTCTGCAGAAGGGGGGGGAGCGAGGGGGATACCAGAAGGCGGCCAAGCCTGCGCTGCCAAGACTTGGGCAGCCCATAACCCATGTCTATCAACGCCTTTCTGCGCGTGGAGCGAAGATACCTGGACGCAACAGGCCCCGCATGTCGGATCGGACATGCGGGGCCTGGGGTCGGGACGGCGGAAGGGTGCGGATCAGTAGTCGATGCTGAAGCGCAGGCCGTAACTGACCGGACGCGCGGGCTGGGCGATGTCCGCGCTGGTGAAGTAGTTGCGGGTGAGGTCGTACTTCTCGTTGAAGATGTTGCGGCCCCACAGGCTGAGCGTCCAGGGCCCGTTGGTGGGCGCCAGCTGCAGTTCGGCGTTGACCACGAAGTAGGCCGCGATGTCGAAGGTCTCACCCAGCCACGAGGGGTATTCGTCGCGGAAGGAGTACGTCGCGGATGGCGTCAACGTGTAGTCGCCCATCGGGATCGCGTAGCGCATCGACCCGCCCAGCGAGAGGTTGGGGAAGGGGATGTCGGTGTGTGCGCGGTCGGTGTAGACGGCTTCGCCCACTAGGTTCGAAGCGGGCACGTCGAGATCGAAGAACTCGAGGTAGCGTCCCTTCTTGTAGCCCACGTACTGCGTGACGGTGACGCCTTCGGCGGGGGTCACGACCACTTCGAGTTCGGTACCCCAGATGCTCGACTTGGGCGCGTTGGCAAAGCGCCCGACCGCGCCGTTGTCGCCCCAGACCGCCGAGAGCACCTGCTGGTCGCGGTAGTCGTAGTAGAAGAACGAGCCGTTGATCTGGAAGGTGCGCGAGGGGTTGGCCTTGAAGCCGACTTCGTAGGCGTAGAGCGTTTCAGGCGCAAAGGGCTCGATGCCGCTCTCGTTGCCGGTGTTGTAGGTGGTGAAGCCGCCCGACTTGGTGCCCTTGCTAGCCGAGGCGTAGAGCAGGAGGTCGTCACTCGGCGTGAATTCGAACGCGAGCTTGCCGGTCAGCGGCTTCATCGAGGTGGACACGTCGGTCGGCGGCAGGGCCTGCGCGCCACCAAAGGCGGAGCCAAAGCCCTGGAGCTGGCGCTTTTCATACTCGTAACGAAGCCCGGCAATGGCCTTGAAACGCGGCGAAAAGGCGTATTCGAGCTGGCCGAAGCCGCTGATCGATTCCACCTTCTGCGCATAGTTCACGCGGGCGTAGGTGCCATAGACATCGACGAAATCGGAGTAGTAGCGCTCGTCGAGGTTCTGCTGCGAATAGTAGGCGCCCACCACCCAGGTCAGCGGACCGGGCTGCGAATTGCTGAGGCGGACTTCCTGGGCAAAGACATCGACATCGCTGCCGAAGAAGGTGTCCGCCTCGACCGACGCCGAGCTATCCCAGTCGGCGAACTGTTCGCGGTGGAGCCAGTCGTAGGCGGTGACACTGGTCAGTGTGACAGAGCCGAAGTCATAGGACAGATTTGCCGAAGCGCCCCAGGTCTCGTTGTTGACGCCGGGCACGTCGCCGACCGAGAGTTCGGTGTCGGCCAGCAGCTGCGGGGAGAGGCCCCAGCCGGTCGCGAAGCGGTCGGTGTCGGCCGGAATGACCGGCCCTGCGCCGGCCTGCGTGGGCAGGTCGTTGAGGAGGTAGAGACCGGTGGCCTCGGATGTGTCGCGCCCGTAGTGGAAATCGAGCAGGCCCGAAAAGCCACTGCCCACAGGTTCGATGGCGAGCAGGGCGCGGCCTGCCCAGCGGTTGGCATCGCCGATCTCTTCGCCCGTGTCGCGGTTGTACTGGTAGGCGCCGCCCTGCTGCGTCGCGCCCGAGACGCGCAGGTTGATGCCCTCCGTGATCGGACCCGAGACGTAGGCCTCGCCGCGCACCGCATCGAAGCGGCCATATTCGACCATGCCGCCCGCGGTGAAGTGGTCGGTCGGCTTGTTGGTGGTGAAGTTGACCGCGCCGCCCGTCGTGTTGCGTCCGTAGAGCGTGCCCTGCGGCCCGCGCAGAACCTCGACCCGCGCGACGTCGAAGATGAGCCCCTGCGTCATCACCGGCACCGGGTAGGCCACTTCGTTGACGTAGACGCCGACGGTGGGCGAGTTGTTCGAGGCGTAGTCCTGGAAGCCCACGCCGCGCAGGCGAAACTGCGCCGCGCCGCCGCCGAAGGCGGGCTCGATCTCGAGGCTGGGCGTCGCGTCCTGCAGCTGGTTGACGTTGGTGACGCCGCGCTGCTCCAGTTCATCGCTGCCGATGACGCTGAGCGCGATGCCCACGTCCTGCGCATTCTGTTCGCGCCGCTGCGCGGTCACGACGATGCTTCCATCCCCGTTCTCGGATACCTGTGCATAGGCGGGCGCGCAGAGCGTGGCAGCCACGATCGCGCCGATTGCCGTCCGACCCAAATACGTCTTCATGTCAGCTCCCTTGTATTTGGTGAACGCATGATTGCGTTTCCCCCCCGTTTCAGGCCTCTCCCAAGGGCCTTCGACCGCAACCCTCTGTCTCGCGGTCGGACGCCATAGTGCTGTTTTCGTTCTCGTATCAGTGAATTTTCGCCAGCGTGTCGGCGATGGTGACCGCGATCTGTTCGAAGTGATCGGGCGTGGCGATGAGCGGCGGCGACAGCGCGACGATGTCGCCTGTGACCCGGATCAGGACACCGGCATCGAAGCAGGCGTGGAACAGTTCCATCGCGCGCGCGCCGGGTGCGCCCTCGCGCGGGGCCAGCTCGATCCCGGCCACCATCCCCAGGTTGCGCACGTCGATGACGTGGCGCGCATTGGCGAGGGCGTGGAAGATGTCCTCGAAGATGCCTTCGAGCGAGGCGGCGCGCTCGAACAGCCCTTCACCCTCGTAGACATCGAGCGAGGCAAGCGCGGCGGCGGCGGCCAGCGGGTGGCCCGAATAGGTGTAGCCGTGGAAGAACTCGATCCCCGGAGCCGCGGACTGGGTGACCGCCTCGTAGATGTCCTGGCGCACGGCGGTGCAGCCCATCGGGACCGCCCCGTTGGTAAGGCCCTTGGCGGTGGTGATGATGTCGGGCGTGACACCGAAGCGCTGCGAGGCCGTAGCTGCGCCCAGCCGCCCGAAGCCGGTGATCACCTCGTCGAAGATAAGGAGGATGCCGTGCTCCTGCGTGATCGCGCGCAGGCGTTCGAGATAGCCTTTGGGCGGGACGAGGACCCCGGCCGAGCCCGACATCGGCTCGACCATGACCGCCGCGATGGTCTCGGCGCCGTACTCCTTGATGAAGTCGAGCAGCTCGTCGGCAAGGTCCGCGCCGGTGTCTGGCTGGCCACGTGTGAAGGCGTTGTTCGCGATGTCGAGCGTGGCCGAGAGGTGACTGAAGCCCGGCAGCAGCGGAAAGCCGCGCGCGTTGTTGGGCAGGCCGCCCACCGAAATGCCGCCAAAGCCTACGCCGTGGTAGCCGCGCTGGCGCCCGATGATGCGCTTGCGCGCCGGTTCGCCGCGGGCCTCATGGTAGGCGTAGGCGATCTTCAGTGCCGTATCGCCAGCCTCCGAGCCCGAGTTTCCGAAGAAAAAGCGATTGATCCCCTTGGGAAAGATCGTCTCCAGCCGCTGTGCGAGCTGGAACACCTTGGGGTGGCCGAGCTGGAAGGTCGGCGCAAAGTCGAGCTCCTCGGCCTGTTCGCGGATGGCCGCGATAATCGGGCCACGGGCGTGCCCGGCATTGACGCACCACAGGCCCGAGGTGCCATCGAGAATCTCGTTGCCCTTCGTATCGCGATAGTGGCAGCCGCTGGCCGAGGCGAGTAGCCGCGGCATCGCCTTGAAGCCGCGGTTGTCGGTGAAGGGCATCCAGAAATTCGCGAGGTCGTCCACAGAACTGGCATCCTATGCTTGAGCAATTGATGACAGAGTGATGGCAATTGCGGCCGTGCGACAAGTCTATTTCTTGCGTTGCAAAAAACATGCGGCAATGCACCGCAAAATAGACTTTTCTGCAATTTGGCGATCAGCATATTGAGCGAGTTGCATCACGCCTGCCTCTTTTCTTCTAGAAGCTGGGCGGGGTGCAGGCGCTCACCACGATGCACGGTTCCTTGCCGGTATTGCGGAAGCGATGGGGCAACTGGCTGGAGAAGAGATAGGCATCGCCCACCTGCAGAACGCGGGTTTCGTCATCGACCGTCACTTCCAGTTTACCCGAGATGATGACGCCCGCTTCCTCGCCTTCATGGGTGAGCATCACCCGCCCGCTTTCCGAGCCCGGCTGGTAGGTTTCGTAGAGCATCTGGATCGAGGAACTGCCGCTCTGGCCCACCTGGCGATAGCTCACGCCGCCGCGTCCGATCTCTGAAAGGTCATTTCTTTTGAAGAATATGCTGCGATCCTCGGTGACGTCGAGGTTGAAGAATTCGCCGAGCGTCATGCCGATTGCATCGAGGATGCGCTTGAGCGATCCGACCGAGGGGTTGGTGCGGCCGCCCTCGATCAGCGAGATCGTGCTGCTGGGTACGCCGGCCAGTTTGGCCAGGGCTCTCTGGCTGATGTCCTTGCGCTCGCGCACGGCGCGCAGGCGCACGCCTACTTCGTCCTTCATGTAAGGTAACTCCCTGTTCCAGGGGCACTGGCCTTATCTGTTCTGGTGCGGCCCCAGTCGTTTTGTCTGGAATGGGACAAGCCTATGTGACGGTTTGAGGATGATCAATATTTCATATTGGTTGCAGTGCAAAAAACAGTCTTGTGACCAGACCGCCTTCGATGTGTACTCATGGCATTCGCAGGAACGGGGGTTTCATGCACATCAAGACATCACTTCGCCTTGCATCGGCCCTTCTGGTGCTTGCACTGCCGGGCGCGGCCATGGCTGCGCAAGGTCCGTTGCCGCCGCCGCTCGAAGAGGAAGTCAGCGACGTGGCGGTCATGGGCGCGCCCGGGCCGCACCGGCTGGTGCTGGCGGGCGGCTTCGGTTCGGGCGGCGCGCAGATCCGCGACGGCGAGGACGGCAAGCTCCTGGGCACCGTATCGCTCGGCGGCCTCGCCAACATCGCCTATGCGCCCGACCAGTCCCGCATCTACGTGGCCGAGACGATCTGGACCAAGGGCAACCGCGGTACGCGCCAGGACATGATCAGTGTCTATGACGGCCGGACGCTCAACCTTCAGGAAGAGATCACCCTGCCGGGCCGGGTCTTCATGGTTCCGCGCCGCACCAACTTCTCGATCAGCACCGACGGCGCGCGCGCCTACATGTACAACTTCGATCCTTCCGCCTCGGTCAACGTGGTGGACCTTGCAAGCGGAGATGTGCAGGTGGTCGATACGCCCGGCTGCGCCCATGCGATGGCCTGGGGAAGGACCGGCTTCGCAGTCATCTGTGGCGACGGTTCGATCGGCTCGGTCGATACGGCCAAGGCGCTCGAACTCAAGCGCTCGGCCGCGTTCTTCGATGCGGAGAACGATCCGCTCTTCGAGGAAGCCGCGATCGATCCCAAGGCGGGCAAGGGGGTGTTCCTGTCCTACACAGGTGTCATCCACGAGGTGTCGCTTGAGGACGCGAAGGAAGTGGCGGCCTGGCCGATCCAGGAGGCCGCGGGGCTCGAACTGGCGCGCCCCGACGACCTGCAGTTGGCCTGGCGTCCCGGGGGCAGCGTGGTTTCCGCCTGGCATCACGCGAGCAATCTCCTCTTCGTGCTGATGCACCCGGGTGAGCACTGGACGCAGAAGGAAAAGGGGACACAGCTCTGGGTCGTCGATCTGACCAAACGCGAGGTCGTGGAGCGCGTGCCGCTCAAGACCCCGGTGACCTCGGTTGAGGTCAGCCAGGATGCTGAGCCCTTGCTCTACCTCGTCACCGAGGATGGCGGCCTGGAAGTCCTCAATGCGCTCGATCGCAGCGAGAAGACCTCGGTCAGCAACGTGGGATCGGTCGTGCCGGTCACCCCGATGCCATGAGCGTGCTCGACACCGGCCTTCTCCTTGCCACCGGGGCAGGGGCCCTGCGCTTCGGGACCGCGCTGCTTCTCGTAGGCGCTGTGCTTCCCAAGCTGCGCAACCGCTCGGCCTTCGCAGGCGTGGTCGCCAACTACAAGCTGCTCCCGCGCCCTCTGGTGGGCGTGGTGGCAGGGCTGCTTCCCTGGCTTGAACTGGCGCTCGCCGCGGCGCTTCTGGTGCCGCTGACGGCCTCGCTGGCGGCCTTCAGTGCGGCGCTGCTGCTCACGCTCTTTGCCGCGGCCATCGCCATCAACATCAGCCGCGGGCGTGCGCATATCGACTGCGGCTGCCGGGGCGATGAACTGCGCCAGCCGCTACGCGCCGGCATGGTCGTGCGCAACTTTGTCTGGGCGGTGCTTCTGATCGGCTCGGCCGGGATTGGCGGGCTCGCGCCTGCCTCCATGGCGCAGGGGCTTGCGCTCCTCGTGGCTCTTACGGCCGGTATGCTGGGCGCGGTGCTGCTCCACATTCTCGAAATCTTCTGGGCGCTGCCGGCTCGGCGCGCCCGCCCCCAAGCCGGAGGCTGACCGATGCTTCTTGTCACCACTGCCCTTGTCCTGCTCTGGATGCTGGTCATCGCCATGGCCTTCGTGATCCTGGCGCTGGCCCGCCAGATCGGCGTCCTTCACGAACGCCTTGCGCCTGTCGGCGCGCTCGCCACCGCGCAAGGGGCTCAGGCGGGCGAGCAGGCCCCCGTCATGCCCGGCCATCTGCTGGGCGGCGGCACGATCGAGATCGGGGGGGCGCTTGCCGCAGGTTCGCTGCGCCTGCTGCTCTTCGTCGCGCCGTCCTGCCCGATCTGCAAGAAGCTCATCCCCATCGCGCTCGACGTGGCGCGTGACGAGCGTGTCGATCTCGTCTTCGTCGGGGATGAGGACCCGGACGAGCAGCGCCGCATGATCGAGCGCCATGGCCTTGCGGGCCAGACTTTCGTCAACGGGCCCGAAGTGGGGATGGCCTTTGCCGTTGCCAAGCTGCCCCACGCGATCCTGCTCGATGACGCGGGCAAGGTCGTCGCGCGCGGCCTCGTCAACAGCCGCGAGCATCTGGAGAGCCTGCTGGTCGCGCACGAGACCGGCCATTCCAACGTGCAGAGCTACCTGCGCGCGAGCCGCGCCCCGGCGCTGGAGGCCGCCGAATAAGGCGCGCCCTGCAAGGAGAATTGCACCCATGAACTGGAAACTCATCGACAGCGCCAGCGAGAAGCTCTCGCGTGGGCTGGCCAAGGGCACCTCACGCCGCTCGCTTCTGGCCAAGATCGGCGGCGCGGCAAGCTTTGCCCCCTTCTTCCCGGTGCTGCCCGTGGCCCGCGCGCAGGACGCCGATGTGCCGCTCAGCAACTTTGCGCGCACCGCGCAGACCAAGGACGATACGCAGTGCAACTACTGGCGCTACTGCGCCATCGACGGGGCGCTGTGCACCTGCTGCGGGGGCGGCATCCACACCTGTCCGCCGGGGACCGAAGCCTCGCCCACATCCTGGGTCGGCACCTGCCGCAACCCCGAAGACGGACGCTCGTACCTCATCGCCTACCGCGATTGCTGCGGGGCGAGCATGTGCCAGACCGATTGCCACTGCGACGGGACCGAGCGCGAGATGCCCGCTTACCGCCCGATGGCCGACAACGAGATCATCTGGTGCTTTGGCACCAAGTCGATGAGCTACCACTGCTCCACGGCCGCGCTCGTCGGGCCGGTATGACGGAGGGGCTTGCGGGGGAAGAAAGGGCACGCTCGTGACGGCTATGGCCGCACGAATGGCGGTGCGCGCGCTGATCGGCACGGCGCTGCTGGCGAGCGGGGCCTACGCGGCCATGGCACGAAGTCCGCAGGAGGACACCTTACATGCCGCGCCCCCGGCCTTTCCGCGCAGCGCGCGCTCGAATTTCGTGGAGCGCTGTGGGGGATGTCACGGGCTGGAGGGGCGCTCGGTCGCGCGCAATGTCCCTGACCTCGCGGCGCGCGCCGGGTTCTTCCTGTGTACGCCGGAAAGCCGATCGTTCGCAGGACGTCTTCCCAACGTGATGTTCGCGCGCCTGTCGGACGAGGATCTCGCCGATGTTCTCAACTACGTCATGTTCGATCTGGGAGAGACACCCACTTCGAAGCTTGCAAAACCCTATACGTCGCAGGAAGTTGCGGCCTATCGTGCAAACCCGCTTTCGGTGACCGACCTGCACGCCAAGCGCCGCGAGGTGGTGGGCGAGATGGTGGCGCGTTGCCAGGCACCGCAGGCGATGCTGGACTACAACCGACCGCGCGGCCGCATTCCCGGCCGGGTCGAGGAGATGAAATGAACCGTCGCAACGTACTCATGGGTGCCGCTGGCCTTGGAGGCCTTGCCTTCGCCGCGCCGCTTCTCGCAAAGGACGCCGCGCTGCGCAGCACCGGACGCACCGGCGCGCGCAATCTCATTACCGATGTCGCCGGGCTCACTGTCGGCAACGCGCAGGACGTGAAGGTACGCACCGGCACCACGGTGATCCTGGCGGACAAGCTTTCGACCGCCGCCATCGACGTGCGCGGCGGAGGCCCCGGCACGCGCGAGAGCCACGCGCTCGAAGGCCACAACCTCGTCCATGCCGCGAACGCCATCGTGCTTTCGGGTGGGTCCTCCTATGGCCTCGCCGCGGCCGATGGCGTTGCTGCCGTGCTGGGATCGAAGGGCATCGGTTATGGCGGCATGGCGCGTCCGGGCGTGCCGGTCTCGCCCATCGTACCCTCGGCCATCCTCTACGACCTCGCCAATGGCGGGGACAAGGGCTGGGGCACCGAGCCGCCGTACCGGGCGCTGGGCATTTCCGCGCTTGAGGCGGTGGGTGCGGACTTTGCGCTGGGCACGGCGGGTGCGGGCTATGGCGCGCAGGCGGGCGGCCTCAAGGGCGGGCTTGGCTCGGCCTCGACGCTCGTCAGCGACGGCTCCACCGTGGGGGCCATCGTCGCGGTCAACTCGATGGGCTCGACCGTGGCGCCGGGCACCCGCAACTTCTGGGCGAGCCCCTTCGAGATCGGCGACGAGTTCGGCGGACTTCCTCCCAGCGCCATGTACGCCTCGCCCGAGGAGTGGGGCTATACCAAGGCGCCTGCGGCCAAGGAAAACACCACCATCGCCTGTGTCGCGACCGACCTTGATCTGACGCCCGATGAGATGAAGCGCTTTGCCATGATGGCGCAGGACGGCATGGCGCGCGCCATCCGCCCGATCCACACGCCGTTTGATGGCGATGTCGTCTTCGCGATCTCGACCGGACGGGTCGAGGTGAAGGGGCCGCGTCCCGTCGCGGTCCTGCGCGCCGGTGCCGTCGCCGCCGACACACTGGCCCGCGCCATCGCGCGCGGCGTCTTTGAGGCGAGCACGCCGCCGGGCGCCGACAGCAAGGCCTGGAAAGACCTGACGCTGTGATCTGGGGTTTCGTTTCACTCCCCAATCCGGAAAGGTCCGGCGCATGAGTGGCATCCCGCCGCGCCGCGCGGCCGAGATGCCCGATGGCGCGATGCCCTGGTGGCCTCCGCTCCTGGGCATTGCCCTGCCGCTTGCGCTGGTCCTGGCCTCGGCGCTGCTGGTGCCGGCCTCGGCCGGACGGTTCCTGGGCATCTCGTGGAGCAGCTGGTGTCTCTTCGCCTGCGCGCCGCTGACCAGCGTGTGCCTGCTGGTCTGCTACCGCTTCGGCGGCGGGGCGAGCGACCGGGACGATGTGCCCGGCCATGGTGCGCCTCGCGAGGGAGATAGCCTGTGATGCTGGCTGTCTTCATTGCCGTCATGGCCCTGTCGCTGGGCATCGCCCTGTGGTCGCGGCGCGGGCATTCCAACCCCGACGCGCGCGAGTTCTTCGTCGCCTCCGGGCAGTTCGGGCCGATCCTTTTCTTCTTCCTCTCGGTGGGCGAGACCTATTCCATCGCAAGCATGCTAGGCTTTCCGGGCGGGGTCTATGCTGGCGGCGAGGGCTTTGTCCTGTGGTTCTTCGGCTACATCCTGATCGCGGCGCCCTGCATCTACTTCGTGGGGCCCTGGATCTGGCGCGCGGGCGCGCTCTACGGGTCGGCTACGATCCCGGACTTCTTCCGTGACCATTTCGAGAGCCGGGGGCTAGAGATCCTGATCACGCTCAGCTCCATCATCCTACTCGTTCCCATCGGTACGATGCAGTTTCTGGGGCTGAAGCTGGTGTTCACGGGGCTGGCGCCGGAAGCCCGGTCGATCTTCCTCACCAGCCTCGCGGGGCTCCTGACATTTGCCTATGTCGTGATCGCAGGGCTTCGCGCCTCGGCCTTCGTGGCGGTGCTCAAGGACATCCTGATGATGGCCTCGATCCTGCTGGTCGGCTTCGTGGCGCTCGCCGCCTGGAATGCCGAGCCGAGCATGCCGGTCAGTCTTGCCGAGACGATGTCGGAGCCGACCCGGCCCGACCTCGTCTTTGCGATCTCCACCATCGTGCTGCAGGCCGTGGGCTTCTGCATGATCCCGCAGAATTGGGCCTTCATCTTCTCGGCCAATTCGCCCCGTGCGATCCAGCGCGCGCAGATCGTCGCGCCGATCTACATGCTGATGTTCCCGCTCCTGATGATGGTGGCCTACTACGCCAAGGGGCAGGGGATCGTGCCGCCCGAACCCGACTTCGTGTTCCTCTCGACCGCGATTGCGCTCCTGCCCGACTGGGTGGTGGGGCTGGTCATGGCCGCCGTTGCGCTTTCTGGGCTCGTGATCCTGAGCAGCGTGTGCCTGGCCATCGGTCCGCTCATCACGCGCAACCTGGTGCCCAGCCTTGATGGCACGGCGCAGCAGCGCTGGTCCAAGGTGGTGATCGCGGCCTTCCTGATCTTCTCGCTCGTGGGCGCGGAGACTTCGGTGCAGCTGATCGCAACGCTCAACAACGTCTTCTACTTCGGCATTGTCCAGACCTTGCCCGGCCTCGTTGCGGCCATGCTCTTCCCGCGTGTCCCGGCGCGCGCGCTGATCGCGGGCATCCTTGTCGCCGATGGCGCGATGCTGGCGGTCAAGGCGGCGGGCTGGACCTTTGGCGGGCTCAACGTCGGCGTGATCGGCCTTGCGATCAATGTCGCGGTCCTCGCCCTCGTCACTCTGGCCGCGCCGCGCATCGGTGCGCGCGCGGTCATTCCGCTCCTGCGCGAGGCCCACACCGGGCGCGCGTCCTCATCCACCCCCTGATCTTCAGCGAGAACGGATTTCCCCATGCGCACAATTCCCCACTTCATCGCCGGCGCCCACAGCGCCGGGGACGGCACCGCCATGGCCGACGTCTTCGATCCCAACACCGGCACGGTGCAGGCGCAGGTGCCGCTGGGCGGCGACGCTGAGCTGGAAGCGGCGGTTGCCGCCGCGCGCGCCGCGCAGCCCGCCTGGGCCGCGCTCAACCCGCAGCGCCGCGCGCGCGTGATGTTCGCCTTCAAGGCGCTGATCGAGGCGCATATGGACGAACTGGCCGCGCTTCTCTCCAGCGAGCACGGTAAGGTCTTCGACGACAGCAAGGGCGATATCCAGCGCGGGCTCGACGTGGTCGAGTTTGCCTGTGCGACGCCGCACCTGATGAAGGGCGAATACAGCAGCGGCGTGGGGCCGGGCATCGATGTCTACTCGATGCGCCAGCCGCTCGGCATCGTGGCGGGCATCACACCCTTCAATTTTCCCGCGATGATCCCCTTGTGGATGAGCGCCCCGGCCATTGCAGCGGGCAACGCGATGATCCTGAAGCCCTCCGAACGCGCACCGTCCGTCCCGCTGCGCCTCGCCGAACTGGCCAAGGAAGCGGGCCTGCCCGATGGCATTCTCAATGTCGTCCATGGCGACCGCGTGATGGTCGAGGCGATCACCGATCACCCCGCGATCAAGGCGGTCAGCTTCGTGGGGTCCTCCGACGTGGCGCAGGCGGTCTACGCGCGCGGAACCGCGCAGGGCAAGCGCGTCCAGGCGATGGGCGGCGCCAAGAACCACGGCATCGTCCTGCCCGACGCGGACATGGACCGCACCGTCTCGGACATCATGGGTGCGGCCTATGGGTCTGCCGGGGAACGCTGCATGGCGATGCCGGTCGTGGTGCCGGTCGGTGAGGCGACCGCGAACACCTTGCGTGAAAAGCTGGTCGCGGCCATCGCGGACCTGCGCGTGGGTATCTCGAGCGACCGCGAGGCGCACTATGGCCCCGTCGTCACCGCCCAGCACAAGGCGAAGATCGAGCACTACATCGCGATGGGCGTGGACGAAGGGGCCGAGCTTGTCGTCGACGGACGCGGTTTCTCGCTCCAGGGTTACGAGGAGGGCTACTTCCTAGGCCCGACGCTGTTCGACCACGTCACGCCGGAGATGCAGTCCTACCGCGACGAGATCTTCGGCCCTGTGCTGCAGATGGTGCGCGCGACAACGCTGGAGGAGGCAATCAATCTCGCCAGCCGCCACGCCTATGGCAACGGGGTGGCGCTCTTTACCCGCGATGGCGGCGCGGCGCGCGACTACGCGATGCAGGTCGAAGTGGGCATGGTCGGCATCAACGTGCCGATCCCGGTTCCGGTCTCTTACCACAGCTTCGGCGGCTGGAAGCGTTCGGCCTTTGGCGACCACAACCAGTACGGTGAGGAAGGCTTCCGCTTCTTCACCCGCGTCAAGACGGTGACCCAGCGCTGGCCGGGGCCGGACGCGGACAAGGGCAACGCCTTCCTGATCCCGACCACCGCCTGACACCGGACCGGGAGAAACCACGGGAGAGGGACCAAACCAGGGGGCGGACGCCAGGAGCGCCGCCCCGCAGCGGAGCGATGCAATGAAAGAGGAACTGGCCGATCTGACAGGCGTGGAGCTGGCCGAGAGCTTTGCCGCGGGCACACTCTCCCCGGTGGATGTCGCCGAGGACGTGCTGGCCCGCGCCGAGCGGCTGGAGCCGCACCTATGCGCGACCTACGCGCTGGAGCCCGAGGCCGTGCGCGCACAGGCGAGGGCCTCGGAAGCGCGCTGGCACAAGGGCGCGCCGCTTTCGGTGATCGACGGTATCCCCGTGACCCTCAAGGAACTGATCGCCACCAAGGGAACGCCCAAGCCCGTGGGTACGGCGGCAGGCGACATGACCCCGCAGACCCACGATGCGCCCCCCGCGCAGCGCATGCGTGAGGCAGGCGCAGTCCTTCTCGCCAAGACCACGGTGCCCGATTACGGGATGCTGTCCTCGGGCCTCTCCAGCTTTCACAAGCTGGCGCGCAACCCCTGGGACCTTTCGCGCAATCCGGGCGGGTCGAGCGCGGGGGCAGGCGCCGCCGCTGCCGCAGGTTACGGGCCGTTCCACGTGGGCACCGACATTGGCGGCTCGGTCCGGCTTCCGGCGGGCTGGTGCGGCATCTTTGCGCACAAGCCCAGCAACGGGCGCATTCCCATCGATCCGCCCTACATCGGGCGCGTTGCGGGGCCGATGACGCGCACCGTCGCCGATGCCGCGTTGATGATGACGCACCTTTCGCTGCCCGACCGTCGCGACTTCATGGATCTGCCCTACCAGGAACTGCCCTGGCGCCAGCTTGAGGGCGACGTGGCGGGCCTTCGCATCGGCCTCATGCTGGAGGCAGGCTGCGGCTCGCCGACCGAGCCCGAAGTGGCCGAGGCCGTCACCGAGGCCGCACGGCTGTTCGAACATGGCGGGGCAATAGTGGAGCCGGTCGAACCGTTCATGACGCCGGAAATGCTCGATGGCCTCGACCGCTTCTGGCGCGCGCGCTTCCACGCCGAGATGCGCGACCTTCCGGCCGAGAAATACGGCCTGATCCTGGAGTACATCCGCAAGTGGGTGGAGCCTGCCGCACACTATGATGGCATGGAGGTCTACACCGGCTTCGACCAGATCATCCAGATGCGCGAGCGCGGGCGGGCCTACAACGATTACGACCTGCTGCTCAGCCCGGTGGCGCCAATGCCCGCGTTCCCGGCCGAACTCGCCTCGCCGGTGAACGACCCGATGCGCCCCTTCGAGCACATCGGTTTCACGGTTCCCTACAACATGACCGAACAGCCCGCGAGCTCGATCAACTGTGGCTACACCCGTGAAGGCCTGCCCGTCGGCTTGCAGATCGTCGGGCGCCGCTTCGAGGACATGGCGGTCCTGCGCGCCTCGGCGTGGTACGAGAAGGCGCGCCCCGCGCAGCGGCCCTGGCCCTGTCGGCGCGAGGTCATGGCGGACTGAAGCGGTAGGTATCCCGGGGCAGGGAGTCAGGGGGGCTTGCCCCGGGATACGCCAGGTTCCCGATCCGGATCAGAGCTTGGCCCGGAGGGTCACGCTGTAGCTGCGCGGTTCGCCGTAGATCAGGCCGTCGTAGAAGCCGAACTGGCGGTAGTAGGTCTTGTCGGTCAGGTTGGTGACGTTGGCCGAGATCTGGATGTTCTGTGTCGCCTGGAAGCGCGCCATGAGGTTGACCAGCGTGTAGCCCGAGACATCGAGGTTGCTGTCATCGTAGGTCCCATCGCCGAGCGGACGGCCCGGGTTGGTCGACCATTCGGTCTTGCTCTGCGCGGTGATACCCCCGCCGATGGTGAGGCGGTTGAGCGCACCTGGCAGCGTGTAGCTGGTTGAGAGGCGCAGCTGGCTGTGCGGATCGCGCTGGTAGCTGAGGCCCTTCACGTCCAGGTAGCTGTAACCGAAAAAGACGTTCCAGCCCGGCAGCAGCTCGCCCGAGGCGTCGAAGTCGACACCCTTGGAGACGACACCATCGACCGTGCGGTAGATGTCGAGCCCGGTGACGTCGTTGAGCTCGCCGGTATTCTCCGCGACATTGCTCTGCTCGTTGCGGTAGAAGGCGAGCGAAGTGTTGAGCTTGCCGCCGTAGAAGGCGCCCTTGATGCCCGCTTCGTAGCTCGAGCCGGTGACGGGCGGTAGCAGCCGGTCGTCCTCGTCGCGCAGGTTCCCCTGCGGGGTGAAGACATCGGTGTAGCTGGCGTAGACCGAGAGCGTGTCGGTGACGTCGTAGACAAGCCCCGCGTAGGGCGTGAACACACCCTTTTCGTGCGTCGTCTCGGCATCGGCGGTGTAGACGTTGGCGATATCGTAGTCGCCGCCGCTGGTCTTGTAGTCGCTGATGCGTGCGCCCACGATCGCGGTCAGCCCATCGGCGAGCTCGAAGCGACCCGCGGCATAACCGCCGATGCTGCGGGTGCGGTCAATCCCGCGCGCGTCGGTGCGGAAGGTCTGGAAGTTGGCGTAGGAGCCGTCCCAGCTGCGCCAGTCGTCGATCGGCAGGCCGGCCGAGCGGTACTGGCATCCCCGGAACGGGCTGACACCGGCGATGTTGCAGTTGCCAAGGGCGTTGTCGAAGGTCCAGCTGGTGCTCTCGCTCCAGAAGCCGTTGAAGCCGAACATCAACTGGTGCTCGCGTCCGAACAGGTGCAGCGGGCCGTTCAGCGTCACGGCGACGTTGTCGCGATCTTCCGAAAATTCCGAGTGCATGGCGTTGAGGTAGGCACCGCTGCCATCCTGGTTCCAGAAGCCCGCGTAGCCCCCGACCTCGCGCGCGGCGTTGTTGATCTTGGCAACGCCCAGGTTGTTGTAGGCGCTGCTGTCGGTGCGCGCGTAGCCCAGCTTGACGTGCCAGTCGTTGGCGAAGCGGTGGTCGAGATTGACGAAGGCCGTGGTCGCCTTGCGGCGCGATTCGCTCCAGTCGGCGACCGGGTTCGTGCTGCGCGGCAGGTTGGCCAGCGTGCCGTCGGCGAACCAGATCGAGACGTTGCTCCCCCACGAGGAGCCCTTGTTGACCGTACGCTCGTACTGGACCCCGGCGTTCAGCACGGTGGTTGGCGTAAGATTTGCCGCGAAGTTGGCGAGGATGGCGCGGCGGTCGACATGCTCGCGCTCACGGAAGGTGTCGGTGCTCTCGTCGCTGAAGACAAGGCGGCCGCGCACGTTGCCATCGGCGGTGATCGGCGCATTGAGATCGCCCATCACGCGCCGCTTGTCCCAGTTGCCCAGGACCAGGCTGCCGTTTGCCCCCAGTTCGGTGCCCGGCTGCTTGCGCTGGAGGTAGATCGTGGCGGAAGGGTCGCCCGTGCCGCCCAGGAGGCCATTCGCACCGCGCACGATCTGGACGCTGTCGTAAAGGTCCATGTTGGTCGAGGCCCCGCCGCCGCTGAAGTTCGACTGGCCGTCCACCTGCATGCCATCGATGCGGTAGTTGCTGACGTCAAAACCGCGTGCGCGGTATGTCGTGCGGCCCGCGTTGTCATTCTGGTACGAGGTGATGCCCGGCGCGGTGGCCAGTACATCGTCGATGGTCTCGATCTGCTGGTCGTCGAGCAGCTGGCGGGTGATGACCGTCACCGTCTGCGGTGTCTCGCGCGGGGAGATGGGCAGGCCGATGGAGATGCTGGTTTCCTCGGCGGTGTAGGACGGTGTGTCCTCGGTGCGCTGTCCGGTCACGACGATTGTCGGCGGCGCGCTTGCGCCCGGCGCCGCGTCGGCATGGGCAACTTGTGCGCCGCCCAAGGCGATGGCGAGTGCGGTCAGCGACGCGGATGTCGCTTTATTGCCAGAAAACATTGGTTTCATGTCCCATTACCCCTTATAATGCAACTCATTCGCAATTGAGGGCGGGATAGAATAGGCCTTGAGATGGGTAAACCGATGTTTCCGGGATATTTTGTCAGCTTTTCAGGAGTTTTGTCACCCAGTGTAACGGCCTGTACCCAGGCTGGGGGTGCAGCATGAGCCGCGTGCTCGTGGTGGACGACGATGCCGATATCCGCGACCTCCTGTGCCGCTATCTTGCCGAGGCGGACATCGAGTCGCACGGAGCGGCCGATGGCGATGCGATGTGGCGATCCATCGCGGAAATCACGCCCGACCTCATCATCCTCGACCTCATGCTCCCCGGGACCGATGGCTTGTCCTTGTGCCGCGCGCTGACCGAACGCTGTGACATACCCATCATCATGCTGACGGCACGTGGCAGTCTGGTCGACCGCATTGTCGGGCTCGAGATGGGGGCGGATGACTATCTTCCCAAGCCCTTCGATCCGCGCGAGCTTCTCGCCCGCATCCGCGTCGTCCTGCGCCGGCAACGCCGCGCGCAGGACGGGCCAACGGTGCGCGAGCCCGACTATCTGCAGTTCGAAGGCTGGACGCTCGACACCCGTCGCCATCTGCTGTCACCGCCGGGTGAGGCGCTGGGACGGGAGAAGACGCAGCCGGTTGCAAACTCTGACTACCTGGCCTTGCGCGCCTTGTTGCGCGCGCCGTTCCAGACGCTCAGCCGCGACGTGCTCGCTCGCGAGGTCTACGGGCGTGAGCGCGATCCCTCGGACCGGGCCATCGACATGTGCATTTCGCGCCTGCGCCAGATGCTGGGAGAGGATGCGCGCAATCCCCGCATGATCCGTACCGTGCGCAACGGCGGCTATGTGCTGTCGGTGGACGTCTCGGCGTACAGCTGAGATGCGCGCACTCCTCCACCGCCTCATTCCGGCGACGCTCTCGGCCCGGATCGCATGGCTTCTGGTGGGTGGCCTTGTCCTCTCGCAGCTTCTGACCGGGACGATCTGGTTCGAAAGCCGCCGTCGCCAGCTGCTGGAGATCCCGGCCCACGTCTTCGCGACGCGGGTCGCGGACAGTCTGCGTGTGCTGGACAGCGCCGCCCCGGACCGGCGCGAGGATCTGCTGGCAAAGCTGCAGTCGCCCGAGTTTCACCTGAAGCGCCTCGCCGTGCTTCCCGACGAGGAAAGGGCGGGCGAGGAGCCGGAGGATCTCGCGCGTAGTGCGCCCATTCTTGCAGGTTCGATCCGGCACCAGCTGGACGGGCGCGTCGAGGTGCGTGTGCTGGCCGCCCAGCTGCTCGATGAGGAAGGCGAACCGGCCGGACGCTGGTCCATGCTGCGCGACCGGGAGCCGCGTGCGGCCTTCACGCTCGCCGTGCGCCGCAGGCCGGGGGATCTCTGGCTTGTGGCCAGGGGGCGCGAGGACGAGGACGGGGTTCTCTTTGATCCGGGCGGCACGATTGCGGACTATGTCCTGCGCATCTACCTGCTGCGCATCCTGATGGTCGCGGCGCTCACCTGGCTGGGAGTGCGGCTGGCGGTCAAGCCGCTGGAGCGGCTGGCCGAGGCTGCGCAGCGCCTGGGGCGCGACATTCGCAGTCCCGCCCTGCCGCGCAAGGGGCCGATCGAGGTTCGCCGCGCGGTGGAGGCCTTCAATGGCATGCAGCGGCAACTGGTCGGCTATCTCGACGAGCGCACGCGCTTTCTTGCGGCGGTCTCGCACGATCTGCGCTCCCCCATCACGCGGCTGCGCCTGCGCGCCGAATTGCTGCCCGCGACCGAAGAGAAGGGCGGCTGGCGCAAGGATCTCGACGAGATGGAAGGCATGGTGGATGCAACGCTTGCCTTCATGCAGGGCAACGCGGGCGAAGACCTGCAGGAGGCGGTCGATCTTGACGCCGTGCTGGCCGGTATTCTGGAAGACCTGCACACACAGGGCGCACAGGCCACGCTTGCGGGCCGATGCGGCGCGCCCATCGCCGGTTTCCCGCAAGGGCTGCGCCGCTGTCTGGTGAACCTGACCGACAACGCGGTTCGCTACGGCGGGCGGGCCGACATCGTCGCGCAGGAGTGCGATGAAGAGATCATCATTCGTGTCCGCGATGACGGCCCGGGCATTCCCGAGGCCAGCCTCGGTCTTGTGTTCGAGCCCTTCTACCGCGAGGAAAAGTCGCGCAACACCGCGCTTGGCGGTGTCGGCCTCGGCCTCAGCATCGCCCGCGACATCGCCCTTGCCCACGGGGGCGAACTGACCTTGCACAACCGACCGGAAGGCGGCCTCGAAGCCACCCTGCGCCTGCCACGAGGGGCCCCTCAGGACACCAAGGCGCGACACCGAGCCGACTGCAACGATTTTTGAGGAGAAGTGGTGCCGCTTACAGGACTCGAACCTGTGGCCCCCGCATTACGAATGCGATGCTCTACCAACTGAGCTAAAGCGGCGTCCTTGTGGCGATTCTCGGGAGAACCGCTACCAAGGCAGGGGGCGCCTTTACCGGGGGGAGGCGAGGAGCGCAAGAGGGATTCGTATCCCATGTACAGGGATGTTGAAGGCCATGGCCTTTCCCGCGCCTCCCGGGGGACTTGCAGTGTCGAGGGGCGGGGCCTAGCAGCGGTGGGATGAACACGTCCTCGTCTCCCGCTCGCCCTGCCTCCGGTGTTGCCGAAGTCGAACCCTTTCACGCCATTTCGATCGGCAAGCTTGCCTACGAACTGGCCGAGCAGGGCCGCAGCATCATCCACATGGAATACGGCCAGCCCTCGACCGGGGCGCCCGCCGCGGCGCTGGCGCTGGCGCATGAAAAGCTCGACAGCGAACCGGGCGGGTACTGGGAAAACGGAGCGCTCAAGGCGCGGATCGCGCGGCACTACCAGGAGCGTTACGGGCAGGACGTCGAGGCCGAGCAGATCATCCTCACCTGCGGGGCATCTCCGGCGCTGGTGCTGGCGCTGTCCAGCCTGTTCCGGCCCGGCGCGCGGGTTGCGCTGGCCCGGCCGGGCTATGTGGCCTACCGCAATACGCTCAAGGCGATGTACCTGGAGGCGGTCGAGATCGAATGCGGGCCGGAGGCGCGCTATCAGCTGAGCGCGGCCGCGCTCGAGGCAATGGAACCGGCGCCCGATGGCGTGATCATCGCCAGTCCGGCCAATCCGACCGGCACGATCATCGCGGCTGAGGAACTGCGCGCCATTGCCGAAGTGTGCACACGGCGCGGCATTCGCATGATCTCGGACGAGATCTACCATGGGCTGACTTATGGGCCCGTGGCCCATTCGCTGCTCGAGTACGCGCCCGATGCGCTCGTCATCAACAGCTTCTCGAAATACTACTCGATGACCGGGTGGCGCCTGGGCTGGTTGCTGGTCCCGCGCGATCTGATCGAGGTGGCGCGCGCGCGGATGGGCAACCTGTTCCTGGCGCCGCCAGTGCTTGCGCAGCATGCCGGGCTCGTCGCCTTCGATTGCGACGAGGAATTGCAGGGGCATGTGCACAATTACACGCAGAACCGGCAGATGTTGCTCGATGCGCTGCCCGATCTCGGACTTGAGAAGATCGCACCGCCCGATGGCGCTTTTTACATCTGGGCGGATATCAGCGCCTATACGCAGGACAGCCTGTCTTTCTGCCGGGACATGCTGCGCGAGACCGGCGTGGCGACCGCGCCGGGTATCGATTTCGATCCGGTCCATGGCAAGACCTTCATGCGCTTCAGTTTTGCGGTGTCACCGCCCGAAATTGCGGAGGCCATCGGGCGTCTCAAGCCCTGGTTTGCGGCGCGAAGACAGGGGTGAGGCGCGCCGCGTTGAGGTTTGGAGCGTGAGCTGTCGCAATCCGGGATAGGACGCGGACCTGCGGGATTTTCCACATTGACCGGGGGCGGGATCTGCGGCTTTGAGCCGCTTCCCCCCTTCAAGGTCGACACCCTCATGTTTCCCTCCGAACTTACCCTCGATATCGACACGGCCAGCCTCACCGTCCGTTTGCGCGCGTTGGCGCAGGAGTGTGCGCAGAGCGCCCCAGCCGAAGAGGATGCGCGCGTCTGCGAGGCTCTCGCGTTGCTAGGGGGGCGTGTGACGGCGAAAGAGGTCGGGGGCATGGACTGCGTGCTGCGCCTCCTGGGAGAGGACGTGGGGTTCCTCTGCTCGCGAGGGCGAGGCGGTGTGTGCCTTGCGATGCTTGCCGTGGACGGCGCGGATGAAGAGGTCTGCGTGCAGGGCGCCACTCCCGCGCTCGCGCTGCTGGGCGCGTGGGCCTCGGCCTGGCTGGTGCATCTGGGCGATGTGACCGAGGAGCCGCGCGAGGCGGCGTCTGCCCGACTTCATTGACATTGCGGGCCGTTATTCCGGTCAGGTGCAGCCCTGCAGCTCGCCTGCGGGAATGTCGAGCCAGGACAGCGTTCCCCCTTTGCCCGCGCCCGTGTCGATTCGGACCAGCTTTCCACCCAGGGCATTGGTCTGTGTGAAGATGGCCTCGCAGCGGTCATGGCCGATGACGACCCTGCGTCCGTTCGGGATGCTTTCGAGCCAGTCGTATAGCCGCACCGGATAGCCCGAGCTGTCGCGGGTCCCGTCGGTCTGGCCGAACAGGGCGCGGTGTACGCGTCCATCGCCCTTGAGGGACAGGGCCTCTCCAGCGGTGGGAGCGGGGTGGTCGAACATGGCGCTGCTCGCTCCGGCGTGGACGAACAGCCAGGGGCCGATGTTGCGCCACAGGGGCGCGGCGGAAAGAATGCGGATCGTGCTCGCGACAAGGGCATCGCGATCCGGCGCGCGCCGAATTTCGGCGAGGGTGCGATCAAGGCCATGGGTGAGTTCCATGCGTCGTTCGGCGCCATCACCGGCCCGCCACTTCACGAGGTAGCGCAGCAGCTTGAAACAGTGGTTTCCCGGAACGAGCACGGCCCGGCCCTGAGCGTCGAGCCGGGCGAGCAACCGCAGGACGGCGGCGCTGTCGTTATCCGGTTCCTCGTCTGCCGGATCGGCGTCGGTGAGGTCGCCGATGAAACCGATGGCATACCCCCGCGCAAGAGCCTGTTCGGCCGCGGCTTGCACGGCATGCGCGCCGTGGATGTCGCCAAACCATCGTATGCCGGCGTATGTCGAGGGAAAGGAAGTTGAGGAAGTCACAGGGAAAAGCGTATCGGTCCACGGCCAAGTGTCAGCCCCATCCTACCGCGCATCCGCGGATATAGCCATGAGCGGGGAGCGATGTGTCAAACGGCTCAGGCAAGACAAGCGGGGCGTGGCGATGACGGGGAGGGCCCGGAGGCAGGTCCGGCCAAACGCGAACGTCGGTCCGGGCCTGCCCATAGTACACGACTAGCGGGACCAGGAGCCGGTTCGGGACGCGCCCGAGCCGGTCCTTAACGCTATCTCACGGAAGGTGTTGCGTGTCGGTTTTCAAGAGCATGCGCAGGTCTACATAAGCGTGTGCTTTGCGGGGAGGCGGGGAGCCTCTAGAGTGCTCTCTATGGCGATCTCGACATTCTTTCTCGTGGCCTCTGCTGCCACCGCTTCGGCTGCCCCCTGCGACCTGCGTTCGGACATGGGCGCGCGCGAACTTCATGAGGTTCTTGCACAGCGCGCTGTCGAATTGGTCCGCACGGCCGCGCGCTCCGATGCGGAAAGCAGGGACCGGTTGGAGCAACTGATCGATCCCGACGCTGCCTTTGGTCTGGGAGCAGGCGATGTCGGGCGACCAATGGGGAGCGGGGCAGAGGGCGCACGTGCCGTCGTCGCGTTGATGAAGGCCGATCGATATCGCTATCTCGGCTGGGACTATATGGATGGGCCCGTCGATGCCTGCGGCGAGCACGAGGCGTCCATCGAGTTCATCGCCTCTGCGGATCGGCAGGTCTATCCCGTCACGTTCCATTTTCACAACGGACGTGTGGTTGAGGCAAAGGGGTGGTCTCGGTCCTTTCGTGAAGGGGCCTTGCCATGATGGGACGATGATCCCTCGCTAGAGGAAGGTAATCGGGAGAGGCTGGGCATTGGGGGCCGTCCAATGGAGCCGGAAGAAGGTTCTTGAGGACATGCCGACAAGTCGGACGATGCTTCAGAGGGGCAGCGCTTTTGCGGGCCCAAGCTGTCGGCCTCGCCTTTCGCGTGCGCTCCCCCGATTGCGAAAGGGGAGGTCGACGAGCTAGATGCCTCTCCGAGAATGATACTCTTATTTCCGACTTTTCGGCCTTACTGCCACCGCCCCGGTTAGTGGACCATGGCGGCTTCGATGGCGATGCGGATGGCGTCGGAGGTGTGGTTCGCGCCTAGTTTGTTGAGCATGTTGGCGCGGTGGATTTCCACCGTGCGGGGGCTGATCGAGAGTTTTTCCCCGATGAGGCGGTTGGACAGGCCGCTGGCGACACCGCCGAGGACTTCGCGTTCGCGCCTGGTGAGGCGGTCCACGCGGGCGCGGGCCATGATCTCGCGCAGCTTGGCGTTGCCAACGCTTTCGGCCCGGCGCATCGCGCGGTCGAGCGTTTCGTTGAGTTCGGGCGCGGTGATGGGCCAGGCGATGTAGTCGATCGCGCCGTCGAGGATGGCGCCGACAATGCGCTGGGCGGCCGGGTTTTCGCTGAAGGCGATGATCGGAAACCATTCGCCATGCTGGGACATGTTCTCGATCAGTTCGTCGATGGCGCCGGCATCGTCGTGGATCAGGATGATGCCCGAGCGCGGCCAGCTGGACGTCAGTTCGGAGAGGTTTTCAAAGGGTTCGACGTGAATGTTGGCCGAAGACAGCGCATGGCTGATGGTGGCGCGGCGACGCATGTCCCTGTCGATCAGGATGAGGTTCGAGATACCCTGTTCCAAGATAGTTCTCCCTTCTTATTTCTGCTTAGGGAGATATCGCAAATCGGGGCTTTTTCCTGCGGTTTCCCGTCCAATGTCGAGGCTTTGGGGGGCGGTCCGAGGGAAATTACCGAGAAATCAACGGGAGGTCACGAAATCCGTGCCGCCGAAATGGTGGTAGATGAAGAATGCGCCGAAAATCTGGGGCGCACGGTGGTAAACGCGGCCGACTCAGCCGGTCTGCATGGCCTGGCCGATTTCCAGGAAATCGGTGCGCAGGGCATCGATCCGGTCGCGCGCGAAAGCCGTCGCGCTATCCAGGATCGTGCGACGGGCGGCGGCATAGAGCTGGTTCAGCGCCGAGGCTATTCCGCTGTCGCCCGAGACGCCCATCTGCAGGGCGGTGACGGCGGTCAGGGCGCGGGTTATCGAGCGGCTCTTCAGTTCGCCATCGCCGATCGCGTCCGCGTGGAGCGCGGTGCCCAGCGCGCTGATGAGATGCTCGTAGCACAGGTGCACCAGCTCGGTACGGTCGGCGCCGTTGACGCGGGCGTCGAAGTCGACGCGGCGATAGGCTTCGTGCGGGGTGACGCGTCCGAGCATGTCAGCTGTCCGAACGGTTCCACTGGGCGATCTGGTTCTCCAGCATGGCCATCGTGGAGTTCAGCATGCCGATGCGGCTTTCCGAAGTGGTGAACTGTCCGGCGAGGCGCGCGCGCAGCTTTTCCTGCTGCTCGGCGATTTCGGTACGGCTCTCGGAGATGTCGCTCAGCTGCGTGGTGTACTTGCGGATCGAGGCCCCCAGCGAGTTGAGGCTCGTGGTGGAGGACGCGTCGCGGTAGATGCGGTTGATGCTCGCGTAGACGCCGTGGACGCCGGTCGTGAACATGGCGGCGACGCCTTCCGGATCGGCTTCCATGGTGGCGGCGAGCCGCTCGGTGTCGAGCGTGAAGGTGCCGTTGCGCTCGGTCTTGAGCCCCAGGTCGCCAAGCGTGCGCGCGGTGCCCGTGGCGTTGGGCATGATGGTGCTGCTGGCAAGTCCCGAGAAGGCGCGCTTGAGCGCGCGGGCGCCGCCGTCGTTGGCGAGTTCGCCGCCGATGGCGGTGGCCGCGTTGAGCGCGGACATGACCTCGTTCAGCGCGTCGGTGAGATCCTGCATCGAACTGGAGATGCTGGGCCCCGGATCGGCGAAAGTGACGCGCGTGGGCGCGCCGACATTGGTGCCCGAAAGCTGGAGACGCACGCCGGGAATGACGTCGCTGACCGTGTTCGTGGTGGAGGTGTAGTCGAGCCCGTCGACCGAGAAGGCCGCGTCCACGGCGCTGGCGAGAAGCTCGCCATTCGTGGAGGAGGGGTTCCAGGCGAGGTTGGCAAGGCCGGGTTCAAGCGCGTCCTCGGCCGCCTCCAGGATGAAGCCGTTGGCCGCGCCGTTCTGCCCCTTGAGGACGAGCTGGGCGCCGTCAACGGTCTGGGCGACATAGGCTTGCACGCCCGCATTGGCGCCGTTGATGGCGCTGGCAACGTCGGCGAGAGTCGCGCCGCTGGCAATCGTGATGTCGACGGCGGCGTGGCCGGTGTCCTCGGTGAAGGTGCTGCCCGAGACCGTTCCGAAGCGCAGGGTCAGGGTGCCGGCGCCCACCGTGTCAGAGGCCGAGGCATAGGCGTTGCTGGCGATGTTCTGGCCGCTTGCAAGGCGCGTGACTTCCAGATCGTAGCTGCCCTTGGGCAGTGAAGTGCCGGTCAGCGACGCCGAGGCGACCGAACTGTTGGCAACGCTGGGCGTGCGCGAGAGGTCGCCGGTTCGGATCAGCGTGCCCAGCGAGGTGTCGAGCGCGAGCATCATCGAGCGAATGTCGGACGCCGCGGAGATCCTGGCTTCCAGCGTCTCGCTGCGGGTGTCGAGCCGGTTGACCTTGTTGGCGAACTGCGCCTGCGCCAGCTTGTTGGCAAGGTCGAGCATGTCGATGCCGCTGCCCCCGCCGAGGGCGGTGACCAGCGAGCTGGTGGCGGTGGGGGAGTTGTTGATCGTGCTCATGGCAGAAAGAACGGCTCCAGGAAGGGCAGGTTAAGGGCGGCGGTATGCGGAGCAGGCATCACGGGCCTGCCGATTCCAGGCCGCCCTCGCTGTCGAAGCGCAGGGTGACGGGCACCGAGATGGCTGGGCGGGTACGGTTCTCGCCGCGCTTCAGGGCCATGACGAAGGCCAGGATCGCGGCCACGGCGACGTAATGTTCCTCGCGGATCATGCGCTTCTCCCGGGTGCTGTAATAGACCGAGCGTGCAAGCGCGGGGTATTCCAGCGTGGGTACGGCGTATTCGGCGGCCAGTTCGCGGATCGCCATGGCCTTCTCGCCGCGCCCCTTGGCCACGAGGATAGGCGCAGGCGCCTTATCGGGGTTCCAAGACAGGGCCACGGAAAAGTGCGTGGGGTTGGTGAGGACGAAGCTGGCTTCCTGCATCGCGGGGATGAGGGCGCCCATCGCGATCTTGCGCTGGCGGTCCTTGATCGCGGCCTTCTTTTCGGGCGCGCCCTCGCTGTCCTTCTGTTCATCGCGCACCTCCTGCAGCGTCATCTTGAGACGCATGAGGCGGCGAAACAGCTGGACGGGCAGGTCGAGAAGGGCGATCAGCGTGAGCCCTGCGGCGAGCCAGAAGAGCAGGAGGACCAGTTCCTCCCAGGCATAGGAGAGTTCCTGGAGCAGGTTGCCCCGGCCCAGCCGGGCGAGCGTTTCCAGCCGGTCGCTGGCCCAGGTCCAGGCGATGGTGCCCAGCAGCGTCACCTTGGCGAGGCCCTTCACCATTTCGATCAGGCCATTGGGCCCGAACATGCGCTTGAGGCCCTTCATCGGATCGATGCGCGAGCCCTTGAACGCCAGGTTCGAAGCCAGCCAGCGCCCTTCGCCAAAGCCCAGCTGCGAGGCAAGGCTCACAAGCATCACGCTCACCCCCAGCAGGAACACCGGGGGCAGGGCGGCAATCAGCGCCTGGATGAGGAGGGTGCCGGGGGTGAAGTCATCGATGGCGCCGGGCGTGAAGAGAAAACCGGCGCGCAAGACGCCGACGAGACGCTCCAGCAGCCAGGGCCCTGCGAGCAGCAGCCAGATCGCGCCGATGGCGACCGCGCCCGCCGTCCCCAACTCGCGCGAGCGGATGACGTCGCCCTTCTTCGCCGCATCGCGCTTGCGCTTTTGCGTGGGGGCAAAGCTCTTCTCGCCGTCGCTCTCGCTCATGGCGCGATCACCTGGGCCGCGTTGAGGATCGCCTCGCGCGAGAGGCGGGTGACGAGATCGGTGAGAACCGGCGCGGAGACGAGCAGCGCGGCCAGGCCGCCGAGGATCCCAGCGGGGAGGCCCAGCGAGAAGAGATTGAGCGCGGGTGCCGAGCGGCTGAGGACGCCCGTCACCAACTGCACGGTGAGGAGGACAAGGCAGACCGGCAGCGCGATGGTCGCAGCGGTCGCGAACATCTGCACTCCGAACCCGGCGATGAGGGCGAAACGTCCGGTGCCCAGCCAGGTCTCACCCGGGGGAAAGGTGCGGTAGCTCTCCACGATGAGGGCGAACCATTGCAGGTGCGCGCCCAGCCCCAGGAAGATCATCGTCAGGACAACCGCGAAGTATTGGCCAAGCGCGGGGGACTGGGTGCCCGAATTGGGATCGACCGCAACCGCCATGTTCATCCCCATCGAGCCGCCGATGACTTCGGCGGCAATGACGGGGGCGGCAAAGGCGAGCTGGAGCACGAAGCCGAGCGCGAGGCCGACCACGACTTCGCCCAGAACGGCCAGCAGGCCCGAAAGCGAAAAGAGCGCGGCGGGCACGGCAACCTCGGTCCAGGCGCAGACCAGCACGGCGATCGCGCCCGCGCCGATCACCCGCAGCTGCGGGGGCACGCTGGGGATGCCGAACAGCGGGGCTGCGACAAGCGCGGCGCCGATGCGGGTCATCACGAAGAGCAGGCGCCAGAACTCCTGTTCCAGCGCGCCGAAGCCGAAGTCGAGCTGGATCACGGGATGACCTGCTCGGCCTGACCCATGCGCGCGATCTGGGCGAAGATTTCCTGCGCGAAGTCGCCCACCAGGGTCATCATCGAGGAGCCCATCAGGACAAGGACAAGTGCGACGACGGCGAGCTTGGGGACGAAGGTGAGGGTCTGCTCGTTGACCGAGGTCGCCGCCTGCACCAGCCCCACCGCGAGGCCAACCGCAAGGGCCGAAAGCAGCACCGGCGCGGCGACGAGGGCAGTGACCCACAGCATCTTGTCCGCGAGCGCGAGAAGGCTGGTGATGTCTTCCATGGCACGCGCCTCAGGCGAAGCTGGCCGCGAGCGAGCCCATCATCAGCGCCCACCCGTCGACGAGGACGAAGAGGAGGAGCTTGAAGGGCATCGAGACCACCATCGGGCTCATCATCATCATGCCCAGCGACATCAGCACCGAGGAGATCACGAGGTCGATGACGAGGAAGGGCAGGAACAGCATGAAGCCGATCTGGAAGGCGGTCTTGAGCTCGCTGGTGACAAAGGCGGGCAGGAGGATCGAGAAGGGGACCTCGCGGCTGGAGGCGAATTGGGGGGCCTTGGCCATCTCGGCAAACATGGTGAGGTCGCGCTCGCGCGTCTGGCGCACCATGAAGGCGTGAAACTCCGTCCCCGCGTTGGCGATGGCCTCCTGCGCGTTGATCTGGTCCGCCGCATAAGGGGCGATCGCGGTTTCGTTCACGCGGTCGAGCGTCGGGGCCATGACGAAGAGCGAGAGGAACATGGCAAGCCCGATCAGCACCTGGTTGGGCGGGGATTGCTGGAGACCGATGGCCTGGCGCAGGATCGCTAAAACCACGAGGATGCGCGTGAAGCTCGTCATCATCAGGACGAGGCTGGGCAGGATCGTCAGCAGCCCCATGATGAGGAGCAACTGGAGCGACATGCTCATGCCGGGCCCGCCGGGGCCCTCGCCGGTGCCGCCGATCTGCTCGAACGCGCGGTCGAGTGCGCCGGGAATGGCCTCCTGCGCGTGGGCGAGCGTGGGAAGGAGCGTGACGGCCAGCATCGCGCCTGTAAGCGCGAGCGCAAGCGGGCGTCTCATTCGATCACCTCGAAGGTGGCGCGCGCGGGCGCCTCGGCCAGCCGCGTCAGACCATGGCGCGAGGCCGAGACGAGGATCTCGCGGCCATGGAACTCGATCACCGCCAGCTTGAGCGTGGGCGAGAGCATGGTCGTCTCGACGATGCGGATGGAGCGCGAGCCACTGTTGTTGCCGGCGCGCTGCTGGACCTTGCGGGCGAGCGTCAGCGCACCCCAGGCGAGGAGCGCGATCAGCGGCAGCAGGATCGCGAGCTTGAGAAGATACCAGAGCATGGTTCTACTCCCCGCTGGCCTGGGTGGCCTTGCCACCCGCCGCGCCGGGAAGCGGCAGGGCGGGATCGGCCACCGGATCGCCGTCCTCGCGTTCGTCCTCGTCGCCGACCATCTCGACGATGCGCAGGCCGAAGCGCCCGTTGTGCGAGATGACCTCGCCGCGCGCGATGGGCTTGCCGTTGACGAGGATGTCGAGCAGTTCGTCGGTCATCCGGTCGAGCACGACCAGGCTTTCCGGGCCGAGCGCAAGGACGTCCTTGAGCTTCATTTGCGACCGGCCGAGCTCGACCGAGACCCGCACGTCGACATCGCGCAGGAATTCGAAGCCGCGCGGGTGCTTGCGTGGCGGCGCTGTCATGGCGTTTTCGTCATGGTTGAAAGGTTCCCCAGTTGAAGACGCAGGTGTGACCGCACCGGCGTGGTGGCAGTGCCCGTCCCGTCCGTGCCGCTGTGCATACGGCGTGGGCGGGGTGGGCGTTCAGAAGGCCTGTCCGACCTGGACGGCGACCATGTCGTCCAGTTCTCCGACAGTGCCGGTGGCAATGATCTGTCCTCCCGCCATGAGCGGCACGGCCCGGCTGACCGGAACCGGGATGACGTCGCCCGGACGCAGCGCCGAGAGACGGCGCATGGGCATGGGCATGTCGACGAGGACGGCGGTAAGTTCGAGCATGAGCGAGGCGAAGGGTTCCTCGGTGGGACCGGCCTTGCGCGGGGCCGTGCGCAAGCGCGGCGCCTTGCGCTGGGGCAGGAGCAGCGGCCCCAGCGTGGTGACCGGAAAGGCCAGGCTCAGCGTCCAGGGTTCCGCGCCCGCTTCCTCGATGTCGAGCGAGAGCTGGAGAAGGTCGGCGCGCATGTCGAAGGGATCGAGCTGGCGCAGGCTGGTGTCGCGGCGCAAGGGGCGCACCAGCGTGGCCGTCTCGTGCGAGAACAGCTGGCTGAGCGTCGCCGCGATCGCGCCCTCGATCCGGGCGAGCAGCAGTTCGGCCGAGACCGGGAAACGGTCGGGTAGGGGATCGGGCACCACGCCATTGCCGCCGAACGCGCGATCGACGAGGCGAAACACCGGCGCGGCCTCGAAGGTGGCGAGCAGCGGCAGGTTCTTGGGCCCCGCGCCGAGCAGGGCGTGGGCGGCGAGGGTTTCGAGTTCGGACTGGATACCCCCCAGCGTCGTGTCCATCGGCATGCCGGCGCGCACCACGGGGGGATCGCCGCCGGAAATGCGGGCCAGCTCTCCGGGCAGGATACGTACCAGCCGTTCGCTCAGGAACGATAGCGCGGGCACCAGCTCGTCGATCGACGGCGCCTTGCCGAGAAGTTCGGTTGCGTGCTTCGCCTTTACCGGGGCCGTATCCGAGGTCGCGTTCATGCCCACCTCACTGGATGATTAGCGTGCGGAAGTAGACGGCATCGACGCCGCCGTAGCCTTCCTTCTTCGTGAGCACGTCGTTGATGGTCTTGGTCAGCCGCTTCTGCAGCTTGTCCTTGCCCTTGATGGTGTACATGTCGTCCTCGTGCGTGTCGGCGATGACGGAAAGCATGTTCGAGCGGATCGCCAGTTCGTGCTTGGCCAGCCATTGCAGGACGCGCCCGTCGCGCCGGGTCGAACAGGCCAGGGCCAATTGGACCAGCGCGTCGGAATCCTTGAGGTTCGAGGTGAATTCGTCCTTGAAGGTGTAATAGGCGGTACGGTATTCATCGCCGCCGTCGCCGTGCTCCTCATGGCCGCCGCCGCCTTCCTCCTCGCCCTCGCCGGCAGGCGGAGCGTAGGGGTCGACTTCGCCCTTGCGGACAAGTTGCGGGCCCTTGGGCTCATGGCTTTCCGAATGGTCGCCGCCCATGAACATCATGGCGCCGGCCGCGCCGCCCCCGCCCACGACGAGCATGGCCACGGCCACGAGGATGAGGCCCATCTTGCCTTTGCCCTTGGGCTTGTCGTCCTTGTCTGCCTTGTCGCTCATTCAGAGATTTCCTCGCTGGGGCCTGTCACCAGGCGTACCTGTCATCAGGCGTAGACGCCGCCGCGCGTATCGCGGGCCGGGCGGTCGGACGAACGGGTCGGGGTGCCCCTGGCAGGCGTGTCGGAGCCTTCGCGCCCACCGGAACGCGGCGTCCCGGAGGAGCCGGACGGCTGGCCATCCTCACGCGCCTGCCCCGCGCCTTGCGCGAAGCCTTGCCCGCCCTTGGGGTCCTGTCCGTTCGGGGAGGTGGCGGAGTTCTGCCCCTGCTGCCCGGAGGACTGCTGGAAGGGATTCTCGCGCGGAGTGTCGCTGCCCTGCGCACTGGAGGCGGCCAGCACCTGTGCTGCGGCACCTTGAACGGAGGCCGCAAATTCGGGATCGGCGCTGCGCAGGGACACGCTCATGCCGGTTTCATCCGGGCGAAGTTGCAAGGCGACATGCCCGAACTGGGCATGGACCAGAGAGGTGCGCACGACCTGCGGCCCTTGCGCCTCGCGCGCTTCGTGAAGGCGCCCGAGCAGCGTGTCGAAATCGTGCGGGGTTTCGGCGCGCAGGGGCGTCTGTATTTCCGAGCCCTGAAGGGCAGGCGCATCTGATCCCTGCACCATGATCGGCGCGAACGGCGCGCTTGGCTGCGGCTGGGAGCTGGCCTGTACGGGCACTGGAGAAGCGCCTGACGGCATGGCGGTGTCCGCGGCCTTCTCGGGCGCGCGGGCGGAGAGGGAGCGGCCTTCCTCCTTGACGACACTGGCGGAGGCGACCGCCATGGGGGGCTGGGGCACGAACTCGCCGTCCTGGACCGGGCGATCCGACCGCACCATGGCGAGAGTGGCTACAATCCCCTTGGCTGGAGGCGGGGCCGGTGGCGTGGGCGCCGGTGCAAGCTGCGCATCCGATTGGGCGTGTGCCGAGGTCGGAACGGGAAGACCCGGCTGTGCGGGGGTAGGCCTATGCAGAGTGGGCCTGTGCAGGAGAGCCGCCGGAGAAAGGGCCAACCGTCCGGTGACGGGTACCTCACGGGTCAGGTCTTCCATGCCTGGGACGTTCGCCGCCGAGGGCTCTGCGCCTCGCGGAGGGAGGGCGGCAGCGCGGACCGGAGTGGCCTCCTTCGCGGACGACATCTGAACGGGTCGCGTGGCCGCGTCGAAGGCGGGTGTCACGGGGGGCTGCGTCGGCTCGGCAGCCATTTGCAGCCAGGTAACCGTTCCGGCAAGGGCGCCTTTGGAAGAGCCTTCCCCGGACGTTTGTCGGCCTGTCGGCACGGAAGGGGCGCTTGGAACCAACGATGCGCGGAGCGGCAGGACAGAACCCACCGCAGGGAGCGAGGCAGGCGATGCGGCGACGTGCGGGAGAGGGCCTGCCGGAGAGAGCGCGGCAGGCGATGCGGCGATGTGCGGGACGGAGTTCGCCGGAGAGGGCGCGGCAGGCGATGCGGCAACGTGCGAGACGGAGCTCGCCGGAGAGGGCGAGGCAGCCGATACGGCGACGTGCGAAACAGAGGCTGTCGGAGTGGGCGGCGCAGGCGAAGCGGCGACAGGCGGAACGGGCAAGTCGACGAGCAAGGCCAGCCATGGCGGCGTGAGCGGTGCGGGCAGGTTCGGTTCGCCCGGGGATGCCTCTGCGGCCACGTCCCAGGAGGCGCTGTCCGGGCCTGCCCCGGCGGCCTGCGGCGCGGCTGGCGGCAGCGGATCACCGATGGACGGCAAGGGCTTGCCGCCCGGCAGGTGTGCGATCGGGGGCAAAGCGTCGCCGCTCGGTGCCTGGGCCGCGAGAGGGGTCGGCATGGGCAGGTGGGGAGCGGGAAGGGTGGCAGGAGCCGGCGCCGTATCCCCTTCAAGCGAGGCAAGTCCCTGAAGTGTAGCCGAGAAGTTCGCGCCGGTGCCGCGCTCTCCGGGCACGCCGCCAGAACCCTCGTCCGACGTGGCGGGGCCGTTCAGGATCGTCCGGAGAAGGCCGAGGCCTTGGGAAGGTGCGTGCGGAGGGATCATCGAATACGGGTCCTTGGGCTTGCCATGGAAAGGACTATTCAAGCTCCGTGCCAGCTGCGCGGCGGGCGGAGAGAACGGGTGTTGCCGCCTGCTTGGCAATCATCCGTTCCTGCAGGGCCGCGCGCTCCTCGATGGCGGCGCGGCGGCGCTCGGCTTCCGCGAGGTGCCTCTGCTTGGCATCGGCAATGGCGTGCGCGCGCTCGGCATCGCCCTGGGTCGTGCGCGAAAGAGTCTGGAGCCCGGAGACGAAACGCCCGATCTGGTGCAGCGCCGCGCCGTCGGTCGCGGTGCGGCGTGTGGCGTAGTCTTCGGCAAGGCGGCGCGTGCGCTCGGTCAGGGCCTGGAGCTGGGCCAGGGTCCCCTCGGCCTGGGCGGCTTCGGCCGCAGCGGTCTGGCGGGCGATGTCGCGCACCTTTTCCAGGCGGCGCAGGCGAGCGAGGCGCTTGTGGGCATCGGTCATCGATCAGCTTCCAAGCAGGGCTTCGAGCTGGCTGGCGCTGTCCTTGAGCGGCACGACCTCGCCGGCCCCTTGCGCGAGGAAGGCCGTCAACTTGCCGGTCATGGCAATCGCGCGATCAAGCTGGGCGTCGGCGCCGGGGCGGTAGGCGCCCATCAGCACGAGATCGCGGTTGGCCTCGTAGCTGGCCGTCAGCGCGCGGAAGGTGCGGGCGAGCTTCTGGTGCTCCTCGGGCACGATGTCGTTCATCACACGGCTGAGCGAGGCGGCAATGTCGATGGCCGGATATTGCCCGCGCTGGGCCAGTTCACGGCTGAGCACGATGTGCCCGTCGAGGATCGAGCGCGCGGTGTCGACGACCGGATCGTCCTGATTGTCGCCATCGGCAAGCACGGTGTAGAGCCCGGTGACCGAGCCATTGGAGGCGGCCGAGTTGCCCGCACGCTCGACCAGCTTGGTGATCGTGGCGAGCGCGGAAGGGGGATAGCCGCGCGCCGCGCCCGGCTCGCCCAGCAGCAGGCCGATTTCGCGCGCGGCGTGGGCGACGCGGGTCAGGCTGTCCATGATGAGCAGGACCTTGCGCCCGCGCGCGCGGAAATGCTCGGCCATCGAGGTCGCCAGCATGGCTCCGCGCAGCCGCAGGTTGGGGGCATGGTCGGCCGGGACCGCGACAACCACGGTCTTCTCCTTCATGGCCGCGTTCATGTGCCGCTCGACAAAGTCCGAAACCTCGCGGGCGCGCTCCCCGATAAGGCCGACCACGACAACGTCCGCGCCATTGCGGGCGAGCGAGGCACCGCGTGCAATCATGTCGATCAGCACCGACTTGCCCACGCCCGAGCCCGCCATGACGCCGATGCGCTGGCCCACGCCAAAGGTGGTGAGCGCGTTGAGCGCACGCACGCCGGTGTCGAAGGGAACGCGCACCGGGCTGCGGTCGAGCGCGGAGGTGCGCACGCCGCCAGCAGGCCACTCGCCGCGCTTGTGGATGGGCAGGCCGCCATCAATGGGAAGTCCTTCGCCATCGACCGCGCGGCCCAGGAACGCCTCGCCCACGGGCAGCATGCCCGGGCGCCCCTCGGGGATGACGCGCGCGCCGGGGCGCAGCAGGATCGTGTCGCCCAGCATCATCATCATCGTGCGCCCGTTGCGAAAGCCGATGACTTCGGCGAGGAGCGGCGCCTTGCGCCCGTCTGCGACCCGGCACATCGCGCCCACGGGAACAGCCAGGCCACTCACTTCAAGCAGCCCTCCGTCGCAGGCGGTGACATAGCCAAAGCGGCGTGGGGCCAGGTCGACCGGCTCTGTGGCCAGATCGCGCAGGATGGCTTCGCACATATCCAGCATGAGGCCGCTCAGCAGTCGTGCAGCGCTTCGGCGATGGCCTCGCGCCAGGCGGCCGGGCCGTCCTCGATCCCGCCACTCGCGGTCTCGATGCGCAGCGCCCCGCGTTCGAGCTTGGGGTCGGCCTGGAGCGTCCATTGCTCGGCAAGGCGGGGGGAGACCAGCGCCATGTCCTCGGGGTTGAGACGGATCACGCGCTCGTCGTCGGCGCGCGCAAGCATCGCAACCGCGTTGGCGACCCGCCGCTCAAGCGCCTCGGTATCGAGCGCGAGCGGGGCTAGCGCGCTTTCGCACAGCGCCGCGACCGTTTCACGCAGGCGCAGGCGCAGCTGCTCTTCCAGTTCGGCATCGAGCCGGGCGAGCGAGAGGCACAGCGCCTCGCGCGCGGCCTCGTCGGCGCCGTGCTTTTGCGCAGCGGCCTGCTGGGCCTGTTCGAAACCGGCGGTGAAGCCCTGGGTAAAGGCCTCCGCGAGCGGGTCCGGGATATCCTCCTCGTGCGCGGTATCCTCGCGCGGAGAGGTCGGCGCTTCCTCACCTTCGGCGCTGCGCAGATTCCCGCCGTAGCGCAGGTCGGGCGTGAAGCCGCGCCGGTCGGCGTAGGGCTCGATCAGCTTGAAGCCAGGGCGGGGGAAGGCAAAGCCCAGATCAGACATATTCACCGTCTCCCGAACCCAGGATCAGCGAGCCGTCGGCCACCAGCTTGCGGGCAATGGCGACGACTTCCTTTTGCGCGGCGACGACGTCGGCCAGCTTGGTGCGCCCGCGCGCGGCAATCTCGTCCTTGACGCCGTCGGCGACGCGGCTGGACATGGCGCGGAAGAAGAACTCGCGCTCCTCCTCCGAAATGCCCTTGAGCGAATCGATCAGCGTGTCGTTGCCGACATCGCGCAGGAGCACGCCCATCTGCTGGGGATCGAGCACGAAGAGGTGCTCGAACTTGAACATCTCTTCCTCCAGCTTCTTGGCCAGCGCCTTGTCCTTCTTGGCGATCTCGCTCATCACGCGCTTCTCGACGACCTTGCCCACGCCGTTGATGATCTCCGCAGCCTCCTTCATGCCGCCCATCTGCAGGGGGCGGCTGCCGTGGCACTGGGTGATGCGTTGGCTGAGCAGTTCCTCCAGCATGGCGATGGCCTGGGGCGAGACCGGGCCGATCGTCGCCACGCGGTGGATGATTTCCGAGTGCTGCTCGGGCGGGAGACCATGGAGGACCTCGGCGGCGACCAGCGGATCGAGCTGGACCAGCAGCACGGCGATGGCCTGGGGATGCTCGTCCTTGATGAGCGGGATCAGCGCGGAGGGATTGAGCCAGCGCGCCAGCTCCACCATCGAGCCCTTGGGCGCATCGGGCGGCATGATGCGCTGCATCAGATTGTCGGTCTTCACCTCGCCCAGCGCGCGGTGCATCATCATGCGGACCTGGCCCACGCGGTCGTGCGAGGGCAAGCCGAGCGCCTCGGTCTTTTCCAGGAACCCGGTCAGGGCCTCGGCGATGACGTCCGGGCCGATGTCGCCCAGCGCACACATCTTTTCGCCCAGGAGCCGCAACTCGTCGGGCTCCAGTTCGGCGAGAATGCGGCTGGTCTGTTCCTCGTCCAGCAACATCATCATCACGGCGGCGTTGTCGGCCGCCTCGAAGGGGGCTGCCTCGCTCATCAGGCGGCCTTTGCCTCATCTTCGGTGGGCATGTGGTTGAGCATCTGGCGCAGCGCCTGCACCGCGCCGCCCGGGTTCTCCGCAACGAGCCCGCGGGCGAGCGTGATCTGGCGGTTGAGGAGCTCGGCGCGCGGCACGTATTCCTCTTCCTCTTCGGTGCCGGGGATGACCGGGCGTTCGGCGGGTATGGCCGGGGCCTCGAGCGCGGCGGGTTCGTCCTCGTCTTCGGCGGCGCCCTTGGCCTTCTTGCCTTTCTTGCCCTTGGCACCCTTCACCTTGTCGCTTCGCACGGCCTTGACCATCGGGCGCACGCCCAGGAGCAGGACGAGAAGGACCGCGATAACCGCCGCCCCGTTGCGCACGAGCATGGCGAACCAGCTCGTCTCGTAGAAGGGCAAGGCGGTCTCGGGCGCGACCTCGAAGGCGCGGGTGATGACCTTGACGACATCGCCGCGCTGCGGGTTCGCGCCGACCGCCGCGCTGACGAGGGCCTCCAGGTCGGCGATCTGCTGCTGGTTGGCGCCCTTCATGGCTTCGGCGCTGATCGCCACGGCGACCGAAAGGCGCTGGACGCGGCCGGGACCGGAATTCGAGACCGAAACCTCGCGGCCCAGTTCGTAGGTGCGGCTCGACGAGCTCTCGCCATTTGTCGGGGGCGGCGTCTGCGCGCCCTGGGCCTGTCCCGGCGTGCCCTGCGGCGCGCCCGGCTGGGCCTGGGTCTGTGGCGGAGGGGTGTTGGCCAGAACGCCGGGCACGCCCACGGCGGCGCCTCCGGTGCTGGATTGCGACTGCTGCTGCGTTTCGCTGCGCACGACGCCGTCCTTGTCGTAGCTCTCGCGCGCGGAGGTGACCTCGTCCATGTTGAGGTCGACCTGGATCTCGGACGTGAAGTTGCCTTCACCCAGCATGGGCGAGAGCAACTGGGCGACCTGTTCGCGCAGCTTGGCTTCCATCCGGGCCTGGAGGTCGAGCCGGTCGGAATCGACGCCTTGGCCCAGCTGGGAAAGGAGGCGTCCGTGCTGGTCGATCACGCGCACGGCATCGGGTGAAAGACCTGGTACCGATCCGGCGACGAGGTTGACCACGGCGCTCACCTGCCCGTCGGTCAGGCTGCGGCCACGGGCCAGACGCACCATGACCGAGGCGGACGGGGGAACGTTGTCGCGCACGAAGACCGATTTCTCGCCTGCGGCCAAGTGCACGCGCACGCCTTCGACGCCATCGATCTCGCGGATGGTCATCTGCAGGTCCGCTTCGCGCGCGGCGCGCAAACGCTCGCCCTCGAGCGTGCGACTGGCGCCCATCGGCAGGCTGTCGAGCATCTGGGCGCCGCTTTCGGGCACGGCGAGCGCGCCGTCCGAGGCGACCAGCATGCGCGCGCGGTAGAAGTCGCCCTCGGCCACGGTCAGCGCGCCGGTGGAATTGTCGATGCGGTAGTCGATCGCGGCCTGGTCGAGCGCGGCGGCGACACTGGCGCGTTCGCTGTCGCCGAGCTGGGCGTAGAGCACGCGCTGGGGATCAGGGGCCATGGCGCTCCAGGTCAGGAGCGCGGCGCCGATCGCGGCCAACCCGACGAAGACCGGCAGGACCTTGCGCACCGCGGGCTGCGTGGTGAAGGCCGAGAGGCGCGTAAGGACAGGTCCGCCGGCGGGGTCGGTGAAGGGCGCGAAGAGCGAAGGCGCGGCGGGCAGTTGCGCGCCGCCTGCGGGGGCGGGGACGAGGTCGGCCATGGCTTAGCGTCAGACCCCCATCCGCATGATGTCCTGATACGCGCTCAGGAGCTTGTTGCGCACCTGCATGGTCGCCTCGAAGGCGATCCCCGCTTCCTGGCGCGCGAGCATGACTTGTGCGACGTCGGTAACCTCGCCGGTCTGGTACGCGCTGGAGAGCGTTTCGGCGCGCGACTGCACCGAATTGACGCCCTCAAGCGCGGAGCGCAGCGTGTCGGCAAAGCCGGGCGCGGGCGCACCGTTGCCGGTGGGCGCGGGAAGGAGGCCCGTGCCTGCTACCGAGGGGCCTTCGGGCGAATGGATCGCGCGCAGGGTCTGGTTGCGCTCGATGATCTGCGCGCGCATGTCCATGATCTGCTGGATGCCGCCTTCGCGGGCACTGACAGGGGAGACCGTGCTCATCGACGGCCTCCGGCGGCGCGGGCGCCACAATTGCGGCCGATCTCGATGCCCGCTTCACGGAGCGAGGCAAGACGATACCGCAAGGTACGCTCCGAAATGCCGAGTTCGCGCGCGGCCTGCTGGCGGTTGCCACCACAGGTCTCGAGCGTCTCGACGATGGCGCGGGCCTCGGACTGCTGGACGATGTTGGAAAGGCGTCCCTTGCTGTCGGGCGTCACGGCATCGCCTGCGGCCTCGGCGCTGCGCCGTTCGTCCTCGAAGGGGGAGAGCAGGCGTGCCGGGCTGTCGAAGACGATGTGCTGCGGGGCAATGACATCGCTGTCGAAGGCGAGGAGGAGCGCGCGGCGCACCACGTTCTCCAGTTCGCGCACGTTGCCCGGCCAGGCGTGGAGCTTGAGCATGACGAGCGCGGCTTCGCTGAAGCAGGGGACCCGGCCCGGCGTTTCGGCGTGGCGCAGCGCCATCGCGTAGGCGAGCGGGGCGATGTCCTCGGGCCGCGCCTTGAGTGCCGGCAGCTCGAGCGGGAAGACATTCAGGCGGTAGAACAGGTCGGCGCGGAAACGGCCTTCGGCGACTTCGGTGGGAAGGTCGCGGTTGGCGCAGGCGATGACGCGCACGTCGAGCGGGATCGCCTGGGTCGAGCCGATCGGCACGACTTCCTGTTCCTGCAGCGCGCGCAGCAGCTTGGCCTGGAGCGAAAGCGGCAGTTCGGCGATTTCGTCGAGCAGCAGCGTGCCCCCGTTGGCCGCGCGCATGAAGCCCTCGCTGGCCTCGGTCGCGCCGGTAAAGGCGCCCTTGCGGTGGCCGAACAGCATGGCCTCGAGCATGGTCTCGGGCATCGCGGCGCAGTTGACGGCGACGAAGGGCCCCTTGCGGCGCGCGCTGCGGGCATGGATGAAGCGGCTCAGCACTTCCTTGCCGGTGCCGGTGGGGCCGTTGATGAGCACGGGAATGTTGCTGGCCGCGATGCGTTCGGCCAGCGCCAGGACCGAGAGGCTGAGGGGATCTGCTGCAATCGGGTCGCCCGGGGCGGCCATGGCGGCGAGCAGCATGGCCAGCGCGGTTTCGCCCAGCGGATCGCCGTAGCCGATGTCCACGCGCTGCGCGTCATGGGACAGGCTGGCCGCAGAGCTGCGTTTGAGCGTGACCGTGCGCGTGCTGGAGCGCGCGGGCGCGGTGTCGGCGTGATCGCGCAGATCGATGTCGGTGTGGTCGATCAGGCCTCCGGCGACCGCGCTGGCGCGCTGGACGAGCGGGCCGTGAAGGCGGCCGAATTCCGGGCTGAAGGTCAGACCTGGCATGATTCTATTATCCCCGTGGAAGCAACCAATTTCCAAGACACGGGTATCGCGCGTGAACGGCCAACGTTTTGAGAATTTAAGGGCGTGTGGATTCCCGTAGCCCCGCGAAACCATCGCGAAGGATGGCTGCAGTGCAGCACGAAGCGCGCAAACGCGGCGAATTTTTTCGCTTAAACTTCGCGCCGTCCTGCCGGTCTAGGTCCTGACAGCCAGTCCGGATGGGCCGGGTGGCTCGTCCGGCTTCGGGACAAGCCAACGGGAGCTAACTACAATGTCAGTCATCAATACCAATATCAGTGCGATCAAGGCTTCGAACGCGTCGAACTCGGCGAACAAGATGCTGGGCACTGCGATGGAGCGCCTGTCGACCGGCAAGCGCATCAACTCGGCCAAGGACGACGCGGCCGGTCTTGCCATCGCCACCTCCATGACCTCGCAGATCAAGGGCATGAGCCAGGGCATCCGCAACGCCAACGACGGCATCAGCCTTGCCCAGACGGCCGAAGGCGGTCTGTCGGAAGTCTCGAACATGCTCCAGCGCGTGCGCGAACTGGCGATCCAGTCGGCCTCGGGCACCTACCAGGACTCGGACCGCACCGCGATGCAGTCGGAAGTCACCGCACTGACCGAGCAGATCGACGATGTTCTCAGCCAGACCAAGTTCAACGGCAACACGCTGTTCTCGACCACCTCGGGCACTGACGTTACCTTCAACATCCAGACCGGTGCGAATTCGGGTGAGACCATCACGCTGACCTCGACCGCGATCGATGGCACGAACCTGGGTACGGCGCTTGACGTGTCGACCGCAACGGCAGCTTCGACCACGCTCGACAACGTCGATGCCGCACTGGCCGACGTCAACTCGACCCGCGCCTCGCTGGGCGCTGGCCAGAACCGCCTCGAATCGGCGATCAACAACCTCACCAACAACGTGACGAACCTCTCGGACGCCCGTTCGCGTATCGAGGACGCCGACTACTCCAGCGAAACCACGCAGATGGCCAAGGCGCAGATCCTGAGCCAGGCCTCGACCGCGATGATCGCGCAGGCCAACCAGAGCCAGCAGAACGTGCTCTCGCTGCTGCGTTAATCTTGATGAATGTGCATGGCCTGCCCTGACCAGGCAGGCCTCAAGTTGGGCCCGGCGGTGTTTCCCCAGACCGCCGGGCCCTTTTGCGTTCGGCGCGTTCGAGGCGTGTCAGTCCGGCTGCCAATCGGCCTTCCACTTGCCGCGGCTCACCCGGCGGATGGACTGCCCACATTTTGTGCATGTGCCCACGAAGTGCAGTCCGTCCCAGGTCGCCTCGGAGCGGACCGGGGTATGGCGTCCCAAACGGCAGCGGATGACTTGAGGCAGCTTGAGCATGGAATTCCTAGCACTGAAGGGGGCTGAAAAATGCGATGAATCGTGGCTGGCGAGGGTTAATCACAGGGTAGGGATGATCGCGCGCAACGTTTTCTTTTGCATGTAGAATATTTTTATTATGTCGGGTTCTGTGGTTTTTAGTGTTTCTTTTCAGTGTGATGAATTGCCAGGCAGGCCCATTGGTGGGCCTGCCTGAAGATAAAGAAGGCAGTGGCTCAGTTCAGTCGTCCGACTTGTCGTAGACAAGTGAGAAGGTGACAGGGACCTGCGCGGTGATGGCCGGGAGCCCGGCCAGTTCCTGCAACTGGGAAAGGCCTTCGCCGAGGGCGTAGTTCGCCGCGTCCAGGATGATCGGACTGGTCGTTTCCACTTCCACCTTGTCGGGCGCGATCCGGGTCACGGCGAGGCTGGTCTCGATCGGAGCCTTCGTGCCGTGCAGGTCGAGCGTGGCGGTGATCGGAACGATGGACTGCTCACCAAGGCCCAGGCCGGACAGCGTGGCCGGATCGATCTTCGCACTGACCTTGGCCTGCGGGAAGTCGGCGACCTGGAAGAGGATGTCACGCATGCGCTGGTCGCGCACATCGACGTTGGTGTTCACCGAGGCGAGATCAACGGCGAAACTGGCCGTGCCGTCCTCGGCGACCGAGCCGGAGAGATCGCCAAAACTGTGCGCTTCGACGACCTGGCCAGCCTTGATCGTGACGAAGGCAAGACGCGAGGCTTTCGTGTCCAGCTCCCAGTTCCCGGCGAGCGGTTCGGGCGCGCTTTCGTCAGGGGCAGAGGAACAGGCTGCGGCAAGCAGGGCAGCGCTGGCAGGAAGGGCAAGAAAAAGGCGGCGCATTGGTAGATCCTCCTGAGGGGTAGGTCGCAGTCACCGGGCGAGCGCCTTGCGGCCGCACGCCAGCCCCGCGCCGATTTCAGGGCGGGGAGACCGGGACTTAAGAGTGGGAAGAGGGCCTACGCAAGGGGATGCGTGCAATTGTATCCATTGCAATGCTGTGCAGTGCCATTTTGCCTGCATTCGTGTTGCCGAATGGGCGTGTACGTCAGTCCTGCAAGGTGATCGAAATACGCCGGTTGCGCGGATCGTTCGGATCGCCGGGGATCAGCAGTTCCTTGTCGGCGACGCCCTCGATCCGGCGGAAGCGATCCTCGGGCAATCCGTCGCGCAGGAGGGCCTGGCGCGTGGCTTCGGCGCGTCCGGCCGAGAGCGACCAGTTGTTGCCCTTGGTGCCGGGCAGGAAGGGCAAGGCATCGGTATGCCCGCGAATGGTGAGCTGCGCCGCATTGGGCCCCACGGCTTGCGCGATTGCGCCCAGGAGTTCGCTGGCATCGGGCGTCAGGACCGTGGTGCCCAGGCGGAACATGGCGAAATCGGCGTCGTCGACAAGGTCGATCCGCACCCCTTGCGTGGTGTCGACGAGGCGCACCTGCTTGGCGAGGCGGCGCAGCCGTTCGGACGAGCGCAGCTTGGCTTCGAGCGATTCCTTGGCGCGGGTCGTGCGCTTGACCTTCGAGCCGCCCTCCTTGGGGCCTCCCTCGGGGCCGCGCGGGATGGTCAGCGCCTTGGTGCCGGTCTGGCCCATGGCGTGGGGGTAGTTGTCGGCGTCGGTGTGCGAGGAGCCCCCCAGGAGGCCGCCGGCCGAACCGGCGGACTGCTTGCGCGTCTGCACCAGGGTCGGCGTGAAGTAGTCGGCAATGCCCTTGCGCTGCTTCTCGGTGGTCGCGCCCAGGATCCACAGAAGGAGGAAGAAGGCCATCATCGCGGTCACGAAGTCGGCATAGGCCACCTTCCAGGCGCCGCCGTGGTGGCCGCCTTCGACCACCGTGACCTTCTTGACGATGATCGGGGCGAGCGGCTCCTCCTTCTTCTTGGCCACGCTCAGCGTCCCCGCATCGCGTCAAGCAGTTCGGAAAGGCCTGGGCGGAAGGCATGGCCAAGGCCCGAGCGCGCGCTTTCCACGACGAGGGGCTGGGGCCAGCCGTGCAGGCTGGCGATGATGACCTGCTTCACGCAGTGGAAGATCATCTCGTCCTGGTCGTTGATCTGCTTGAGGCGCCCGGCCATCGGCGCGACGATGCCATAGGCCAGCAGCACGCCCATGAAGGTGCCGACGAGCGCGGAGCCGATCATCTCGCCCAGAACCGAAGGCGGCTTGTCGATCGAGCCCATCGTCTTCACCACGCCCAGCACGGCCGCGACGATGCCAAGTGCAGGCAGCGAGTCGGCCAGGTTCTGGATCGCGTGCTGGGGTTCGTGGAACTCGTGGAAGTGGGTCTTCATCGCGTTGTCCATCACGTCCTCGACCGCGTGAACTTCCAGCGTGCCCGAGGACACCACGATCAGCGTCAGCGTGTCGCAGATGAGATCGGTCAGCGCGTGGTTGGCGAGGATGCGGGGGAATTCGGCAAAGAGCGAGGAGGACTTGGGCTCGTTGACGTGGCTTTCCAGCGCCACCGGCCCTTCCGAGCGCAGGATCTTCATCAGCCGCACAGTCAGGACGATGACGTCGATGTGGTCCTGCTTGTTGTGCTTGGGGCCCTTGAGCACGCGCGCGAAGCCGCCGCCCAGGACTTTGAGTTCGTGCATCGAGTTGCCGGTGACGATGGCGCCCACCGCCGCGCCGCCAATGATGAGCATCTCATGGGGGATGGCGTGCATCACGGGGCCGAGCGCACCGCCCGTCATGGCGAAACCGCCAAAGACCATCACCAGCAGGATCACGATCCCGATGATTGCAAACATGGTTAATCTTCCTCGTCAAGGCGAAGCCCGGCGCGCTTTTTGGAAAAGCGGCCGGGCCGGCGGGCGGGATCAGAGCTTGTCGAACAGGGACAGTCCGGCGAGCTTGGTGAAGCTGGCCTGGCTGGCTTCCAGAACGGTGAGCGTTTCCTGCAAGGTGGCGATGGTGGTGGCGATGTCGGTCGCGCCGATGTTCGATTCCTCGCTCTGGCGCAGTTCCTGGAGGTCGATACGGCGGTTGTCGGTGAGCTCGATCCAGGCGAGGCGCGTGCCGATCACGGTCTGGCCCGTGGTGAGCGTGTCGAGCCCGGTCTGGAGGTTGCCCAACGCCTCGCGCGCGGCGCCGGTCGGATCGGGCGTGCCGCTCTGCAGCGCCACGGCGAGCGCCTTGATGGTCGCCATCGTATCGCTGGGATTGCCCGCGGTGTCGGTGAAGGACAGGAACTGGGGGCCAGGCATCGAGCGGGTCACGCTCTGCCCTTCGCCGAGCGGCAGGTTGCTGGTGTTGGGCGTACCGACATAGACCGCGTTGCCCCCGGCATCGAGGCCATAGGCATCGCCCGCGCTTTCGCCTCCGAAGAGGGCATGGCCGTTGGAATCGCGCGCGTTCGAGAGGCCCACGAGATTGCCGAAGATCTGCTCCAGTTCCTGCCCGATGGCGGTGCGCTGGCTGTCGGTGATGGTGCCGTTGGCGGCCTGCGCGGCCAGTACCTGCGCGCGGATGATGGCATCGGCCATGTCGGACATCGCGGCATCGGCCAGCGTCAGGTCGGCGTTGGCGCGGCTGGCGTTGGCGGCATCGATCTCGGAGAGCTTTTCCAGGCGTCCCAGCGCACGCAGGCGTGAGGCGGCGACCGGATCGTCGGACGAGCGGGTCAGCTTCTCGCCGCTGCCCAGCTGCGCCTGCAGCGTTTCGGCCTGCGAACGCAGGTCCTTCATGTCGGCGCGGGCCCGTTCGTAGAAGGCGCTGGTACTGGTGGAGACGATCGGCATGGCTAGACCCTTCAGCGGATGGCCAGGATGGAATCAAAGATGTCGGAGGCGACCTGCATGACGCGCGCGTTGGCTTCGAAGGCCTGCTGGAAGCGCACGAGGTTGACCGCCTCCTGGTCGAGGTCGACGCCCGCCTGCGCCTGAAGCGCAACGCGCGCGGTGCTGGCGATGGAATCGAGCGCATCGCGCGTCACCCGGCGCCCGGCCACCGCGCTGGAAATGCCGAAGAGCAGGGTGTCCATGTCGCCCGCCGGATCGGCGGCGGACAGCGCGCTGCGCATGGCTTCGAGGTTGGAGACATCGCGGCTGTTCGCGCCGGCCCCGGCAGGGGCGGTGGCGACGGCCGCGCCGTTGGCCGCGATCATGCGGATGTCCGCCGCGCCCGTGCCCGAAAAGAGCGGCTGTCCGGGATTGCCATCAAGGTCGACACCCGCGGCTTGCGCGGCGTTGATGGTGGTGACGATCTCGGCGGCAATCGCGTCGAGTTCGGCGCGGGTGGAGGCGGCCTGCGTCAGCGACAGGCTCTTGCCCGCGAGCTGGCCCGAGGAAATCGCTGTCGGCGTGCCATCGAGGCTGAAGGAGATCGTGCCGTCGGCGGCGGTCGCCATGGCAAGGCTGCGGGTGGTCCCGCCGTTGACGAGATCGGTGCCCGAAGGCCCGCCCAGCGTAACCGTCACCACGCCGGTATCGGGCGCGAAGCTGATGCGCGTGTCGACGTACTGCGACAATTCCTGGAGCAGCATGTCGCGCTGGTCGAGCTGCGCGGTCTGGTCGCTCGAGGCGTCCGAGGCGCGCGAGAGGCGCAGGTTCACGCGCGCCAGTTCGGAGGCGATGCGGTTGACGTTCTCGACACCTTCGCCCGCTTCGAAGCGCAGCCCATCGCCCACCGCATCGAGACTGGAGGCCGCGACGTTGAGCGTTTCGGAAAGCGTGCGCCCTTGTTCGAGGACGCCCGCGCGCAACGGTCCGTCGGTGGGATCGGACAGCAGAGCCTGCAGCCCTGCCTCGAAATCGACGATCGAGGTGTAGACCCCGGTCTGCTCGACCGCGGATTCGATGTTTTCAAGGCCCTGGACTTCGGCCGCTGCGCGCGCCGCATCGGCTCCGGTCCGGCGCACTTCGCCCTGGCGGAACTGGTCGGCGTTGCGCACGATACCCGCCACCGCAACCCCGGCGAGGTTGATCGAGGTGGGTGTCGAGCTGACCGTGCCGACGGCCACTTCGGCGAGCGAGACCGAGCGCCGCACGTAGCCTTCCGAGGAGGCGTTGGCGATGTTGTTGGAGGTGATCTCCAACGCAGTGCGGGCCGCGCGGGTGCCGCTGCGGGCCATCGAGATGAGGTCGGACGGCATGTCTTAGCGGTCTCCGGAGGTGGCAGGGGGGGCGGCAGCAGGCTCGGCGGGAGCCTCGGGCGGCAGGTGGCGTGCAAGCTGAGCCTCGATCACGCTGGCAAGGCCGAGCGTGCCGGTCTGCGCGGCGATCTCGGCAAAGCGCTCGTCCTGCATCTGGCGAAACGTGTCGAGCGCGGCGCTGGAGAAGATGCCGTCCTTGTCGAAGTGGGTCTTGCGCGCTTCGGCGAGCATCTGGCGCACGAAGATCGCCTCGAACTGCTTGGCGGCCTGCGCCAGTTCCTCGCGCGCGGTGGCGCCCGGCGTGCGGTCCATGCCCTTTTCGGGCGAGAGGATGAGGCTGGTCGAGGGGGCGGAAGCGTTGATCATATCACCACCATCTCGGCTTTCAGGGCACCGGCCTGCTTGAGCGCTTCGAGGATTGCGACAAGGTCGGACGGGGTGACGCCCAGGAGGTTGAGCGCGTCGACCACCTGCGAGAGCGAGGCACCCGGCTGGAACAGCGCGACGGCGCGGCTTTCTTCCTCGGCGGAAATGTCGGAATTGGGCTCGATCGCGGTCTGGCCGCGGCTGAAGGGCGCGGGCTGGACCACCATCGGGTCTTCGTCGACGCGGACGGTGAGCTTGCCATGGCTGATCGCGGCGGGCGCGAGGCGCACGGCGGAATTGATGACGACGGTGCCGGTGCGCGAATTGACGATGACGCGCGCGGGCGTTTCGGCAGGCTGGATCTCGATCATCTCGATCGCGGCCATGACGCTGGCGCGGGTGTTCGATTCGATGGGAAGCGTGAGGGCCAGCGTCACCCCATCCTCGACCGAGGCGGTGCCGGGCATGCGCTGGTTGATCGCATCGCGCACGCGCGAGGCGGTGAGGAAATCGGCGGCAAAGAGGTTCCAGCGCAGTGTCTGCTGGCTGTCGAAACCGGTTGCGACCGCGCGCTCGACCGAGGCCCCCTCGGCGATGCGGCCCACGGTCGGGATGTTGACCGTCAGCTTGGAGCCGTCGTTGGCCGAGATGCCAAGCCCGCCGACCGCGAGGTTGCCCTGCGCCATCGCGTAGATCTGGCCATCCGCGCCGTAGAGCGGGGTGATGATGAGCGCGCCGCCGCGCAGCGACTTGGCCTTGCCGATGGTGGAGACCGTGACGTCGATGCGCTGGCCGGGCTTGGCAAAGGCGGGAAGGTCGGCGGTGACCATGACGGCCGCCGCGTTCTTGAGGCCGGGCGCGACGCCTGCGGGCAGGGTCAGGCCCATGCGGCCCGAGACGCCCTTCATGGCCTGCGTCAGGTATTCGAGGTTGTCATCGCCGGTGCCCGGAAGACCCACGACGATGCCATAGCCGGTGAGCTGGTTGGAGCGTACGCCCTGGAATTGCCCAAGATCGCGCACGCGTTCGGCGTGGGCGTGGACGGGCGCCAGGTAGACGGTGAGCGCGGCGAAGAGCGCGGCCAGCATCCAGGGAAGATTACGCTGCATCCAGCCCCCCATCAGAACGGCGAAATCAGGTTGAAGAAGCGCCCCAGCCAGCCCTGCTTGCTGGCGCGCTGGAGGGCGCCCTTGCCGGAATACTCGACATGGGCATCGGCCACGCGGGTCGAGGCGATGGCGTTGTCCTGGTCGATGTCGGCCAGGCGCACGATGCCGGAAAACCGGACCCATTCGTCTCCCTGGCTGAGCAGCATCTTCTTTTCTCCCTTGACCAGTGCGGTGCCATTGGCGCGCACTTCGGCGATGGTGACGGAAATCGTGGAGACGAGACTGCTGGTCTGCGCTGCACTTCCCTGACCATTGAACGACGAGGAGGAGCTCGCGTTAAGGGCGTTGGGGTTGAGGAAGGAGAGGAGACCGGCGGTGGGCGGGATGATCGAGGCGCCCCCGCTCTTGCCGTTGCTGGACGAAACGGCCTTGGAGGCGGTGGTGGTCTCGAGAAGGATGATGGTCAGCGGATCGCCCACGCGCGTGGCGCGGTTGCCCTGGTAGAGGGGCGCATAGCCGACCGAGGCGGAGAAGATGCCGCCCGTGGGCACAGCCCCGGCGCTCGCGGCTTCGACGATCGGCAGCGTGGCCTCGAAACCGGAGGGCTTGGGCTTCTTCTTCGCTTCGGCCTGAAGCGGAAGGACAAGGGCGAGAAGCGCGAGGGCGAGGGAGATAGTGCGGGACATGATCACAGCGTCTGGTTGGCGTTGCGCAGCATTTCGTCGACCGCCGAGATCATCTTGGAATTGATCTCGTAGGCGCGCTGGGTTTCGATCATGTCGACCAGCTCCTCGACGATTTTGACGTTGGAGGCCTCGAGCATGCCCTGGCGCATCGCGCCGCGCCCTTCGGTTCCTGCGACGCCGATCTGCGCGGGGCCGCTGGCGGCGGTTTCCAGCATGAAGTTGTCCGACATCGCCTGCAGCCCCTGCGGGTTGGTGAAGCTGGCGATGGTGATCTGGCCGATCTGCGAGGGATCGGCCTGCCCGGCCAGCTGCGCCGACACGGTGCCGTCCTCCGAGACCGAGATCGTCGTCGCGTTCTCGGGGATCGTCACCGGAGGCTGCACCGCATAGCCCTGCGAGGTGACGAGCAGGCCCTCGGACGAACGGCTGAAATTGCCCGCGCGGGTATAGGCCAGCTGGCCGCCGGGCAGGGTGATCTGGAAATAGCCATCGCCATCGAGCGCGAGGTCGAGGCTGTTGCCGGTCATCTGGAGCGAACCTTGTGTCTCCATGCGCGTGGTCGACTGGACGCCCACGCCCGTGCCCAGGTTCAGGCCGATGGCGTAGGTCGTCTCGTTCGAGGAGGCGGCACCGGCCACGCGCGCGTCCTGGTAGGCCAGCGTCGCGAAGTTGGCGCGGTCGCGCTTGAATGCGGTGGTCGAGACGTTGGCGAGGTTGTTCGCGATCACGCGCATGCGCGTGTCCTGGGCTTCGAGACCGGTGCGGGCGACCTGGAGGGCGGATGAGGGCATGGGACGTTTCCTGTGGAGACGGTGAGGGGGCTATCAGTCGAGGCGCATCAGCCGCGTGCCGCCTTCGTCGAGCTGGCGGGCGGTTTCGATGAGCTTGGTGCGAAGGTCGAAGAGGCGCTGCGCCGAGATCATCTCGACCAGCACTTCGGAGGCGTTGACGTTGGACTGCTCCAGCGACTGCGGGATCAGGCGCGCGTTCGCGTCCACCGGCAGCACGCCGAACTCGGTCGGGCTGCCGGGGATGCCGTCACCCGGAACGCGGAACTGGCCAGCGAGCGTCTTGGTGATGGTCGAGCCGGTGGTGGAGACCAGCTTCATCACGTCGAGCCGGGCCGGCGGCGCTTCGGGCACGGCCGGATCGGCCATCAGCAGCGCGCCGTCCGGGCCGATCGTGATGCGCGCACCGGGGGGCAGGGTGATCGGGCCGTTCTGGCCGATCACCGGCAGCCCGTCGCCATTCTGGAGGACGCCCGTCACGGTGACCGAGAGATCGCCGCGGCGGGTATAGGCCTCGCCCCCGTCGTCGGCCTGGACGGCCAGCATGGTGTCGCCCGAAAGCGCCACGTCGAGCGGGTTGCCGGTGTTCACCACCGCGCCGTCCTTCATCATCGCGCCCTTGACGTCGGCGCTCGACATGGCGCGCACCTGGAGCTGCGGGCCTTCGAGCGTCATGGGCGTGGCGTTGAGAACCTCGGCCTTGAAGCCGATGGTCTGGGCGTTGGCCATGTTCGAGGCGATCACGCGTTCGCGTGTCATCGAATTGGCCATGCCCGAAAGCGCGGTGTAGATCAGGCGATCCATGAGTCAGGTCCGCTCCGTGCGCCGATCAGGTGCGCAGGTTGATGATGGTCTGCGAGAGCTGCGTGGCGGTATCCACGGCCTTGGCGTTGGCCTGGAAGTTGCGCTGCGCGGTGATCAGCGAGACCAGTTCTTCGGCAATCTCGACGTTGGAGCGTTCGAGCGATCCGGCCATGAGCGAACCGTAGAGGCCCGAGCCCGGCTGACCGTAGCTCGCGGCGCCCGAAATGCCGGTCGCCGTCCAGCTGGCGTTGCCTTCCTGGCGCAGGCCCTGGGGCGAGATGAAGTTGGCGAGCGCGAGCACGCCCACGGTTTCGTTCGAGCCATCGGCGTACGTGGCGACGACCGAGCCGTCGGACATGATGGTCACCCCGGCGAAGTCCTCGCCCGCGGTGTTCTGCGCCGGGATCTGCGCGTCCTGAAGCGTGGTCAGCGAAGTGATCGCGCCCGAGGCATCGACCGGAAAGACCTGAAGGCGCATGTTCTGGGCGTTGCGGATGTAGCCGTTGCCATCGACCGAGAACGAGCCGGCACGGGTATACGCGGTCTCGCCCGAGAGCGGGGAGACGACGGTGTAGAAGCCTTCACCGTTGACCGCGACGTCGAGCGCCGAGCCGGTCTGCTCGATGGGGCCGAGCGAGAACTCCTGCATGATCGCGCTGACCCGCGCGCCGATACCGGTGGTGAGCGAGGGATCGGTCAGGATCGAGGAGGAGACGATGTCGGCAAAGGCCGTATCGCTCTTCTTGAAGCCGGTGGTCTCGGCGTTGGCGATGTTGTGCGCGATGACGTTGAGGTCGGTCTGCGCGTTCTTGAGGCCGGTCAGCGAGGTGTAATAGGACATCGGGCGTGACTTTCGTTGCGCGCGCTCAGGCAGCGGGGGTGGTGGGAGAAGCGGTGTTGGCGTTGGCCGCGTTCAGGGCCTCGACCTGGGTGGCAAGCGCGGCGACGGCGCGCTGGGTGGCAAGGCCGGTCTGGTTGAGCGTCTCCATCTGCGTGGAAATGCGGGACAGCGTGTCGCCCATCTCGGTCGTCCCCGCGAGCGAGGAGAACTGCGCCATCTGGGCGAGCATGGCGGTCTGGTCCATCGGCTCGAAGGGATCCTGCTGCTGGAGCTGGGTCATCATCAGCTTGAGGAAATCGGCCTGGCCCAGATCGCCGAGCGAATTGCGCGGTGTATCGCTGGTCGTTGTGGTCGGCGTTGTCGGCAGGCCGGTGGTGATCGAGGTGACGGTCATTTGAGCCTCATCGTTTCGAGCATGAGCTGCTTGGCGGTGGAGAGGGCCTCGAGCAGGTTCTGGTACTGGCGCGAGGCTTCGAGCATCTCGACCATCTCCGCGTTCTCATCGACGGGGGCGGCCCAGACATCGCCGTTGGCATCGGCCAGCGGGTGCTCGGGGGTGTGCTGGCGCAGCGCGGCGGCGTTCTCGCGCACCACGCCGCGCACATCGACCGAGGCGAGGCCGCTTGCGGCATCCAGGTCGGCGGCGAAGACGGGACGGATCGGCTTGTAGGCTTCCCCCTCGCTGGCCGAGACGGTGCCCGCGTTGGCAAGGTTCGAGGCCGCCGCGTTCATCCGCACCATCTGCGCGGACATGCCGCGCTGGGCGAGGGTGAAGAGCGTCATGGGCGAATTGGCCATGGTCAGTCGCCCCGCAGCGCGCGCTTGAGGGTGTCCACCCGGCCGCGGATGAATTCGAGCGTGGTCGAATAGCCGACCGCGTTCTCGGAAAAGGCGAGCTGTTCGTTGGGCAGCTCCACCGTGTTGCCGTCGAGCGCGGGCATCACCGGGACGCGGTAGCGCGTGGCGTGCTCGGCCGCGGTTTCGAGCGCGGTGCCGTTCTGCGCGGCGCCGAGGGCCGCTGTAAAGTCGATGTCCTTGGCCTTGTAGCCCGGCGTCGCGGCGTTCGCGATGTTCGAGGCAATGAGGCCCATGCGCTGCGAGCGCAGTTCCAGGGCCTTGCCGTGAATGCCGAAGAGGTCCTGCGGCATGATCGCTCCTTCGTGTGCCGGCCAGGTAGGGGCCGGGGTGGTCCTTGCCGCAGGGAAACGCGGCGGTTCGGTCCGGTATTCGCAAGGCATGTGCCAAATGCGCGAGGCGCGCGATTTCGGGCCTTTACGGGCGTTGCGGACCGCGTGAGGCCCATGCGCGGCAAGGCTTTGCCGGAAGGGCGGCAAATGCAGGGGCAAGCCTGAAAAAGACCGGCGCGCGCCGTTCTTGGCTGAAGAGACCCGTCGTCAAAGGACAGCCCGGCCCGTGATCAATCCCGAAAATCTCGTCGATGCGACGTCCGCGCTGATTGTGGGCGGGGGCACGCTGCTTGCGACTTTGCTGCGCTGCGGGTTCACCGACAGCGGGGCGGCCTGTGCCGCGCTGCGCCGCCTCGTGCGAAAGCGCTTCGACGCGGCGAGCTTCAAGGCCGAGCTGGCCGTTCACGTTCAGGATATGCGCCAGGACGGCGTGATCCGCACCGAACCGCACTTGTCCGGTGATGCCGAGTTCGACGAGGCGACCGGCGCTCTGATCGGCTCGCGGTCGGTGGCCTCGCTCCACGCCGCGCACATCGCGCACAAGCGCCGCCGCGCGGCGCGGTCGATGCGCGCGGTGCGCACGCTCAACCAGGCCGCCGACCTTTCGCCCGTGCTGGGGCTGGCCGGCACGCTGATCTCGCTCAGCCAGCTTCCGGCGGGCAGCGGGCAGGACGGCAACTTCACCAGCGCGATCGCCATGGCCGTGCTGACGACGCTCTATGGCCTGCTTCTGGGGAACATGGTCTTTGCCCCGCTCGCGCGCGCGGTTGCGCGGCGCGCCTCGGAGGAGGAGCAGGCCCGCCAGGAGGTGCTCGACTGGTTGGAGAGCCAGGTTGGCGTCGCCCTGCCGCGCCATGCCGATGAGGCGCATGTGCCTGCGAACGGACAGGGGCGGCGCAAGTGAGCGGGCGCGCCACGGTCAGTTGGCAGACCTCGCTGGCCGATCTCTCGCTGATCCTCTTCATGGTCACCGCCGCCGCGGTCAGTACGGCGCCTTCGCCCAAGCAGGGCGGCAAGGCACCGGCGGCTATGCGGCAAGAGATTGCCGGTCGTTCGCAGCGGGCCGAGCCGCTTTCGGTCTACATCGCGCTTCCCGATGCGCCGCCCTTGGCGCAGTGGCTGACCCAGCAGGCACCCGACCCGCGCCAGCAGCTGACCATCACCGCGCCTTACGAGGCCGCGCGGGTGCAGAGCCGGGCCGCGGCGCTCGAAGCCGCGCTGGCGCTGGCGGGCGAGGCGCGCGAGGCAGGGCTGGCCGCCCGTATCGTGCTGGAGCCGGGGCAGGGGGTGATCCGGGCGGAGCTCGCTTTCGATGCCGCCGGGTTGCCGCGCTGAAGGCGGCGTTGGTGGCGGCATCTGGCATGAAGATTGCTGACTGGGCGGGACGAAATGTCCGTTCGCAAGGAAACACGTCCCGCGCATGAGCTTGAGTACGATCCTGATGGCGCTGGCCGCCGGAGGCGCTACCTACGCCGATCTCGACGCGATCGACCGGCAGGTCGCGGCCTTCACCGGCGCGCCCGTGGGCGCGGTCGGGGGGGCGATCACGCCGCTCGACCGGCGCCTGCGCCTCCAGCGTTGCCAGAGCAGCCTTGCGCTGTCCTGGCGCGGCCCTTCCAAGGACAGTGTCGTCGTCCAGTGCGCCGATGTCGGGGGCTGGCGTCTCTTCGTCCCCGTACGCAGTGCGCCGCCGCCCGCCTTCCAGCCGCCCGTGCGTGAGCCCGACGCGATCAATCGCGGGGATGCCCTCAGCATCGCCGTGACGGGGCAGGGCTTTACTGTCTCACAGCCGGGAGAGGCCTTGGAATCGGGTCCTGTCGGCGCGTGGATCCGGGTCCGCCTGGCCACCGGGCAACGGGGGCGGGGCGAGGAAATGCGCGCGCGGATCGTGCGGCCGGGTCTCGTCAGTGTGCCTCTGCCGTGATCGCATCGGGATTTGGCTTTGAAAGCAAACGATAACGCAAGGTTTTGATCGTTGCTCTGAGGTGGCCCTTAAAGCCGGATCGAAACCGCCGTTCTGAGCAGCAGACTATTTGAAGGAGCGGTACAATGCCACCTATCGAAGTGGGACCTGCGCAGTCGATCGGATCGATCCCGTCGCGTCCGGCCCGCCCGTCGGGCGGTGAAGAACTTGCAGCGGTCGCCTCGTCGGCCCCGGCCTCGGCCCGGCCCGAGGCGAACCCGGCCCCGAGCCAGCCTGCCGTGGAAACTTCGGCGGCGCTCGATCCCGGTGCTGCGCCGGTCGACACCGACCGCGTCTCGCAGATTCGCAAGGCCGTGGAAGCCGGCACCTACCCCCTCGTTCCGGCCCAGATCGCCGACGCCATGATCGCGGCGGGCGTCATGCTGCGGACACCCAAGTAACATGACCGGGGGCGAGCTTTCCGGCACCTTGCGGCAGATGCTTGCCGTGCTCGAGACCGAGCGGCAGGCGCTTGCCGCGCTCGACCTCGACGGCATCGTCGGGGCGACGGGGGCGAAGGACCGCCTGTGCAGCGAACTCGACCACCTGCAGCGCGCCGACCTCGACGAGGAATGCCGCGGTCTGCTCGACACTGCACGGCGCCTCAACGAGGTGAACCGGCAGGTGCGCAACATCCTGGCCGCCAATGTCACGCGCCGTCTCGATGCGCTGACCGGCAGTCCGCAGCTCTACCGCGCGTCGGGCACTTACGCCGTGGCCGGCGCCCGCGTCTGAGGGGCGTGCTGGCGGTGCATCTGGCACGGCCCTTGCTGATCTCGTCCCGGAGTAGACATTCGGGAGTCCATCCTTGAGCGATCCAGGTACAGTCGGAGCGAACTTTGCAGGGGCAACCCTGCGCGCGCAGTCGCCCACGCACGCACAGGCGCGCGAGGCCATTGCCCGCGCCGCCGATGCGACCGGCGTCGATTTCCAGTATCTCATGGCGCAGGCCCGGCTTGAATCTGGCCTCGATCCCACGGCCCGGGCCGGCACATCGAGTGCGGCCGGGCTGTTCCAGTTCACCAATGGCACCTGGCTCGGCACGCTGGACCGGCATGGCGCGCGCCATGGCCTCTCGTGGGTCAGCGAAGCCATCGAGGGCGGGCGTATCCGCGATCCCGGCCTGCGCAGCCAGGTCCTGGGGCTGCGCTACGATGCCGATGCTTCCGCGCGCATGGCCGCTGAACTCGCGCGCGACAACGGCGCGGAGCTGACCGCCGTTCTGGGCCGCGCACCCGATGCGACCGAACTCTATCTGGCCCACTTCCTGGGAGCCGCCGGGGCAGGCGAATTTCTTGGCGCGCTCGCCCACAATCCCGGACAGAGCGCAGCGGCGCTGCTTCCCAAGGCCGCCGCGGCGAACCGCGCGATCTTCTACGAAGGCACAGGCGCAGCCCGTTCGGTCGGCGGCGTGATGAACCTCCTGCGCGCGCGCATGGCGAGCGCCATGGGGGAAAGCGGCGGTGCGGTGCGGCTGGCGTACGATCCGGCGGTCTTTGCCGCTCCCGGCAAGGACATGCCGTCGGCGAGTGCCTTTCTTGCCGCGCGCAGTGCCGGTTCGATGCCCGCCAACCTCGGGCCGCTCGCACGGGAGTTTCATGGCGGAACCAGCCCGGCCGCCGCCGCGCCGCACGTCCCCGCCCGCTCCATGGCCGAAACGCTCAAAGGTGCCTTCGGGGCCTCCGAGGCGGCCCTGCCGGGTAACGTGAAGAACGCCTACGGCAAACTCGCGAGGTTCGGCCTGTGAACCTGTTCAAGCGCATCCAGGACCCGGGCGCCCTGGCGCTTCCCGTCGGCATCCTCACGCTCATCGTCCTGATGATCGTGCCGGTTCCGGCGATTGTCCTCGATTTGTCCTTCACGCTCAACATCGCGCTTTCGGTTGCCGTCCTGATGGCGGCGATGAACGCGGACAAGCCGCTCGACTTCTCCTCCTTCCCCTCGGTCCTGCTTTTCGCGACGCTGCTGCGCCTCGCGCTCAACGTCGCCTCGACACGTGTCGTGCTGGTTCATGGGCACGAGGGCGGGGAGGCCGCAGGCAAGGTTATCGAGGCCTTCGGCGCCTTCCTCATCGGTGGCAATTTCGCGGTCGGCATCTTCGTCTTCCTGATCCTTGTCATCATCAACCTGGTGGTGGTGACGAAGGGGGCAGGGCGCGTTTCGGAAGTCTCCGCGCGCTTCACGCTGGATGCGCTGCCCGGCAAGCAGATGGCCATCGACGCAGACCTTGCCGCCGGGCTCCTGACGGCCGACGAGGCCAAGGCGCGCCGCCGTGAAGTGGCGACCGAGGCCGATTTCTACGGCTCGATGGACGGCTCTTCCAAGTTCGTGAAGGGCGATGCGATCGCCGCGCTGCTGATCCTGGGTGTCAACATCATCGCGGGCTTCTGCCTGGGTATGATCAGCCACGAGATGTCGGCGGGGGATGCCGCACAGACCTATATCACGCTCGCCATCGGCGACGCGCTCGTGGCGCAGGTGCCCTCGTTGCTGCTTTCCATCGCGGCCGCCGTCATCGTTACCCGCGTCGCCGACACGCGCGATCTGGCCGGGCAGATCGGCGGCCAGTTCGCCAGCCCCGAGACCTGGCTGCCGGTGGGCGTGGTGCTCGGCGCCATCGGCCTCATTCCGGCCATGCCGCAGACGATTTTCCTGCCCGCTGCGGGACTGGCCCTGTGGCTCTGGCACGCCTTGCGAAAACGGGCCGCGCGCGCGGCCCTGCCCGCCGAGGTCGTGCCCGAGCCGGTCGATCCGGCGCGCATCGAACTGGAGGACGTTTCCGACCATACCCTTGTCACCATCGAGCTGGGCTACGGCCTCGTGCAACTGGTCGATGCGCGCCACGGCTCGCCGCTGGTCAGCCGCGTCACCGGCGTGCGCAAGCAGCTGAGCCAGGCCTTCGGCTTCATCGTGCCGCAGTTTCGCGTGCGCGACGCGCTCGACATGGCGCCGCACGATTATCGCATCGTGCTGGGCGGCGTGACGCTGGGCGGATCGAGCGTTCGCGCCGACAGGGTGCTCGCCATCGATGCGGGCGAGGCGCGCAAGAACCACACCTTGAAGGGCGAAGAGACGCAGGACCCCAGCTTCGGCTGCCCTGCGCTCTGGATCGATCCGGCCGCGCGTGACCACGCCATCGCCGAAGGCTTCCTGACGGTGGATGCCGGGACCGTGATCGCTACCCACCTCAACCAGCTGCTGGCCGAGCGCCCGCAGGACCTGCTCGGCCCCGACGAGGTGCGGATGCTGATCGATGCGCTGAAAGACCACGCGGGCAGCCTGATCGAGACGATCACGCCGCAGCCGCTTTCGCTGGCCGCGCTGACGCGCCTTCTGCGCAACCTCTTGGAAGACGGTATTCCCATCGCCCACCCGCTGCCGATCCTTGCCTCGCTCAGCCGCGCGGTGCAGCAGACGGTGGAGCACGACCGACTGGTCGAGCTGGTGCGCGCGGACCTGGGCGCGCTGATCGTGGGCCGGGTGTGCCCGCCCAACATGCGCCTGCCCGTGGTCACGCTCGACGCCGGGCTCGAAAGCGCCATCGTCTCGGGAATGATGGACCCGGTCACCGGGCAGCCGGTGATCGAGCCCGACCTTGCCGCCACCATCGGCCAGCGCATTGCCGAGCTTTCCGACAGCCGCGGGGCGCAGGCGATCCCGCTCGCGCTCGTCGTGCAGCCGCGTGCACGCCGCGCGCTCGCCCAGCTGCTGCGCCTGCGCGCGCCCAGCTGCCTTGTCCTCTCGATTGCCGAGCTGCCGCCCACCCAGCCCATCGAGGTGATCGACGTAGTGGGTGCGCCGCGTGCGCCCGCGCCGGGTCTGCCCGGGCCGGACGGCGCAGGCGCATCTTCGCCTGAGAGTCTCGCGGCATGAAACAGGATCAGACCGTATTCACGCCGCCGACCTACTCGGTCGGTGCGCGCAGTCCGCGCCTGGGAGGGCATCGGGAGGAAGTGGCCGACCGCGTTCGTCGCTTTCTCCCGATGGTGCGCCGCCTGGCCTGGCACGTCAACGGCACGGGGCGTCCGGGGATCGAGCTGGAGGACCTGATGCAGGCGGGCCTCGTCGCGCTGACCGAGTGCGCGCAGAAACATTCGGGGCCGACCGAAGACGGCTTTGCCGCCTACGCCAAGATGCGCGTGCGCGGCGCCATGGTCGATCTCGTGCGCAAGGCCGTGCCGATGTCGCGCGGAGCGAGCGAGCGCCGCCGCCAGATCGAGGCCAAGGAGCACGAACTGCGCGCCACGCTGGGCCGCGCGCCTTCGCTTGCCGAACTGGCCGAGGCGCTGGGCATGGCGGAGATGGACCTTGCCGCGATGCAGGATTCCAGTCAGCCCATGCGCTTTGAATCCATCGACGAGGTCTATTCCGACCAGAACCTGGCCTTTGCCACCGAGGAGCGCGACAGCCTCGCCATCCTGGCCGATGCGGAGATGCGCGAGGCGGTGATCGCGGCGCTGGGCGATCTGCCTGAACGCCTGCGTCTCGTCATCTCGCTCTATTTCGTGGAGGAACTGAACCTCTCCGAGATCGCCGAGGTCCTGCAGGTGAGCGTCCCGCGCGTCCACCAGTTGAAGGCGCAGGCGCTCACCAAGTTGCGGGAGAGCCTCGCCGGGGTGGCGGACATTCTATAGGCCCGGCAATCCGCCGATGCCGAAAGGCAGCCGGCCTCTCAGCCCGCCATTCCCATCATCGCGCTTTGCGCCCACTGGACGATGGCCTGGGGAGGCATCGCGCCCGACTGGCGTGCGATTTCGCGGCCCTTGTGGATGAGCACCATGGTCGGGATCGAGCGGATCGCGTAGCGCCCGGCAATGGCCTGTTCGGCTTCGGTGTCGAGCTTGCCCAGACGCATCATGGGTTCGAGCCGGGCGGCGGCGGCCTCGAAGGCGGGGGCCATCTGGCGGCAGGGGCCGCACCAGCTGGCCCAGAAATCGACGAGCAGCGGCAGATCTCCCTTGCCCGCATGGGCCTCGAAGTTGGCCGAGGTCAGCACCAGCGGTTTGCCGGTGAACAGAGCCGTGTGACAGCGCCCACAGGTGCCGCCTGCGCCCAGTTTCGCGGTGGGGACCCGGTTCGAGGCGCCGCAGGAGGGGCAGACGACGATCTTGCTTTCGGGGCTGGTCATGGGGCGATCTCCTTGACTTGGATATGGGGCGGCGCGGCGCGGTTGGGAAGGGCGCTCAGGCGACGAGGAAGCGCAGCCGCTCGGCCTTGAAGGCGGCGTCGAGCGCGTCGATGACGGCGCGGATGCGCGGCATGTCGCGCAGGTCCCGGTGGACGCCGAGCCAGATTTCGCGCGCGGGGCCAAGGCCTGCGTCCTTCAGCCGTACGACACCGGGCATCGTTTCTGCGAGATACTGCGGCAGGCAGGCAATGCCGAGCCCTTCGTGCACCGCCCCGGCCTGCGCGTCGCGGCTGTTGCTGCGGTAGACGACCTGCGCCTCGGGGGCCTTTTCCAGCAGCCAGCGCGCTTCGGCCTGGTGGGCCATGTCGGGCATGACGGTGATCAGGCGGTGTCCGGGATCGGTGAGCGGCTCGGGGTGGGCGGCGAGATAGTCGGGGCTGGCGTAGAGCGCGCAGACCATCGTACCCATGCGCCGCGAGATCAGTTCGTTGTGCTCGAAGCGGACCATGCGGATCGCGATGTCGGCCTCGCGCTCGATCAGGCTGAGCGAGCGGGTGTCGGAGAGCAGGTCAATGGAAATGCCCGGATAATCTTCGCGCAGCTTGGCGGCGGCAATGGGGATGAGCCGGTTGGCCAGCGTCTCGACCGTGGTCAGGCGCACCAGCCCGGAAAGCGCGACATCGCGGCCCTGCACCACGCGTTCGAGCGCCATCGCATCCTCGTCCATGCGCTGCGCGTTGGCGAGGACGCTTTCGCCCAGCGGGGTGAGTTCGTAGCCGTGCGGGGTCTTGAGCAGCAGCCGGGCGCCGCTGCGTTCCTCCAGCGCGACCAGACGGCGGCTCATCGTGCTCTGGCTCAGGCCCAGTTCGCGCGCGGCACCTGAAAGACTGCGGGCCCGCGCAATGGCGAGGAAAGTGCGGATGTCGTCCCAGTTCATCGTCCCACCCCGGCGGCGCCTTCTATCCGTTTTTGCATGGAGGCTATGCTCATATCGCCAATGGTCATGCAAAACCAGCAGGACTATCTCCATGGACAAGCTTCCAGCGAAGCCCCGGCGGCAAACGGATCCCCCGCAACCGCCTCCCAACTGTTTGCCGCCACTTGTCAATTTCGGAGAAGCACCATGACCAAGTACCTCGTCGTCCGTTCGGCCGCCACCGGCGCCGCTTCCGTCAGCAACCAGCTGATCGACACCTACCTTGCCGAGCTGGGCGAGGACGCTGTCGTCGTTGAACGCAACCTCGACACCGATCCCGTTCCGCACATCAACTCGGGCAGCCTGGTCGGCATCGGCCGCGCCGCGCCGGTTGGCGACAAGATGACCGACGCCTCGCTCGAAGCGCGCGAACTGCAGGACGCGCTGATCGCCGAAGTGATGGACGCCGACGTGCTGGTGATCGGCCTTCCGATCTACAACTTCGGCCTGCCCTCCACGCTCAAGGCCTGGTTCGATTACGTGCTGCGCGCCGGCACCACCTTCCAGTACACCGAACAGGGCCCCGAGGGTCTGGTCAAGAACACCAAGGCGATCGTCGCCCAGTCGCGTGCGGGCAAGTACGACGATGACGCGGGCGTCATCTTCGGCATGCCGCACCTCAAGGGCCTGCTCGGCTTCATGGGCGTGACCGACGTCGAGGTCGTTACCGCCGAGGGCATGGCCTTCGGTCCCGAAGCCGCCGCCAGCGCCATTGCCGACGCCAAGGCCGCGATTGCCAAGCTCGCCTGAGCCCGTCGGCCCAGCCCCCCTCTAGGAGTTTTTTCACATGACCCGTTCGTTCCTGAAGTCCGCCCTGATCCCGGTTGCCCTGCTGGCCTCGGTTCCCGCCATTCTTCACGCCCAGGCGGCCGATCCCGCGCCCGCCGCGGCGCAGGCCGGCACCTACAAGGTCGAGACCTCGCACACCCGCGTCGGCTTCTCGCTCATGCACTTCGGTTTCTCCGAGTGGTACGGTGAATTCGCCGATGTGACCGGCTCGCTCTCGATCGACCCCGCCAAGATCGAGAACACCAAGCTTGCCGTCTCGATCCCCGTTGCGACCGTGAGCACCACCAACGCGACGCTCGACGAGGAGCTCGTCTCGGCCGACTGGTTCGACGCCGAGGGTCACCCCACGATCACCTTCGTCTCGACCAAGGTGAAGCGCACTGGCGAGCGCACCGCCGACGTGACCGGCAACCTGACCTTCCACGGCGTGACCAAGCCGGTGACGCTCCACGCCAGCTTCAATGCGGGCGGCGTGAACCCGATGAGCCAGGCTTACACCCTGGGCTTCAATGCAACGGGTACGATCACCCGTTCGGACTTCGGCGTGAAGAACTACGTCCCCGCCGTGGGCGACGAAGTGACCCTTCGCATCAGTGCGGCCTTCGAGAAGGGCGAGTAATCCCCCTCCCTCACACTAGCCTTTCCTGAGGCCGCATACGGAAAAGGACATGGTCTCCCCAGGGGGCCATGTCCTTTTCTTTTGGTCCGCGTGAGGTGGACTCCCCGTCGAGACGCTATCCGTCGAGCCGTGGGGCGGAGGGGCTGTCGAGCGCGACGATCCGTCCCCGGTGCAACGTGAAGGCCGGGGCGTCCTCGTCGGGTTCGTTGACGAGTTCGTCGAACACCAGCTGATAGCGGACAAGGGCAATGCGGATTTCGTCCTCACAGGGCCACCCTTGCGCCAGGCGCGTGACGCTGGCGTGGCCGAGCAGGTAGGTGTGGGCGATCTCGTCCTCGCGCGACATGCTGTCACTCGCGGCAAGGGTGCTGTGGGCGCGCTCGAGCATGAGGGGATGGCCGCAGGCATGCAGGACCTGCGCGATAAGCACGTCGGCAAGGATCAGGGCGTCGGCCGGGCTCGCGGCGGCGTGGGCCTGAAGAGCGCGCCAGTCGCGGATGAAACGCTGGCGCTGCTCGGGCAGCAGCGAGGCAAGCGGGCGAGGTTCCTCATCTCGGGATAGAGGTGCCGGGGCGACAGCGGTCTGTCTCGCCTGGGGGCGGACCATGCGCTTGCGCGCGCGCAGGTATCCCAGTGTGGCAAGGCCCACGCTTCCCAGCAGCATCGCAACGCCGGTCGCCAGGATCAGGTTGGCAAGCCATTCGGCCATGGGCAGGTCGGTCACGGCACACCTCCGGGAAGAGCGCGGCGCGATTCGGCAAACACGGGAAAACGAGCAGCGCGATTTCGTGATCTGCCCAAAGCAACCTTGGAAGTGCCGCCTGGTTCCCGAAAGGCGTGGACTTTGCCCTCAGGCTCGCGTTCGAGCGGCTCAGCCGCCGGCCGCTCGTTCGGCCAGAAGCGCGGGCGTCAGCACCTGGGGCAGAACTTCGCCCGGACCTTGCTTCGGGTACCAGACATAGAGCGGGACACCGGCTGCACCCTGCTCGGTCAGGTAGCGGGTGATCTCGGGATCGCGCCGGGTCCAGTCGCCGCGCAGGACAACGACATCGGCCGCCTCGAAGGCCGCCCGGGTCTCCTCGCGCTCGATGGCGACGTTCTCGTTGACCTTGCAGGTCAGGCACCAGTCCGCCGTCATCCACACGAAGACCGGCTTGTCGTCCGCCCGGGCGGCAGCGAGTGCCTCGGCGCTGAAGGGGCGGGTGGCGAGGATCGAGGCGGCCTCGACCGGCTCGGGCGCGGCGGCGGGCAGGAGCGCGAGGCAGGCGAGCGCGTCGAACAGCGCCAGAAGCGCTGCCGGACGGGCCTTGCGCCCCTTGCGCTGCGCGCGGCCCACCCCGAACAGCGCCAGCACCAGCAGCACCGCGAACAGCAGCGTAACGGCGAAGTAGACCTCACCCCCGACCTTCCAGACCAGCCAGCCCAGCGCGAGTGCGGTGAGGCCCATGGGCAGCGCCATCCAGCGCCGGAAGGTCGTCATCCACTTGCCGGGGCGGGGCAGGCGGGTGCGCAGAGCGGGCACGAAGGCAACCGCCAGGAACGGAAGGGCAATCCCCAGCCCCAGTGCGGCAAAGAGCGCAAGGGCGGGCACCACCGGCAGCAGCAGCGCTGCGCCCATGGCGCTCGCCATGAAGGGGCCGGTGCAGGGCGTTGCCACGAACGCGGCGAGAAGTCCGGTCGCAAAGGCGCCTTGCGGGCTGCCCTCGCTGGCAAAGCCGGGGACGGCAAACTCGAAGAGGCCCAGGAGGTTGGCGGTGATCGTGGCGGCCAGCAGAAGCAGCGCGACGACGACGACCGGCTCCTGGAGCTGGAATGCCCAGCCCACCTGTTCGCCTCCGGCACGAAGTGCGAGGAGTACGCCGCCGAGCGCAAGGCAGGCCACGACGACGCCCGCCGTGTAGGCCAGCCCCTCGATCCGGGCGTGCGCTTCGCTCTCGCCCGCCCGTGCAAGCGAAAGGGCCTTGAGCGAAAGGATCGGGAAGACGCAGGGCATGATATTGAGGATGAGGCCGCCCGCCAGCGCGGCAAGCAGCAACCAGGGCAGGGCGGGCAACTCGGGTGTATCCGCGCCCTTGAGCGGGATCCCGCCGCTGGGAACCGGTCCCGTCTTCGCGGTGAAGGCGAGACCGTTGCCAAAGCCGTCGAGCTTGAGCACGCCGTCCAGCACCTCGGGATCGCGCGGCGCAAAATCCGCACGCGGGATGGTGACAAGGAGCGTGTCGTCCTTGCGGGCGAAGGTCTGCGGGGCCGCGTAGTCGACGACCTTGTCCTGCGCGAGGAAGACATGCGGGTTTTCCAGCTCGACCGAAGCGGGGAGCGGGATGGCGAGGCGCAGCGTCTTGGCGGCCAGCGCCTTGGTCGCCGGCGCGTCGAGCGGCGCTGGCAACGCGCGCTGCCATTTGGCAAACTTGGCTTCGGCCTTGGCGTCCGCCTTGCCCAGCACGACTTCGGTGGCGAGCTCGGCGCGCTCGGGCACGCAGATTTCCTCGGTGCAGGCGAGCCACTGCGCCTTGACGCGGATCGGGATGCGCGCGCCAGGCTTGGCATCTGCGGGCAGGGTCACGGGCACGAGTACGGCGTAATCGCTCTCGTAGACGTGGTTCATCAACCCTGCGACCAGCAACGTGTGCGGCACGGGATAGCGCTGATCGCCTGCGCGGGCACCTTCGGGAAGGCTCCAGTCGAGCTGCATGCCAAGACCCGCATCGCCGGGATTGAGCCAGTAGCCGTGCCAGCCCTTTTCAGGGCTCATGGCGATGGCCAACGTCGTCTCCTTGCCCGCTTCGGCGCCGGGCGCGGCCACCAGCCTGGCCGCGATATGGTTGGGGGCGGCCATGGCCACCGGGGCCAGGAGAAGCAGGGCGAAGGCTGCGAGGAGTTGACATATACGTGTCAAAAACAGGCTATAACGACGCGAATTCATAGAACTTACCTTGCGCCCCACGTGCGAGATCCCGGCCGTTCGTTCCCTTGGGGATTGTCGGCTCTCCCGCCTGTGCCCGGTGCGCGCCGACAATTCAAGGAACACCCATGCGCCTGCGTCTTTCCACCCTCGCTCTTGCGACCGGCCTTGCCACCGCCGCGATGGCCTCACCGGCCCTTGCCCAGGACGCCGCGCCCGAAGCCCAGGCCACGCCCCAGCTGATCGTCGCGATCTCGGTCGACCAGTTCTCTTCCGACCTTTTCGCGCAGTACCGCCAGCGCTTCTCCAAGGGCTTCACGCGCCTGCTGGATGGTGTCGTGTTCCCCTCGGGCTACCAGTCGCACGCCGCGACCGAGACCTGCCCGGGCCACTCCACGCTTCTGACCGGCGTTCACCCGGCGCGCACCGGCATTCCGGCGAACGGCTGGATGGATCCCGCGCTCGCACGCGCCGACAAGGAAATCTACTGCGTCGAAGACGAGCGCGATCCGCGCAGTTCGTCCGACAAGCCGGTGGTCAGCCCGGTGCACCTCAAGGCACCGACTCTCGGCGATCTCATGAAGAAGCGTGATCCGCGTACGATCAACGCGGCGGTTTCGGTCAAGGACCGCGCCGCAGTCATGATGAGCGGGCACGACACCGATGCCGTCTACTGGTTCGGCGAGGAAGGCTACACGACCTTCCTCGACCGCAAGGTCTCGAAGAGCGTTGCGGCCTACAACGCGCAGATCGCCAGCAAGGTCGCGGCCGGGGCTGCCGAGATGCCCGTGCCGGGCGATTGCGCGCGCCGCGACCATGCCACGCCCATCGGCGATTTCACCATCGGCACGTACAAGTTTCCCTTCAAGGCGGGCGACTACAAGGCGTTCTCGGAAAGCCCGCGCGGCGATCTCGCCACCGCCGACATGGCTGTGCGCCTCGTTGACGAACTGGGCATGGGCAAGGACGCTGTCACCGACCTGCTTTCGGTCAGCTTCTCGTCGACCGACAAGGTCGGCCATGCCTTCGGCACCGAGGGCGTGGAGATGTGCATCCAGATGAACACGCTCGACACCGCGCTCGGTACGCTGTTCGACGCGCTCGACGCGCGCGGGATCGACTACGAGGTCGTGCTGAGCGCCGACCATGGCGGTTTCGATGCGCCCGAGCGCCAGCAACTGCGCGGCAACCCGCATGCGGGCCGCGTCGATCCTTCGCTGACTGCCGCCGCACTCGAGGCCGAAGTGGCCCGCCGCACCGGCGTGACCGTTCCCAGCGGGCACCTCTTCTACGGCGCCGGGGAATCGGGCAGCGTGTGGCTCGCGCCCGACCTTGCGGGAAAGAACAAGCAGACCGTGGTGGCAAGCCTGCTCGACGTGCTGCGCGCCAACCCGCAGATCGAGGCGGCTTTCTCACACGACGAGATCATGGCCGAGCCCATGCCTGAAGGCGCCCCGCAGGACTGGACGGACCTCCAGAAGGTGCGCGCGTCCTATGTGCCGGGGCGCTCGGGCGAGGTGCAGATGCTGACCCGCCGCGGGATCGTGCCCGGCAAGGCCAAGCCCTTCAAGGTCGCCAGCCATGGTAGCCCGTGGGATTACGACCGCCGCGTGCCGATGCTGTTCTGGCGCGAAGGGATCCAGGGATTCGAGCAGCCCGATCCGGTCGAAACCGTTGATATCGCGCCCACTCTTGCTGCCACCGTGGCCCTCTTCGCCCCTGCGGGCACGTGGGATGGAAGATGTCTCGACATTGATGCGACGGAGGCCGATAGCTGCTCTTCATGAGCGACTCGGATACACGCATCCCGACTGGCGCGAAGGAGCGCCGTGATCTCATCATCCTGGGCGGCGGTCTCGTCGGCATGACGCTGGCGCTGGCCGCGGCCCGGGCCGGGATCTCCAGCCACGTGATCGACCGCGCCGACCCGGCGGACCTCGTTGCCGAGGGCGCGGACGGCCGCGCCTCGGCGGTTTCCACCGCGAGCTGGAACCTGTTCTGCAACATCGGTCTTGGCAAGCGCCTCGAGCCGCTGGGCTGCGCGATCGATTCGATCGCGGTGACCGACGGCATGAAGCCGGGCCGGATCGACTTCCAGCCCAAGCCCGACGAGGGCACGCTGGGTCGCATGTACGCCAACCGGGACCTGCGCATCGCGCTGTTCGAGGCGGCCAAGGACGAGCCCAACATCGCCTGGCACGTCAAGACCGAGGCCGTGCGCCGCGATCGCGGGCCCCACGGGGTGGAAGTCGAACTGAGCGACGGGCGCATCCTCACCTCCTCGCTGCTGGTCGCGGCCGAAGGGCGCCAGTCGCCCACCCGCGATGAGGCCGGCTTCTCGATGGCGAAGTGGGACTACCACCACCGCGCCATGGTGACGGGGCTCTTCCACTCCAAGCCGCACGGCGGCACGGCCTGGGAAATCTTCTATCCCGCTGGACCCTTTGCGCTGCTGCCGCTGCTCGACGACGCGCAGGGGCGCCATCGCAGCGCGCTGGTCTGGACGGTCGCCGAGAAGGACGCAAAGGGCGTCATCGCGATGAGCGATGCGATGTTCCTGAACGAGGTTGCCGAGAAGATGCACGGTGTCCTTGGCGATATCGAACTCTCGGCTCCGCGCATGAGCTATCCCTTGCGCTTCCATCATGCCGTGAACGTGGTCGACGAGCGCCTTGCGGTGATCGGCGATGCCGCGCACGGCATGCACCCGATCGCGGGGCAGGGCCTGAACCTGGGCCTGCGCGACGTGGGCGCGCTGGTCGAAGTGCTGAGCGAGGGCATGCGCCTGGGCCTTGAACCGGGCGATGCGCAGCTGTTGGCGCGCTACGAGAAGTGGCGCAGCCTCGATTCGGTCATGGTCATGGCCGCGACCGACACGCTTACCCGCCTGTTCGGTATTCCGGGCCGCGTGCCAAGTGCCGTGCGCCGTCTGGGCATGGGCGCGGTGCAGCGTCTGCCTGCCCTCAAGCGCTTCTTCATGGACGAGGCGCGGGGTATGTCCGGCAAGCTTCCCGAGCTTCTGCAAGGCTAGGGAGGCGGGCTGGCCCCCGCGTTCCGAGTTGCAGTCAAAGAGAAGGTGGAAGGTAATTTCTCAAGGGGGTATTACCCCTTGACCCCAAACTCGGCGACCTCACCTCTCTTAGCCAACGCAGCGCGAGAGCCTTGAGCTCGACAGTTCGGGGAGCCCGAGGGCGATGGCCTTCGGATATCTCTTCCTGATCTGCGACCCTCTTTCGCGCAAGTTTGGTTTCTCGCGCGCGATCTTCCGTCAGCTCCGGGTTTCAGGCCGACGTGCCCGGCCCGACAGCGTGAAGTGCACACCTTCAGGATCGAACGTCAGCCGGGCTTCGCCTTCGAAATAGCCCGCGACGATCCGTTCGATCAGGGTGGAGCCGAAGCCGCGTTCGGTGGGCACCTCAACCCGGGGGCCGCCGCGCTCGGCCCATTCGAGCGTGCAGGCGGCGTCCGCGCCGTTCCAGGTGAGCGCGATGGTTCCGCCCGTCTGGGAAAGCGCGCCATATTTGGTGGCGTTCGTCGCCAGTTCGTGGAGCCCGAGCGCGAGGCCGAGGGCCTGGCGTGCGCCAAGGAGCAGCGGAGGACCGGACAGCACGAAGCGCGGGTCGTTCTCGCCCTGCATGTGCGGGCCCAGGGCCGCCGAAATGAGGGCGCGCACATCGATGTCATCGAGGGCCGAACGGGTCAGCACATCCTGCGCGCGCGCCAAGGTCAGAAGGCGCGCATCAATGGCCTTGCGGGCCTGCTCGACATCCGGGCTGCGGCGCAGCGTCTGCGCCACGATGGACTGCACGATGGCGAGCGTATTCTTGACCCTGTGGGTCATCTCCATGGCGATTTCGTGCTGTCCGGCGCGCAGGCGCTCGGCTTCGGCATGGGCGGCGCGGCTCTTCTCCAGCGCGGCGCCCAGTTCGATCTGCGACATCGCCTGGCGCGCGAGTATCCGCAGCATGCGGATCTGCTGCGCATCCAGGGTTCTCGGCTCATGGTCGATCACGCACAGCGTGCCCAGCGCATGCCCGTCGCGTGTCACGAGGGGAAAGCCTGCGTAAAAGCGGATGCCCGGCTCTGCGGTCACGAACGGATTGTCCGCGAAGCGCGGGTCACGGCGGGCATCGGGAATGATGAAGGGGACGTCCTCGCGGATCGCGAACTGGCAGATCGAGACATCGCGCGGGGTTTCGGAGATGTCGATCCCGATGCGGGCCTTGAAGAACTGGCGTTCGGCTTCGACGATATTGACCAGAGCGACGGGTACGTCGCAGATTTCCGCAGCCATGGCGACGATGTCGTCGAAGTCCTGTTCCGGTTCGGATGTCAGGGAATAGCGCGCAAGTGCCTCGAGCCGGGCATCCTCGATCGGATCGGCCCGGTTCTGGTCTGGTGTGTCGGTCATGTCCGGTGTTCTCTCGGGCTCAGTCTTCGCCCGATCCGGCGTCATTCTCAGCGGCTTGCGACGGGCTTCCCTGGCTGGGCGTTGCGAGCGGGCTGGGTTGATCGATGGCGCGGCCCTCGGCGTCCTTGAGGCGCCGGGGTTCAAGCATCGCGGTCGTCTCGAGCAGGCTCAGTGCCTTCTGGGCGTTCTCGTAGCGATGCGCATCGGCGATCCAGTTGTGCGCAGCCTCTGCGCCGGGCAGGCGCTCCACTTCGCGGATCGCCCCGTCGATGCGGCGTGCGGTCAGCATGATGCGCGCGCGCTCGATTCGGGCGCGGGGCGAGACCAGCGCGGCGGAATCGCGGCGCACCGTGAACAGCGAGGTCAGCTCGCCCCGGGCGCGGTCCCAGAAGCTGATGTCGCGGCCCGAAACGCTCAGTTCGGGGGAGAGGGCCTCGAGCCGTGCGCTCAGTTCGTCGATCGTTACCGGCTCCTTGGAGAAGGCGATGATCGTCTCGACCGCGCGGGGCTGGGCGTCCATGAAGCGCAGCCGCAGCTGGTCGGCGACGTAGCTCAGCGGTTCGCCGCGATCGACCATGCGGCGTGCGGCAAAGGCGATCAGCAGGCTTTCGGCGCGCGCGGCATTGCCCGAGGCGGCGTCGGTCTCGAAATCGATGCGCGAGAGGCGGTTCTCGATCATTGCGAGGCGCCCTTCCATCGTGCCGAGCGCGGCAAGCTGGTCCGGCGAAGGATGCCCGGCGCCGGGGCTCGGCAGGGGAAGGGGATCGGGGATCTCGACAGGCTCACCGACAACCGCCGTTTCCGCAGCCGGAGCCTCGGACATTTCGGCCGTGGGCAGGACCTGTTCGAGCCAGCCACGCGAGGACGCCCAGGCGACGAAGGCGGCGCCCAGCAGGAACGCCACGAAGGCGACGAAGACCATGCCGCCGCGCGAACGCGGGCGTGGTCCCGGCACGGTTTCGCGCGCAAGTGGTTGTGTCTCGAAGTCCTGCATCAGGTCTGGCATCAGGTCTGGTTGTCTACTTGTATCGATCCCGAGAAAGCCTCTTGGCACATCTGTGCGGCCAAGGCCAGCAAGGCGGCGTCGCTGGGTTCGGGGGCGCAGCGCACACTCCCCCACGGGCTATGGAGCCGCGCGGATACACGCGGGCCGATGGCCACGAGATGAATGGCGCCTGTCGCAAGGCCCCATTTTCGGCATAGATCCTCGAAACGGACCGCCGCTTCGCCCGAGTGGAGAAGAACCACGACAGCGCCCTGTGACATATCGCGCAGGCGTTGCCGCAGGGCCTCAGGGGCAGGCAGCGCCTCGCTGGCGTAGACCTCGCGCGTGGTCATGGTGACGCTTTCGGGCAGGTGAAGCGCCACCCGTTCGCGCCCGGCAAGGCGCAGCAGGCGGCGGTGTTCGGGCGCCAGCGTATCGAGGACGGACTGGAGCCCTCCACGGCCGGTACAGACCACGTCGAGCCCGGCGGCCCGCGCGGCCTCGGCGGTCTTCTGGCCGACCGCGTAGGCGGGTTTGCCGCGATAGGCCTCCAGCGCGCCGCCGCCATGGCGCAGCGCGTTCGCGCTTCCCAGCACGAGCGCGTCGATATCGTCGCAGGCCGGGCCCTCCCAGGCTTGCGGGCGCACTTCGAAGAGCGGGTAGGCTTCGGCGGCGAGGCCCAGCTTGCGCGCGGCCTCCAGGCTTGCCTGCGCGCCCGGCTGTGGTCGCAGGATGAGGACGGGGAGGGGCAGGGAGGCGCCTTGGGCGCTCACGTCGGCGGACCGGTGAAATGCACGGTGACGGCCGGACTTGCACGCGACAGGAGGTCGGCGGCAAGGTCGGCGGGGCCCTTCAGGTCGCCCGAGGCGAAGCGGACCTCGCCCTCGATCCGCTCGCCGCCGTCCGGGGCATAGATCGCCGCGCGCATGTGGAGCTGTTCGCCTTCATGGCGGGTGAGCACGGCAATGGGGCTGTGGCAGTTGCCGCCAAGCCCTTCGAGCAGGGCGCGTTCGGCCAGAACCGCGGCGCGGCTCGGCGCATCGTCGATGGCCGAGAGGAAGGCGGCGGTGCGGGTATCATCGGCGCGGCACTCGATCAGGATTGCGGCCTGCGCGGGGGCCGGGAGCCAGTCCTCTTCATCAAGCGGATGGCCCGTGCCGGTTTCGCCCAGGCGCTTGAGGCCAGCGGCGGCGAGGAAGGTCGCGTCGGCCTCGCCCGCGGCGAGCTTGGCAAGTCGCGTGGCGACATTGCCGCGGAAGGTCACCACCTTGCAGTCCGGCCGGGCGTGGAGGAGCTGGGCGGCCCGGCGCGGCGCGCTCGTCCCCACGACCGCGCCGGAAGGCAGCGCGGCGATGCTGGCCGCGCCGACCAGCACGTCGCGCACGTCTGCGCGCGGTAGTACCGCGCCGATGGCGAAGATTTCGGGGCGCAGCGTCTCCACATCCTTGGCCGAATGCACGGAAAAGTCGATTTCCCCTTCGGCCAGCCAGGCGTCGAGCTCCTTGGTCCAGAGCGCTTTTCCCCCGATTTCGGCCAGAGCGCGGTCCTGGATGCGATCTCCGCTGGCAGTCACGGCCACGATCTCTATATGCGCAGGATTGATTCCATGCGCCTTTGCCAGGCGGTCGCGGGCCTCTTCGGCCTGGGCCATGGCAAGAGGCGAGCGGCGGGTGCCGAGGCGGAAGCGCGGATTGGGCGCGGTGGTCTGGGTAGTCATCGTGGAAACCGTGCTAGCGCCTGGGCGCGTCCAGGAAAAGGTCGTTCGGCCAAAGTGAGCGAGGTAGCGTGAGGATGACGATTGTCCTCGGAATAGAAAGCTCGTGCGACGAGACCGCCGCGGCGCTGGTGACGGCGGACCGCACGATCCTAGCGCAGCGCATCGCGTCGCAGGACGAGGAGCACAAGCCTTTTGGCGGCGTCGTGCCCGAGATCGCCGCGCGCGCGCATGTCGAGCGCCTTGCGCCGCTGATCGAGGGCACGCTGGCCGATGCGGGGATGCGCCTGGACGAGGTCGACGCGATTGCCGCAACGGCAGGTCCGGGCCTGATCGGCGGGGTCATGGTCGGGCTCGTTTCGGCCAAGGCGCTGGCGATGGCGACGGGCAAGCCGCTGATCGCGATCAACCACTTGGAAGGTCATGCCCTTTCGCCCCGGCTGGCCGATGCGAGCCTGGCCTATCCCTATCTCCTGCTGCTTGTTTCGGGCGGGCACTGCCAGATCCTGCTGGTTGAAGGCGTGGGCAAATTCCGCCGCCTTGCCACGACCATCGACGATGCGCTGGGCGAGGCCTTCGACAAGTCGGCCAAGGTGCTGGGGCTGGGCTATCCGGGTGGTCCGGCGCTGGAGCGCCTGGCTGCGAGTGGCGATCCCAGGGCCGTGCCGCTGCCGCGCCCTCTGAAGGGCAGCAAGGAGCCGCATTTCTCCTTCGCCGGTCTCAAGAGCGCGGTCCTGCGCGCGCACCAGTCGGGCGAGTACAGCGCGGCAGACATTGCCGCCTCGTTCCAGCAGGCCGCGATCGAGTGCATCATCGACCGCACGCGCCGCGCGCTCAAGAGCATCGCGGACGTCGCACCGACGGCCCTCGTCGTGGCGGGCGGGGTTGCAGCCAACACCGCGATCCGCACCGCGCTCGAAGGGCTGGCCGCCGATTTCAAGCTGCCGTTCATTGCCCCGCCACTCAAGCTGTGTACGGACAATGCGGCGATGATCGCCTGGGCCGGTGTGGAACGCCATGCGCTGGGGCAGAGCGATCCGCTCGACGTTTCCGCGCGGCCGCGCTGGCCGCTCGATCCGGACGCCGAGGCGGTGCGCGGAGCCGGAGTGAAGGCATGACGACGACGAAAGCAAGCGGTCTGGCGGTCGGGGTCATCGGCGCAGGCGCCTGGGGCACCGCGCTTGCTCAGGCGCTGGTCCGTGCGGGCAACCAAGAGGTGAAGCTCTGGGCGCGCGAGGCGGATCTTGCCGCGCGCATCAACGAAACCCGCGTCAACGACACCTATCTGCCGGGCGCCGAGCTTGATCCGGCGATCCGTGCGACCTCGGACCTTGGCGAGATGGCTGAGCTTCAGGTGCTGCTGGCCGTGGTCCCTGCGCAGTTCCTCGCCTCGGTGGTCGGGCAGCTGCCTGCCGCAGAGCGCGATCTGGTGCTTTGCGCCAAGGGGATCGAGGCGTCCAGCGGGCGGCTGATGGCCGAGGTCGCGGCCGAGGCCGCGCCGGGCAGCCGTCTTGCCGTGCTTTCGGGGCCCACCTTTGCACACGAAGTCGCCGCGGGTCTGCCCACGGCCATCACGCTTGCCTGTTCGGGCGGTGAGGCGCAGTGGCAGCGGCTCGCGCCCCTGATCGCGAGCCCGGCGTTCCGTCCCTACTATTCCGAGGATGTGATCGGCGCCGAAATCGGCGGTGCGATCAAGAACGTGCTGGCGATTGCCTGCGGCGTGGCCGAGGGGCTGGGCCTTGGCCAGAATGCGCGCGCGGCGCTGATCGCGCGGGGCTATGCCGAGATGCAGCGCTTTGGCCTTGCGCGCGGAGGCCGGGCCGAGACGCTGGCGGGCCTGTGCGGTCTGGGCGACCTGGTGCTGACCTGTTCCTCGACCTCGAGCCGCAACTTCTCGCTGGGTCTGGCGCTCGGGCAGGGCCAAAGCGCCGCCGAGGCGCTGGCGGGCAAGAGTTCGGTCGCCGAAGGGGCGGCCACCGCGCCGATCCTCGATGATCTTGCCCGGCGCGAGGGCATCGACATGCCCATCGTCGCCGCGGTCCGCCGTCTTCTCGAAGGCGCCGCGCCTGCGGGTGAAGTCGTCGCCGATATCCTTTCGCGCCCCTTGCGCTCGGAGCAGGAGCGCCTGGGTTGAACGACAGTGTTTCGCGCGCCGAAGCTGGCCGGGACAAGCAGGACGGCGATGACATTGCCGCACTGGCCAAGGGCGGGCGCACCAATTTTCTGGGCTTTTTCCTGCGCCTTGCCGCGCGCATTCCCTTCCTGTTCATCGCCGGGCGGGCGGCGGCCTACGGGCCTGCCGCACTCGGCCGCTTCGCCTCCGCGCTCGTAATCATTGAGCTGACCGCAATGGTCTGCACGATGGGCGAGAAGCGCGGGCTGGCCCAGCGCATGAGCGAGGCTGAAGGCAAGGAACTGCCCGCAAACACTGTCTTCGATGGCGTGGCGGTCTCGCTTCTGGCCTCGTGTGCGGCGGCGCTGTTCTTCTGGTTCGTGCCCGCCCCGATGTTCCCGGGCGGCACCTATACCCAGTTCGACCGGCTGATGGTGATCGCGATCCCGCCGCTGGCGCTGACCGAGATCTGGCTGGCCGCGCTTGCCTATCGCCTGCAGATCAGTCCCACGGTCTGGTCGCGTGCCATCGTCGAGCCCTGGACGATCTCGATCATGGCGGGCCTGATGATCTTCGTCGCGCCCGAAAGCGGGCTTTCGCTCGCCTATATCGCCTCGATCTTTGCCGCCGCGATCACCGCCTTCGTGCCCTTCATCCGCGCCTATGGGCGGCCGCGTGGCTGGCGTCCGCGCGTGAGCGTCATGCGCCGCCTCGTCGTGCGCTCGATGCCGATTGCGCTGGCCGATACGATCGAGTGGGGCACGCGCCGTGTCGACGTGCTGTTGCTGGGCTTCCTCGCGCCGCCCTCGGCGGTTGGCGTCTACTACGCCGCGCAGCAGGTTGCGAGCCTGCCGCAAAAGCTCAAGACCAGTTTCGAGCCGGTGCTGGGGCCGGTCATCACCCGCGCGCTCAAGCGCAAGGACTATGGCGCGATTGCGCGCCAGGTCAGCCAGGTGGGCTTCTGGATCATGGCCGCGCAGGTGGCCATCGCGCTGTCGCTGGGCATCACCGGCGAGGGTGTCATGGGCCTGATCGGGCGCGAATTCGTGGGCGGGACGGGCGCGCTGGCGCTTCTGCTCGCCGCCGAAGTCGTCGCCTCGACCGCCGTCGTCAGCGAGGCGGCGCTGATCTACGTCCACCGTGTGCGCAACCTGGGTGTGTCGCTGGCCACCATCGGCTTCCAGGCGGTCCTGACGTTCGCCGGGATCCTGCTCATGCAGCACCTGGGCTACAATTCGCTGTTCCAGGCCGCGGCCGCGGCGGGCGCGCTCTTCATCGCGCTGGGGCTCGCCTCGGTGGTGAAGGCAAAGATGCTCGCGAAGTTCCTGGGCCATCCGATCAACAACTGGCGCTGGCCGCTGCTCTGGGCGGCAGCCCCCGCGGTGGCGATCGGCTTCGTCTTCACGCAGTATCTCCCCGAGTGGGTGGAACTGGCCTTCGGTATCCCCGCGATCCTGGGTTCCTACCTTTTTGTCATCTGGAAGAAGGCCTTCGGGCCCGAAGACCGCAAGCTGTTCCAGAAGACCAAGTCGAACTGATCGCCTCTGGCATTTCGCATCGTCGCGCGCAGGTCTCGTTCAGTCGCGATTAACGGGCGGGGTGGCGTTCTCGCGTTCCAGCAACGGGACGAGGGGATGGGTTTATGGTGGTTCGCAAGGATCTGTCGGGCCGTGTAGCGAGGCTGGGGCTGGTGCTTTCGGGGCTCAGCCTTCTGGCCGCCTGCGGCGAAGTGGCGGACGCGCCGCCCCCTCCACCGTTGGCTGTCGCGCCGCCACCTCCTCCTCCACCTCCGCCTCCGCCGCCTCCACCACCCGGTATCGTCGCAGCGCCGTCGGCTGTCACCGTCACCGGGGCAAGAGTTGCGGATTCGATGCAGGAAAGCCGCTTCGTGCCGCCCGTGCAGGTTCCCACGCAGCCCGGTCGCGAGCAGTACGAAGGCGAAGAGGTCTCGGCGGTGAAGCGCGTGGCGCAGGAGCCTGTTTCCACCTTCTCGGTCGATGTCGACACCGGTGCCTACACCAACACCCGCCGCTTCCTGACGCAGGGCCAGCTGCCCCCGGCGCGGGCGGTGCGCACCGAGGAGTTCATCAACTACTTCCGCTACGATTATCCGGCGCCCGACAGCCGCGAGGCTCCGTTCTCGGTGACCACGGACATGGCGCAAACCCCCTGGAACCCCGAAACGCGCCTGCTGCGTATCGGCCTTCGCGGCTATGACATTGCGCGCGAAAGCCGACCTCCTGCCAACCTGGTGTTCCTGCTCGACGTTTCGGGGTCGATGAGCGCGCCGGACAAGCTCCCGCTCCTCAAGACCGCGCTTTCGGGACTGGCCGGGGAACTGGGCAAACAGGACCGTGTTTCGATCGTGGTCTATGCAGGAGCCGCAGGGCTGGTCCTGCCGCCCACCAACGACACACGCAAGATCCGCGCCGCGCTCGATACGCTGAGCGCGGGCGGTTCGACGGCGGGCGCGGCAGGGCTCAAGCTGGCCTACAACATCGCGCGGGACAACTTCATCGAAGGGGGCGTCAACCGCATTCTCATCGGCACCGATGGCGACTTCAACGTCGGCATCACCGACCGCGACGACATGATCGCGATGATCGAGAAGGAGCGCGATGCCGGGATCACGCTGACGACCCTCGGCTTCGGGCAGGGCAACTACAACGAAGCGCTGATGGAGCAGGTGGCCGACCATGGGAACGGCAACTACGCCTACATCGACAGCGCGCTCGAGGCGAAGAAGGTGCTGGGCGAGCAGATGGCCTCCACGCTCTTCACCATCGCCAAGGACGTGAAGATCCAGGTCGAGTTCAACCCGGCGCTCGTCAGCGAGTACCGGCTGCTGGGCTACGAGAACCGCGCGCTGCGCGAGGAGGACTTCGAAAACGACGCGGTCGATGCAGGCGACATCGGGGCGGGGCACCAGGTGACCGCGCTCTACGAGATCGTTCCGGCAGGCACCAAGGGCTGGCTGCCCGAACGGCGCTACGAGGATATGCCGAACACGGCCGCGCAGGCCCGGACGCAGGAACTGGCCTTCGTCAAGCTGCGCTACAAGCTGCCGGACGGCACGACCTCGAAGCTGATCGAGCGGCCGGTCCCGGCAAGCCTCGTGGCGAGCGTCAAGGCACCGCGCGGCGACTTCGCCTTTGCCGCGGCCGTTGCGGCCTTCGGGCAGGATCTGCGCGGTGATACGCTCCTCAATGGGTTCGACGAGGGGGACGTGGCGCGCCTCGCCGGGCAGCCCGGCGACTACTGGCGCCAGGAATTCGTGAAGCTGGTCGGACTTGCCGGGGCATTGAAGGGCGATTGAGCGGCCTTGGAGGCTGACAGGGGGGCGCTATCGCTCTAGGCTCGCCCTATGAATCCACGTAACGCCTTGATTGCCGGGGTAGGTGCTGCCCTTTGCCTGCTCCTCTCCGCCACCGGAATGGTCCTGAACGGCCCTGGCTTCGTTGCGGACCTTGAACGCGAGGCGCAGGCCGCGCGCAGCGGCGTCGAGGGAGGTGAGGGGGTCGAGCTGGCCTTCAAGGACCGCTACGGCTGGCTGACGCGCCACCCGATCCTGTCGGGCGGGGATGAATTGCCTCAAGCCCTTCGCCAGCAGGTCGCCGCGGGCATTGCGGCGGTGCCGGGTATTGGCGGCATCAGCTGGTCGCGCACGAGCACGCGCGCCGACAATCCCGAGGCAGTCCATTGCCAGAGCGATGTCGAGCGCATCCTCCAGACCCGCACGATCCGCTTCACGCAGTCCTCGGCACGTCTGGATCCGGCTAGTGGACGGTTGCTTGACGAAGTTGCGCGCGCGCTGCGGCCCTGTGTCGGCAGCATCATCGCGGTCACCGGCCACACCGATGAGGGGGGCAATGCCGAAGTCGACAAGGCCTTCTCGCTCGCGCGCGCCGAAGCGGTGCGCTGGGCGCTGATCGGGCGCGGGATTCCGGCCGATGGTCTGCGCGCCGCAGGCGTGGGGGCCAGCCAGCCCATCTCCGGGCTCAGCCCGAGCGACCCGGCCAACCGCCGGATCGAGTTTTCGGTGATCGTGTCCGCACCGGTCAAGCCCACCCCCATCGACACACCCGGACCAGGCTGATGCGCGCAGGGCTGCTCCCAATTCGGGGCGTGCCGGCAAGGGCATTGGGATCGGGCGGGCGGGCTGCTATGCGCGGCCCCACCTCCGGCACTTCACGGAACTCGACGCTTGGAAAGGACTGCTGATGCCCTTGTGGCTGGAACTGGCCGTATCGGTGCTGCTCACGTATGGTCTGGGCCTGGGCATCGGCTGGCTCATATGGAAACGAAAAGGATAATATCGTGCTGCAAATGATCGAGGCCAACTGGCTGATCTTCGTTGCCGCCCTGGTGATCGGGATCGTGGTCGCCTTCTGGATCTTCGCGCATGGATCGAAGAAGCCGGGTGAGCGCACGCACCGCCCGGACGTTCTGGACGAAGGCGCGGCGCCCGCCCAGCGCAACCAGGCGCTCATAGATTCCGCGAGCCCCGCCTCGCAATACGACCTGCCCGTGCCTGGCGTCGACGATGCCGACACGCGTGAGAAGCAGCCCGCGCATATCGACCCGCCCGCCGCGGCCGGAACCATGGCCGGGATCGGCGAGGTGATTGCCGTCGCGGCGCAGGAAGAGGCGGACGAGGCGCGCAGCCACAAGGCGGAAGACGAGGCCGCGAAGGCTCCGGAGCCGACCCCTGCAGCCGAGGCACCCAAGGCTGAGGATACGCCCGCAGCTGCCCCTGAGCCGGTGGAGCCTGCACCCCCGTCGGAAGAACCTGCTCCTGTGCCTGCTCCTGCTACGACGGGGCAGAGCGACGACCTGCGCAAGATCAAGGGGCTGGGCCCGAAGATGCAGAAGCTCCTCGTGTCGCTGGGCGTGACGACGTACGCGCAGATCGCGGCCTGGAGTGAGGCGGATCTCGACGAGCTCGATGGCAAGCTCGGCGCCTTCGCCGGGCGTCCGCGCCGCGACAAATGGGTCGAGCAGGCCCGCTTCCTGGCTGAGGGTAATACGGCTTCCTACGAGGCCGAATTTGGTAAACTCTGAGTTTCATCCGATCGGAAAATGAAGAAAAGGGGGCTTTTGGCCCCCTTTTTTTAGTTCCGTAGAAAACATGAACGAATCTTCATGTTTTTCTTTATGTATTTTGCAGATGTCTAATCTGGGCGACCACGAGGGCTTTTCGGGCTCACTCGAGAATTTGTTTATAGTAACTGTCCAAATTTGGAAAGGTGATTTCTTTAATTTAACATTATGTTTACTTACTAATTGCGCTTGGCGTAACTTTCAAGAATGTCACGTCGCATCGCGGCCCCGCTGTCGAGACGGGAATAAAACATGTGTCCCCCCGGATACTTGTGGAGGTTTACGCGGCTCGCCTGGCCGAAATCGGGCATCTGGTCGATGATCAGCTGCGAGGCGAAATAGGGGCAGGAAAGATCGTCCCAGCCATGCACGATGTCGACGCTCATCTTGGGGTCGATGGCAATTGCCTTGCGCAGGTCCTGGACCGGGCTGTCGGTGTTGTCGCGGTCCCAGGCGCGGTTTACCTCGTAGGACAGCGCGTTGTAGCGCGCGTTGACCTTCCAGCCGACCTGGCGTGTTACGAAATCGACCATGGCCGAGGTGGTGGGCGCGATGAGGGTGGTCAGCAGGGGGTCATTGTACTGCGCGCGCGAACTGGCCGGGAAAGGGTCGTAGGCGGTGAAGTTGCTGTCGTAGACCGAGCCGACAAGGCCCTGCGTGCGGCGGATCTCGCGCAGGTACGTGCCGATGTCGATGCGCCCGTCCATGCGCTGCACCAGTTCGGGATCGAGGCCGGTGAACTCGGCGACGCGGGCGGAAAGGCGTGCGGTCGCCGCCTTGTCGCGCGGTCCGGCGATGAAGTCGGCCAGGAACTGGGTGCGCAGGTACTCCTCGACCGGACCCATGTTGCTCTCGTCGAGGTGCTGGCCCTGCCGCTCGAAGTGGCCCGCAGCCATGGCAGGATAGTTCAGCATCCAGGGAAGCGGGGAGAGTGCGGTGTCATCGCCGATGGCGGCCGGATCGAGGTAGGGCGAGACCAGCACCATGCCATTGACGCCGATCCCGATCTGGGTCTGCAGGTAGTAGGCCAGGCGCGGCACGCGGTAGCCGCCGTAGCTCTCGCCGGTCAGGTACTTGGGACTGGCGAGGCGCTCTTCCTTGACCAGCCAGTCGTAGATGACGCGGCTGAGGTAGTGGATGTCCGCGTCGGCGGCGTAGAACTCGGCGTTGGTGGTCTCCTCGTCGGCGCGCGAGCGCGAGAAGCCGGTGCCGATGGGATCGATGAAGACGAGGTCGGTGAAGTCGAGCCAGGAATTGGGGTTGTCCTGAAGCACAGCCGGATCGCTGGGGGAATCGCCCTGGGCACCGAAGGCGACGCGCTTGGGGCCGATCGCGCCCAGGTTCAGATAGACCGACGCCGCGCCCGGGCCACCGTTGAAGGCGAAAGTCACGGGCCGGTTCTCGGCCTGCTTTCCGGGCAGGGTGTACGCCGTATAGACGACCTCTCCGATCAGCTTGCCCTTGGCGTCGTGAACGGGGATCGTGCCGACGGTCGCGGTGTAGGATACACTCTTGCCGCCGATGACCGCGCTCTGGCGCACCGAGGCGTCTTCAGGGAGGGGCGGGAGAGCGTCCTCGCTTGCGGTTTCGGCCTTGCTTGCCGAGTTGGCGGAGGCCTTCTCGTCGGCGGCCTGGAGCGCCTGCGTGGCGGGAAGGAGGGCGCTGGTCGCCAGGAGCAGCCCGAAGGCCAGTTTTGCACGTCGCATGGGGAGTAGGTACCTCGCTTGCCGGGATGGGGATGGCAAGCGAGGCACTCTACCGTGTCGCTTCGCAGCGACAAGGCCCGCACAGAGGGATGGGGGACTGCGGGCCTCTTGTCGCGGCGTCAGGGCAACATCGAACCGGTGTCGATGAAGCGCTGGTGCCACGAAAGGGCTTCGGACGGGATCATCGGCGACTGCTGGCCGAACGATTCCTTCTGCGCGCGCGCGAAGTAGTCTTCGAGCATCGGGCGGTAGGTCGGGTGCGCGCAGTTGGCGATGATGAGCTTGGCGCGTTCCTTGGGGCTGAGGCCGCGCAGATCGGCGAGGCCCTGCTCGGTGACGATCACCTGCACGTCCTGGTTGATGTGGTCGACGTGGCTGGCCTGCGGGACGATGGCCGAGATCGCGCCCTTCTTGGCGACGGACGGGGTCACGAAGATCGAGATGAAGGCGTTGCGGGCAAAGTCGCCCGAACCGCCGATGCCGTTCTGGATGCGCGAGCCCATGACGTGGGTCGAGTTCACCGCGCCATAGATGTCGGCTTCGATGAGGCCGTTCATCGCGATGCAGCCCAGGCGACGCACCAGCTCGGGGTGGTTGCTGATTTCCTGCGGGCGCAGGATCATCTTGTCGCGGAAGAACTCCATCTCGCGGTTCACGCGCTCGGCCGCATCGGGGCTGAGCGAGAAGGCGGTGGCGCTCGCCATGCGCAGCTTGCCCTCGGCGAGGAGGTCGAGCATGCCGTCCTGGATCACCTCGGTGTAGGCAGTCATGCCCTCGAAGGGGGCGTCCATCAGGCCCGAAAGCACCGCGTTGGCGATGTTGCCCACGCCCGACTGGATTGGCAGCAGCTCCTTGGGGATGCGGCCGACCTTCACCTCGTGGGTGAGGAATTCGAGGATGTGCCCGGCGATCATCTTCGCGTTCTCGTCGGGCGGGGTGAAGGGGGCGTTGCGGTCGGGCGAGTCGGTTTCCACGACGGCCACGACCTTGGCCGGATCGACGCGCAGGCAGTCCTCGCCGATGCGCTGGTCGGGACGGGTCAGCGGGATCGGGATCCGCGCGGGGGGAAGCGCGGTGCCGTAGTAGATGTCGTGGACGCCTTCGAGCGCCTCGCTCTGCCAGGAATTGACCTCGAGGATGACCTTCTCGGCGCGGTCGAGCCAGGTCTTGTTGTTGCCGACCGACGAGGAGGGGATCAGCGAACCATCCTCGCGGATGCCGACGATCTCGATCACCGCGGCGTCGAGTGGACCGAGGAAGCCCTGCCAGGCCATCGGTGCCACCTGGCTGAGGTGCATGTCGAAGTAGTTCATCTGGCCCGAGTTGATCTTCTCGCGGGCGATGGGGTCGGAATTGTAAGGGAGGCGCATGTCGATGCCGTCGACCTTGGCAAGCGCGCCGTCGAGTTCGGGGCCGGTGGAAGCGCCGGTCCACATGCGGACCTTGAAGGGATTTCCGGCCGCGTGCTCGGCCTCGATGTGCGATGCGAGGGCCTGGGGGACGGCCTTGGGATACCCGGAGCCGGTAAAGCCGCTCATCCCGACCGTGTTGCCGTTGGCAATGAGGCGGGCGGCGTCTTCGGCCGACATGATCTTGGAACGTAGGGCGTTGTTACGGATGCGCATGGCCTCTCCAATTCACCGTGTCTGGGGACCGTTTGCTCTCACACACAGGAAAGAACAGTGAAAAGCGGGACTCGTGACTTGCGCCTGATGCACGATTCCTGCCCCTTTTCGGGACCGTGGTGGGAGTGGCTCAGCTGCCGATCGCGTCGAGAATAGATCGTGCAATTGCAACAAGTTCGCCTTCGCGATTGACCTCGCATTTCAGGAAAATGGTGCGCAGCTGGCTGTTTACCGTTTGCGGGCTGACTTGCCGCAGCGCAGCAATATCCTTGCGCGACAAGCCCTGGGCAAGAAGCGCGGCGACTTCGCCTTCGGTGTCGGTCAGACCCATCGCCTGACCCAGCTGTCTGCCCATGCGCGCAACCTTTTTTGCGTTTTCAGCGTGGTCGGAGCCCATTCGGGAGGGAAGAAGCGGTCTCAGGCTGACGATGACGCGGGCGCTGAGGCCCAGGTGCCAGTCGCCATGGGGCAGGGGACGCGCGTCGACCAGCATGAGTCCCTTGCCTGTGCGGATCCACAGGTCGGCCGGGCCCGGGTCCTCGCCCGCCAGGGCCTGGCCGATCCGTCGGCCCAGCTGGCGATCGAATTCGGGGCGCTGGGCGTGAAGGGTGCCGCCCGAGATCTGCAGCGTCTCGGGGCCGAGCAGGCGCTGCGCGGCGGGGCTGACGAAGGTCGTCTTGCCGAGGCCATCGAGCAGGATCGCGGCGGTGTCCATCGCCTCGAGCGAGCCGTGGAGGAGCTTGGCTCCGGCGTGCTCGATCGATTCCTGCGTGCGGATGGCCGAGAGGATCGTCGGCGCGACCTGGGCCAGGATACCCCGTTCGTGTTCGCTGGTGCGCCCTTCGCGTTCGCTGCGCATGATCGCGACGCCGAAGAACAGCCCGGGCTTTTGCGAAAGGACCATCTGCGCGCCCAGTTCGAAATCGTAGCGGCGTGCCATCTCGAGATAGCGCTCGTCGGTATGAACCGCGCGCACGGCGTCGTAGTGGGGTTCCCAGGTCAGCTCCATCGGCTTGCCCATCGCGGCGATGCGGTAGTTCGCATCGGGGCGGTAGGTGTCGATTTCCCGGATGATGGACTCGAAATCGTCGGGCGTGGTGTTGACCCAGTTGAAGGCCATATGCCTCTGGCCAAGCGCCAGGATCTGGGTGCGGGGTGAGCCGGTGGCTTCGGCGAGGCTGTGCAGCGCAAAGCGCCAGCCCTCCGGGTGGAAGGGAGCCTGCTCGATCGCGCTGCGCAAGCGCGCGAGCGATTCGCTGTCTATGCTCTTTGCCTGCCCCACACCGGCAAATGTGTCCGGATCAGGGATTGTGCGCAAGGGAAACTATGGTCCGTGCCCGCGTTCATACCATGATCGTGGCATGCCAAGTCTGCATTTTGCAGACATTGTATCCATGCGACCCGAGGGCTGGTTTCGGCCAATCCTTGCACTACCCGGAGGCTCCTGGTGAGCCTCCGGGTATTTTTTCAGGCGCTGGCCTATTCCTTGAAGGCGAGGAAACCGTCGTCGACAGGCACCGTGGAGCCGTTGATGGCCTGGGCCGCGTCGGTGAAGAGATAGGCCGCGACGCTGGCGACCTTCTCGGGCGCGATCAGCTCCTTGTGCATGTGCTGCGCGGCAAGCTGCTCTTTCACGCCCGCATCCGTGCCCAGGATCGGGGTATCTATGTAGCCGGGCGCGATGCCGACCACGCGGATGCCGTGTTCGGCCAACTCCAGCGCGCCCGAGCGGGTCATGGCGATAACCGCCGCCTTGGCCGCGTTGTAGTTGAAGTTCCCGCGCGAGGCGACCGAGCCGTAGATCGAGGCGGTGTTGACGAAGGTACCCTTGGAGCCCAGTTCCACCATCTTCTTCGCACCGTAGTACATGCCGTAATAGACGCTGTGCTGGTCGACCTCGATGACCTTGAGGTAGGAGGCCGGATCCATCTCCAGGAACGGCTTGACCAGTCCGATCCCGGCGTTGTTGAACAGGCCGTTCAAGGTGCCGAGTTTCTCGACGGCGAAGTCGACGAGCGCCTCGACCTCCTGTGCGACCGAGACATCGACCTTGAAGCTGTGCGCGGCCACGCCCAGCGCCTTCACCTCCTCGGCGACCTGGGCCGCGCCTTCGGCGTTGAAGTCGGCCACCACGATATCGGCACCCATACGCGCAAGGGCAAGGCAGGTTTCGCGGCCGATGCCGCTGGCCCCGCCGGTTACGATGATGGCCTGGTCCTTCAGTTCCACGTCGGGTCTCCTTCGTCTTTACATGTTCGCGCGCGGTGGCGGCGTTGCCGCGCGCCTTGCGCTGCGCAGGTTAAACGATCAGGCTATGCCCTTGTTTCACGTATATATTTTGAAAATCAGGCGGGCCTATTTGCCCCACTTCCTGGTCTGCTTGCCGTAGCGCATCTTGCGCGTGCCCGGCTTGCCCTCGTTCGAGCGGCCGACCAGCGGGGCCTTGTGCTCGCCTTCGGGGAGCCCCAGTTCGCTCGCTTCCAGTTTGCGGATCTCGTCGCGCAGGCGTCCCGCTTCCTCGAACTCGAGGTCGGCGGCGGCGGCGCGCATCTTCTTCTCGAGGTCCTCGATATAGGCGCGCAGGTTGTGCCCGACGAGGTTGTTGGCCCCATCCTCGGTCTCGATCTCGACGGTAACCCCGTCCCGGCTCGCCGTGTCCGCGACGATGTCGGCGATGCGCCGTTTGATCGTCTGGGGGGTGATGCCGTGTTCCTCGTTGTAGGCCTGCTGCTTCTCCCGGCGCCGGTCGGTCTCGGCGATGGCGCGCTCCATCGAACCGGTCATGCGGTCGGCGTAGAGGATGACGCGGCCTTCGGAATTGCGCGCGGCGCGCCCGATGGTCTGGATGAGTGAGGTTTCCGAGCGCAGGAAGCCTTCCTTGTCGGCATCGAGAATCGTGACGAGCCCGCACTCGGGAATGTCGAGGCCCTCGCGCAGGAGGTTGATGCCCACCAGCACGTCGTAGACGCCCATGCGCAAGTCGCGGATCAGCTCGATGCGCTCCAGTGTCTCGACATCGGAGTGCATGTAGCGAACGCGCACGCCCGCCTCGTGCATGAATTCGGTCAGGTCCTCGGCCATGCGCTTGGTGAGCGTGGTGACGAGCGTGCGGAAACCCTTTTCGGCCACCGCCTTGCACTCGGCAATGCAGTCCTGGACCTGGTCCTCGGTCGGACGGATCTCCACCGGCGGGTCGATCAGGCCGGTCGGGCGGATGACCTGCTCGGCAAAGACGCCGCCGGTCTGCTCCATTTCCCAGCCGCCCGGCGTGGCCGAGACGGCGAAGGTCTGCGGGCGCATCGCGTCCCACTCGTTGAAGCGCAGCGGGCGGTTGTCGATGCACGAGGGCAGACGGAAGCCGTATTCGGCAAGCGTGATCTTGCGGCGGTGGTCACCGCGCGCCATCGCGCCGATCTGCGGCACGGTCTGGTGGCTCTCGTCAACGAAGAGGAGCGCGTTGTCGGGAAGGTACTCGAAGAGCGTTGGCGGGGGCTCGCCGGGCAGGCGGCCGGTGAGGAAGCGCGAATAGTTCTCGATGCCGTTGCACGAGCCGGTTGCCGCGATCATCTCGAGATCGAAGTTGGTGCGCTGTTCGAGGCGCTGGGCTTCGAGCAGCTTGCCCTCCGCGTGGAGTTCCTTGAGCCGCTCCTCCAGCTCGAAACGGATCGCCTCGCTGGCCTGTTTCATCGTCGGGCCAGGGGTTACGTAGTGCGAGTTGGCGAAGACGCGGACCTTGTCGAGCGTCGGTCCCTTCTTGCCGGTAAGCGGGTCGAACTCGCAGATTTCCTCGATCTCGTCGCCGAAGAACGAGACCCGCCAGGCGGTGTCCTCGTAGTGCGAGGGGAAGATTTCGAGGTTGTCGCCGCGCACCCGGAACGAGCCGCGCGCAAAGGCGACGTCGTTGCGCTTGTACTGGAGCGAGACGAGCTTTCGGATCAGTTCGCGCTGGTCGACCTCGGTGCCCGAGACGACATCGAAGGTCATCGCCGAATAGGTCTCGACCGAGCCGATACCGTAAAGGCACGAGACCGAGGCGACGATGATTACGTCGTCACGCTCGAGCAGGGACCGCGTGGCCGAGTGGCGCATCCGGTCGATTGCCTCGTTCACCGAGCTTTCCTTCTCGATGTAGGTGTCCGAGCGCGGCACGTAGGCTTCGGGCTGGTAATAGTCGTAGTAGGAGACGAAGTATTCGACCGCGTTTTCGGGGAAGAAGTCCTTCATCTCGGCGTAGAGCTGGGCGGCGAGAATCTTGTTGGGGGCAAGAATCAGCGCCGGGCGCTGCAGCTCCTCGATGACCTTGGCCATGGTGAAGGTCTTGCCGGACCCGGTGACACCCAGGAGAACCTGCGTCTTGTCCTCGGCCTTCGCGCCTTCCACCAGTTCGGCGATCGCGGTGGGCTGGTCACCGGCCGGTTCGTACTCGGACACGATCCGGAAGGTCTTGCCGGGGAGGGATTTTTCGGGGCGCTGGGGCTTGTGCGGGGTGAACGAGCCCGAGGTATCCGGCTCGTCCAGTCCGCGACGGATGATGAGTTCGGTCATGGCGGAACATATGGAGACGGTGGGGCGTGCGTTCAATCTCTTGCTGACAAGAGTGTGTCATTGAACTGTAATGGTTGGAGAGAGGTGCGCCGCGGTGCTAGCCGCGCATTCCCGTATGATGCGGGATCGGCGCGGGGCGCGGGCGTTTCGAGCGAGGAGGACAGGACGATGGCACAAGGCAGAGTTCCTTTCTACGCAGGTCTGGCGCTGGCAACGCTGGCGCTGGCGGGCTGCAGTTCGGGCGGTGATGGTGGCGCAGGCTCGGCGGACGCGGCCGGGCGCGGCGAGCCGCCCTCGCTGGCCGAGATGAAGGAGGCCGCAAAGGGTCTCGTGAAGCCCGAGCCCGGCCTCTACGCGCGCACGATCACGATCGAGAACTTCGAGGCGCCGGGCCTGCCGGCCGAGATCGCCGGGCAGGTGAAGGGCATGATGGCGAGGGATCGCACCGAGAATTTCTGCCTGACCAGGGCCGAGGCGGAAGAAGGCTTTCGCGACATGTTCGAGAATGTCGGGGAGACCTCCAACTGCTCCTATGACCGTTTCGCCGTGACGGACGGAGCGCTCGATGCCCAGATGACTTGTGCACATCCGAGCCAGGGAACCGCGGTCATGACGTTGCAGGGAACGGCGAGTGCCACCACCTCGGATGTCACGATGGACATGAAGGTGACGGGCGGACAGGCGCCGATGTCCGAGATGAACATGAAGATGCGCATGGTTTCCAAGCGCACCGGGGACTGCGAGGGCTGAGCCGACACGGTGCGATGGAACAAGGCAGGAAAGGATAAAGGGAACGTGAAGCAGCCGACGTGGGACACATGGGGGGACATGCGCGGGGAAGTGCTGCGCCGAGCGGCGCTGGCACGCCAGCCGCATCCGCCCGGTGTGCGCAAGCCCGCGCTTGGCCTCTTCGCGCGGGAGTTCGCGTCCTTGTGGGGACGCGGGCGCGGGGCCGCCGCCCGCGTCGCTCCGGCGCGCCATCCCCAGCCGGTGATGCTGCTTCCCGGTTTCGGCGCGCACCCCAGGCGCATGCAGCCGATGGCCGACGCGCTGGCCAAGGCGGGGCACGAGGTCCACGAATGGGGCCTTGGCGTCAATTTCGGGCCGACGCCGGAGAACTTCGCCTTCCTGATGAAGCGGGTGGGGGCGCTGGCGCGGACCCATCGTCGTCCGGTCGTGCTGGTTGGCTGGAGCCTGGGTGGCCTTTTTGCGCGCGAGATCGCACGGCGCCAGCCCGAGGCGGTTGCCAAGGTCATCACTATGGGCACGCCCTTCTCGGGCAACCCGCGCGCCAACAACGCCTGGCGCGCCTACCAGGTCATCACCGGCCATGCTGTCGATGCACCGCCGATCGAATGCGTGCTGGGTGAGAAGCCGCCGGTGCCCACCATCGCCCTGTGGAGCCCGCGCGACGGGGTGATCCATCCTCGCTCGGCCAAGGGCTGGCCGCTCGAGCGCGACCGCGCGGTGGCGATCCGCTGTTCGCACCTGGGCTTTGCCAGCGACGCGCGCGTGATCGGGGAGGTCCTGCGTCAGGTCGACCACGACGAGGCCGTCAGCGCCGCCTAGGTCAGCGGTTCGTCGGCCAGACCCGCCACGGGGGGACGTGCGGTGAGCGTGCAGCCCGCTGCCGCCGCGATCAGCAGCGCGATGGCCAGTATCTGCCAGGGTGTCAGCGCCTCGCCCAGGAGAAGATAGCCCGAAAGCGCGGCCATGGCGGGCGTGGTGCTGGCGACAAGGCCGACGATACGGGCAGGAAGCGCGGCCATGGCGTGCATCTCCAGCGCATAGGGCAGCGCGCTCGACAGCACCGCCACCACCAGGGCGAGGCCCCAGAGCGGCAGTGCGGGCAGGGTGCCCAATCCGCTGGCGAGCGCAGCGGGAAGCGTGACGAGGCAGGCCGCGACCATGCCCAGCGCGACGGCGGTGCCGCTCCCGGCCTGTGCCGCGCGTCGGCCCAGCAGGATGTAGAGCGCCCAGCAGGCGGCTGCGCCCAGCGCCGCGAGGAGGCCCACGGGATCGAGGGCATGGGCACGCCCCGGCCAGGGGATGAGGACAAGGAGGCCAAGTGCAGCTAGGCCCGGCCAGGCCAGTTCCTTGCGGTCGCGCGCGCCTCCCAGCGCAATCGCCAGTGGCCCGCAGATCTCCACCCCCACCGCAACGCCAAGCGGAAGGCGCGCGAAGGCCTCGTAGATGAGGAGATTCATGCCCCCCAGCGCAAGGCCGTAAAGCATGATCCACACAGGCAGGCGTCCAGAGAGCCGGGACAGGCGTGGCCGCACGAGGAGGAGCAGGATCACAGCGGCAAGGAGCGTGCGCATGGCTGCCAGTGTCTCAGCGCCGAGTTCGCCGATGAGGTCCTTGGCCAGCGCCGCGCCGACGTGGATGGAGACCTGCGCGGCCAGGATCGCACTGACCGCGCCCAGTGGCAGCGCTTCGCGGGGGCTCATCGGCGCGATCGGCAGCGGTGTGTCACAGTTCGCGCAGCCGCTCGAACTGGGCCTTGCCAAAGCCTCCCCCCCACATCAGCAAGGCGCCCTTCTGCGTGCGGAAGAACGTGCGCGGAGTGGACAGCTGGCGGTTGAGCCCGGTTTCGACCGGGAAGCCCGCATCGGCGTCATAGGCGCTCTGGACCAGACGGATATGCGCGTGGTGACGCGACAGGAGCGTGGTGGCGCTCCCCGTGTAGTCGAGGGGGCCTGTGTAGAACGGGTTGTAGGCCACGCTCGGCGCGTCGTTCAGTTCGCGGCGCATGAACTTGAGGAAGGTCGCCTGGCTCGGGTCGTTGAGGACCTTCAGGACCGCGCCGGTCTCCCCTTCGCCCAGGATGAAAGGGATGTAGTGGACGCGAAAGCCCGGCACCGTGAGTTCCGGAAATTCGCGGAAGTACTTCTGGCAGTAGGGGCAGAGCGAGGAAATCCAGATCCACACGTCCTTGCCCGCGCCGAAGCTGGCCTGGCGCGAGGCGCGCAGGAGTTCGAGCGCGACGTCGGCCCGCTCGCCAACCAGCCCTTCGAAGCCGGTGTCGATGATCCGCGCACGCGCGGGCTCGGCCAAAGTGGATAGGGCCAACGTGGATAAGGCCAGTGTGGAGAGCGCCGGGGGCGCAAGAGCGGCCTGTGCCAGCACCTGGCGCCGGTTCCAGACGTTGCCCATCGAAAAATATCCTCAGTCTGGCGGGAATGCCGTTCACGGCTTTCGCTGTGCCTGCTTGGCCGGGCGTGCGCAATCGCCAAGATGGAAGCTTATCTGTTGGGGGCGACAGAGAAAGTGCCTGTTCAGGTGCCTGTGCCGGGTGCATCGGGCCATCCACGCAACGCTCTTCAGATGGCAGGCAGGCTGGCATGTCCCTTCTCATCCTTCCCGGTTTCGGCGGCTCTGGCTCGGCGCATTGGCAATCGCGCTGGGAAGCACGGATGGACGGCGCGACACGGTTCGCGCCCGCTAGCTGGGACAGGCCCGATCTGGAAGACTGGCTTGCCGCGCTCGAACAGGGGCTGGAGCGGGCCGAGGGCCCGGTGGTGCTGGTGGCCCATTCGCTTGCCTGCCTGCTGACGGCGCATTGGGCCGCGCGCCACGGCGAGGCGGGGCACATAGCCGGCGCGCTCCTGGTCGCTCCGCCCGATCCGGAAGGGCCTGCGTTCCCCCGCGAAGCCTCGGCGGGCTTTCGCGAGGTGCCACGTGCCGCGTTTGGGTTCCCCGCACTCGTCCTGGCTTCCAGCAATGACCCTTACGCCTCGCCTGCTTTCGCGCAGGATTTTGCACGGGCGCGCGGGGCCGGTTTCCTCGACATGGGCCCCTGCGGTCATATCAACGCCGAGAGCGGGCTGGGCGATTGGGGCGAAGGGCAGCGCCTTCTGGCGGCCTTTGCTGCCGGATGCGGCCAGCCCGTGCCTGTGGCTGAACTTTAGGCGCGGGGCGGCTGGCGGCGGTAGCTCAATGCCTCGGCGATGTGGGCGCGTCCGATCGTCTCGGCTCCGGCAAGATCGGCGATGGTGCGGCTGGTGCGCAGGATCCGGGTGTAGCCGCGCGCGGTGAGGTGGAGGCTTTCGGCGGCCTGGAGGAGGAGTTTCTGGCCCGCCTCGTCGGGGCTCGCGTGGGTCTCCAGTGCCTCGCCCTGAAGTTCCGCGTTGCTGCGCGCGCCGGTGCCCGCAAGCCGGTCGGTCTGGAGCGCGCGGGCGCGGCGTACGCGCGCGCCCACGGTGGCGCTGTCTTCCGAAGAACCGGGCCGGGCGAGGTCAATCGCGCGCACCGGGTCGACGTCGACGTGCAAATCGATGCGATCCAGAAGCGGGCCTGAGACCTTGCTCTGGTAATCGGCGGCGCATTTGGGCGCGCGCGAACAGGCCAGTGCGGGATCGCCCAGGTGTCCGCAGCGGCACGGGTTCATTGCCGCCACCAGCTGGACCCGCGCCGGGAAGGTGACGTGCGCATTTGCCCGCGCGACGCTGATCTCACCGGTTTCGAGTGGTTGGCGCAGCGAATCGAGCACCGCACGCTGGAATTCGGGAAGCTCGTCGAGGAACAGGACGCCCAGGTGCGCGAGCGAGACTTCGCCGGGGCGAACCTTGAGCCCGCCGCCCGTCAGCGCGGCCATCGAGGCGGAGTGGTGCGGGCTGCGATAGGGGCGCGCGCGGCTGATGCGCCCTTCCTCCAGCGTTCCCGCGACCGAGGCGACCATCGAGACTTCGAGCGCTTCAGGAGGCGTCAGCTCGGGCAGGATGCCGGGCAGGCAGGCGGCCAGCAGCGACTTGCCCGCGCCGGGCGGGCCGCACATCAGGAGGTTATGCCCGCCAGCGGCCGCAATCTCCAGCGCGCGCCGGGCGGTTTCCTGGCCCTTCACCTGCTTCATGTCCGGCCCGGGGGCGCTGGCCTCGACGCGGCCGGGCGTGGGGCGCGGGAGGACCTGGGTACCCTTCAGGTGGTTGAGCAGGCTGACGAGGTCGGGCGCGGCGGTCACCGGCACCCCGTTCGCCCAGCTTGCCTCGGTCCCCTGGGCGGCAGGACAGATCAGGGTCTTCTCGGCCGCACTGGCATGGAGCGCGGCGAGGAGGACGCCGGGGGAGGGGATGATCCGCCCGTCGAGCGCAAGTTCGCCCACCGCAATGACTTCGGCCATCTGTTCGGCATCAAGCAGCCCCATCGCGGTCAGCAGGGCAAGCGCAATCGGGAGATCGTAGTGCGAGCCTTCCTTGGGGAGGTCGGCGGGCGAGAGATTGATCGTGATCCGCTTGGGCGGAAGGGCAAGGCCCATCGCGGTGAGGGCGGCGCTGACGCGCTGGCGGCTTTCCCCGACGGCCTTGTCGGGTAGGCCGACCAGCGCGAAGCCGGGCATTCCCGGCGCTACCTGGCATTGTACTTCGACGGCGCGGGCTTCGAGGCCCAGGTAAGCTACCGTCGAAATGAGTGCGACCACAAAGGTACCTGCCACGAATAGACTAAGTAATAATCCGTATTTCGGGCAGTATTTGCATCGAGGGTGCGACCTGTCGAGCCACAATGCGTTGCGAGAGCGAAAGTTTACAGCATTTTAACCGCATCTCTCGCGGATTGGGTAAGGCTCCGGGAGGCATTCTCAGGCCATGCGTTCGTTCACTGCCGCTCTTCTGCCGATCCTGGCCTCCACCCTGGGGCTTGGCGCCCTGTGCGGGGCTTCTCCGGCCGCGGCGCAGCGCCTGGCTTACGAAACGCTCGATCTGGATGACACGTCCCTCTCCGGGCCCGGTGCGCGCAGGTCGCGCCTCATGGTTTCGGGCGGTGCCGTTCTCGACGTCACTCTGCCCGAACTTACCGGGCGTGAAGTGGCCTATGGCCCGTTTCGCGTGCTCGATGGCGCGCGGGCGGCTCTTGTCGGTGCAACCGGGCCGCGCAGTCCAGCCCAGTTCTCCGCGATGCTGCGCGACTATCCGGGCATCGCCGTGCTCGAGATGGTCGAATGTCCCGGTACGCGCGATGACCTCGCCAACCTGGAGCTCGGGCGCCTGATCCGCTCGCACGGTATCGCCACGCATGTGCCCTCGGGCGGTTCGGTCCGTTCGGGTGGGGTGGAGCTCTTCCTGGCGGGCTCGCGCCGGCTGGCCGATGCGGGGGCCGAGTTCGCGGTCCATTCCTGGATTGACGAGGATGGGCTGCAGCCGGGTGATTTCGCGCTCAGCGCGCCGGTGAACCGCCGCTATGTCGACTATTACCGGCAGATGGGCATGAGCCCGCTCGAGGCCGAGGCTTTCTACGCCATGACCAATTCGGTCCCCTTCACACAGGCGCGCTGGTTTGGTGCGGGCGTCATGAGCCTGTGGGTTCCCTTCGACGGTGCGGTTGCTCTGTCGGATCTGAACGCGCGCTCCTGACGAGGCATCAGGAAAAGGTCTTTTCGATATCCTCGGGCAGGTTGGCTTTGGCGCGCTGGCGTGCGCCCAGATAGCCGATCACGGCGAGAATGCCCGCAGGCAGTGTCAGGGCGAGAAGGCCTACGAGCATCGTGCCCAGGAAGCCCGCATCAAGGTCGGATTGCATCTCTCCCGCCGAGCCTGCAATGGTTACGCCGCCGATCAGCCATGCTCCCAGCGTGGAAAGCAGCTTGATGGTGGTGGCGCGGCGAAGGAGATGCTTGAAGACAAGATGCTCCAGCAGGCTTGCGACCACGAAGAGGGCCAGGAAGCTCACGAAGAGTCCAGTAACGATGAGGATCATGTCTGGGCTCCGTTGGCGTGGGCTGGTTGCCCTGGGGCGTCGATGGGCAGGGGGCGGCTGCCAGGAAGAAACAGCACGGCCAGATCAAAAGCGCAAGAAATCGGCCTTGGGGTCAACGAATCGCGGGCCTCAACTTGACTCTCTTTTCCAGCTCACGTATCGGCGCGCATCTGATTTGGGGTCGTCTCGCAGCAGGCGGCCTTTTTGTTCGGTCCTTGAACGGGCCAATTGAACTATTCGAGGACTGACATGAAGCGCACTTTCCAGCCCAGCCGCCTTGTCCGCGCCCGCCGTCACGGCTTCCGCGCACGCACGGCGACCGTCGGTGGCCGCAAGGTGCTTCGCGCGCGCCGCGCTCGCGGCCGCAAGAAGCTTTCGGCCTGATCTTATTGGCATTCCCGCTTTCCGGGCGCGCGCCCGGAAGGTGGAAATGAACGTCGCGGCCCGCGCAGGCGCCAGGGTCTCCTTGAGGAGGCTTTCGGTGATTGCGCGGGCCGCCGTCGTTTGGGAATCCGCCGCTGCCCCGGCCTGTCGGTCGAGGCAGGTTGGCGATTCGCCCGATGAGAGCTTGCCCGCCTGCCGCGCCGCGGTAGGCTCCGGCTTGCCATGACCCAGAAACCCTACCAGATCCTGAGCCAGCGCTCCGATTTCCTTGCGGCCAACAGCGGCACGCGGGTGGCGCGCGCGGGTTTCGTACTGCTTGCGAATCGCAACGCGGGCAAGGGCGTGCGCGCCGGGATCACGGTGACCAAGCGAATCGGCAACGCCGTTGTACGCAACCGCATGAAGCGCCGCTTCCGGGCGCTCCTGCGCGAGCTTCTGCCTGAGCACGGCCTGCCCGATACCGACCACGTCCTGATCGGCCGGGAAAACGGCATCGAACGCGACTTCTCGCTTCTGCGCGAAGAGCTTGTCGCCGCGCTCGGGCGGGCGCGGGACGGCAAGGGCGATCCCCCGCGCGGGCCCCGCCGGGGCAAGCGACCTCCCCGCAAGCATTCAAGCGCGGACCGGGGCAAGGGGTCGGCAAAGGGCGGACAGGCCAGCTCTTCGGCGCCGGAGCCTGTGGCGCCGTGAAGCGGCTGCTGGCCCTCATCGCGCGGCTGCCCGGCCTGCTGCTGATCGCCATTGCGCGGGCCTGGCAGCTCGGCCCTTCGGCGGTGCTGCCGCCCACCTGCCGCTTTGCGCCGTCCTGCTCGCAGTACGCCATCGAGGCGGTGCGTGCCCACGGTGCGATTAAGGGTGGATGCTATGCGATATGGCGTCTATTGCGCTGCAACCCATGGGGCGGGCACGGCTACGATCCGGTGCCCGGAACGCAAAACCAATCCAAGAGCGAGACCGCATCGGCGGACCGCTGTTGCCACTGACGAGACGACGACAGGAAAGCCTTCGTGCAAAACCAGCGTAATATCATTCTAGCGGTCGTGCTGACGGCGCTTGTGCTTTTCGGGTGGGAGGCCGGTGTCGGCTATTTCTATCCGCAGGCCAAGACGCCCACGAAGACGGTCGAGGCCGGCGGGGCCGAGGACGCGACCAAGCCCGGCAAGCCGACCCGCGAGGGCGGCCTTCGCGACGCGGCCGCCGTGGCGCTGGAAAAGAAGGACCTCAAGAGCGCGCTGGCCGCGGGTGAGCGCGTGGCGATCGAGGCTCCGGCGGTTTCGGGCTCGATCAACCTGGTCGGTGGCCTGATCGATGACCTGGTACTCAACGAGCACCGCGAGACGGTGGACAAGGATTCGGGCCCCGTCCGTCTTTACTCCCCTTCGGGCACGCCCGCGCAGCAGTTCGCCCAGTTCGGCTGGGTGGGCGAGGGTGCTGCGGCGCCCAACGCGGGCACCGTGTGGAGCGTGAAGGACGGCGCCAAGCTGACCCCCTCCACGCCCGTCACGCTGACCTGGGACAACGGCAAGGGCCAGACCTTTGCGCTGACCTACAAGGTCGATGACAACTACATGCTCACGGTCGAGCAGTCGGTGGCGAACGCCGGCCAGGCCCCCGTGATCGTGCAGCCTTTCGCGCTCATCAACCGTACCGACAAGACCGCCAGCCTCGACAGCTTCCAGGTCCACTCGGGTCCCGTCGGCGCGTTTGATGGTTCCGTTTCGTTCGGCACCGACTACGACGACATTGCCGAGGAGAAGACCATCGAGACCGCGGGCAACGCGGACTGGATCGGCTTCACCGACGTCTACTGGATGTCGACCCTGGCGCCGGTCGGTGCCAAGGCCGAGGGCACCTACCGCGCGCTTGGCAACGACCTGTTCCGCGCCGACCTCGTGTACGCGCAGCAGGCGCTCCAGCCCGGCCAGAAGCTGAGCCGCACGACCAAGCTCTTCGCCGGCGCCAAGGAGCACAACGTGCTCGACGCCTATGAAGCGCAGGGGATCACCAACTTCGGCCTCGCCATCGACTGGGGCTGGTTCCGCTGGTTCGAGAAGCCGATCTTCTGGCTGCTCGTGAAGCTCTTCAGCCTTGTCGGCAACTTTGGCGTCGCGATCATCCTGCTGACCGCCATCGTGCGCGGCATCATGTTCCCGATTGCCCAGCGCGGCTTCGCTTCGATGGCCGCCATGCGCGCCGTTCAGCCCAAGATGAAGGCGATCCAGGAGCGCTACAAGGACGACAAGCAGAAGCAGCAGCAGGAGGTGATGAAGCTGTACAAGGAAGAAGGCGTGAACCCGCTCGCGGGCTGTCTTCCCATGCTGCTTCAGATCCCGGTGTTCTTCGCGCTGTACAAGACGCTGATCCTTGCGATCGAGATGCGCCACCAGCCCTTCATCCTGTGGATCAAGGACCTGTCCGCGCCCGATCCGCTGCACATCCTCAACCTCTTCGGCCTGATCCCGTTCGATCCGCCGAGCTTCCTGGGGATTGGTGTGCTGGCGCTGCTGCTGGGCGTGACCATGTTCCTGCAGTTCCGCCTGAACCCGGCGCAGATGGACCCGACCCAGCAGCAGATCTTCATGATCATGCCCTGGTTCATGATGTTCGTGATGGCGCCGTTCGCCTCGGGCCTGCTGCTCTACTGGATCACCTCGAACCTGCTCACGATTGCGCAGCAGAAGTATCTCTATTCGCGCCATCCCCAGCTCAAGGCACAGACCGAGAAGGTTGCCGAGGACAGCGCTCGCGCCAAGGCGCGTGAAAAGAAGGGCAAGGCCTAAGTGGACGCACAGGATTATCTCGGCGGCAAGGAAGAGCGCGACGAGGCGCTGATCGAGGAGGCGCGCAAGCTCTTCTCGGGCCCCGTCACGTTCCTCAAGAGCGCGCCGGACCTCAAGTTCCTGCCCGATCCGACCGCGCCGGAGATCGCGTTCTGCGGCCGCTCGAACGTGGGCAAGTCCTCGCTCCTGAACGCGCTCACCGGGCGCAAGGCGATTGCGCGCACTTCGGTGACGCCGGGGCGCACGCAGGAGCTCAACTTCTTCGAAGTGGGCGAACCGCTCAACTTCCGGCTGGTCGACATGCCGGGCTATGGCTTTGCCAAGGCGCCGCTTGCGATCGTCGAGAAGTGGCGCCGCCTGGTACGCGATTACCTGCGTGGCCGCGTGGTGCTCAAGCGCAACCTGCTGCTCGTCGATTCGCGCCACGGCGTGAAGGCGGTCGACGCCGAGATGATGAAAATGCTGGACGAGGCCGCCGTGGGCTACCGCATCGTCCTCACCAAGGCCGACAAGATCAAGGCGACCGAACTGGAGAAGGTTCACGCCGAGACACTGGCCGAAGCGCGCAAGCACCCGGCCGCGTTTCCCTTCGTGCATGTCACGAGTTCGGAAAAAGGCTTGGGGATCGCCGAGTTGCGTGCTGCAGTCCTGGGGGACTCGCGTCTCTGAGAGCTGCGGAGTGTGGCGCATCTGCGTCGCGTCCCGCAAATCCGGGACTGTGACGATTGCGTGACAGCCTGCGGGCAGGTATCGGGCGGCGGCCCCGGCCCGAATCGGCCGATCCGGGCCACCTTCCGCCAGCCCAGGAGCCAAGGGACACATTGTGCGTCAGATTGCCGTTCTTCCATATCGCAGCGAAAGCCCGGCGATCGACGCCCCCGTCCAGATCCTCCTCATCACCTCGCGCGAGACACGCCGCTGGGTGATCCCCAAGGGCGGGCTGATGAAGGGCAAGAGCCCGCACGCGGCCGCCGCGCAGGAAGCCGAGGAAGAGGCCGGCGTGCTCGGCGCGGTCTGCCCCATTCCGCTCGGCTCCTTCCGCTATCGCAAGCGTCGCGCTTCGGGCGCGCGGGTCTGGGCCGATGTCGATGTCTTTCCCTTCGCCGTCACCGAGATGCTGGAGACCTGGGACGAGCAGCACCAGCGCGACCGGCGCTGGTTCTCGCTGACCGAGGCCGCCGAGGCGGTCGACGAGGAAGATCTGAGGGCGCTTATCCGCTCTTTCGGTGCGAGCGAGTTCCGCGCCGCCGCCAGCCCCGCACGGGTGTTCTCGGCCATGGCCGACAGGACAGGAGTCAATGCAATGTTCGCCTGGTTTCAGAAGCTTCTCCCCCAGCAGGGTGAGTTCTTCGACCTTTTCGAGAAGCAGGCCGCAACGCTCGTCGCGGGCGCTGACGCGCTGGCACGCCTCGCGCAGGGCGGGCAGGGCCGCAACCAGCACATCCGCGAGATCGAGGAGCGTGAACACGACGCCGACGAGATCACCCGCGAGGTGCTCCAGTCGGTCCGCCGCACCTTCCTGACGCCCTTCGACCGCTCGGCGATCACCAGCCTTATCACCACGATGGACGATGCCATCGACGAGATGCAGCAGGTTGCGGGCGCGGTCAGCCTCTACGAGGTCGAGGAATTCGAGCCCGAGATGGTCGATATGGCCGCGATCATCGTCGATGCCGCGCGCCTTACTGCCGAGATCATGCCGCTCCTGCGCAAGATCGCGGACAACGGCCACCGCCTGCACGAGCTGACTGAGCGCCTGGTGCGCATGGAAGGCCATGCCGATGATATCCACGCCGCGGGTCTCAAGCGCGTCTACAAGGCGAGCCAGCAGACCGAGCCGCTGCACTTCATCGTGCGCCAGGAAATGTTCAAGCGCCTCGAGCGCGTCGTCGACCGTTTCGAGGATCTCGCCAACGAGATCGACGGTCTCGTCATCGACCACGCCTGAGCCGTAGCCTTATCCCATGGATCACACGCTCGCCTTGCCGCTGCTGATCGGCCTCGTCGGCCTTGCGCTGGCCTTCGACTTCCTGAACGGCCTGCACGATGCGGCCAACGCCATTGCGACCGTGGTGGCCACGCGTCTGCTTTCGCCGGTGGTCGCGGTGCTCTTCGCCGCGAGCGGCAACTTCATCGCCTACTGGTTCGTGGGTCTTCACGTTGCCGAGACGGTGGGCAAGGGCATCGTCGATGCCGACGCGATCACACCCGCGGTGGTCTTCGGGGCGCTGGTAGGGGCGATGTTCTGGAACGTCGTCACCTGGCTCAAGGGCATTCCCTCCAGCTCCAGCCATGCACTGATCGGCGGCCTTCTGGGCGCGGGCATGATGCATGGCGGCTTCGGGGTGGTCGAAAGCTCGGGAACGACCAAGACGGTTGTGGCGATCTTCCTTTCGCCGATGATCGGTTTTGTGATCGCGATGGTGCTGATGCTGCTGACCAGTTGGCTGTTCAAGGGTACCAGCCCGCGCGGTTCGACTACCGTCTTCAAGGCGCTGCACCTGTTTTCCTCGGCGGCCTATTCGATCAGCCATGGGGGCAACGACGCGCAGAAGACCATGGGCATCATCGCGGTTCTGCTCTACTCGACCGGGCACCTTGAGGGTGGTTTCCACGTACCCGAATGGGTCGTGCTCTCCTGCTACACCGCGATTGCTCTGGGCACGCTGTCGGGGGGCTGGAAGATCATCAAGACGATGGGCTCCAAGCTGACCAAGCTCAACCACCACTCGGGTTTCTGCGCCTCGACGGCCGGTTCCATCGTCGTCTTCGGGGCGAGCGCCATGGGCATTCCCGTCTCGACCACGCACGCCATCACCGGTTCGGTCGTGGGCACGGGCGCGGCCCGCCGCGCCAGCGCG